>CALXUG010000004.1 GCA_944391625.1 uncultured Clostridia bacterium
CTGCGTCTGCCACGATTGGGACAGTCGGCAGAAATCTCCATCCAGAGGTGGACTTTCTGCAAAGAGATTGCCCTCTTAGCAATTTGGGGAAAGGTTAATGTAACATGGGGTAGACATATTATAGTTTTTCTAACTTTATCTTTTTTTCTGCAGTAAATTTATGCTATCTTCCTGGCTGGACTAGCTGCTGTTTTTTTGTTATAATATTTTTATTTGATTTTATGATGAAGTCCTAGAAAGTGGGGGTATCGGAATGGATTTGTCACAGTTGAATATGCCCCAGCGGGAAGCGGTGGAGTGTACGGAAGGGCCTTTGCTGATTCTGGCTGGCGCTGGTTCTGGCAAGACCAGAGTGCTGACAACGCGGATTGCCTATTTGATTTATGAAAAGCGGGTAGCGCCATGGAATATTTTGGCCATTACGTTTACCAATAAAGCGGCGCAGGAGATGCGGGAACGGATCGTGTCGCTGGTTGGGCAGGATGGAGAAAAGGTTTGGGCCAGCACCTTTCATTCTACCTGTGTAAGAATTTTGCGCAATGAAATTTCTTATATTGGATATGACACCAATTTTGTTATTTATGATGACAGCGACCAGCAGACGTTGCTGAAAATGATACTGAAAGAGTTGAATCTGGACGAAAAAAAATATCCGCCTCGCGGTGCAGCGGCAAGAATTTCTGCCCATAAAAATGAGCTGCGCACGCCGCAGCAGGCGCATTTTGCTGCTGAGGGCGATTTTTTAGAGGAACAGCATGCAGAAATTTACCGCATTTATCAGGAGCGATTAAAGCAGAATAATGCGGTAGATTTTGATGATTTGATTATGCTGACGGTGCAGCTTTTTTCTGAAAATCCTGATGTATTGCAGCGGTATCAGGAACGATTCCGCTATATTCTGGTGGATGAGTACCAGGATACCAATATGGCCCAGTATGTGCTGGTAAAACTGTTGGCCAGCCGCTATCAGAATCTGTGCGTGGTGGGGGATGATGACCAGTCTATTTATCAGTGGCGCGGCGCGGATATTCGCAATATTCTCAGTTTTGAGGAGGATTATCCTTCTGCCCGGGTGGTGAAACTGGAAGAAAACTATCGTTCTACCCAGAGTATTTTAGATGCGGCTTACAGTGTGGTATGCCGCAACACAGGCCGCAAAGATAAACGGCTCTGGACAGAAAAAAAAGAAGGCAGTCAGCTGGCTTGCTATACCGGATATACGGAGAAAGAGGAAGCCTATTTTATTGCCCGGCAGATTCGGGCAGGGCTGCAGGATGGCCGCCGATTAAAGGATTTTGCTATTTTGTGCCGGGCGACGGCCCAGTTCCGTGCGCTGGAAGAAACGCTGATTAAAGAGAACATTGCCTATCATATTTTTGGCGGACAAAAGTTCTATGGCCGCAAAGAAATTAAGGATATTATGGCTTATCTGCGGATCATCTCCAATCCTGCTGATGAAGTCAGCGCAGAGCGGGCTTTGGCCACACCGCGCAGAGGTGTGGGGGATACCAGCTGGATGCGGTTGATGCAGTTTGCCCGGGAGGAAAACATTGCGGTATCCGATGCGTTGATTCGGGCCGAGGAAAGCGGCGCCGGTAAAAAGTACGCTTTGATTATGGCCCAGTTTGGCCGTTTGCTGGACACATTCCGGTTGTTAAGCCAGACTATGAGCGTTACCGAACTGACCCAGACTGTATTGGAGGAAAGCGGATATTTGCAGGCGCTGCAGGCTGAAAAAACAGTGGAGGCAGAAACCCGCCTGGAAAACCTGAAAGAATTTTTATCTATTACTACCGCTTTTGATACCCGTGAGGATAATGAAGGGGCAACGCTGTCTGCCTTTTTGGCTGAAGTGGCGCTGTTTACCGATTTGGATCAGATGGATGGAGAGGAAGATTCGGTCACCATTATGACCATGCACGGCGCCAAAGGGCTGGAGTTTCCAGTGGTATTTGTAACCGGTATGGAGGAAGGGGTATTTCCGCATGCCCGGGCGGTGCATTCGCTGGACCCAGATGAAATGGAAGAAGAACGCCGTCTGTGCTATGTGGCGCTGACTCGGGCTAAGGAGCAGGTTTATCTGACTCGCGCCGGGGAACGGATGCTGTATGGCCGCAGCAATTATAATCCGGCTTCCCGTTTTCTGCGGGAGATTCCTGCGGAACTTTTGCTGGATATGAATCAGCAAACAGCGCAAAAACGGGCTGCTGAGCGCAAAAGCACAGCGCCTTCCCTGGGTGCTGCCGGTGTGGCTGCGCCGGTAAAGGCAGCAGGCAGCACAGCCGCAGCTTTTACAGACTATCAGATCAATGATACCGTTGAGCATAAAAAGTGGGGACAGGGTGTGATCGTGGGGGTCTCCGGCAGCGGAGAAGAGTTATCCCTGCGGGTTATTTTTCCCGATATTGGCATGAAGGATTTGTTTGTTAAATATGCGCCTATTCACAAGGTGGAATGAGGGCAATACAGTAAAAATTTGTGTGACAGGAAAGAACAGATAACACATAATATCCATTGATAAACAGGAGGTGGTTGGTACTGTGGAGGAACAGAAAGCGGCAGTGCGTCTGACCGAATTAAAAGAGCAGATTGCGTATCATGACAAGCGCTATTATGTGTTGGATGCGCCGGAAATTTCCGATTATCAATATGATCAGTTGATGCGGGAGCTGCTGGAAATAGAAGCCCAATATCCGCAGCTGCTTACAGCGGATTCCCCATCGCAGCGGGTGGGCGGCGCGCCATTGAAAGAGTTTGCCAGTTATACCCACCGCAACAGTCTGCTCAGTTTGATGAACGCGTACGGTACCGATGATTTGAGAGAATTTCATCAAAGAGTCTGCAATGACTTGGGAAAAGATGAAATTGAATATGTGGTGGAGTATAAAATCGATGGATTGTCCATTGCGTTGTATTACGAAAATGGCGTTTTGCAGACCGGCGCCACCCGCGGTGACGGGGTGACCGGTGAAAATGTAACGGCCAATGTGCGCACCATCAAAAATATTCCGCTGCGCTTGCAGAAGGCGTTGCCTGTATTAGAAGCAAGAGGGGAAGTGTATCTGCCCCGTGCTTCCTTTGAACGGTTGAATCAGCAGCGGGAAGAAGCAGGTGAAGCGTTGTTTGCCAATTGCCGCAATGCCGCCGCCGGATCTATCCGTCAGTTAGACCCCAAGATTGCAGCCCAGCGGGATTTAAGAGCCTTTATTTATACCATGCTGTATGTGGAAGGGGCCGAGCCCCAGTCTCATACCCAGTGTATCGAGTTGCTGAAAGAGGCAGGGTTCACCACTATGGAGCCGTTGGTCAGCAGTGATATTGAGGAAATTTGCGCTTACTGTGAATATTGGGGCGAGCATCGTCATGATTTGCCCTTTGATATTGACGGTATGGTGGTGAAAATTAATTCGCTGGCCGATCAGCAGGTTTTGGGAAATCGGGCTAAAAATCCCCGCTGGGCCATTGCGTATAAATTTCCGCCGGAACAGGGTGTTACTCAGGTAGAAGATATTGTGGTGCAGGTGGGCCGTACCGGCGCAGTGACACCGGTGGCCAATCTGACGCCGTTGTTTTTGGCAGGCAGTACCATCAGCAGGGCAACGCTGCACAATGAAGACTTTATTCGGGAAAAGGATATTCGCATCGGTGATTATGTGGTGATACAGAAGGCCGGCGAGGTGATTCCTGAGGTAGTTTCTGTGGTGACAGAACGGCGGAACGGCGGGGAACAGGAATTCCAGTTTCCCAAAGTGTGTCCGGCCTGCGGTGCGCCGCTGATTCGGCTGGAGGATGAAGCTGCTTACCATTGCAGCGATCCTATGACTTGTCCGGCGCAGGTGCGGGAAGGGATTATCCATTTTGCGTCCAGAGATGCCATGAATATTGAAGGCCTGGGCCCTGCTGTAATCAACCAGCTGCTGCAGGCAGGATTGATTGCCAATGCTGCCGATTTGTATTATTTGCAGAAGGAACAGCTGGTGCAGCTGGAGCGCATGGGTGATAAATCGGCAGAAAATTTGCTGAACAGCCTGGAAAACAGCAAGCGCCGCACGCTGGCGCAGATTATTTTTGCCCTGGGGATTCGTCTGGTGGGACAAAATGTGGCCAAAGTGCTGGCCCGGCAGTTTCATTCGCTGGAAGCATTACAGCAGGCCAGCTATGATGAGCTGGTGGTGATTGACGAAGTTGGTCCTAAAATTGCTGAAAGTATCACCGATTATTTTCAGAAAGATCGGCATGCTGCTTTTCTGCAAAAATTGGCGGAAGCCGGCGTGCAGTTAAATGGAGAGCCAGCAGAGCAAAAGCAGGAAAAAGCGGCTTTTGCAGGGAAAACCTTTGTGCTGACGGGCACGCTGCCAACGCTGGATCGGCGGGAAGCCAGTGCTATGATTGAGCAGGCCGGCGGTAAGACAAGCGGCAGTGTCAGTAAAAAAACCGATTATGTGTTGGCAGGAGAGAGCGCAGGTTCTAAATTGACCAAAGCGCAGGAGTTAGGTATTTCTATTATAGATGAAGAAACTTTTCTTCAAATGTTGGAGAATTAGACAAAAGGGTGTACAATTAGGTAAGATATTAATTGATAAGGGGTGTAGTTATGGAAAGAGAAGCGTTGAGAAGATTGTGTTTGCTCAACCAGCTCAGTTTGACAGACACGCAAAAAGATGATGTGATAAGCTTTTTTGCAGAGCGTGATGCGGATACCGCAACGTTGGATGCAATTGATACTGAACATGTGGAGAGAATGGTGCATGTGATGCCGATTCTTACCGTTGTTCGTGAGGATGGGGCGTGTCAGCCTTTCTCCCGTGAAGATCTGCAGGCAGGCGCACCGGAAACCGATGAAGGGTACTGGTGTGTACCTCGTGTGCTTGAATAAGGAGGAGCTATATGAGTATTTATATGATGAAGCAGGAAACGGCTGAAGCCAAAGCAGTCGTTGTGGATGATATGTTTCTTACAACAGATATGCCTACCACTGCAGGTTCCAAAATGCTGGAAGGCTATAACAGCCTGTTTGAAGCTGAGGTGCTGACACGGCTGAAAAATGCAGGGTATGCTGTTGCAGGGAAAACCAAGGTTGGTGAATTTGGCGTTGACTTGTTGGGTGAAACCTGTTATTTTGGTGCAGAATATGAGGGCGAATCCTTACAGTATCCTGCAGCGTTGGCTGTGAAAAACGGCGATGGAAAGGCAGCTGTCGTTTTAGATGTAAACGGCGCTCCAAGAAGAGGCGCTGCTCAGAGCGGTTTAGTGGCGCTTAAACCGACATACGGCAGAGTGTCCCGTTACGGAACCATTCCGGTGGCTTGCTCCGGTGAGACAGTGAGTGTGATTGCAAACAATGGGACTGATTGCCGTGAAGTGTTCTGTGCGATGGCAGGTCATGACAGCAAAGATGGAACTTCTCTGCCGGAGAGCATGACAGAGCAGGGGAAGGCCGCTGTGAACAAAAGGAATAAGGTTGCAGTATTGTCCTCTATGCTGAAAGGTGTGAATGAAGAGGTACAGGCAAAGATTGCAGCTGCTGCTGAACAGCTGAGCAAAAACGGCGTTGAGGTGGTTACCATAGATGCCCAAACAGTTGCTTATGCAGGTGCTGCCTGGAATATTCTGATGTCCGCAGAGCTTTGCAACAATGTATCCCGTTATGATGGTGTGAAATATGGATACCGTACCAAAAACTATACCAATATTGACGAACTTTATACTAATTCCCGTACAGAAGCATTTGGTGATTTTCTGAAATCTGCTATTCTGTTCGGTTCCGAAACCTTGTCTACCGAAAACTACAGTAAAGTGTACGACAAAGCAATGCGGGTAAGAAGAGTGATCCGCGATGATATGGCTGCTATGCTTGCCGACTGTGATGCGTTGCTGATGCCTGCCGTAAGTACGCTTTCCTATGACAGGACTTTGGTAGAACGTGATAAATACTTGCCTTACAAGGAAAATTTCTTTACAGCTCCTGCGTCTATTACAGGGTTTCCTGTTGTGGTAGCAGGCGGCGTGCAGCTTGTGGGAAATGCCTTCTCTGAGGAGCTGCTCCTTGACTTGGCAGAGCTTGTGTAAAGGAGGAAACCAATAAGATGAAATACGAAACCGTCATTGGCTTGGAAGTTCACGTTGAACTTGCAACCGAATCTAAAATATTCTGCTCTTGCTCCGCCCATTCTTTTGGCGCTGAGCCCAACTCCCATGTATGCCCTGCTTGCTGCGGGATGCCGGGTATGCTGCCGGTAGTAAACCGCCGTGTAGTCGATTTTGGTATGAAAGCGGGGATGATGCTGAACTGTGATATTAACCGTGTTACAACCTTTGATAAAAAAAGCTATTACTATCCTGACCTGCCGGGTGCCTATCAGACTACACAATGGTTTGCGCCTGTGGCAGTCAATGGCCGCGTGGATATTGAAACCTCTGCAGGCAAGAAGAGCGTTCGTATTAAACAGATTCACATGGAAGAAGACGCAGGAAAGCTGGTTCATGATATCAGCGAAGGGACAACCCATGTGGACTTTAACCGCACCAGCGTTCCGCTGATTGAAATTGTAAGCCAGCCGGATCTTTCCAGTGCAGAAGAAGTGGAAGCATATTTGGTGCGTTTGAGAACCTTGTTGCGCTATGCCAAGGTTGCAGAATGTGAGATGGCCCATGGTACCATGCGCTGCGACGTAAACCTGTCGGTAAGACCTGCGGGCAGTGATGTTCTGGGCGTTCGTACCGAGATGAAAAACATGAACTCTATCGAAGCCATCAAACGTGCCATCGAATTTGAAACAGCAAGACACATTGATGCTCTGGAGAACGGGACAGAAGTTCTGGTTCAGGAAACCCGCCGTTGGGATGATGCCAAAGGAAAAAGCTATGCCATGAGAAACAAGGAAACAGCCGGCGATTATCGTTATTTCCCGGATCCAAACGTGATGCCTGTGGTGATCGATGATGCATGGTACGAAGCCATTCAAAATTCTGTTCCCGAATTTCCGGAGGTAAAACGGGAGAAATATATCGCTCTTGGCCTTACCGAATATGATGCGGAACGAATCAGCGAAAGCATCATGCTCTGTGAATGTTTTGAAGAAGCCAGCGAAGCGTGCGGCAATCCAAAAGAAGTGGTAAACTGGATTACTTCCGATGTTATGCGTATCCTCAATGCTAAAAAGATGACCTATGAAATGCTGAATCTGGACAATCAGGCATTGGGGAAATTGATTTCTTTGACTGGGGATGGCAAAATCAGCCGTGCCAACAGTAAAAAAATTCTCAGCGCCATGTTTGATGATCGCAGCATTGATCCGGAGGCCTATGCAGAAGCCAATGATATGCTGATCGGGGAACAAAATGACGATATGATTCTTGATGTTGTGAAAAAAGTGATTGAGGCTGATCCAAAATCGGTAAATGATTTTAAAAACGGCAAAGAAAAAGCATTGATGGCATTATTCGGCAAATGTATGAAGGAATTGAAAGGTAACTGTGATCCGCAGCAATTAAAAGTTATCTTGCTGGAGTGCATCAACGGATAAAAGTTTAAACTGCTGCGATGTTGTCATATCACAGGTGATAGAGCTGTCGGCGTATTCATAATTCTGTATATAGAATTATTGAACAGAATCGGATAAGAACGGTGATAAAGACTTGACAAAATAAGGGTTATGAGTATAAAATTATAATCCTAAAAAGGCAAAGACGTTTTCAGTGGTGTGCTATGCACTTTTGAAGACGTCTTTTTCATTTTTTGATCCGTTACAGGAGGCGTTATCATGATAAGCAAAGAAGTCGTAGAAAAAGTTGCCAAACTGAGCCGTTTGAATCTGGATGAGGCAGAGATTGCCCTTTATGCAGAGCAGTTGAGTCAGATTCTGGATACTATGGAAGGCTTACAGCAGATTGATACTGACGGTGTGGTGCCGTTGGCCCATGTGCTGCCCATTGAAAATGTGTTCCGTGAAGATGACGTGGGACAGTGCTTTCGTCAGGAAGAAGTATTGGCTAATGCACCAGAACAGTCTGACGGCATGTTCCAGGTACCAAAAATCGTATAAGGGGGAAGAATCGTGACAATATCCAGACTAACGATTCATGAACTGCATGAACTGCTGGTTAAAAAAGAAATCAGCGCTGTGGAGCTGACCCGGGAACACCTGGATCGGATCCAGAAACTAGATGGCGATGTAAAAGCCTATATCACCGTAACTGATCAGTTGGCGCTGGAACAGGCCAAAGCAGTAGATGCAAAAATATCTGCCGGAGAATCCATTGGCACGCTGGCCGGGATTCCTATGGCAGTGAAAGATAATCTATGTACAAAAGGGATCAATACTACCTGTGCTTCAAAAATGCTGGACGGCTTTCAGCCACAGTACAGCGCTACTGTTGTTCATAAATTGCAGGCAGAAAATGCGATCCTGTTGGGCAAAGCCAACATGGACGAGTTTGCCATGGGTTCTACCACAGAAAACTCTGCCTTTTTTGCTACCAAAAATCCATGGAATGCAGACTGTGTGCCCGGTGGTTCCAGCGGCGGATCTGCTGCTGCTGTAGCGGCAGATTTGGCGGTGTATTCTCTGGGATCTGATACAGGCGGATCAATTCGTCAGCCGGCTTCTTTCTGCGGTATTGTTGGCTTAAAACCAACTTACGGTGCAGTTTCCCGTTTTGGGCTGATTGCCTTTGCTTCTTCGCTGGATCAGATTGGGCCGCTGGCCAAAGATGTAACCGATACTGCGTTGATTTTAAATGCCATTACCGGCTATGATAAGCAGGACTCCACCTCTGCCAAATATGATTATCCTGATTACACCAAAGCGCTGACCGGAGATGTCAAAGGGCTGCGCATCGGTTTGCCGAAAGAATATCTGGGCGAAGGGATTGATCCTGAAGTAGAAGCG
The DNA here is from genome assembly GCA_944391625.1 of uncultured Clostridia bacterium. Classification (GTDB taxonomy): domain Bacteria; phylum Bacillota; class Peptococcia; order Peptococcales; family Peptococcaceae; genus UBA7185. The sequence continues at coordinate 8,892 of CALXUG010000004.1, forward strand.
CAGGTACGGGCAGCAGCAGCCAAGCTGGAAGAATTAGGCGCTGTGGTAGAGGAATGCTCTCTGCCGTATACGCGGTATGCGATGCCCGCCTATTATTTAATTGCGCCGGCAGAAGCCAGTTCCAATCTGGGACGTTATGATGGTGTGCGTTACGGCTTGCGGGTGCAGGCCAAAGATGTGGTGGACATGTTCTGTGATACCAGAAAGCAGGGCTTCGGTGCCGAAGTAAAACGGCGGATTATGCTGGGCACTTATGCGCTGAGTTCCGGTTATTATGATGCTTACTATTTGAAGGCATTGAAAGTGCGGAATCTGATTAAACAGGATTATGATCAGGCATTTGCCAAATATGATTGTCTGATTGCGCCGACTGCGCCGACCACTGCACTGCACAAAGGGCAGAACCAGGACCCGCTGGCGTTGTATAAAGGGGATATTTGCACCATTCCGAGTAATCTGGCCGGGATTCCGGCTTTGTCGCTGCCGTATGGTCTGGATAAAAATCAGATGCCTATCGGTGTGCAGCTGCTGGGAAAAGCTTTTGCTGAACCTACTTTGCTGCAGGTTGCTTATGCGCTGGAGCAAAATACAACATTGACCAGATTAAAACCAAACCAGGGGAAGGGGCTGTAACTCATGGAGTATGAAGTAGTCATCGGCTGCGAAGTCCACGTAGAATTAAAAACGAAAACAAAAATTTTCTGTAGTTGTCCTACCGATTTTGGCGGCGCACCCAACACACATGTCTGCCCGGTTTGCCTGGGATTGCCTGGCACATTGCCGGTGCTGAATAAAAAAGTGCTGGAATATGCCATCAAAGCCGGATTGGCAATGAATTGCGAAATTGCCCATTTTAGTAAATTTGACCGTAAAAATTATTTTTATCCCGATTTAACCAAAGCATATCAGATTTCTCAGTTTGATTTGCCGATTTGTAAAAACGGATATATTGATATAGAAACCAGTCAGGGAGCAAAACGAATCGGGATTACCCGCATTCATATGGAAGAAGATGCCGGTAAACTGGTGCATCAGGGTGCAACCATTACCACATCTGCCGGTTCTCTGGCGGATTATAACCGTGCCGGTGTGCCGCTGATTGAAATTGTATCCGAACCGGATATGCGCAGTGCGGAAGATGTGATGGCTTTTCTGACCAATTTGAAAGCCATTATTGAATATACCGGTGTATCGGATGCCCGCATGGAGCAGGGTTCCTTGCGCTGCGATGTGAATCTGTCGCTGCGTCCGGTAGGACAGGAAGTCTTTGGTACCCGGGCCGAAATTAAAAATCTGAACTCGTTCCGTGCAGTAGAACGGGTTGTAAAATATGAAATTGAACGGCAGACCGAAATTCTGGAAGCGGGCGGCAAAGTGGTGCAGGAAACACGCACCTGGGATGATGGCAAGGGTATCACCTTAAGCCTGCGCAGCAAAGAGGATTCAGATGAATATCGTTACTTCCCCGATCCGGATTTGACGCCGATTATAGTTACCGATGCCTATATCGAAGAATTGCGCGCCAGCCTGCCGGAAATGCCGCAGGTAAAACGGCAGCGCATGATGGAGGAAGATGGTCTGCCTGCCTATGATGCCGGTGTCATTACCGCCTCCAAGGCGCTGGCAGATTTCTATGATGGCGTACATGCCCATTATAACGATACCAAAAAAATCAGCAACTGGATTATGGTAGAGCTGTTGGCGAAAGTCAATGCTGAAGGTATTGAGCTGGCTGATGTGAAAATCAGACCGGAACAGATGGCAGCATTGTTAAAATTGATTGATGCCGGTGAAATCAGTGGTAAAATTGCCAAGAAGGTATTTGGTGAAATGTTTGCAACCGGCAAAGATGCAGAAGCGATTATCAAAGAACAGGGGCTGGTGCAGATTTCTGATGAAGGTGCACTGAAAGAAATGGTGGCCGCTGTGGTAGAAGCCAATCCAAAATCGGTAGAGGATTACAAAGCCGGTAAGAAAAAGGCCATGGGCTTTTTGGTCGGTCAGATTATGAAAGCATCTAAAGGGCAGGCCAATCCGGCTGTGATCAATCAATTGCTGACAGAAAAATTAGACAGTATGTAAGAGAATATCAGCGGATATTTGTTAAACGAACAAACAAAATACTATAGATGCAAATAAAAAGTTGCAGCTGGTTATAAAACCGACTGCAACTTTTTATTTGTGTTTTTTTATCAAATAGTCAACGCATTTTTTAGATCCTGTGCAGTGATGCCGACAGGACACTGCCAATGCAGTGCATCCCATTGAGCATGCTCCAACTGATAAGGGGTGTGCAGATTGGCCAATGCCAGCGATTTACAGGTCAGCGGTGCCGGAATAGGCTGATGGTCATGCAGCAGCTGCTGTAAGGCTGCGGTGCACTGACCGCATTCCAGACATTGCAGCAGTTTGCCCTTTCCATGGGAGAGCAGCTGACTGCGCCCGTTATCCAGCAGGATAATATGCACCTCTAAGGGGCCATGCATACCGCAGACGATAATCCCTTCAATGTCACCGGTACGGCTGGGCCCTGTGATATAAGAATAATACACCGGCGGGTTCTGGCGGGAACCGGCGCTCCAGGCTACATGGATACTTTCCAGCGCAGCCTCGTTAGATGGATAAAGTTTTTCCAGCCCCATAACAGCCAGATGGCGGGTTGGGATATTGGAGACCAGGCGGCCGTTGCCCTGGTCTTCGGCTAAAATGACGGTGCCGGTGTCGGCAGCAATGCCATCTGCGCCGGTAATCCCCCAATCTGCCTGGTCTGCTGCAGCTTTCATTTTTTGTTTGAGCGCTGGAAGCAGTTGCTCCGGCGGCACAGTCTGGCCCAGATATTGCTGTAGTGCTTGCACAATTTGAGATTGCTCCGTGTCATCTAGCGGCGCGCGGCGCGGATTGTAGTAAGGGCGTTCTAAAGTCTGTGCAACAACTGCTTCCAAGTCTGTCTGCATGGCCTGCGGGAGTATCTGCTGCAGGTGGATTTCTTCCAGTTCGGGCGCAAAGGTGCAGACGGTGTTTGTCTGTCTGCAAAGTTCACTGATGAGCGCAGCTGCTTCGGCAGCGTCTTGAGCTATATGAACGACACAGCCTTTTTCCGTTAATGTATCGATGGCCTGTTTGAGCAGCCGGGTGTGCTGCTCTATCCGTTGCTGTGCCATAGTTTGAGCATGGTAACATGTCATTGATCTCCGCCTCCTTGTCGATATGCTGCGGCTAACAGGCTGACCAGGTGAACAGCCTGCTGCTGACTGTGATTGCGGTGGAGTCCGTCTTTTAAATGCATCAGACATCCGGGACAGCCTGTGACTGCATACTGGGCATTGGTGTCAGCAATCTGCGCGATTTTTTCGTCGTTGACACTGCGGGATACGTCATAATGAAACAGACTGAAACTGCCGCCAAAGCCGCAGCAGCTGTCCGGCGATTTCATTTCCTGCAAGGTCAGCCCCAGCTGCTGCAACAGTTGACGAGGTTCCTGGGAAATGTGCAGTCCGCGTATCAGATGGCAGGGATCATGCCAGGTGACGGTGCAGCTATCCTTTAACAATGGCGGCTGAATCTGCAGCACATGCACCAGATAATCGCTGAAATCAATCACTTTACGCTGTATGGCTTGATATTGTTCCAGCAGCTGTTGGTCTCCACAATCTGCCAGCAGCGTTTCCCACTGTTCTTTGACGGTGGTGGCGCAGGACGGGCAGAGAAAGATCAGATAATCATAATCTTCCGCGCTGAGAGCCTGGATATTTTTTTGCGCCATGGTGCGGGCTGCGGCAGTATCGCCGCTCATAATGGCAGGAAGACCGCAGCAGGCTTCCTGTGCAATGGTCAGCATCTGCACCTGGTTGGCCATGAGAATATCGTAACAGTCCACACCCAGCTGCGGGTAAGCATAATTGACCATGCAGCCGGCGAACAGCGCTACCCTTTGCCGCGGATGCTTTAGCGGCGCTTTGTTGCGCAGCCGTTCAGGCAGGGATTGACTGGATAAGGTGGGCAGCAGCCGTTCCTGTGGCATACCGGCTATGCCCAATTTTTCCAAATTAAAACGCAGATGTGCGTCCTGCTGCTGTTGCTTTAAGGCAATACCCTGTACTTGCCGGCCGATTTTGGTCAAGGGCTTCAGTGCATTGGCGCCCAGTAAGGAAAAAACGGTATCTTTCATCCAACCGTTGCCTTCTGTGCGGGCTTTTTCTTCACGCAGCTGCAAAATCATCTGCGGTACGGGCATATGGAGCGGGCAGGTGTCGATACATCGCTGACAGCCGATACAGAGTGATAGGCCTGCTTCCTCCAGCTTTTCTGATTGGTTGGTGTGAAAAGCAGTAAACACAGTGCCGCGGCCGCCGAGATATTTATAGCCGAATTGGTCGCCGATGGCGCTGTAAACCGGACAGGTGTTGAGACAACTGCCGCAGTTCAGGCAATACAGAACCGACTGACAGCCGGCGTCAATGGCCTGTTGCCGTCCTTGCTTTAGTAAAATGACATGGACTGCTTGCGGCCCTTGCCCGCTCTGCAGAAAATCCATAGCCGGGTGGGAGAAATGGCTGACTCCGTCGATAATGGAAACATAAGTACCGATATCCTGTCCGCAGCCATAGGTGGAGGCGCTGCGCACAACGGTGAGACCGTCGGCAAAGTGGGGCACAATTTTTTCAATACCGGCGATGACGATATGGATAGACGGCATGCTGGTGACACAGCGAATATTGCCTTCGTTTTCAGTCAAAAAGACAGCGCCGGTGTCGGCTGCAATGGCATTGGCACCGGAGATGCCCACCTCTGCCTGCAAGAATACAGCACGCAACGCACGACGAGCAGCACCTACTAATAATTCAGGATCGTCTGACAGTGTTTCCTGCAAATCCTGGGCCAAAAGTTGGGCGCATTCCACTCTGGCCAGATGGCAGGCCGGTGCTAATGTGTGAGCCGATTTTCCCTTACCTTCCAATTGAGCTAGGCGATCACCCAGGTCGGTTTCGTAAACGGTGGCGCCTTGCTGCTGTAAACGGCTGGTGACGGCAATTTCTTTTCCGGTGTTGGTCTTGGATTTGACTACCAACCCATCGCCCACCAGGTTGGCAATATACTCTGCCGCCGCCTGATTATCCTCCGCCAGATATACCTGAAATCCCCGCTGTTCCATGGCGGCAATGGCCTGGGGCAGTAATTGATCCAGATTAGCAATGGCAGTTTCTTTTATCTGCTGCAAAGCCGGTGACAGTTCGGGATGGGCCTGCACGGTGCGGACGATGCCGGGCCGCAGATGGTCGATGGTTGTATGTCGGCCAATCCAAGCAGGATGATCCTGCAGTCCGGCGTTAATTTTTTGTTGTAATATCCCATTGGACATGGTGATTCCTCCATTTTCCATTGATATTGATTGTCAGAACATTTTCACAATCACTTGTAGATTTGATTGTGGAAAGGTTAGAAAGGTTAAAAAAGATTCTGAGCAAAAGTATAGCACAAATTTATGATTATCGTTCCAATTTTTTTCGGAAACCGGAAAGTGTTCTGTATACAAGATGAGAGTTGTTGTGCTGCGGATATATTTCATAATAAGAGAATTGAGGTAAGACGGTGTAAAATTTTGTAGAAAACTGTGATAAATAAATCCGGTTATGTGTAAGTTTCATCGGGCAATATCTGTTGCAGCGTCCACACGCTGCTCTGGACAGTAGCTGCACGTATTTTTGTCGCATTGGACTCCGTCCAGCTCCATAAAATACGTTTGCCACAGTCCATCCAGAGGTGGACTTTCTGCAAAGAGATTGCCCTCTTGCAGGTCTGGGAAACGTTAGGACAGAGTTATCTTTTTTCTACAGTTAATTTACACGATGATTGGGCAAGTGCATATTGACAGGAAAAAGGCTGCTTGCTATACTAGAACGCAGATAGCTTGTTGTAGAACAGGGCATAAAATGGGGAGCACCACCCGGGGTGTTTTCTTTTTTATGCCCTGTTTTTGTTTTATCTATATTGATTTTAACAAAAAAGAGTTGCACATGAGTGCAAACCGGATACGAGGTGATAGCACATTGCAGATTAATGGAGCAGCTGTGACAGTGGCAAAAGGTATGACACTGCTGGCGTATTTGACAGAGCAGCAGTATGTATTGGAACGGATTGCCGTGGAATACAACGGCAATATCGTGCAGCGTGAGCAATATGGCAAGATTGTATTGCAAGAAGAAGATTATATTGAAATTGTCAGTTTTGTAGGCGGTGGTTGAGATGGAAGTGGTGATAAACGGCAAGAAGACAGAAACCAGCTGCTGTTATTTACAGGAGTTGGTGGCTGGGCAGCAGGGCCAGACGTTGCTTTATAATGGCTATCAAACAGAAGAGAACCTGCCCTTGCAGGCAGGCGATCAGATCGTCATTCTGCCCAGGGGCGTTATGCCTGACAGGGACAGCTGGGAATCTATGCTGGCAGCTCGTCATACGCCGCCGGTGCATGAGCGTATTCGGCAGGGCGCAGTGGCCATTGCCGGACTGGGAGGTTTGGGCTCTCATATCGCCGTGATGTTGGCGCGGGCAGGAATTGGAAAGCTGCTGCTGGTGGATTTTGATACAGTGGAAATCAGCAATTTGAATCGGCAGCATTATACAGTGCGGCATTTGGGTATGCCCAAAACAGAAGCGTTGGCCATGCAGCTGCAGGAAATCAATCCCTTTGTGCAGATTACAACTAAGCAAACGACGGTGTGCGCTGAAAATGCTGCCCCATTATTTGCTGATTGGCCGCTGGTGTGCGAAGCTTTTGACAATCCAGCCGCCAAAGCCATGCTGGTTAATACGCTGTTGGCTGACGGACAGAAACAAATTGTAGCTGCCTCCGGCATGGCCGGGTATGGCAGCGCCAATCAGATTCAGACTGTGCGCAAAATGAAAGGGTTGTATCTTTGCGGCGATGAAAAAAGCGAGGCTGTGGTGGGGCAGAGCCTGATGGCGCCAAGGGTGCAGATTTGCGCCGGACATCAGGCCAATATGGTGCTGCGATTGTTATTGGGACTCACAACACCCTGATGAAAATGATTGGCAACGTAGAAATATACTGAAATGAAAATAAGAACAGGAGAGATGTACAGATGCAGGATCCATTGGTGATAGGCGGACATAGTTTTCAGTCCCGGTTTATTTTAGGCTCAGGGAAGTTTTCATTGGATTTGATTCAGGCAGTGGCAGAGCAGGGTGGTGCTCAGATGATCACACTGGCTTTGCGGCGGGCCAACACAGGAGGTGCTGCGGATGTTTTAGAATATATTCCCAAGGGACTAACCTTATTGCCCAATACCTCCGGCGCCCGCACAGCGGAAGAAGCGGTGCGGATCGCCCGTCTGGCCAGAGCCATTGGCTGCGGCGATTTTGTGAAAGTGGAAGTGATTCGGGACAGTAAATATTTGCTGCCCGATAATTATGAAACCATTCGTGCCACAGAGATGCTGGCCAAAGAAGGATTTTTGGTGCTGCCATATATGTATCCCGACCTGAATGTAGCCCGCTCTTTACAGGATGTCGGTGCAGCAGCAGTGATGCCGCTGGCAGCGCCTATTGGCAGCAACAAAGGGCTGCTGACCAAGGAATTTATACAAATTTTAGTAGATGAAATCGATCTGCCTGTGATTGTAGATGCCGGAATTGGGCGGCCATCGCAGGCCTGTGAAGCCATGGAGCTGGGGGTAGATGCCATTATGGCCAATACTGCCATCGCCACTGCCGGTAACGTGAAGCAAATGGCAGCGGCATTCCGGTTGGCTATTGAAGCAGGCCGTCAGGCCTATCTTTCCGGTTTGGGGCGGGTGTTGGAAGGTCGCGCAGAGGCCTCCAGTCCATTGACCGGTTTTTTGGAGGCGTGAATGATGAACTTAAATGCCATTGACCCTATGGGTTATCTGCCGGATATGGAGCAGATTCAGTCAGATATTTTGGAAAAAGTGCTGCGCCGTACAGAAGTATATCAGTATCAGGACTATACTGCCGCTGATGTACAGCGGGCATTAGCAAAAGACAGCTGCAGTATTGATGATTTTGCGGCCCTGCTTTCACCGGCGGCGCTGCCGTTTTTGGAACAGATGGCGCAAAAAGCCCAGCGGGAAACAAGAAAACACTTTGGCAGCTCCGTTTGCTTATTTACGCCATTGTATATTGCCAATTATTGTGAGAATCATTGCGTCTACTGCGGTTTCAACTGTCATAATCATATTTTGCGGGCCAAGCTTTCAGAAGAAGAAATTGAGCAGGAGCTGCAAGCCATTGCAGCTACCGGACTGCAGGAAATTTTGCTGCTTACCGGGGAATCCAGAGCAGCTTCCAGTGTAGACTATATTGGTCAGGCAGTTTCGCTGGCCAGTAAATATTTTAAAAATGTAGGCATTGAAATTTATCCGTTAAACAGCGATGAGTATGCTCATCTGCATCAATGCGGCGCTGATTTTGTTTCAGTTTATCAGGAAACCTATCATCCGGAGCGGTATGCACAGGTACATTTGAGCGGCCATAAACGGGTTTTCCCTTATCGTTTTTATGCGCAGGAACGAGCGCTTATGGGTGGTATGCGGGGTGTTGCCTTTGGAGCATTGCTGGGACTGGATGATTTCCGCAAGGATGCTTTTTCTGCCGGGCTGCATGCTTACTATACCCAGCAGAAATATCCCCAGGCAGAAATATCTTTTTCCTGTCCGCGTATGCGGCCTTATATCAACGGTGCGGATAATAATCCCAATGATGTGCATGAACCGCAGCTGCTGCAGGTTATGCTGGCATATCGTCTGTTTTTGCCTTTTGCAGGTATTACCATTTCTACAAGGGAACGGGCCGGATTCCGGGACAATGTGGTAGGTATGTGCGCCACCAAAATATCCGCCGGTGTTCGAGTTGGTGTAGGCGGTCATGAAGAGGAGCAAAAGGGCGACGAACAGTTTGAAATTTCCGATCCGCGCAGTGTGGAAGAAGTGGACGCCATGCTGCGGCAAAAAGGATTACAGCCGGTTTATATTGATTATGTGAGGGTATAACCATGGAATTGATTGCGGTAACCAATCGGAAGTTATGCCATCGGGATTTTTTACAGCAGTTGTATGAATTGGCCAATGCGCAGATTGCGGCCATTATTTTACGAGAAAAGGATTTATCGGAGGAGGAATATCTGCAGTTGGCATATCAATGTCAGCAAGTATTGCAGCCTACCGCAGTTCCATTGATTTTGAATGGACATATTGCAGCGGCGCGGCAGTTGGGGATTGATGCAGTGCAGTTATCCTATCAGGATTTTGCTGCACAAAGACAACAGCTGCAGGATTTTTCCCGCGTGCTGGTGTCGGTGCATAGTGTGCAGGAAGGGCAGCAGGCTGTACAGTGGGGAGCTCATGCTCTGATTGCAGGGCATATCTTTCCCACAGACTGCAAAAAAGGAGTTGCCCCCAGAGGGATGTCTTTTTTAGAACAGGTTTGTGATGCGGTAACAGTGCCGGTATATGCCATTGGCGGTATTACCGCTGACACGCTGCCTTTGGTGCAGCAAAGTAAAGCAGCCGGTGCTTGCATCATGAGCCAGGCCATGCAGGAAAAATTTTTCTGGTTTCCGTATTGACAATCACAATAGAAGGTATTAAACTATATAAGGTCAGATAGGTACTACCTTCTATTGGTATCGGGATGTAGCGCAGCTTGGTAGCGCGATTGCTTCGGGAGCAATAGGCCGCAGGTTCGAATCCTGTCATCCCGATTGATAAAAGAAAAGCCCTGAATGCGTATTTCGCTTAACAATGCGCATTTGGGGCTTTTTCTGTGTTTAGAAAATTGGAATAAAGGTTTCTATTTTTAACTGAAATCCATTCGCAAGCTATACTGCAATAAAGGTGCAAATTCCGTTTGTAACTACTGTTTCCAACGGTTTTTCTATATTCATATCATGCACGCTCCTTTTGTTTCGGATTGCCATTGGGTTTGAATTTTTCCTATAAATTATCGAGAAAAGTCCATTTTTGAATATGGTTTTACACTGCGCTACATATAGCGATATTTCTGTTTTAGATAGTATAAACGTTTCTTTGACATTACTATAACATAATGGTTAAAAAACACAGCAAAAAGTTTAGGGAACAAAAATATTTTTTCGGTGGCATGAAAATGCAGCTTCTTTCGCATACTTTTTTTTTCTGGTGGAATACTACCATCACAAGGAGGCGGAAGCAATGGAACTGCATTTAGAGCATAATCTGAAAAATAGAGAGAAACGATTACAAAAGCTGCAGGAGCTGGATCAGGCAAACATGGAACAGCTTTTATTGGAGCTGCAGCAGGAGCACCAGCAATTGGTGTCTATGGAGGCGGGCAGTATTGATCTGGCGGAGCAGCGATATTATCAGGAGTTGATAGAGCAAAATAAAGAACAGACCTTACGGATACAAAAGGAAATCGACAAAGAATATCAAAAACAAATTTCCCTTGTAACGCCGAAAGCGCCGGTTTTAAAAAATGTGCTGCGCGCTTTTTTGGTGGGCGGCACCATTTGTTTACTTGGACAGCTTGTAATCAACTTTATGATGCTTACGTATGACGCTGATTTTAAAAGTGCTTCGGCTTTGGCCAGTATCACCATCGTTGTGATTACAGCGGTTCTGACAGGGATTGGGGTGTATGATGAGATTGGTCGTTATGGCGGCGCCGGTTCTATGGTGCCCATCAGCGGCTTTGCCAATTCGGTGGTATCCGCGGCATTGGAGTTTAAGCGGGAAGGCATGATTTATGGAATCGGTGCCAAGATTTTTACCATTGCCGGTCCGGTTATTTTATATGGCACAGTGGCTTCTGTGGTAATTGGTATGATTTATTATTTGCTGGGGTGATAGTATGGGAAAACGAATTGGAAAAAGAACCATTGCATATGATACACCGGCAGTCATTCGTTCTTGGGCTACCGCTGCCGGTAGGAAAGAAGCCCGGGGAAAGCTGGCGGAGCAGTATGATTTTATTTTGAATCATAATCAGTTTGGTGAAAAGTCCTGGGAGCGGGCAGAGCAAAAAATGCAGCAGTATGCGTTGGAACTGGCGCTGGAGAAAGCAGGGCTGCAGGCAAGTCAGCTGGATTACTTTTTGGGCGGTGATTTGCTCAATCAAATTATAGCCACCAGTTTTACTGCAAGAGCAGCAGGTGCGCCCTATTTTGGTTTGTATGGCGCCTGTTCTTCTTTGGCAGAAGGAATGATTTTAGGTGCTTGTCTGTTGGACGGAGGATTTGGCCGCATGGCTGCTGTTTGTACATCCAGTCATCACGATGCTGCTGAACGGCAGCTGCGATATCCGACAGAAATGGGTGTGCAGCGCACATTGACAGCCCAATGGACCGTGACAGGCAGTGGTGCTTATATTTTGGACAAAGGGCATGGACAATGGCAGATTACGCAGGCTGTACCAGGGAAAATTATTGACCGGGGAATCAGTAACAGTTCCGACATGGGCTCTGCTATGGCGGCCGCAGCTGTAGATACCATTACAGCATGGCTGCAGGATACTGATAATCTGGATGGTGTGGATTATATTGTAACCGGCGATTTGGGTAAAATCGGATATGAAATCTGTAAGCGGCAGCTGTTGGAACAAGGGTATGATGTAAATGGAAAATATTATGATTGTGGAATGCAGATTTATCACGAAGAAGATCAGGATGTGCATGCCGGAGGAAGCGGCTGCGGCTGTTCTGCTGTGGTGATGGGTGCCAAATTTTTGCCGCAAATGGCAGCACAGCCCCATTGTCGTCTGCTGTTTGTGGGAACCGGTGCTTTGCTCAGCCCGTTGACGGTGCAGCAGGGGGAAACCATACCGGGGATTGCCCACGGCGTTTTGATTGAGTATAAACAGGAGGGATAGAAATGATGCAGGGACTTTTATTGGCCTTTGTTGTAGGCGGTTTGATTTGCGTCATTGCCCAGCTGATTATTGAGCTGACACCCTATTCCATTACACCAGCGCATATTTTGGTGGGCTATGTGGTAGGCGGCGCAGTGTTAAGCGGCATTGGATGGTATCAGCCGCTGGTGGATCTGGCTGGCGCCGGTGCTACTGTTCCGTTATCTGGGTTTGGCCACATGCTGGTGCAAGGTGTCTTTGAAGCAGTGGGGCAGGAAGGATTAAAAGGTGTTTTTACAGGCGGCTTAACTGCCTCGGCATTTGGTATTACCGTTGCGCTGCTGATGGGTTTGACCGTGGCGCTGGTCTTTAATCCAAAAGGTTGAATGTGCAGTCGCCTATGACGAAAGGAACTCCTTCAGCATATCTTTGTGTTGGAGGAGTTGTTGTATCTGATTGTTTTTCCAATAATTGAGAATTGTATCCTGTAAAAATTTAGTTTGATATGATATAATACTAATATTGCAGGAACTTTCCAATTGGTATGAAAGGTGGTCTGTACATGAGGATAACAGATCTTCTTGGAGAAGCAACAGAATATGATAAAAAACAGGCAGTTGAACATAAAAAAGTGAAAAGTTGGCTTAAGAGTGTTAGTGCTTTTGCTAATACCTCTGGTGGAACTTTGATATTTGGAGTTACGAATGATGAAGAGATTGTTGGTTTAGAAAATCTAAAATCTGATTCAGAATTTATCAGCCAAAAAATTAAAGAGAGAATTTCACCGTTCCCGGAAGTTGTAATGCAGCTGCAGAAAACGGAAGAAGGCAAGGAACTTTTGCTTCTTCATATTCCAGCGGGAACAGAAACACCATATTATTATACTGGTGATGGTGCAACAGAAGCATATATCCGCGTCGGAAATGAAAGTGTGATTGCCGATGCAACAGAATTAAAACGTCTGGTTATGCGTGGCCGAAATTCTTCTTATGACTCTTTAATATCCCCGTATAACTATGAAGATTTTTCTTTCAGCAAACTGAGAGAACGGTATAAATCTTGGACTGGAAACAGTATGGAAGAGAAGAATTTTGAATCCTTTGGCATTCGAGATACCTATGGACATCTTACCAATGCTGGAGCGTTACTTGCGGATGATTCTCCAATTCGATGGTCTCGTCTTTTTTGTACAAGATGGAATGGGTTGGATAAAAGTGGTGGACAGATTGATGCTTTAGATAGTGCAGAATATACAGGTAGTCTTATTATACTTTTGAATGATGGTATGAGTTTCGTAAAGCGTAATATGAAAACACTTTGGAAGAAAACATCGGATTCCAGAATTGAAATGCCAGACTACTGCGAGCGAAGTGTTTTTGAAGCATTGGTTAATGCTTTGATTCATAGAGATTATTTAATTAACGGTAGTGAAGTTCATGTAGATATGTTTGATGATCGGCTTGTAATCTATTCACCAGGTGGCATGCCTGATGGAACGCAGATTCAGGAACGTGATATTGACGATATTCCATCTACTCGAAGAAATCCGATTCTTGCAGATATTTTTGCGCGCCTTGGATATATGGAACGTCAGGGCAGTGGCTTGAGTAAAATTCGTACTGCCTACGAAACCGCTACAAATTATCAGCTTGGTATGGAACCTACATTCAGGTCTAATCGAGTAGAATTTACAGTGAAACTTCCAAATTTGAATTTTAATATGCCAAATGGCACATTAAATGGCACATTAAATGGCACATTAAATGGCACATTAAATGGCACATTAAATGGCACATTAAATGAGGAAGAAAAAATGATATTGGATATATTTCGTTCAAATCCACAAATTTCATTAACAGCTTTAGGCGAAATGATTTCATTTTCAAGAAGAAATCTGCAAAGAATAACAAAAAAACTGCGAGAGGAAGGTTACCTCGAACGAGTTGGCTCCAAGAAAAGCGGCAGTTGGATTGTTAAGGATTAAAAAAATGCTATGTTAAAACTTTATTGTTTTGATACGGAACGAAGGCGTTTTTTCTATACAAATTTACAGCAGGAATAACTATATATAGTTTCTCTATGTACGAAAACAACGTGCGGTGAAAAATGCATCAATGCAATATAGTGACCATTCTACCAGAAACAGAAGCATTCGAATTTAATAGAGACTGTAACCAGATTGGTTGAGAGATTGTTAAAATAAAATAGGACGTTTTGACATCAAAATGGCACGATATTGATGACAGGCTGGTTGGCTGCCAAAAGCAGTTGGTCAGTCTGTTTTGTTATAGGTAGATAAAATGATGCGGATGGATGGTTCTTTATGGTTTGCAGGACTATATGAGCAGGCATGAATCTGATTAAAGTAGAATGCGCCATAGTGTGAAACGATGTTAATAATTTTTGATAAAGATAATGGGGAAACATGGACAAATAGCGGATTTATTGATAAAATGTAACAATCAATTTGTCCCATGGAAGGGATACGGCATTTTTGTATGTGAGAAACAGACAATGCAAATCATGCAGTATAAGAGATACCATCGTAATACATAGCAGTTTTATGAATTGCAAGACTGTGATATGGAATGAAACAGATAGGAGTGATTACATATGGCAACAATACAGTGGTTTCCTGGTCATATGGCCAAAACAAAACGATTGATTCAGGAGCAGTTAAAGCTGGTAGATGTGGTGATTGAGTTGGTGGATGCCCGCTTGCCGATCAGCAGCCGCAATCCATTACTGGATCAGCTGGTTGGGGGAAAAAAGCCGCGAGTCATTATTTTGAACAAGGAAGATTTGGCAGACCCGCAGCGAACCGCCTATTGGGTCAATTATTTTAATCAGCAAAGTGATTGTCGGGCATTTCCCTTTAATGCTACCATTAATAAAAAGCAGCTGATTAGTCAGCTGAAGGCCGCTTTGATGGATTTGACCGCAGAAAAGCGGGAGCGAATGGCGAAAAAGGGAATCCGCAAACAGACAATCCGTTGTATGATTGTGGGAATTCCCAATGTAGGGAAAAGTACGTTTATTAATATTATAGCAGGTAAGAAGGCTGCGCAGACCGGGGATAAACCCGGCGTTACCCGCGGCACCCAATGGATTCGTCTGGATGCAGATCTGGAACTGCTGGATACACCGGGGATTTTGTGGCCAAAGTTTGAAGATGAAATGGTGGGCTTTCGTTTGGCTTTGTCCGGCGCTGTCAGTGATGAGGTGTTTGATCAGGATGAGGTTGTATTGAAATTGATTGCATTTTTAAAAGAACGATATCCCAAACAATTACAGGAGCGGTTTAAGTTAGAAGAAGAACTGTTAACAGCAGAGCCCATTGAGATATTGGAACAGATCGGCAAAAACCGCGGGTGTTTATTAAAAGGCGGGCGGATTGATTATACAAAAGTTTCCCGTGGAATCATGATAGACTTCCGACAGGCAAAAATCGGTCGGATTACATTAGAGTAAGCATATGTATTTGATTAATCAGCGAATTATTTTATTGGTTAAGATGACAGTTTTGTTGGGTGTGCCGTTATTGTGCAGTTTTCTTTTTCCCTGGCTGTCCTTTTGGAAACTGCCATCGGTGTTATTGCTGTTGGCCGGTTATTATCTGAACAACTGCTATCCTGACAGAATTTTAATCGAATCGGATAAAATTGAAATCAAGATTTTTTTATATCCTGAATGGATTGCCTATCAGCCGCAGCAGCTGCAATATCAGCAGGGCAAGCATTGTATCTATCTGTATGCAGATGGCAAGCGGCGCTACCGGATTAGTATGGAACGGTTATCGCTGCGTTTGTATCGGCAATTGACAGAGTCATTACAGCCCTATGCAGGTGAATAAAAAATAGAATAAGACCCCTTTCATTTGTACAATAATAAGAGAGCCATACAAAAAGCTGGACATCTCCATGGTGAAACATGTGAGATATCCAGCTTTTTTGATTTGGTTGATTAGAAGTATTTTCAGAACAGTTTTATCGACAGAATGGTTTATTCTGTTGTGCTGTTGTTGCTTTCTGTTGTACTGTCACTGCTTTCTGCAGTAGTGGCAGTTGCCGATGAACGATCCAGCTGATTGATGGATTGTTCCAGCTGTTCCAGATAACTGCCATACGCTGCCCAATTTCCTGCCTGCGCGGAAGTTTTGGCATTTTGGTAAGCGGCTTTCAATTGCTGTATCAGCTGGTCATAGGTAAGGATGGAGGTATCTCCCGCCTCATCTTCAATTGCAGCACCTTCTGTCTGGAAGTTGGTGCCAAAGATTTGGCTCAAAGCCTCGTCTAATGTTTTGGCCATAACAATTTTATCCTGGTAAGCTACAACGATACGGACGACTTCAGGCAGGCTATTCTCGTTGTTGGTTGTCAGATAAATTGGCTCTACATAAAGAATGGAATTTTTGATCGGGATAACCAGCATATTACTGCGGATGACCGACGACCCCTGCTGATCCCATAAGTTCAGATTTTGAGAGATTTCCGAGTCATTGCTGATTCTGGATTCTATCTGCAGCGGACCGTAAATGGTGGATTGTTTCGGGAATTTAAACAACACCAGCTCGCCATAGTGCTCATCGTCATTGCGGGCCGCCAGCCAGGCTACCATATTTTGTTTTTGTGTTGGCGTAAATGGCCGCATTAACAAAAATTCCAGCTGGTCAGAGCCAGGTAAACGCATATTTACAAAATAAGGTTCCATTTTTGTTGTTTCACTGCCGTAGATTTCATTGGCAATGCTCCACATATCTTCTTTGTTATAGAAAACAGTTGGATTTTTCATATGATATTGCTGATAAATCTCTGTTTGCACTTCAAATAAGGTTGTGGAATATTTTAAATGCTGCCGCAGGTTTTCCGGCATTTGGTCTAAAGATTGGAATAAACCAGGGAACACCTTGGCATAGCTCTGAATCAATGGATCTTGTTCGTCGCAAATATAAAATTTGGTTTCGCCGGTGTAAGCATCCACAGTGGCTTTTACCGAGTTGCGAATATAGTTTTGTCCGTAGAATGGAGACTCGCTGTTTGAAACTGGCGCAGCATAAGGATATTTGTCAGTGGATGTGTAAGCATCAATGATCCACACCAATCGTCCTTGGTCAATGACTAGGTATGGATTGGATTCAAAGGTTAAGAACGGTGCAATTTTTTCTACCCGTTCAATAATATTTCGATTCAATAAGATTTTACTGTCACTGGTAATTAAATTGGAAAATAGAATTTTATAGTTAGCCCGGTCTAAGGCAAATAAAATTTTATTCGGCAAATTCAAAGGAATACCGGCATCTTCCTGATATTGGGACTGGGCATTGCTGTCTCCGGTAGGGTAATCAAATTCCGGCTCTTTTGTATTGACAATGACATAGTCATTGGTTAACTGACCAAAATAAATTTCCGGGCGGGTAATTTCCAGTTCCGGCACTTCTGTTGTAGGCGGTATATTTTCTACCCACATTTCAGGCTGTCCTTGTGTGGTTACTTGGTTTACCGGTGTTGCCACAGCGCCATAGCCATGGGTGTATTTTAAATATTTATTTACCCAGGTTTGCGCACTGCTGTCCAAGCTGTTCTGATCCAGTTCCCGGGCAGAAAGATAAACTTGCTGCTGAGAGCCGTCAATGGTATAACGATCAATATCAACATCTACAAATTTATAATAGAGCCGCATACTTTGCAACTGATTGAACACGGTAATGGTTGGACGATAGTCAATCAGACGAATGTTTTTGATGGTATCCATTTCTTCCCGCAGGTCTGTAGCGGTGAGTGTGCCATCAGCGCTGAACTCTACTTCCTGAATATGATCCAGCCCGTAGGCTTTATTGGTCATGTCAATATTATTGGCAATATAAGGCTGCTCTTTGGAAATTTCGGCTGGTTTTACCACAAAGTTCTGAACGCCGATGGCGGCAATATTACCGACAACAAGCACTGCCAGCAACACTGCCGGACCGACTGCTGCAATTTTGGCGCTTCTCTTTTTCAGCCCCAGCAACAATGTGACGGCGGTCAGCACGCAGGCGGCAGAAGCCAGATAATACATGGGCAGGATAACCTTTAAATCGGTGTAGCCTGCGCCATAAACAGAACCGTCCTGTGTATAAAGCAAATTCGCTGCTTTTAACTGGAATCCGATGATTAAAAGCAATACAGCTGCAACTGCAAAATAAATGATGCGTCTGCCCATCAGCTTGAAGGTTTTTTTGCTGGCGCCCTGCAGATAAAATGTCATCAATACATTACAGAAAAAGATGACCATCAGGAACAGAAAGGCCAAATAATAGATGGTTTCAAGCAATGAGAGATTGAAAAAATAGAAGCTGATATCTCTATGAAAGACAGGATCTGTGATATTGGCTGGTGTCTGTTGCAAAAATAATAAAATATTTTGCCACAGGGCAGTCGCAGATAACCAACCGGCCAATAATCCTAACAATAGAGAAGGCAGCAGGATTAGCATTCGTTTTCCGGATTTCTTTCCTGGTACATTGATGACGGCATCGTTTTCTACCTGTACTTCCGGTTGATATTTGGTCGTCATCTGCAATGTGAAATAAGATAGTAAAAATACTAACAGGAAAACAACAAAGCCAACAATAAATTTTGCAAAGGTAAACTTGATAAATACAGACTGATAGCCCAGTTCAGAAAACCACAGATAGTCCGTTGAAAAATGAGCGATCTGCGGCAGACAAATGAACAGCGCCAGCAGTATGATGGCAAGTATGCCAAATTTGCCTATTTTTTTCAAAATGCATTCCTCCTAAAATAATAAAATAGTTTCTACTTATAAATTTATATCATTCTGCAGCGATAGTCAATTGAAGTTTTTGTGTCAATAGACCATGGTTGATTCATATACTACAGAGAGAATGAAGAAAGGGGGTCAATTAGTATGACCAATTGTAATTCTTCTGGCAGATGCCCAACACTGCGCTTGGGAAACCGTGGCTCTGCTGTCGCGTTTGTTCAGAATTTATTGCGGCAGCGCCGGTATTCTTTGCGGGTGGACGGTGTTTTTGGGCAAACGACACGAAATGCTGTGCTGGCCTTTCAAAAAAATAACGGGCTGCGGCAGACCGGAATGGTAGATACGCCTACCTGGCGGGCGTTAGGTGTTACCTGCCTGCCCAGTCAGTATTATCCGCCAAATGATGTTCCGACCACGCTGCCCAGTTTCCCCAGTGTTCCCAGCTTTCCCGGTCCGGAAGATAAACCGCAGACCTTGCCCAGTTTTCCGGATAAGCCGGTTTGGGAACCGCCAAACAATGAACCAAATTTGAATGGTCTGAACTATACCTGGGAGGAAATTGGAGATTTTCGGTATATTTTAACAACCAATAAGTCCCGGTATACACAGGGCGAAGATGTGTATATTACATTCCGTAAACGTAATATCACCGACGGCACCATTGTGTTGCGTTATCCATCCGATGAACTGTTTGATTTTTATATTTCTAACAGTGAAGGACAGGAGCTGTATCGACTTTCAGACAATGTGTATGATTCCGGAATGCCTCATGAAATCGTAATGTCACCAGGCGAAGCGGAAAGTCAGAATTTTGTATGGAATCAGGTCAGCAATACAGGACAATGGGTACAACCGCAGGAACTGACTTTATGGGGTGTCAATAACGCAGTAGGAATCAGTATTCCGCTGCCATTTTCCATTTACTGAGTTTGATGCCGTGCAGTAAGCAAACAGAGAACCTCTTTCCACGATTGGTGATGGGAAGAGGTTTTTTATGGTTCTTTTTGCCATGGGCAATAGCGTATTGCTACAATGATAATTACAATTATTAATAGAATTCTGCCTTCTTAATTGGATATCCTGTATATCCTGTTAAAATGGTTTGAGAAAAATAATTTCCTTGGCATAAGGACAGTGTAAAATTTTTGAATAAAATGGTGATACATAAATCCGGTGAAGTGTAAGTTTCATCGGACAATATCTGTTGCAGCGTCCACACGCTGCTCTGGACAGTAGCTGCACGTATTTTTGTCGCTTTGGACTCCGTCCAGCTCCAAAAAATACGCTCGTTACAGTCCATCCAGAGGTGGACTTTTTGCAAAGAGATTGCCCTCTTGGTGATTTGAGGAAAGGCTAATGGAAATGGAGGAAAGGTGTCTGCTGATAAGAAACGGATCGTACTTTAGGAAGGTGTTGTCAGAAATCTCCATCCGGAGGTGGACTGCGGCAAAGATATTTGCCCTCTTAGCAATTTGGGAAAAGGCTAATGTGGAATGGAGTAAATATATTGTGTTTTAGGATAGCGTTATCTTTTTTCTTGCAGGAAATTTACGCGATCTTGGTATAAGTTTTGACTTGACAGTTTTCTGTTGTTGTTTAAAATGAAACTAGATTTTATAAGAACAGTATCAGGAAAAGGAGCAGTGTATGGACGGATTGATTCATATTTATACCGGAGACGGAAAAGGGAAGACAACAGCGGCAGTTGGATTGGCCGTGCGATCTGCAGGTTATGGGAAACGGGTGTTATTTGCTCAATTTTTGAAGGATGGCCGTTCAGGTGAAATTGTCCCGCTGAAACAGATTGGAGTAACTGTGTGGGGATTAAGCAAGCCTTATGATTTTGTGTTTCGGTTGAGCGCATCAGAAAAGGAACAGTTGGCTGCAGAGCAGAATCAATTGCTGCAGCAGGTTGTGGAAGAATGTCTGGCAGAGAAGTGGGACTTGGTGGTGCTGGATGAGATTATGGCTGCTTGCCAGTTACAAGTGGCAGACGGTGCATTGGTAGATTTTTTGCTGCAAAATAAGCCGCAACAGTTAGAATTGGTTTTAACAGGACGGGATGCACCTGCGCAGTGGCAGGCGCAAGCTCATTATGTAACCGAAATGGTGCTGCATAAACATCCCTATACGCAGGGAATTGTTGCGCGGGAAGGCATTGAATATTAAAGCATTTTTCTGTAAAATGCATGTTTTGTAGCTCTGAAAATTTTTTGCTGTAAATTGATATTGGGTTGTTCTATTTTATGGGGACTGGCAATATATATGAACAAGCGATAGAGCTATGGAGGGATGCATACATGGAAGATGTAACAATCTTTGAGGATATTTCCAGCCGTACCGGAGGTAATATTTATATTTCAGCGGTAGGACCAGTGCGGACAGGAAAATCGACATTTATCAAAAAGTTTATGGATTTGGTGGTATTGCCGCGCATTACAGATGATTATGACAGAGCGCGCACTACCGATTCTTTGCCGCAAAGCGGCGCCGGTAAAACCATCATGACTACCGAATTGAAGTTTGTGCCCGATGATGCAATTTTGATTGAGGTGAAAGATGGTGTAAAGGCTAAAGTGCGCCTGGTGGATTGTGTAGGGTATGCCATTGACGGTGCCTTGGGATTTATGGAATCGGATGGGCCCAGAATGGTGCGTACTCCCTGGTATGATCACCCCATTCCCTTTGAAGAAGCAGCGGAAATTGGGACCAAAAAGGTGATTACCGATCATTCCACTATGGGGATTCTGGTGACAACCGATGGCAGTATTACCGATTTACCCCGCGAAGCATATGTAGAGGCAGAGCAGCGTGTGGTAGCTGAGATGACAGAACTGAACAAGCCGTTTATTGTGGTGTTGAACAGCCGTCATCCGGAGGATGAAGAAACCATGCAGCTGGCGGCAGAATTAGAAGAAGCCTATCAGGTGCCGGTACTGCCTACCAATGTGGCAGGGCTGGATGAAGATGGCATTATGAACATTCTGGAAGAAATTTTGTTTGAATTTCCTGTATCAGAAGTCAATATTGGTTTACCGCAGTGGATTGAGGATTTGGATTGCGAGCATTGGCTGCGGGCCAAATTTGAAGATGCGGTACACAGTGCCATCAGCGAAGTAAAACGGCTGCGGGATATCGACCAGTCCATTCAGTGTTTATCCGCCTATGATTTTGTAAAGGATATTGTGCTGGATCATATGGATTTGGCTACAGGGGTTGCCAGCATTGAGATGGCAGCAGAGGATGGTTTGTTCTATCGGGTTTATCAGGAAGTCAGCGGTGTAGAAGTGGCGGGGCTGCACGATATTTTAAAAAATACCAAGGAGTTTGCTTTTGCCAAGAAAGAATATGATAAACTGGAACGGGCTCTGGAAGATGTGCATGAAAAGGGCTATGGCATGGTGACGCCAACTATGGAGGATATGGTGCTGGAAGAGCCGGAACTGACCAAGAAGGGCGGCAGTTTCTGTGTACGGTTAAAGGCCAGCGCGCCGACACTGCATATTATTCGTTCCGATGTTACTACCGAGATTACACCATTGATGGGATCAGAAAAGCAGTGTGAAGATCTGGTTCGCTATATGAGTGAGAAATTTGAACAAAATCCACTATCCATGTGGGAATATGATATTTTTGGAAAATCGCTGCACGATCTGGTGCGGGAAAATATGGAAGGCAAATTGCAGAAAATGCCGGAAAATGTGCAGCATAAACTGCAGGAAGCTGTGCGCCGCATTACCAATGACGGCGGTGGCGGTTTAATTTGTATTATTATTTAAAATGATGCATAGATAACAGAGCAGGTGCAATGTATTGCGCCGCATTACCCAGATTAAGTGAACAGATTTCTGCCGGCAGGATTATCCTGCTGGCAGTTTTTATATTTTTGTCAGTTTATCTCATATTTCCGGTATGGTATTACAGATTCTTTTTGTGTTTGTCGATTGTGATATACTGTGCAAGTTCAACGGTATCTGCAGGAAAGAAATTATTTTCATAGGTTCAAAATTGTGATACAATATGGGCGGAATAAACAAATTGACGAAACCGCTTTTGTAAGCATGCTTACTTGGTAAGGGACTGATTTTGCTGTCATAATCAAGAGCATGGGTCTTTTAGATTATGGAATACCCGACTGGCTTGTTTTTTAGGTAGTGCGGCGGCGCATTTGGTTGAGGAGTATATTTTACAGCTGCTTGTCAAATATTACAAATCGTTGTATATTTATGATATAAAAAATCTAAATGGACTTTTTTTAGTTTTGTCTTTCCATGGTGTATTTTTCATTGACAAATACCCTGTTTGGGCATATAATGTCTTGCAAGCAAGGAAAATTATCCACCAGGAGAGAACAAAAATGCCTGAAATGAACAAAGAAAAAGGGAAGTTCTACATCGTAGACGAAGGGATTTTACCAGAAGCTATACTGAAAACAGCCAGAATAAAAGAACTGTTGGCCAAGTATAAGGATATGACAGTGAATGATGCCGTCGAAGAAGTCGGGCTTAGCCGCAGCGCTTTTTACAAGTATCGTGATGGTGTATTTCCATTTTATGAAGCAACAAAAGCAAAGATTATCACATTACAAATTTCAATGGATAACAAAGCGGGTATTTTGTCAAATTGCATTAATACCATTGCCCGTGCCAACTGTAATATTCTGACCATCAATCAGGGGATCCCCATTCAGAATGTTGCAATTGCAACCATTGCGTTTGAAACAGCACATATGGAGCAAAATCTGGAAACTGTGATTGAGATTATGGAACAGCTCAGTGGTGTTTTACATGTTGAAATTGTTGGACAAAGTTAAGGAGGGTATCAGTTTTGGAAGAGAAAATTCTGAAAGTTGGCTTAATGGGTTTAGGAACGGTCGGTACCGGTGTTTATAAGGTAATTGAAAATCAGAAAGAGGAGTTTCCGCATAAAATCGGCTCTAAACTGGAGATAAAAAAAATTCTGGTGCGCAAAGAAGCAATTGCCGCGTCAAAAGCCAAAGTGCGGGAAGGCATCGAATTTGTAGATAGTTATGAGGATATTGTCAATGACGAAGAAATTGATATCGTAATTGAAGTGATGGGCGGCATTGAATTTGCTAAAACCTGCATTCTTGCTGCATTGAACAAAGGAAAAAGTGTTGTTACCGCCAATAAAGACCTGGTAGCTGTTCACGGCAAAGAATTGCTGGATACAGCAGCGGCCAATGGCTGCGATTTTCTGTTTGAAGCTGCAGTAGCTGGCGCGATTCCCATCATCCGTCCATTGAAACAATGTCTGGCTGCCAATAATATCAGCGAAGTAATGGGGATTGTCAATGGGACAACCAACTATATTCTGACCAAAATGACATTAGAAGGCATGACCTTCCAGGAAGCGCTGGCTAAGGCAACAGAACTGGGATATGCAGAAGCAGATCCTACAGCCGATATTGAAGGGCTGGATGCAGCGCGCAAGGTTGCCATCATGGCATCTATTGCATTTAATTCCCGTGTCGTTCTGGATGATGTTTACGTAGAAGGCATCACCAAATTAACAGCAGAAGATATCAATTATGCCACCGAGATGGGTTATACCATTAAATTGTTGGGTGTAGCCCGTCATAGCGAAAATGATGGCATTGAGGTTCGGGTTCATCCGATGCTGATTCCAAGCAATCATCCATTGGCAACTGTAAACGATTCTTTTAATGCGGTGTTTGTACATGGCGATGCAGTCGATGATGTAATGTTTTATGGCCGCGGTGCCGGTGAAATGCCGACAGCCAGTGCAGTTGTGGGCGATGTGATGGATATTGCCAGAAACATTCAATTTAACTGCAAAGGCCGTATCCGTTGCACTTGCTATAAAGAAGTTCCAATTAAATCTATTGATGACTGCAGCAGCAGTTACTTCATTCGGATTCAGGCCCATAATCGCCCTGGTGTATTGGCCAATATCGCAGGCGCATTTGGCAAAAGCAATGTAAGTATTGCGCAGTTTATTCAAAAAAATGTACAAGATGAAGATGCAGAGATGGTATTAATTACAGAAAATGTATTGGAAAAAGATTTCCGCGCTGCAGTAGAAGCGTTGAAACAGATGCCGATTTTGAAAGAGATTTCTGCAATCATTCGTGTATATTCTGCATAAGATATAAAGGGGCGGTTTTACATGAAACGTATGCGGATTCCGGCCACAACAGCTAACATGGGACCCGGTTTTGATTGTATTGGTATGGCTTTTGATTTGTATAACTATATTGAATTTGAACCAACTGATGAAATTGGATTCTGTGCGCTGAGTGCCGATGGAGAAGCCGGAAAGATTGATTTGTCTAAAAATAATCTGATTTATAAAGCGTACTGTGCAGTATTTGATTATTTGCAGAAACCCGTAATGGGTATTCAGATGCATTTTGAAAATAACGTCCCTTATTCTCGCGGATTGGGCAGCAGTTCAGCTGCCTTGATCGGCGGTGTAAAGGTCGCCAATGATGTGTTGGGCAATCCGTTAGATGATGCTGCATTGCTGAAGATTGCGCTGCAGTTTGAAGGACATCCGGATAATATAGCGCCTGCTTTATTAGGCGGAATTGTAATCAGCGGTCTGGATGCATCTGGAGAAGTTTTTTATCGTAAAATTTTGCCTCCTGATCATTTGCATTGTACCGTTATTATTCCTGATTATCCGCTGGCGACGCAAAAAGCCAGGGAGGTATTGCCGGAGCAATTATCTATGCAGGATGCGGTTTTTAATATCGGGCGTATGGCATTGTTGGTAGATGCTCTGCATACCGGTAACCTGCAGCAGCTGGCATTGGCCATGGAAGACAGACTGCATCAGCCGTATCGGATGCAGCTGATCACAGGCATGGAGGAAATTATTCCGGCAGCAAAGGCGTTGGGCGCGTTGAATGTTACAATCAGCGGCGCCGGTCCTACCATTCTTTTGGTGAGTGACGGCAAAAAGGATTTTTCTTCTTTGGCTGCATTGTTGCAGGAAAAAGGGGTAACTGCAAAAATTATAGAACTGCATCCGGTGCGGGAAGGTGCAGCGATTACAGAAGGATAGGAGAGACAAAAATGGCACTGATTGTACAAAAATATGGCGGGACATCTGTAGGAACTGTGGAACGGGTAAAATGTGTCGCAAAGCACATTGAAAGTTTCCGTAAAGCAGGGCATGATATGATTATCACAGTTTCTGCGCCCAGTGGTGTAACCGACAAACTGATTGAAGTGACGAAAAATTTTGATAAAAAACCGCCGACAAGAGAAATGGATGTGCTGTTATCCACCGGGGAACAGATTTCTATTGCTCTGCTGGCTATGGCTTTAAATGACCTGGGCATTCCTTCTGTTTCCATGACAGGGAGCCAGATGGGGATTATGACCACCGATGCGCATATGAAAGCCAGAATCAACTATATTAAGACAGAAAAAATCCGCAAAGAACTGGATGAAGGCAAAGTCATTATTGTAGCCGGTTTCCAGGGTATTACGGAAGAAGGCGAAATTACCACATTAGGACGGGGTGGTTCCGATACTACCGCGGTCGCAGTTGCAGCGGCTACCAATGCCGATCTGTGCGAAATTTATACAGACGTTGACGGTGTGTACACCGCTGACCCAAGAATGGTGCAGAACACCAGCAAACTGGCCATGATTACCCATGATGAAATGCTGGAACTGGCCAGCCTGGGCGCAAAAGTGCTGCATCCGCGTTCTGTAGAAATTGCGAAAATCCACGATGTAAGATTATGCGTACGTTCAAGTTTTGATACAACCAAGGAGGGAACCTTTGTGGTAAGCAGAGAGCAGTTAGAAAAAGAGTTTGTAGTAACAGGTTTGGCTTGTGACCAGAAAGTAGCAAAAATTGGAATCTTTGATTTGGAGGATAAACCAGGCTCCGCAACAAAAGTGTTCCAGGCTCTGGCAAATGCCAATGTAAACGTTGATATGATCGTACAGAGCGCAATGCGTAATGACCTGAATGATATTGCGTTTACTGTACCAAAAGATGAAGTAGAAACCGCATTAGAAGTATTAGAAGCATTAAAAAGTGAACTGAACATGTCTGAAGTTGTATACTCTACCGATGTAGCCAAAGTATCCATCGTAGGGGCCGGTATGATCACTTCTCCGGGCGTTGCGGCAAAAATGTTTTCTGTATTAGCTGACAACGGGATTAACATTGAAATGATCAGTACTTCAGAAATTAAAGTATCCTGCATTATTGATAAAAACAATGATATTCCCAAAAAAGCAATGCAGGCACTTCATGATGCGTTCGAATTAGATAAAATCAATGGTTAATATATAGGATAAATTCGATTTTGTCAGAGCCAGTTGTTATGGAATCCGGGAATGATTTTCCGCGTTATAGCCGTAGAGAGTCATACTGAGATTATGATAAAGATATAATTTCCTGATATGCGTTTTTCGGGCATTGCCGTTATGAATTCGGTGTATCTGTCTGAACAGGCGCATATCAGGATTTTTGTCTGTTTTTATCTGTATAGATGATAGATGGTTTATCAGCAAGGGTAAAATTGGACAGAAGAAATTTTATTTGTTGATGTACCTGTAAAAATATGTTGCAGCTCAAAAAAAGATGTGCTATAATAGCACAGAACTTGGGAGATTAGCTCAGTTGGTTAGAGTACTTGCTTGACATGCAAGGGGTCGGAGGTTCGAGCCCTCTATCGCCCAGTAGATTTGTTAAGCGGCTTTTGCGGTTTGCAGGAGCCGTTTTTTTGTGTCTTTGATTATCTCTATTATAGCAAGTGTAGTAGCATATTACATTTGCAAGTGGCTGGATAGAGATTAGGTGGCAATCAGCACAAACGCAAGAAAAACCCAGTAGCTGCAACTACTGGGTTTTTGTGTTGTTATGAATAATCGTGTCTTTGATTATTTTTACAAGCACATTATAGCATATGCAAAATTGGTTTGCAATATCCCTAGTTGTTATTTCCTTACTTAATCATGTAACCATAGGCTCTTTTCCTGCGTCAACAGGAAAGACTTTTTATTTTGACCAAATTATGGTATAATTTACAATGTTACCGCCCCAATACTGGTAGCAGGAAGGGGGGCTCAACATGGAATTTGTAATCTCATTTGCTGTCTCTGTTGTGGCAGGTGTAGTCGCATCCTACATCTGCAAATGGTTGAATAGAGATCAATAGCCGGTAACCAGCCTCGGTTGTTAAAACCGAAAAAACCCCAGTAGTCGCATCTACTGGGGCTTACTTTTGCGCTCAACATGAAAACGCAATCTCATTTATTGCCTAGGCATAGTATAGCATATGCAAAATCGGTTTGCAATATCCCCTGTAGTTCTTTTTCTTCTTTATGTAACTTTGTAACTGTATGTTCTTTTCCTGCGTCAACAGGAAAGGCCTTTTATTTTGACCAAATTATGGTATAATTTACAATGTTACCGCCCCAATACTGGTAACAGAAAGGGGGCGTCTAAAATAGAAATCCTTGCAGTTTTAATGATTACTGTCATGGCAAATGTAACTAGCCACTACATTTGCAAATGGCTAGACGGTAAGAAGAAACGGTAACTAGCCTAGTCTATATGGACTATAAAAAGAAAACCCCAGTATGCCAGTACTGGGGTTTTCGTGTCTAAAACAGAACATCCTTGCAATGCTCTTTGCCTAGGCATAGTATAGCATATGCAAAACTAGTTTGCAATATCCCCGATGGGAGTTTCTATCATAAATATTGCAGCACACTTAGTTCCGTAAAAATTCCCCTCTCTTACTTAATTAGTATAACAGAAAAAGATATGCTTATTGAGCATATTTCACTATTTAGTATAAGTATTTGCTAATTGGAATGATGAATGTTAGAATTTACTTGTAAAAATGAAAGAAAGGGAGAAGAACATGAACAAAAATGTATTGATTATTTCGACCAGTCCCCGTAAAAATGGGAATTCGGAAATTTTAGCAGATGCGTTTGCCAAAGGTGCTGCGGATGCAGGACATCAGGTTGAAAAAGTTAGCCTGTATGATAAAACCATCAACTTCTGTAGGGGGTGTCTTAGCTGTCAGAAAACAGGACGCTGTGTAATTCACGACGATGCAGATACCATTGCTCAAAAAATGCTGACGGCTGATGTGCTGGCGTTTGCTACACCAATCTATTATTATGAAATGTCTGGCCAGATGAAAACTATGTTGGATCGTGCCAATCCCTTATATTCACTGGAATATGCATTTCGTGATGTGTATTTGCTGGCTGCGGCAGCAGAAGCGGAAGACAGTGCGATAGATGGTGCTGTTCATGGTCTGCAGGGCTGGATTTCCTGTTTCCCCAATTCTCGTCTTGCCGGAACCGTGTTTGGCGGCGGTGTAGATGCAGCTGGTGTTATCAAGGGGCATCCGTCTGTCAAGCAGGCGTATGAGATGGGAAAAGGCATTTAACCCTGGAAACGGCAATGTAACTGTGACCTTTTCGGTGGCAGAATCATAATATAAAGGTTGATTTTTGTTTAATAAGGAGGAGTATCGTTATGTTAGGCAATTTTAGTTACAGCAATCCTACAAAGTTATATTTTGGTGAAGACTCTTTGCAGTTTCTCAATGAAGAACTGCCCAAATACGGTAAGACTATACTGCTGACTTATGGCGGCGGTTCGATTAAAGCAAATGGCATCTATGACAAAGTGGTTGAGATTTTAAAGGCAAATGGAAAACAGATTGTAGAGGACGGAGGGGTTATGCCCAATCCTACTGTTCAGAAGCTGTATGAAGGCTGCAAACTGGCAAAAGAGCATAATGTGGACCTGATTCTCGCCGTGGGCGGCGGCTCGGTCTGCGACTATTCTAAGGCCGTTTCCGTTTCCGCATACTGCGAGGAAGATCCATGGGAAAAATATTATATCCGCATGGAAGATGTGGACAATAAAATTATTCCTGTCGGCTGTGTTTTGACTATGGTCGGCACCGGGTCAGAGATGAACGGCGGCGCTGTCATTACCAATCATGAACAAAAGCTCAAAATCGGTCATATATTTGGCGACAATGTGTTCCCCAAATTTTCTATTCTAAATCCGGTATTTACTTATACACTGCCGCAGTATCAGATGGTGGCCGGAATTTATGATATTATGAATCATATTACAGAGCAGTATTTTTCCGGCGAAGATGACAACACCTCCGACTACATTATGGAGGGGCTGATGAAATCCTTGATTCATTCCAGCCGGATTGCTTTGGAAAATCCAACCGATTATGAAGCCCGCAGCAATATCATGTGGACTGCAACCTGGGCCTTAAATACATTGGTGGCGCAAGGAAAATCTACCGACTGGATGGTACACATGCTTGGGCAGTCGGTGGGTGCTTATACCGATGCTACCCATGGGATGACTCTTTCTGCTGTTTCCATGGCGTATTACCGCTATATTTGTCCATACGGCCTTGCCAAATTTAAAAGATTTGCTGTAAACGTATGGGATGTGGATTGCAGCGGCAAATCTGATGAACAGATTGCAGCCGAAGGACTGGAACGTATGGAAGCGTGGATGAAGGAACTGGGTCTGACCATGAATATCAGCGCTCTGGGTGTGACAGAAGATATGCTGGAAGGCATCACAGAGGGTGTTTTCGTTATGGATGGCGGATACAAGGTGCTGGATCACAGCGAGATTATGGAGATTTTACGAGCCAGCATGTAATGATGATTTACCATATGCTGATAGATAGTTATTTTTGCAGTATGCGTTTTTGATAAAAATTATATAGATAGCCCCGTTTTTTCATTTGTTTGCTGGAAAAAGCGGGGCTATTTATATAGCCAGTAAGAAGAAATCGCCTGCTTGTTGAGTGGGAATAATACAACTAAAATTATTGTATCAAAAAATTAGGCTGCATGATAAAAAAGAAAAAGTTACAAAATATAAGAACGATATTAAAAATGTAGCTAAAATATAACTTTGATAAATTTTAGTGATGATACATATTGTAAAATCTATAGTATAATGGTAAAAAATGCACTGAACGGTGTTTTGTATCAATTTTCTTGGTAATATATAGTTTATTGTTAAAAAATTGGGAACATAAAACATAGAACGGGGAAAGCGATTAAAGTACATAATTGACAACATGATCATATAAAATTATGGCATTGATATGAGGGGATAGCATATAGATGGTTATAATGGCTGATGATCGTAACATAATCGCGTGAGGCAGCAAGTGAACATATTGGAGGTTATGGGATAACTATTTAATCAGAAGAAGGGAGCTATTATGATTTACACAAATGAAATGGAACAGAATAATAATACGGAGAGGCCGTCTGATAAATTGTTGTCAAAACAGGATTTCTTTTTTGACAGATCGGAGCTAGATATGCAGAGAACTCGCGGTGTGGATGTATTGATTAGTAATTTGAAACGGTACAGAAAAAATTACAAATTATCTCAAGAAGAGCTGGCAGCCAGATCAGAGTTAACGACTCGCTGTTATGGGCAGATTGAACGAGGCGAAGTGCAGCCCAGATTAGAAACCTTGGATAAACTTTCTTATGGAACAGGGTTGAGTTTGGCTGTATTATTAACAGAAAATTTTGAATTTCCTGTACAATTGGAATTAGATTTGTAAGGGAATTTGATTGTAACATATTGATAGGAAGAAAACTCCATTGCCGACGGTTTTCTTCCTATTTTTTATTGCTTTCGGTAGTTTCGTGATGAAATAGCGAACAAGTAACTTGATTCAAGTCTGCTGTGAATGCTTATATGAAAGCAGCATACAAGAAATTGACAGATAGCCGTCCCGTTCCGAAAATAAGTCACACAAGGCAGGCAAATGTTAGTGCGCTTATCTGTCTTGTGCAGCGTTGGAATATCAGTATGGGTTGGAAAAGTTGCACAGTTGCATAGCGACCCCATCGCTCATACGCTGGAAACCATGTTTTTCATAAAATGCAGCATTTTTGCTTTCTTCAGGCATGATTTCAATATACAGATAATCTTTATATTTCTCCTTTGCCATTTCCATCAGCGTTCCGGCAATTCCTTGTCCTTGATAGTCCGGATGAACCAGAACATAGTGCATATAAGCAAGCATCTCGCTGTCATCTAAAAGCCGCACCAGTCCCACAAGCCGATCGCCATCCCATGCTGTTAGTACGGTAGAGGAATTGAGCAATGCCTTGTATAAACGGGAGGGGTATTTTCCCGATACCCAACCGACAGATAGAAATAAATCCTGTATGGATTGTTGTGTGAACTTTTTTTCGTCAGTATAAGTAATCATAGTTTGAAATCCTTTCTATGTTTGATTTCGGTAATCACATTTTTGACATTGCGGCAAAGAATGTTCGGTATTCTTATGGTGATATAATCCTGCCCATTGGCAAATGCTTTGCAGGATTGGAACTACGGATTTTCCTTTATCCGTAAGATCATATTCTACGTGGGCGGTATTTCGTTGAATTGATGTCGAATGATAATTCCATCTGCCAATAACTCTTTTAATGTAGCCGCCAGCACAGCGTCTGTTATATTACTCATTTCCCGGCGTAAAACGCTGTACCGTAATGACTTCTTTTCCGCGAGCACACAAATAATACGAGATTTCCATTTCCCACCAAATATTTCAAGTCCGTATTCGAGCGGGCAGCGTATATCTTTTTCAAGTTTTGGTTTATACATTATTTCAACTCCTAACGATATTCCATGTATAATAGAGCAGGAAAAGACCAAAGAGTAAATTAATTGCTTTATAGTGCTTTGTGTACCAAATTTTGTTGTCGTGTTTATTGTCCAAATATTTTCGGGACCGGGGGGGATAGGAGCTAATTGTCATATATCCCAGCATTGCCCCTAAAAGCGATAGTGTCATTTTGATAATTTCCTCTCTGATCATGTGATTTCATTATACGATGTAAGCTTTTTCAATACAAGTTACTATGAAATTTATTAGTAACTCATAAATCAACCAATATCTTTTACAGCGAAAGCTGTAATGTTATGCTTGTATCAAGCTTATAAAAGCTACCATAAAGAAAAAAGGAGCAATCAAAATGAAAGTAAATGCTTATTTGGAAATCACAATGAAAATCGACAATGCAAATCGTCCGGCAGCCGCAAAGGTTTATACCGACTATCGCCAGCCGTTTCTTGACACGATTGAAGGAGCGTTGACAAAGGAGCTGCTTGTCCGTGATGAAGATGTGCAGGTGCTTCACGGGTTTGACAATGTGGAGCATGCACAGGCTTATCTCTCCAGCGCTATGTTCCAGAATGATGTATTCGTAGGGCTGAAACCGCTTTGGAGCGCAGATCCCGATGTGAAGATTTATACCGTTGCGTAATAAAATGCATAATTACTATTAATACAATTTTTAAAATAGCAAATCCAGCCGGAGCAGCGGGCAGTCAAGATGAACGGGCTATGCCCGCCGCCTACTGCCCCGTCCGGCTTTGCAAATGGGTAATCAAAGGGCGACGGCAAACAATGCTGTCGCCCTTTACGATTATTCAAGAAAGGAGACGTTTCTATGATGAACGGGCGTGCAAATGCTGATGTGGAAGAACACGTTAAACGAAAGTTGATAGAAAGTCTTATGAAGTTTAGGTTTGACCGTTGAGCGTGGATTTTAAGAATAAACTATGGTAGAATAAAGCCAGTAACAAATTTGAATTAAAGGGAGGACACTTTTGTGAAAAAATTTGTATTGTTAGTTTGTATGCTGGCACTTACTTTCTCTCTAACTGCATGTGGTACAGACTTTAATGGTAGCCGGACAGGTAGCGATAGTGAATTTATTATGGAGTATAGTGTGTTGAATACAACGGACACCCAGGAATTAACTGTTGAATCTGGCGATACCATTCAGGCAAAAATTGTGGTTAAAAAAGGTAGCTTAGCAATAAAAATTCAAAAAGATGGAGAAGAACCTATATATGAAAGCGATGGTATTTCTATATCTAATGAGTTTGATGTTGAAATTGATGAAAGTGGAACATATACAGTTGAAGTAACAGGAAAAAAGGCAAAGGGAAGTGTCAGTTTTGTAGTGGAAAATAATCCATAAACTTTCATTTTGTAAGTAAATACGATTAAATATCCGCCGCCCATCACAGCGCCCCATAGAAGCAGTAAATCTGAAAAAAGGTTTGCTGTTTTTTTTTAGTGCGCCCAGCATGTGCGCAGTCTAAAGGGTGAAAGTCCCGAAGCCGTCCCGTAGCGGGAAGGCAATAGTGGAACCTCAAGGGTGGAGTGTTACAAACTGGCGAAGATGGAGAAATTACTAAAAAGCATCGATGCATGGATGAGAAGAAGAATTCGCATGAATATCTGGAAGATGTGGAAGAAAACACGAACTAGATATACAAATCTTGAGAAACTGGGAATCAGCCATGAAAATGCAGGGGCCTTCGCAAATAGAAGAAAAGGCTGCTGGAGATTATCCAGTAGCCCGACTTTGCAAGCAGCCCTCTCTAACAAGCGATTAGAGAAAGCAGGCTATTTGTTTTTCAATTGTTATTACAAATCTGTAAAAGTATAAACTATGGAACCGCCGTATACCGAACGGTACGTACGGTGGTGTGAGAGGTCGGCTATTCAACTAATGAATAGCCTCCTACTCGATTTGCTTTCGGTAGTTCTGTGATGGAATAGCGAACAAGTAACTTGATTCAAGTCTGCTGTGAATGCTTATGTGCGGTAAAGTAACACAAAAGAATTTGAAAGACAGTATCCTACTATTCCGTACAAAGAAACGCCAACAAAACTTTGCAAATATAATTGACAAGTAAACTTGGTAATGCTATTATGATAATACCAAGTACGCTTGGCAATTTAGTCTGGAGGTTTCTATTATGGACAAGGAAAAAATTTTAGCAAAAAGCAGAGCAGAAAATAAGAACAAGGATGTATACGAGCAAGAAGTCTTAAAACAGGCAAGTAATAACGCAGTTATAGTTCAAATGATTTTGGCGGCTATCTTTTTCGTGACGCAGATATTTGTTGGCGGAGGTATCAACTGGGGGTTATGGGCACTTGTTTTTAGTACAAATATGACGACTAACTGGGTGAAATATATTAAACTTCACCGTAAGCACGAGCTTGTGATAGCAATCACCTATACGATATTGGTATTCATAATGTCTGGATACTACATCTATGAACTGATTGTATCTTCCACGATTTTGTAAAGCGGTGGAATTTATGGATGATAAGTTGGTATTAAAAAATCATTTGAAAGAAGCAAGAGCAGAATACAAACTCTCTCAAACTCAGCTTGCCGAAATGGTGGGTGTCTCTCGTAATACCATTAGTTCGATTGAAACGGGGCAGTTTAACCCCACGGCTAAGCTTGCACTCATTTTGTGTATTGCTCTTGATAAAAAGTTTGAGGATTTATTTTATTTTTCTGATTAAATATCGTAAGTAGCAAATCCAGCCGAAGCAGCGGGCAGTCAAGATGAACGGGCTATGCCCGCCGCCTACTGCCCCGTCCGGCTTTGCAAATGGGTAATTAAAGGGCGACAGCAAACAATGCTGTCGCCCTTTGTCACAATGCAGTATTTAAGGCTGTATCGTTATCTGAATCAGTGAAAGCAGATGAGCATTTTATTGAATATGGTTGGTCAGCTGCCCGATTTGTTCAATTTCACAGGTAACGGTATCGCCGGGTTTCAAAAAGTTTGGCGGTTCAAATCCCATGCCCACACCGGCCGGTGTCCCCATGGCAATGATAGTGCCGGCTTTTAAGGTCATGCCCTGGGACAATTCGGAAATCACATGGGCAATATCGAAAATCAGCAGGTTGGTATTGCTGTCCTGCCGCAATTGACCGTTGACATAGCTTTTAATGGCCAGTTCCGGCGGTGTTTGAAATTCATCAATGGTAACGATACAAGGCCCCAATGGGGTAAAACCGTCCAAACTTTTGCCAAAATACCATTGTTTGTGTCTGGTTTGCAAATTGCGCGCGCTGACATCATTCATAATGGTGTAGCCGAATACATAATCGTAGGCCTGTTCCCGACTGACATTTTTTGCATCTTTGCCGATGATAACCGCCAGTTCCACTTCATAGTCCAGACTGTCCACCAGCTGCTGGCAGGCCGGTATGATGCCGCCATGGGCTACCGCCTCATTTACCCGTTTGGAAAAATAGATAGGGTAGGGCCGTTCGCCGCCAAAGGCTTCTTTTTTATATCGGGCCGATTCCTCTGCATGGGCCAAATAGTTGATGCCCAAACAAATAATATCCTGCCGGGGATGGGTGATGGGCGCACAGGCAATGACGCCGTCTTTTTTCAGAAACCGGAGTTCCTCCTTGCGGCTGGCCAGATTTAAAATTTGCAGCTCTGCCGGCGTGATTCTGGTAATCAGGTCGGTCATATCAGAAAAATCCATATCAAACTGACTGAGTGGATAAAGGAGCTCCTCATTGTATGCATAACCGATGGCCAGTTCCTCTTTTCCGGTATCTTTTGTTTTGTAGGTATAAAACTTCATCAGGAAATTCCTCCGAAACATAAAAATAAATTCAGAATAAATTTATTATACTTTTTTTTCCAGAAATACGCAAGAGGGAGTACATATGGTTTATGACGTAACTATTTATACATAGTTGAAACCGAAAGGGAAACAGTTCATACCGTTTTACAAAGAAAAACAGCATGAACTGTTTGGATCAATAAATTGTCAGAGCATCCGATGAAGAATAAATATCTTCCCAAAATGCGCGGAAATCTTTTGGAGCAATCTTGCCGCCAATGGAAAGAATTTCATAGGATTCCTGTCTCCATTGATAGTTGACTTCCGTTTCTTGAAATCCGTTATGCAGATAAAAATATTTGCGTTTACAGCGTTGTTCATTATTTGCCATATGTTTATTTTCAACTTCTATGTCGACAATAATTTTTTTGTTTGGTTTTAATTCAGTGATTGCAGTAAGAATCGCTGAACCATAACCTTTTCCGCGTAACGAATCTTTAACTGCCAAATATATAATATGGCATATGTCTTTATTGGTCAGCAGACAGGCAAACCCGCAAAAAATGGCATCATCATAAAAAGCCAGTACTTCACCATGTCCGGTTTTATCCTTTATAAGAGGCATCAATGGGCGACGTTCGTTTTCGGGAAATGCTGAGATGTAAAGCGCTTTTATCTGTGATAATGCTTCAAAATTTTCATTTATTTGTACAATCCGTAATTGCACACAAATCGCCTCTGCTTTCTTATGCAAATGTTTTTTCGTACAGATAGACATTCAGTTTGAATGGTTGATTGTCTTGCTTCATAATTAAATCTTTTTGTGCTGTGCGCAAAAATCCATGTCTGTCATAAAATCCAGTATTACAGGTGGAATCTGTATAAAGATAGATTTTTTTTACACCGCAGGAATGATAATATTCCTGCATATGATTCAAAAGCGCAGTTCCAATTCCAAATCCTCTGCAAGTTGCATCAACGGCAAATAAAGATAGTGTTCCATCGTATGAGGTGCTGCTTTCTTTCAAAAAATCATGATATATTTTATGAAGCTGTTGGTAGTCCTTTGTGTTGATACCTTTGCGCTTGGCTGCCAATTCCATTCGCAGGTTATACCAGAGTGCAGTACAAAAGGGAGCAATATGCTGATGTAGTTTATAATGATTATCCGCTTTGCCCATAATCACGCCAACCACTTTTCCGTTATGCTCCGCAATTCTGCAGAAAGTTTGTTCCGCAAGGCATCCTTGCAAATAAGCATGTTTCATATAGGCAAGTGTTTGTTCATCTGGCAGATAACGAGAAAGACCAAAGCTGCTTGCAATTAAATGCTCGATTGCCGGATAGTCTTTTTTTTGCAATTCACGATACATAATCTGTTCCATATCCAATACTCCTTATTTTTTATTTGTTTATAAATTGCTCTGCTTCGTTTTGCAACTGTTTTGTAAATAGTTCCAGCCCATGGATAAAATCGGGCGAAGTTTCAAGCAATGTCCGTTCCATTGCCTGTTTTTCAATTTCGTAAACCTGTTGCAAAATATCTTTGGCGAATAGTTGCCCTTTGGGAGTGAGGCAGATTTCTTTTTCTTTTTTTCCATTGTCTTCATTTAAAAATATATATTCTTTTTGAATGCACTCTTTTACAATGGTATTCAAAGTTGTTCGCGGTATAAGCCATTTTTCACAGATTTCTTTCTGTGAGTGCGGATTTCCGTCATCAAGCGCATAAAACAAAGTTAATGTATTTTCTTTAACGCCTATTTTTTTTGCTAACAGTTCGCAAATGCCATCAATGATATTTACGGAAATCATAATTTTTCTGATGTTTTTTTCATGGCCGCTCATTATCCAGTTCCCCCTTTGTTTTCGTATAATACGAATTCGTATTGATTTGGCATAAGGGATTATAGTACGAATTCGTATTAAGGTCAAGGGATTTTATATAGAGTTTGTGTTAATAAGATTTTGATTTTGTAAAGAAAAATGAGGTTTTTTTGTAGATAGGTTAAAGACGATTTTATTATAAGGTTTCAATGATTTGGATAAGCGTTCTGCTGTCTTCACTGGTTTGTTATGGTGATAGAGGAATCATATAAAAAGCTAACAAAAAACTAACAAAAAACTAACGAAAAACTAACGTGCAAATCCCATGGTTAAGCCAAAGCTAACAAAACTAACCAATTTTCCGGAGGACAGACACTTTATAAAAAAATGAAATAATATATGTATTATGAAAGATAAGATAAGTATATAGAGATAAGATAATATATAAAAATAAGATAGTATATAGTATATAAAAGATAAAACAATATATAAAAGATAAGATAGTATATAAAAGATAGAAAGAACAGTTATGTTTTATTTTTTTTATATAGGAGCCCTCAAAAGTGGTTAGCTACGTTAGCTATGTTAGTTTTTGCGCTGCAACCCTATTGGTTGACACAAATAAGTTAGCTAACAAATTAGCTAACACAATAAAAATTTGTTAGTTTTTTGCCGCAGCTGTACCGGAATGGTGGATGGTGTAGCGATTTTGCAGAAGATTGTGAGAAAGCAATCCGGTTAAGTGTAGAGAACAGGCAGCTTCATCGGGCAATACCTGTTGCAGCGTCCACACGCTGCTCTGGACAGCAGCAGCACGTATTTTTGTCGCTTTGGACTGCGTCCAGCTCCATAAAATACGTTTGCCGCAGTCCATCCAGAGGTGGACTTTCTGCAAAGATATTGCCCTCTTAGCGATTTTGGCGAAATGTTGTGATAGATTGGGTGAAACTATGATAAGATAATTGTTTCTTCCACTTGGGACTCCGTTCAGCTCAATGAAAACAAGACCGCTGCAATTGGGAATTTTGGCAAAGGATAGGTCAGCCTTATGTGCGCAAAGCAGGGAGATGTTTTGTTGCCGTTGTCGAGATTGAAACGGACAGATGCGCAGTCTGTCTAGCTGAACTGGACGCAGTCCAAAGTGAAGCAGACCGACAAGCAGATGTCTGTTGAACGAGGGCAGGCAACAAACATTCTCCCAATAATGCAGTATCGTAAACAAAATTGTTTCACGTGAAACACCGTTATTGACCAAATGAATCGCAAAGGGTAAGAATTTATCCATGGTAGGAGGGCAGGCAACAAACAGTCTCCCGATAATGTAGCATCGCAAATAAAATTGTTTCACGTGAAACATCGTTATTAACCAAATGAAATGGCAAACAGCAGGAGTTAAATAATATATAATGTATCGGACAATATCTGTTGCAGTGTCCACACGCTGCTCTGGACAGCAGCTGCACGTATTTTTGTCGCTTTGGACTGCGTCCAGCTTCATAAAATACGTTTGCTACAGTTCATCCAGAGGTGGACTTTCTGCAAAGATATTGCCCTCTTAGCGATTTTGGCGAAATGTTTTGATGGATGGGGTGCAGGGTAGCAATTAAAAAACTTTTTGGAACAGGTGGGGATAACAGTTGCTTTTTGCAGGGTATTCTTGTAAAATGTATTTGATATAGACCTATGCAAATGTATGGGCGGATGTCCTATCTAATCTGCCTGTTTCTTGAACAAAAAGGGGGTTGACATGCTTGAAACTCCGCAATACACTTACAGACAGACAGACAGACAGACAGACAGACAGCATAAGTCTGTCTTTTTTTGCTGTGCAAATAAGGCTGAAACGCTCTATCCGAAGGGCGCGTTCTGCCTGTGGGTTTTCCACGGACGGGATGCGTCCTTTTTGTGTCTATCTGTAAAAAATAAATATATGAAAGGAAATCAGAACAGATGAAAATGAAGAAACGATTATTGAGCCTGCTGCTCTGCTGTGCTATGCTGTTTTCACTCTGCCCCCAGGTGGTATCTGCCGAGGGCGTACGGAACAGCGAACAAGCCATAGGCGGCCTATGTGAACACCAACCGGCGCTGCTATCTGTGCAGGCCCTTATTGATGCCCTCCCCACGGCGGAGGCGCTGGCCGCTATGAGCCGGGAGGAACAGGATGCGGTCTATGCCGACCTGCAGGCGGCCTATGAAGCATACGAGGCCCTGACCGACGAGGGACAACAGGAAGTCACCGGCGCGGAGATTTTTGACGGCCTGTTTGCAGTGTTCAATGGAATGACAAATACTTTGGCGGACAGCGGCTTTACAGTTGGGGGCGGCGAGAGCGGAACGGACTACGAACTTGACAATGATACGCTGACCATCAATAACAATACACCCCTGACCATCTCCGGAGGAACTGCGGAAAGTCCCATCACCGGGCAGATCGTGATTGCGGAAAATGTCAATGCCGACCTGAAGCTGGAAGGGGTAAATATCAGCGCCCCGAACGGCAAGAGTGCTATCGAGTTGTCCGACCACTCCAGCCTGACGCTGACCCTGCCCCAAAACGCCGTGAACACCCTGGCAGGCGCCGCCGGCACAACAGATAGCGGCGCCCCCGGCATCCACGTCCCGCAGAATGCTGCGCTGACCGTTCTGTGTGCAGCGGCCGGGGACGATAGCGGCCATATTTGCGGTAGCAGCTGTGCGAAATTAACGATTCAAGGCGGTTCATCTACAACTGGTTTCGGAGGCGTTGGGATCGGCGGAGGTATTACGATAACCAGTGCAGGAAGTTCTACTGGCCAGCCCTGCGGCACAGTTCTCCTTCTGGGCGGGGTTATTACAGTCACGGGTGGCATTGGCTCCGGCAACGGTAAAGCCCAGGACATCGGCGGCAGCGATGGCAGCGGCACCGGCGCAACTGGCGGAGCCGGAGGTACAGTCATCATCCTGACCGGCGTGCAGAACAGCAGCGGCTCTCTTGATATTGGCGGTGGACATGGAAGTGAAAATGTCGACAATGGTGCGGGCATCAAGCCCAGTACCGGCAGCAATACTTACGAGGTCTACGGAAGCCTGACCTTGCCGGACGACCTCACCATCCCCGCAGGCGTGACCGTGAACATCCCCAGCGGGACCACCCTGACCGTCCCCTCCGGCACGACGCTCACCAACTACGGCAGCATCACCGGAGCGGGGACGCTTGGAAATGGTGGGACATTCGTCAATCACGGCACAGTCAATGTCACGACCAACAACTTCAATAACAACACGGTAGTCGGGGCGTTCAACATCACCGGCGGTTCATCAGGCACCGCCTATACCTACTCCGATGGCGTGCTGACCGTCAACAATGGCGCTAACATCACCATTTCC
The DNA here is from genome assembly GCA_944391625.1 of uncultured Clostridia bacterium. Classification (GTDB taxonomy): domain Bacteria; phylum Bacillota; class Peptococcia; order Peptococcales; family Peptococcaceae; genus UBA7185. The sequence continues at coordinate 50,170 of CALXUG010000004.1, forward strand.
ATGTCGAACGGGGGCACCGACCCCACCAGCGACCGCATCGTGATCGCCCAGAGCGCCACGGCGACCATCACTCTGGATGGGGTGGAGATCAAAGCGCCGCAGCAAACGAGTGCGATTGATCTTTCCTCCGGCTCCAAACTGACCTTGATTTTGCCCACCAACTCAACGAGTAGCCTGGAGGGGGGAACCTGGGACAGCAGTGACCTTAGCGGAAACAGTTCCGGCTGTGCTGGCATCCATGTTCCCGTTGGCGCTGAACTCAATATCCAATGTTCTGAAACAGATACGCACAAATGCTTGGAAGCCTCTTGCGGCAAATTGTCTGTAAAAGGAGAAGTGAAAAGTGCGGGCATTGGCGGCAATGGAAACGAGGGGTGCGGCACTGTCGTCATTGATAGCGGCGTCGTGACCGTTATCGGAAGTACCGCTGGTATTGGCGGAGGCGACCACGGTAGTGGCGGAAATGTGACGATCAACGGCGGAATTGTTACCGCTACCGGCAACTCCGGTGCAGGCATCGGCGGTGCGGGTAGCACTGGTCCTGGAGAAACGATCACCATCACCGGCGGCATCGTGACGGCTACTGGCGCTGGCGGCGGCGCCGGCATTGGCGGTGGCTGGGAGAGCACGGGTGGCACAGTCATCATCACCGGCGGCATCGTGCAGGCCACCGTTGCCGCCCAAGGTTACAATGGTGCCGGTATCGGCGGCGGACATGCGGCGACAGACAACGGCACATTCAGCACCAGCACTGACTCCGCCACCGGCAACGCCGTGATTTTCGCCAGCAGCAACCTCGTCGGCAACGAAATCGGCGATGATGACGACACCTCCGGCTGGAGCGGCGTGATCTTCCAGGGCGCCCAGGGCTTTGTGTACGGCAAGGTCACCCTGACCGACAGCTTCACCATTCCCAGCGGCTACACCCTCACTATCCCCAACGGAGCCACACTGACCATTCCGGATGGCGTCACCATCACCAACAATGGCACGATAGATGTGGTAGACGGCGGCAAAATCGAACCGGAGAGCCGGGTGAACGGCACTGTCCGCCAGTTCTATACCGTGACCTTTGACGCAAATGGGCACGGGACGGCCCCGAAGGAAACCCTTGTCCTCAAGAACGGCTATATCACCCAGCCCACCGCCCCGACAGCAGACGGCTACACCTTCGGCGGCTGGTACAAGGACGCGGACTGCACGACGGCTTGGAATTTTGACACCAATACCGTTACAGAAAAAACGATCCTGTACGCCAAGTGGACTCGGAACAGCTCCGGCGGTGGCGGCACCAGCTATGATTATTTCACCATCACCGCCAGTGCGGGAGCGGGCGGCTCCATCTCCCCGTCCGGCAGTGTCAGCGTCCGGGAGAGCGGGGACAAGATCTTTACCATCACCCCGGACAGCGGCTATCGTATTTCCTATGTGTTGGCGGACGGAAAGCGCGTGGGCGCGGTAGAAAGCTATACCTTTGAGGACGTGCAGAAAGGGCATACCATTGAGGCGGTATTCGCAAAGGAAAATCCGAGTAGGGGCGGCAACCCCTTTACCGACGTTAAGGAGAGCGATTGGTTTTATGGCGATGCGATGTTTGTCTATGAAAAGGGCCTGATGTCCGGCACCAGTATCGCCGCCTTTGAACCAAACGCCAACACCACCCGCGCACAGATGGCAGCCATCTTCTGCCGGCTGGACGGCTCCCCCGCTGTGGAGGGCCGGAACAATTACACCGATGTGGAGTATGGCTCTTGGTACTATGACGCGGTGACATGGGCTCGGCAGAGCGGTGTTATGAGCGGCTACGGCAACAACCTGTTCGGCCCCAATGACCCCGTAACCCGTCAACAGCTTGCGGCGATGTTCTGCAACTATGCCAACTATAAGGGCTATGACGTAACCGCCGCAGGCGGCCTGTCCGGCTTTACCGACGCAGGAGAAATCTCGCCGTGGGCGCAGGACGCTGTGAAATGGGCGGTGGGCATTGGTCTGATGAACGGCAAGGGCGGCGGCATACTTGATCCCCAGGGCACTGCCACCCGCGCCGAAGTCGCAGCCATGCTCCATAATTTCATTGAACACAATTAGAAAAGGGACGCGGACAGTCGATGAACTGTTCGCGCCCCTTTTCTGTTTGACGGCTTTTTGAACTGTGTTCTCTGATGCGTTGTCATCCCTTCCGGCGTTTGGCAAAAAAACGAAAGCTGCCGGCAGGATGCCCTTGTAAAAAATAGGTTACGGCTTTTGTGTAAAATGATAAAAAAGTTTGCCGTCTTCTTCAAAGACATGGGTTTTAATTTGAAATACGTCGTCCAGCAAACCGGTGGCAATTACTTGCTGCGGCGTGCCTTCGGTCTGAATCTGTCCCTGGTTCATTAAGATGATGGTGTCGGAGTATTCCAGCGCCAGGTTCAGGTCGTGCAGCACCATGATAATGGTCTTTCCTGCCTGATTTAAGGAACGAATCAGATCCATAATTTCAAAGCGGATATTGATATCCAGATAGGTGGTGGGCTCATCTAAAAAGATAATATCGGTATCTTGCGCCAAGGCCATGGCAATGTAGGCCCGCTGCCGCTGACCGCCGGACAGATGGCTTACCATGCGCTGCTGATAGGTGTCGGCTTTTACCTGCCGCAGAGCATGATTGATGATGATATGGTCCTGTTGGGTCAGTCCCTGTCCGTAACGCTGATGGGGATAGCGGCCGTAGGTGACCAGATCTTTTACCGGAATTTCCGGCGGGTGATTGGTTTGGCTCAGCAATGCAATTCGTTTGGCCAAGGCTTTGTTTTTCATCTGCTGTATGTTTTGTCCGTCCAACAGGATGGTTCCCGCAGAAGGGGAGAGCAGCTTGCAGGCAATTTTCAGCAGGGTGCTTTTTCCGCAGCCGTTAGGGCCTAAAATGGTTGTAATTTTTTTCTCTGCAAAGCTGGTATTGATTTGCTGTAAGAGCGGAGGCTGTCCCGGATAAGAAAAGCAAATGTCACGCAGTTCAATCATAGTAGTTCCTCCTGTTGCGAATAACCAGATAAATAAAGAACGGGCCGCCGATAAAGGATAAGAGAATGCCGACGGGCAGCTCGTAAGGTGCAAAGGCCATGCGGGACGCCAGGTCGCAAAGGGTGACAAAGGCTGCGCCGCCAAAGGCGCTGGCCGGAATCAGAAACCGATTGTCGTTGCCAATCAAAAAGCGAATGGCGTGGGGGACAATCAGCCCGACAAAGCCCAGAAGGCCCGAAAAGCTGACAGCTGCACCGGCCAGAATGGCAGAGGTGACAATGAGTAAAAACCGAATCCGGGTCAGATTCATACCCAGGGAGCGGGCGGCGGTTTCGCCTAACGAAACGATATTCATATCACGGCGCAGCAGCATGGCAAGCACCAGACCGACTGCAATATAAACAACGGGAAATTGCAGGCTTTTTAAGGTAACCGAGGCCAGTCCGCCCACCAAAAAGGTGCTGGCGCCGATGTAGGCATCGGGATACAAAATCATAATGCAGTTCATGCCGGCGCCCAGAATGCTGCTCATGGCGATACCGGTCAGTACCAGTGTGATTTTGGAAACGCCGTTTCCCATGGCCAGGGCAAAAATAAGCAGCGCAGTCAGCAATGCGCCCAAAAAGGCGGCAAGGGGCAGCAGATAATAAAGGGACGGAAACAATGCAGAACACAATAGAACCAATAGTCCTGCCCCTGTATTGACCCCGATAATATTGGGGCTGGCCAGCGGATTGTTGAGCACAGCTTGTAAAATAGCCCCGGATACAGCCAGAGCACTACCTGCCAGCAATGCCCCCAGCACGCGGGGAAGCCGGATATGCACAACAATACGGTATGCCGGGTCGCTGGTATCACCGGAGAGAACCGCCTGTAAAAAAGAGGCTGGAGAAACCTGGTTGGAACCCAGGCAAATCCCCAGCATAACAGACAGTATGGTCAAAGCTATGGTGAACAGCAGCATCAACCAGCCCTTTTGCTGATTAGACATGGAGCAAGTCTGCAAGGTAAGCATAGCTTTCTGCCCATCTTGCATTTGGCTTATACAAAAATTTATCCTTTGGCAGCAGGATATAATGGCCGTTTTGTACTGCGGTTAAGCTGTTCCAGGCCGGATTGCTTTCGATGCTTTCTGTCAGATTTTTTTGTGCAGCAGCTTCATCATTTCCCATAGGAATTACAAAAATGTAGTCGGGATCAGCTTCTATGATGGCTTCCACACTGAAATCTTTCAGCAGGCTGGGATAGTCATCAATGATGTTGTGACAGCCCAAATCGGCCAGCATTTTTCCGGTCATGGTGTCGGAACGCTGCGGCCGGATACCGCCGGAGTAGGTAATCATCAGCAGCACAGACGGTTCGTCTTCCAGTTTGTTATCGGCAATGATGGTATTGATATTTTCCTGTACCTGCAGGCCGTTTGTCTGATACGCTTCTGTGTTTCCGGTAATCTCGGTGCAGGTTTTCAGCATGGCCAGATAATCTTCAAAGTGGGTTACGCTGAAATAAGCAGCTGTAATACCGGCGCTGCTCAAGGCATCTTTTAGGGCAACGTGGCTGTCGGTACCGGTGGTTTCGGCAGATAAAAGCACCAGATCGGGATCGAGCGCCAGAATTTCTTCTGTATTGGGTGTCTGGAATTTGCCCACCACTGCAATATCATCAGCCAGCTCCAGGTCACGGCCGTCAAAGGCATCGTCGGTAACGCCGACCAATGTGTCGCCGCCGCCGGCTAACAGCCAGATTTCGGCAAAGCTGCCCATCAGGGCAACTACACGCTGCGGCTGATTGACGGTAATTTCCTGACCGAGGGCATCAGTAAAGGTATAGGAATTGTCATCATTTGTCGTTTGCTGTTCTGCATCTTGCGGCGCTGCGGTGCTGCCGCAGCCCGCAAGGCAAAGACAGACAATGAGACAAAGGGATACCATGGAGATAAAAGTACGTTTTTTTTGCATTTGTATGTTCCTTTTCTCTGTGTAGTTTTTTAGTGCAAGCAATGCTTATTTCAGCAACTGTTTGCCAAAAGCGCAGTAGCTGTCTTCCTGCATAATGTCGCCGTCGTGATAATATGCAGAACGGGCGCGGCAGCCGCCGCAGATACCTTTATAGCCGCATTTTCCGCAGGCGCCTTTGTAGTCCTGGGTGCGCAGCTGCTGGAATAACGGGCTGTTGTTCCAGATTTGGTCAAATGGAGTATCGTGTACATCGCCGGCTTCTTCCACCATGTAAGCGCAAGGGCGTACTTTACCGATGGGGCTGATAATGCAATAGGTAAGACCAGCCAGACAGCCGCGGGTAAAGCGAGGATCCAAATCAACGCCAAGCTGTTTGGCAACACGGGTAAATTGCGGTGCGCAGGTTGGTTTGATTGGGATAGATACCTGTTTCTGTTTTTCCATAATGGTGCGCAGCAGGTTTTCGTATTCCATCACTTCTACGGCAGTGTCTTCAATATAAACGCCGCGGCCTACCGGAATCAGGAAGAAGATATATTCTGCCATTGCGCCCATTTCTACCGCAAAGTCGATGATGTCGCAGATTTCATGCTTGTTCCAATCCATGATGGTGGTGTGAATCTGGAATGGCAGACCTGCTTCACGACAGTTTTTCATACCCTGAATGGTACTGGCGTAAGCGTTGGCATCACCGCGGAATTTGTTGTGTTTTTCTTCGTCCAGGCTGTCCAGGCTGATGCCCATAGCAGCAGCGCCGCTGTCTTTTAATTTGCGGGCTACTTCTTTGGTGATAAGGGTGCCGTTGGTGCCGAACACCGGACGCAGACCTTTGGATGCTGCATAAGCCACCAGTTCATAAATGTCGGGGCGCATGAGCGGTTCACCGCCGCTGAAAATCATAATTTTAAAGCCGGCGCGGGCAATCTCGTCAATCAGTTTTTTGCCTTCTGCGGTGGTCAGCTCGGCATCTTTTTGGTTGCCGGCGTCCTGATAGCAGTGGCTGCATTTTAAGTTACATTGGTTTGTGGTCATCCATGATACAATCATTGTTATTCTCCTTGTGTCTTTTGATAATTTTTTACAACGTTCTGCAGAAATTCGTTGACTTCAAATCGGAGTTCATGAAAAGAGTCATAAACACTGCTTTTTTCTGCAGAATCAAAAATGACAAAATCGTGATGGTTGGTTTTGCGGGAAACGGCGCCAACCTCTTTTTCCATAGCCAGATAGCGTTGGGCAATTTCCTGGCTTTTGGCACTGTTCAGCGGTTCATTCTGCTGTAACAGGCGGATGGCATCGGCAATCAGTTTGTGCCATTGGGCCACTGTTTTCTGCTTTTGCTCGTGGCTTTCCATCAGTTCCTGCTGCTCTGTTTCGTTTTCCCGATAGGCGTTTTCTTCAAAGGAGCAATTCAGTTTCCAGATATATTTTCCTTCGTCCTGAAAACGCTCGATGACATGGGCATAATGCTGCCAGTTGACGGCCTGGTCGGATTTTACCGTTTCGCTGAGATTTTTTAATGTGGCGAACCGTTTCATCAATGCAGAAACTTCCTTTTCTACATCGTTGATTTTTTTGTCCAGCAAAAGTTTAACTTCTTCAGTGGCGTCAAATCCGTTCAGACTTTGACGGATTTCGGTCAGCGACAATCCCATAAACTTGAAGCAGAGTATTTTATACAGTTTATCCTGATCTTTTTTTGTATAGAGCCGCTGATTACGGCTTCCTTTGGCGGAAGGCTTCAGCAGGTTTTCCTGGTCGTAATATTGGATGGTGCGCACAGTAACGCCGACTCGTTCAGCCAGTTCACCCACTGTCATGTATTCTTCTTCTGTATGCTCCGGCATGTAAAAGCCCCCTCTCATCATACATACCGTTAAGTATTATAGAGGATAACGCAACGTCATTGTCAACTGAAAAAGTAAAGAATCAGATGTTTTTATGGGCGGGCAGCTTTTTTGAACGTATAACTGTTTTGCATATAAGTTTAGTTAATTAAGAGTGTTTCACGTGAAACAATTTTGTTTGCGATACTGCATTGTCGGGAGACTGTTTGTTGCCTGCCCTCGTTCACCGGACATCTGCTTGTCGGTCTGCTTCACTTTGGACTGCGTCCAGCTCAGCCAGACAGACTGCGCAGCTATCCGTTTCAATCTCGACAACGGCAACAAAACATCTCCCTGGGTTGCGTGTATGAGGCTGGCCTATCCTTTGCCAAAATTCCGACTTAGAGCGAACAATCTTGCCGTATGTCTAAGCTGAGGTGGATGAAATCCAAACCGAAGCAGACATACAAAAGATTGTCCGAAATACGGAGGGATAGGCAAAGATAGGACAAGCCGACCATGCAATCTTTCATACGAAACAATGTGATTAACCAAATGATTTATGGAATGGTATCTATTTTTTGAATTTTGTATTCAAAACAGAAAAAAGAGGGTATAAATCAGATAAGAATGATAAGATAAGAGAGGGAGGTGCTGCGATGCTGATACCAGATATGGTACAAGTAGAAAAAATAGAAGGATTGGCACAGGAGGTTATGCACTTATGCCGGGATACGCTGGCGGTGAAACTGCGGTTTATTAATCCGGCGCTGAGCCGGTTGGAACTGATTCCGTCTACGTGGCCGCTGGCTACCGATGGTGCGCGGATGCTGTATGATCCGGTTTATATATTACACATGTACGCCAATGAAAAAAATATGCCGGTGCGCAGCTATCTGCATGTGGTGCTGCATTGTGTGTTTCAGCATTTTTATGTGGATTTGCGCATCAATCAGACCATATGGAATCTGGCCTGTGATATGGCAGTAGAAAATATGATTACCGAACTGGGTTTGGACTGCACCTGTGTAAAACGGGAACAGCAGCAGCAGGAAATATTAGAGCCCATACGAAAGGCGGCAGGGCAGTTAACTGCCGAAAAAATTTATCATTATCTGCTGCGGCACTATCCCGATGAAGATACGCTCATTCATTGGGGCAGACGATTTTGGACCGATGAGCATGAAGCGTGGTATATTGCATCAGTAACCGATGAGCTGGATGAAGGGGGCGAGCGTTCCACCAAAGAGGCCGGTGATTCTGACAAAGACGGCAAGATTGGTGATGATCCAAATTCACCCTTTGATGCTGACCGCATGGCACAGCGCAAGCAATTGCAGCGGCAATGGGATCAGATTTCTCAGCAGATTCAGATGGATTTGGAGACATTCTCCAGAAAAACGGGCGACAGGGCGTTGGGACTTATGCAAAACCTGGAATCGGTGAATCGGGAAAAATATGATTATGCCAGATTTTTACAAAAATTTGCTTCCTTAGGGGAAGTGATGCAGGTCAATGATGATGAATTTGACTATATTTTTTATACCTATGGATTACAACTTTATCAAAAGATTCCTTTGATTGAACCGTTGGAATACAAAGAAGTGAAACGGATTAAAGAATTTGTTATTGCCATTGATACGTCTGGTTCTGTCAGTGGGGAGCAGGTGCAGAGTTTTGTACAGAAAACCTATAATATATTGATGCAGCAGGAAAATTTTTTCTCTAAAATTAATTTGCACATTATTCAGTGTGATGCGGTAATTCAGGAAGATGTGCATATTACCAACAGAGAAGAATTTGAGCGGTATCTGGCCAATATGACGTTAAAAGGTTCCGGCGGGACTGATTTTCGTCCGGTATTCCGTCATGTAGACCAGATGATCAGCCAGCATAAGTTTGTTAATTTGAAAGGGCTGATTTATTTTACTGACGGCGAGGGCGTGTTTCCTGAACGGCAGCCGGGCTATCAGACTGCGTTCGTATTTGTAAAAGATGATTATCAGGTGCCAAAAGTGCCGGCATGGGCCATTAAGCTGGTACTGCAGAATTATGAACTGTAACAGGAGGAAAGGGGTATCGTATGAATATTAAACAAGCCAAAGAACAGATTAAAAATACAATGACAGCATATTTTACCAAGGATGCAAGAGGCAATTATGTAATGCCGTTATATAAACAAAGACCGATTTTTCTGATGGGGCCTCCGGGGATTGGCAAAACGGCCATTATTGAACAGGTAGCAGGGGAATTGGGCGTGGGTGTGCTGTCCTATTCTATGACCCATCATACGCGGCAGAGTGCTTTGGGGCTGCCGTACATTGCTCACAAAAATTATGGCGGAAAAGAGTATATGGTATCCGAATATACCATGAGCGAAATTATTGCTGCTATTTATGATATGATGGAAGAAACCGGGGTAAAAGAAGGCATTTTATTTTTAGATGAAATCAATTGTGTGTCGGAAACACTGGCGCCTATTATGCTGCAATTTTTACAGTATAAAGTATTTGGCCGCCATCGGGTGCCGGACGGCTGGGTTGTGGTAACGGCAGGCAATCCGCCGGAATATAACAATTCTGTGCGTGAATTTGACATTGTTACCTGGGACCGTCTGAAGCGGGTGGATGTGGAGCCGGACTTTGATGTGTGGAAGGAATATGCCTACAAAACCGGTGTGCATGCTGCAGTGCTGACCTATCTGGAAATTCGGAAGGCAGATTTTTATCAAATTGAATCTACCATTGACGGGAAACGGTTTGTGACAGCCCGCGGCTGGGATGATTTAAGTCAGATGCTGACTCTTTATGAGCAGCATGGGCTTGTGGTGGATGAGGATTTGGTAAGACAGTATTTGCAGGATGAAAAGATCGCAAAACGCTTTGCTGCTTATTATGATTTGTTTAATAAGTATCGCAGTGATTATCAGGTGGATCAGATTCTGGCTGGTGATGTCAGTGAAACCATTAAAGAACGGGCCATGCAGGCCGGATTTGATGAACGGCTTTCTCTGCTGGGGTTGTTATTGGATGCGGTTACTGCGGAAGTGAAAGAAGTGATTCATGGAAAACGGGTTCTGGAACAGCTGATGCAGGTGCTGAAGCAATTTTATGGACAGGCGGCCCGTGGTGGTCAGCAGCCATTGGCTGTGCTGGAACAATTGCTGCAGATTGAAAAAGACAAGCTGGAAAATGGGCGAAAATCGGGCAGTATCACTACCGATGGGCAACAGCAGCGGGAAGCATTGTTGGCGTTTCTGGAAGCTGGCTGCGACAAGATTGCCAATGAGAACGATGGAATGCAAGCCTTTGCGCTGTTAAAGATGGAATTTGACAGCCATGTGAAGCGGTTAAAACAGGCCGGCAAAGAGAAAGGCGTTTTATTGGATAATCTGTTTGCATTTTGTGAGGAAGTGTTCCCCGATGGCCATGAACTGCTGCTTTTGGTGACAGAGCTGACAGCCAATTATTATACAGCCAAATATATCAGTGAATACGGTTGTGAACGGTACTTTGCCCACAACAAGGAATTGATGTTTTATGAACGGCAGAAGAAAATTATAGAGGAGCTGGATTTGTTGGACTTGGATCTGACACCGGAGGCGTAATCGGTATGAAACAGGAATTTGTGATAGAGCAGGGCGTATTAAAACAATATTGCGGTGATGCTGCTTGCGTTGTTGTGCCGGAAGGGATTCAGGAGATTGGGTATGGTGCGTTTCGGGATAATCCGGCATTAAAGCAGGTGGTAATTCCGGCGGGTGTCCGTAAAATTGGCAGCCAGGCTTTTTGCGGCTGTGAAAAGCTGGAACGGGCAGAACTGCCTCAAGGTGTAGAACAAATTGGGTATTCGGCCTTTGAACGGTGCCGTTCCTTGCGGCAGATGGTGTTGCCGGAAGGGCTGCGGTTATTAGATCGGATGGCTTTTTTGGACTGTGTGCAGTTGGCAGAAATCGCCTTTCCGGACAGTCTGTGTACTGTGGGACGGGACGGGCTGCGGGGAACTGCCTGGCTGGAGCAGCATCTGGAAGGTGTTGTTTACGCGGGAAAACTGGCTTTGTTTGCAAAAGGGATGGTTACCGACGTTGTACTGCGTTCTGATACAATCAAAATCTGTGTAGATGCGTTTCGCAATTGCAGCAGCATTGCCAGTGTGCAGCTGCCTGACGGTTTAGAACAGATTGAAGCGCGCGCTTTTCAAAATTGCCGCAAATTGAAGCAAATAACCATTCCTGCGTCGGTAACCGGCATTGGTGACCGTGCTTTTGATGAATGCCAAAATCTGCAAATTCAGCTGGAGAGTCAGCAAGTAAGTTTGGGCAGAGGCTGTTTTGCCGATACTGCCTCTGTGCGGCTTACCCGAATGGATCCGGCAAAATTGCCGGAAGCAGTGCGCCAAAGTGCGGTCCTGGCCTTTGTTGATGATGTGTACCATGATGTTCCATTGGAGGAGGCTTTCTATCAAAGCTGTCTGGATTACATTCGCAGCCGTCGAAAACTGCTCTATTCTGTTGCAGTGCAGCATTGGACTTTGCTGCATTTTATGATGGGGGAGCAAATCCTTTCTTTAGAGGATGCGGACACCGTATTGGATATCCTGCTGACAGAACAGCAGACAGAGGCTGCCGCCGCTTTGATTCAGTATAAGCAGAAGCTGGATACAGCAACAGATGGAGATTGGGATGCCGGCTGGGAGGATCTCACACTGGACTGGGATTTATCAGAAGTGGAAAAAAGCCCTGATGAAGTGGCGCGGGAATGGGGGCTGAAAAAGAATCGGGACGGCACCGTTATGCTGCTGCAATATCGGGGCAAGGACACCGCGGTGCAGGTTCCCAGTCAGGTAGGCGGGCAGATGATTACGTTGCTGGGGCCGGCGGTGTGCAGTCCGCAGCGATACGGTATCAAGCGGGAAACGGCTATGCAGCGGCGGCGTATTACATCGGTGAAGATTGCAGAAGGTATTTTAAAAATTGGAAACCAGGCTTTTGCAGATTGTGAAGCGCTGCTGCGGGCAACACTTCCGGAAAGCATTGTCCAAATAGGGTATGAAGCTTTCTACGGCTGTAAAAAATTGCAGGAAATTGAAATTCCCCAAAGTGTAAAAGTGATTGGCCGTGGGGCCTTTGCCAATTGCAGCAGTTTGCAGAGGGTGGTGCTTCCCAGAGGCGTAAAACTTGAAGAAGATGTGTTTGCAGGCTGTCCGTCTGCTTTGCAAATAGAAGATGGTGTAACGGAACAAGCATTTGCAGTTGATGATTCAAAATAAAGGGGAGATACTTGCGTGATACATTCTTTTGCTCCCATTGCGGACGAGAACTGTCGTGTTTTGGTGTTGGGCTCCATGCCCAGTGTGGTATCCTTGGAGCGGCAGCAATATTATGGTCATAAGCAGAATTTTTTCTGGCCGATGATGTTTCAGCTGTTTGCAGAGCCCTACAGTGAAAGCTATTCCGATAAAAAAGCATTGCTGCTGCGCCATCACGTTGCCTTGTGGGATGTGCTGGCCAGCTGTGAACGGGAGGGCAGTCTGGACAGCAATATCACCGATGAGGTGCCCAATGATATCCGAGGATTGCTGAAACAGTATCCTTCGATTGGATATCTGTGTTTTAATGGCGGCAAAGCTTACCAAACATTTAAACGGAATTTTCCGGACTTGCTGCAGCAGATGCAGTATTGGCAGTTACCATCTACCAGTCCGGCGCATACGATGAAACGAGAAAAGAAGCTGCAGGCGTGGCAGGTAATTTTATCGCTCTGTTAAGAAAAAAGATAGCATTTTATTTCCAGATGCGTTATACTATAGAAAGACCATTGATGTATACATAATGTGAAGGAGTGGATGGTTATGAGTAAGAAAAATAATGAAATGAATAAAAAAGTAAATGAAATCATGAAAACAGATGTATATACTGTTTCTGATGAAGCAACCATTAAGGATGTGCTGCAGGCGCTGGTTGACAGAAAAACAAGCGGTGTGCCTATTGTAAATGCAAAGCAGCAGGTTGTGGGCTTTATCAGCGATGGTGATATCATGAAGTTCATTGCCAAGCAAAATCCTCGGATTATCGACATGACAAGCTTCATCACAGTATGGTACGATACAGAATCTTTTGAAAAGAAATTGCATGATTTAATGGAACTGAATGTTATGGAACTGGCAACGACCAGACTGGTTTCTGTAGAAACCGATTATGATATTGATGAAGTTGCCAAAGTGTTAGGCGAAAAGAAAATTAAAAAAGTACCTGTTCTGGAAGACGGAAAACTGGCCGGTATTATTAGCCGTTCCGATATTTTACGGTACATTTTGGGCACTTATTTAGAAAAAGAAGCAGCTGCTGAAGCGGAATAACAGAAGCATGTAAAATGTATACAGCGACATGGTGAAAAAGAGATATCATATTGGTATCTCTTTTTTTCAATTAGGTTGAATATGCTGCTGCTGTATCTGCTGTAAAGGAGAATTCTATGGGCTTAGAAGGTATTTTGCTTTATTCGGTTCGGGCAATTCGATTTGCTTTGGCGGTGGAACTGTGCTGGTTATTGGGATATGCTGTTGCGGCAAGGAGCTGGAGCCAAACCTGCCGGCAGCAGCAAAAACGATGGTTTTGGCCGCGCAGTATATTTGTAGGGTATATGGCAGCATTGCTGCAAATTACAGTGGTTCGCAGCGGCATTGACTGGCAGAATATCTGGCAGCTTCATGATACCGCTACGGTGCAGCTGATTCCGTTCTATTATACCTGGCAGCAGCTGGATGCGGGATGGTGGAATTTTATCTATCCGGTTTGCGGAAATATCCTCTGGTTTGTTCCTTTTGGCTTTTTACTGCCCTGTTTGGGCAACCGTTTAAAGCGTTGGCAGACTGTGTTGGCGTGCGGCCTGTTGCTCTCTTTGGGGATTGAATGTTTACAGTGGATGTTTGGCAGTGGTGTCAGTGACATTGATGATGTGATTTTTAATGGAATGGGAGCATTGCTGGGGTCTTGGATTGGGGCTGCCTGCAGAAAAAAACAGTGAAAACTTTTTGGTTTTGTAAGGATTTTTATCATAAAAGAAGAAAGAAATAGTATAATCACATCTATGATTTTGACAATGAAAAGATAGAATAAAGAAGGAGAGTGATGCCAATGGTGCAAATGTTGTTGTTGGTTGCGATTGTGATTGTTGGTTGCATTTTGTGTAATCGGATTTCTGATAAAATCGGAGTCCCTATGTTATTGGCCTTTATACTGTTAGGGATGTTGTTTGGCAGTGACGGCCTGCTTAAGATTCATTTCGATGATTTTAAAATTGCTGAACAGATTTGCTCCATCGCTTTGATTTTTATTATGTTTTATGGTGGGTTCGGCACCAAATGGAGTGAAGCCAAACCGGTAGCGGTCAAATCTATTTTGCTGTCTACGTTAGGCGTTATTTTAACAGCTGGTTTAGTGGGAATATTCTGTCATTATGTTTTAGGTTTTTCCTGGCTGGAAGGTTTGTTGCTGGGCGCATTGCTGGGCTCTACTGACGCGGCGTCGGTGTTCTCCATTCTTCGTTCCCGGCAGTTAAACTTAAAATACGGCACTGCTTCTATGTTGGAAGTGGAGAGTGGTAGTAATGACCCCTGCGCCTATATGCTGACTGCCATTTTGCTTTCTATGATGGGCGGCGGAGGGGACACTTCCGTTTTTTCATTGGTATTTTCCCAGTTATTTTTTGGTTTATCCTGCGGTTTGTTGATTGCCGTTGTGGCGATATTTGTGTTAAAACGCTTTGAGTTTGAGACAGAAGGGTTTAATGCTGCTTTTGTGGTAGCCATTGCCTTGTTGTCTTATGCGCTGCCTTCTGTTTTAAACGGAAACGGATATTTGAGTGCATATCTGGTTGGTTTGCTGCTGGGAAACAGCGATATTCCGGAAAAAAAAGTATTGGTGCATTTTTTTGATGGCGTGACCGGTTTGATGCAGATGTTAATTTTCTTCCTGCTGGGCTTGCTGTCCTTCCCATCTCAAATTCCTTCTGTCATTCCGGTTGGATTGCTGGTTGCATTATTCTTGACCTTTGTGGCCCGTCCGCTGGCAGTGTTTGTATTGCTGGCTCCTTTTGGCGCCAAATGGAATCAGCAGCTGTTAGTGTCCTGGGCAGGGCTGCGCGGCGCCGCCTCCATTGTATTTGCCATTATGGCCATTGTTAGCGGTGTGCAGACAGAAAATGATTTGTTTCATATTGTATTTTTTGTCGTATTGTTTTCTATTTTACTGCAAGGTACTTTGCTGCCGTTTTTATCTTACAAGTTAAACATGGTGGATATTCACGGCAACGTATTTCGCACCTTTACCGACTACAGTGATGAGGATGATGTCGACTTTATCCGCTTGACCATACAGCCTTCTCACCCATGGGCAGGGCAGCCGATCAAAGAATTAACATTGCCGCCCGATTGTCTGCTGGTGATGATTATTCGTGATAAACAAACGCTGGTGCCCCAGGGAGATACTGTCATTCGCGCCGGAGATATGATTGTGCTCAGTGCGTTATCGTACAGAGATGAACGGAACATCAAATTAAGAGAGGTTATCGTAAAACCGGAGCATGAATGGTGCGGAAAAGAACTGGGGCAGGTGCGGCTGCCAAAAGGCACGCTGGTGGTATTGGTTCGCCGGGAGGGTGACTCCATTATTCCCAATGGCCGTACTGTGATTTGCGCCGGAGATATTTTGGTAATCAATCGGAGTGAAGGGCAAAAAGTAATGGTTTAATATAGCCGATTTTAGAGGAGAAAGGGTGGTATCGTTGTGGTAAGGTTTGCAATGATAGCATTGGTTACGGTGCTGGAAGCAGGCGGAATCTTTTTGTTGTTGAAAAAAATATTTGGCCGTCCTGCATTGCGCCAGAATATTATGCTTGTATTGTATGGATTGGCAGGTTTGGGACTGTTCTTGAAAGGATGGTTTGATACCGTTTTGCTGCAGTGGGCAGCCATTAATTTTATGTTGTTTTTTCTGTTAGCTGTATTTTATCGCGGAGATATGAAACAGCAGGCTCTGGTGGCAGCCGGAGCTGCGCTGTTAGCTACCGGACTGGATGCAGCGTTGAAGCTGGCGCTGCTGCCTGTGCTGTAGTGAAGCAAAAACCGGATGATATTATGCCTGACGGTTGGGCGCTTAAAAGATTCTTGTAAATCAAAAAGCCTTTTATGGATTTGTGCATATGGTATGCGTTTCCATAGAAGGCTTTTTATTGTGCATGTATATCGCTGTAAACAAAACATTGCTGTTATCGTTTTTGGCGCAAAAGAGTACTTACTTGATTGGGGGAATTATTCCAGGAAGGAATTACTCAAAATAAAAAATTCTTCCTGGCTTGGTTTTTGTTTTTTCTCCATTTTGGGCAGTGTATCGTCATATTTTTGCGCCTCTTCTTCGGAAATTGCCATGACAGGACTATCGTAATAGAACCATTTTCTTCCGTCCAATGCTTGAGGAATCAGTTCTTTTACCATCATTGCTGCCGGATATTTGCCATTTTCCAAACAAATGTTTTTCTTTTTGCAGCTCAAAAAGCCATGCCCCACATAATTGGCCGGGCTCCCAAAAATCACAATAACATCGTAGCCAAGCGTCATTGCTTGCTGAAAGGAATGTTCCAAAAGCGCTTTTCCGTAGCCCATTCGCTGATATTCGGGCGTAATGCAGACAGGGCCGAAGGTCAGAATTTCTTTTTCTGCTCCTGTTTCATCCACCAATTTTGCTTTGGTATACATAATATTGCCGATGATGTTCCCATCCAGTTCGATGACAAAATCCAATTGGGGGATAAAGTCAGCATGATGACGCATGCGGCGAACTAAATAATGCTCTACACAGCCTGGAATATATTGATTGTAAAATGCTTTTCTGGTAATTTCCTCTACGATCGCGTAATCGGATTCTTTTTCATTTCGTATATGAATCATAACTATCTTCTCCTTAAAAGTTTGTTTTCTTAGTTTTATAGTCTACCACAATTCTGCGCGTATAGAAATAACAAGTTTGTCCAATCAATTTGAGCCAGGAAACGGGCTTTTGCAGATGGATGAAGGATTTGTCAGAAAAAAGCGGTGTGAAAAATTACCAGCATACAAAAAACCTCCCATGTAAATTGCGGTATACATGAGAGGTTGTGCCTTAACCAGTATCGTTCGCTTACTGTTGCAGGTTGTGATATACGTTCTGCACATCATCGTCTTCTTCCAGTGCATCCAGCAGTTTATCCATCTGTTTTTGCAGGGAAGGGTCAATGGTGGTGTAGGTGGATGGCAGCATGGTAACATCTGCCTGTACAAATTCATATTTGCCTTCTAAGGCTTCCCGAACAGCTGCAAAATCATTTGGAGCTGTGATGATTTCATAACCGTCTTCCTCGGCGATAAAATCTTCTGCGCCTGCTTCTAAAGCAGCTTCCATCAATTCATCTTCACTGACGGCATCATCAGCGGCGATTAAGAGCATGCCTTTGCGTTCAAACATATAGCTGACAGAACCGGCTGTACCCAGATTGCCGCCGTTGCGGTCCAGGTAATAACGAACATTGCTGGCTGCGCGATTTTTGTTATCGGTCAGCATTTCAATGATGATTGCCACACCGCCAGGGCCGTAGCCTTCGTAGGTGATGTGTTCATAGTTGGCGCCGCCGTCTTCGCCGGTACCTTTTTTGATAGCACGGTTGATGTTATCGTTAGGCATGTTGTCTGCTTTGGCTTTTTGGATCGCCAGCTTCAGTGCTGCGTTATAATCAGGATTTCCGCCGCCGGCACGGGCAGCTACTGTAATTGCGCGCGCATGTTTGGTAAACACGTTAGAGCGCAGAGAATCCATTTTGTTTTTTTTGCCTTCAATATTGTGAATACGTCCCACAAATATCTCTCCTTTTTGATTGTATACACACCTTTCAGCTTATTAATATAGCATAATCGATATAGAAAATCAAACCAAAATTCAAAAAAATCATATACTAAAGTAAATTTGCAATTTTTTTGCAGAAATCTTTCTTTGATTTTGCGTTTATAATTTTGTGCTTATTTGAAAAGATGGTGTGGATTTTTGCAATCTGGATATAAGGAGAGGGATGTGATGACCACTTTTTCGATTGTGCCCGGTGCAGTTGTGACCGAGAATATAGAGCAGCATGAACAAAAACAGCAGCAATATCGCAGTATATTGCCGGAACAGGGCGGCATAGGGGATCTGGCGCTGCCGGTTGTACATCAGGGAACGCTGCCCATTTGCACCGGTGTAGCGGCAGCCAATGCTCGTATGATTTTACAATATCAACAAACAGGGCAGCTGATTCCCTTTTCCGGTTTGTTTATTTATAAAATGAACCGATTATTTGACGGCTTGCCCAGGGAACAAAAGGGAAGCACACTGGAAGCTTCCATGCAGACATTATCCTGCAAAGGGGTTTGTCTGGAACGATTATATCCCAGCAATCAATATAACTGCCAGAAACCCTTTCCTGCCAATGGCAAACATTTATTGCAAAATGCGTTGGCTTATCGGATTTTACAATATCAGCGCTGTGATACTTTGTCAGAAATATTATTTCAGTTATCCAACCAGCATCCGGTGGCATTTTCTATGATTATTTCTACAGATTTTTATCAGGCACAACGGGGGATTGTACCGGCAAAGCGGCAGGGAGAACGAATTGGCGGTCATTCTATGGTGGCCGTCGGCTATGACTTGAAGCGGGAATTGGTGAAGGTGCTGCAAAGCTGGGGAAGAAGCAAACACGGCCCTACGGCAGATGGATATATGTATATCCCTTTTTCATGGTTTGATATGACAGATCCGCTGACAGAACATTCTTTATTAATTGAAGCCTTTGCCTTGTCCTGATTGCAGGTATAAAAAGCATTGGGCAGGGCAGACTAAAGAGTAGAAATTTGCGCATAGAACGATCAAAGCGCAAGAGGAGGATGAATGACATGGGATTTACCATTGGAAGATTAGTTTTACTTAGTCTGGCCCTGTTGATTTTTTTTGGTGTGGCGGAGCGTGTGCTGGATCGTATGCATATGAGCGATAAAAGTGCTTTGCTGGTTATTGCTGCCATTGTGTTGGGCAGTTTTGTAAATCTTACTTTGTATCAATCGGATTTATTAACCGTACGGTTTAATGTGGGCGGTGCGCTGGTGCCGTTGGCAGTTGCGCTTTATGTTTGGATGAAAGCGGGCACCACCAAAGAAAAAGTGCGTTCCTTGCTGGGCGCTGTGCTGACTGCCGCTGCCATTTGGCTGCTGGGTGTGTTTGTGGTTGATGAATATGCGCTGCCTATTGATATTATTTACTTGTATCCCATCATTGCCGGTTTGATTGGCTATTTGTTTGGCCGTTCCCGCAAGGGCGCTTTTGTGGCAGCTGTGCTGGGGGTATTGCTGTTTGATGCCAGCCACGGTCTTTATTTGATTTGGAATCAGATGCCCGGTATGGTTCACTTTGGCGGTGGCGGCATGTATGACAGTGTGATATTGGCCGGGATATTGGCAGTTTGTCTGGCCGAACTGATTGGAGAAAGCAGAGAGCGGCTGCAGGGAGGTCCCAGCAGTGAAAATCGGGATGCCAGTGTATTAAAAAATTTGCAGACAGCTGGTATGAAGGGAGGCAAACACCATGGATAAGCAGGACAATAAAGTGAACTGGGAACGGGCCAATTGGACTGTGGCCTTGCTCAGTGTGATCTGTCTTTGTATTTTTACCTATATTTTTACCCAGTGGCAGCAAAACGGAAGTTTTTTGCCGGTGTGGGGAGATAACAGCCAGATTGGCGATGAACAGACAAACGGGTCTTATTACACCTTATATGATCAGGAAACAAAAGAAGCCATTGAATATATGAGCCGCAAAGTATCCGTTGGAGATGAATTGCTGACAGGTGATAATAAGCATTATCGGGTTACCAAGCTGGATGGATTAAACGCTTATTGTGAATTGTTGGCGCAGAGAGAAATGAAACAGGTTTTGGCGCAGCTGCACAGTGCAGCGGAGACGGTCAGCACGCAGACAGGTCCGTTTCGTTCTGTTGCTATTTATTCTACCCATACCGATGAAAGCTATGTGCCCACTTCGGGGACAGAAAGCAAAAACGGCGGCGGAGATATTCTGGATGTAGCCACAACTATGGTAACTGTGCTGGAGGATCAGGGAATTGAAGTGGTACACAGTGATAATATCCATGATCCCCATGATGTCAATGCTTATCAGCGTTCCCGGAAAACAGCAGCAGAGCTGCTGCAGGACGGGCCTGCGGCAATTATTGATGTGCATCGGGACGGTGTGCCCGATCCGGAGTATTATGCAACCGAATTTGACGGAGAAGCGGCTACCCAGATTCGGCTGGTAGTGGGACGGCAAAATCAGAACAGCGAGGCAAATATTGCCTTTGCTGAAAAGATGAAAGCATATTATGATGAAGTAAAACCGGGGTTGATTAAATCAATTTTTATGGCAAAGGGCAATTATAATCAGGATTTGGCTCCCAATTCGGTTTTATTAGAAGTGGGCACCCATACCAATTCGTTGGCGCAGGCAGAAGTGGGCGCCAGAGAATTTGCGGAAGCCCTGCCGCAGTTTTTGGGACTGAAATCGGCAACGGAGCAGCAGCCCAATGCAGCAGGACAAACGCAGGCCGGACAGGCAGCAGCAAAGCAGGACAGCAGCGGCATCAGCAAAGCCATCTTATGGCTGGTGGGTATTGCGCTGGTTGGCGGCCTGGGGTTTGTGTGGATTAGCCGCGGTACACTGAAACGGTAAGATGGGACTTTACACAGAGGCAATCTTATTGGGGATGACAGCAGGTTTTTTAGCGCGTTTGTACATGCTGCGTACAGATTACCGCAATTACCCGTCGTATCCCCATGGTTATATCATTCATTTATCGCTGGGTGCCATTGCCGCCAGTTTGGCTGCCATTGCTCTGCCGGCATTGCTGGAGGAAGAATATACAGCGATTACGTTTTTGGTGTTATGCGCGCAGCAGTTTCGTGATATCCGCAATATGGAGCGGGAAACGCTGATGAAGCTGGAAGAAAATACGCTGGTGCCCCGCGGTCTGGATTATATCGAAGGGATTGCCAAGGTTTTTGAATCCCGCAATTATTTGGTGATGCTGGTGGCGCTGGTGACTTCCGGCGCCACTATTTGGGGCGGATGGACCTGGGGTGTGCCGGCCGGACTGGCCATGATTTTATTTTCCCGTTTTTTAATGCGGGGCAGTTATATCCGAAACATTGCCAAAGTGGAGCAGGGGCAGCTGCATTTTGAAAAATCTTTGCTATATGTGGACGATATTGTGATCATGAATGTAGGAGATCCTGCAGCGCGGGAAAAAATTTTAGAAGAAGGTATTGGTTTGATGCTGCATCCTTATGATGATGACGGGCGTTCTGTCTTAAATAATCTGGGGCAGCGGCAGGCAATGCTGCACGATATTTCCATGCTGGTGGGCAATAAGCTGGAAATCGGGGAGCAGGAGTGGACACCGGCAGCCAGAAAGAACATGGAAACAGGCGCGTTGGGAATTTTTCTGATGCCCAATGAAAAAGACATTGCCTGTGTGATCGAAGCGGCCAAACGCACACCTGTACTGGAAAGCGCAGTGCAGAAACCCCTGGCCAACACAATTGGGCGAAAGGCGGCGGATTAAATGCGGGATACTATTTTGGCGGCAGTGGTTACCAGAAAACACAGCGACAAAGTAAAAGGTATGAACAGTATTTTTATTGTAGAAGATGAGGAAGAATTGCAGCGGACAGCTTTGTTGTTGAGCCGTATTTTGAAGGCAATGTCCCATGATCTGGAAAATGGTGTTACCATTCTGGTACAGCACTGAACGGTGCAGCGCAGAAAAACAGTATAACATATACGGCAATTCGTAAGATATATAGCAGAATATCATACAGAAATATAAAAATAACGCTTTTCAAGAGGATAGAATCTTTGAAAGGCGTTATTTTATATTTTAGACTTAAAAATTTTTTTAATTTGTATCTCCAGGCAAATATTTTAACACATGATTACATAAGAGCCGCAGTTCAATAGGACTGCGGTTCAGACCGATCAGGCAGTTAAAATTGACATTCATTTCCGCAGCCAGAACTTCTTTTGTCTGCGGATCAAATTGAATCCATAGATAACCCGGCTGCCGTTTTCCGTCGGGTACCTGATAGTGATTGATCAGGCTGCCGTTGGAAAGCTGTTCCTGTTTTTGAAAAATTACCAGTTCTTCCAATTGCGGCGGCACAGCGTTTTCAATTTGTTTCATTTTTGCAATCATTTGAGCAGAATCCAACCATAACACCTCGTATTCGTATCGTATTTACAAGAAAGCAACGCAGAAACAGCTGGCTGTATCGGCGTCGCTTGGTGTCAGCGTTTAGTTTAGTACAGCTGCTTTTAAATGTTCTATGCCCAATCGTTCTACAGTGCGGATGGTACGTTCTTTGCCGGTTTTGTTATCCTGAAAGTATTGATATACCTTATCCAGCAGTTCTAACAAGGCTTCTTCGCTGAGATCCTGGGCAATCACTTGTCCAACGCCGGGTTTGGCGCCGCCGTTGCCGCCGATGGTCAGCATCCAGCCTTTGGCAGTGGCCAATACGCCAAGATCCCGCACTCGCGGCATGGCGCAGCCCAGTGGACAGCAACTGACCCCCACTTTGATTTTACCGGCATCATGGGCTTGTGAAATGCGTTCAATTTTTCTGCCTAATGCATGATTGTCTTTTCCCGGGGTAGCAAATTTGCAAAAACGGCTGCCGGGGCATACAATAATTTTTCCTTTGGGAAAGCAAAGGCGATTGCCGAACGCTTGCTCCAGATCTTCCCACAAAGGATTGACTGCTTGTTCGGTAACATCCATAAAACTGATTTTTTTTGCAGTGGTGGCCATCAAAGTGGACACCTGATGTTTTTTTGCCAACTGGGCTAACACGAGAAAATCGTCCGGCGTCATATAGCCCTGGTCGATGCTGACACCCACAGAGTAGGTGCCGTCTTTATGCTGTGTAACATGGTATTTAAATGGTTCCATAAAAATCACTCCTAGTTTTATACGATTTCTCCCCTAGTATAACACAAAGCTGAAAAAGAAAAAAACAATTTTGTATATAAAATCCATATAAACATAACCGATTATGTCATTTTTCCTACCGTTTAGACAAAAAGCATAGCGATAATATGTTAATTTTGTTATACTAAAATTGTAAACAAATAAAAATGATTGTAATCTGGGGGGATTCACATGAGAACAAAAGTAAATGTGGGTATGATTGTGATGGAAAGCGTTCGATTATATCGTCAGCATTGGAACATGATGTTGGCCATGGGTTTGACGTTGGCTGTGGTAAATTTGTTTTACGATGTCGTTCAATTGCAGCTTCCGGAGCAAGGGGGACAGGTCATTACCAGCGTGGTTGGTTTTCTTTTACTTCCCGTTCTTACCTTTGGCTTTTTCCGTTATCAAATTAAGGTATGGCGGGAAGAACAGCCTGACTGGAAAGAAATGCTGCATTATTGCCGCACACCAAAACGATATGGTACTGCGTTATGGTTTGAGGTATGCTGCTGGTTGTTGTTTCTGTTATTGGCCATTGCAGTTGTTATCGTTTTTATGGCAGTTGTGATGCTGGATGTTTTTTCAGCAACATCCTTCTGGCTATCTGTGATTTTTTATGTAGTCTTGGCTTTTTTCTTTATTTGGATAGCATTGCGTTTGTTTCTTGTTTCTTATTGTTATTTATTCCAGCAGGAAAAATCAGCCTGGCAGGCAGTCAGTGATAGTTTTTCCATTATGAAGGGTAACTGCTGGCGGCTGTTTCTGCTGCTGGTTGTGCAGTTTATCATTGGCTGTTTCTATGAAATCCCGTCGTTGCTTTTGACTGGTACAACCAATACAGAGGTGAATCATTTATTTTCTTTTGCAACAACAGAAACCGGTTTGGTTGTGATGTTTCTGTGTACTTTTGTGGGAACGGTATTGATTCAGCCGCTTGCGTTGTTAATGGGGGCAGGGTTTGCCAATCAGTTGCTGCAGGATAAGCAGTTGGCGGATACCGATCCGCAGGAAGCAAAAGAAGAGATTATTTTATAAAGCGTAGCTATGATAGCGGTAAAGGAGGTATGCATCATGAAGGCAAATATAAAACTGCGTTCCATTTTAACAGATAGTTTTCGTTTATATGGCCGGTATTGGAAACCATTGCTGGCAGTAGGTGCAGCAACAGTTATGATGAATTTGTTGCCCCTTTTGGGTGGGACATCCGATGCTATTCTATTTAAGCAGTTGATTGCGTTGGGAATGGGATTTTTTCTGGCACCGATTCTTACATTTGGTCTTTATCGTTATTTGCTTAAAGTATGGAACGGGGAACAGCTTGGCTGGAAAGAATTATTATACTATTGCAGCAACTTAAAACGATATGGGCGCACATTACTGTTCCAGATTTATTTTGGGCTGTTGGTGTTATTATTTATCTTTTTTGTTGTTCTTGTTGTTATGACCGTTCTTGTGGTGATGATGTTTGGAATGGGCGAAGTTTTTTCTGAAACAGCCGGTTGGTTCTCGTTGGTGCTTTATCTGCTGCTGTTTGCAGGCGGATTATGGCTGGAAATGCACTTATTTCTGGTTTTTTACTGTTATTTGTTTCAAAAGGAGGTATCAGCGTGGCAAGCCATCGGTGACAGTTTCTCTTTGATGAAGGGTAACTGCTGGAAATTATTGCTGCTGATGATTGTACAGGGTATTTTAGGATTTTTATGTATTGGTATCATTTTACTTTTGTTTGTAGGATTGGAACATATTGATTTCTTGATGGTTTTTGTGGAAAATGGTTATATCCTCACTCTATTTTTATTTTTTGCGGTTGGGTTCATATTTACACCGTTATACTGGCTGATGAATGCTGGATTTGCCTGCAAAGTGATTCAGCAAACAGATTGGGCCAACCGGTCAGAAGTATTTAATCATATTGTAGATGAACCATAAAAGACAACTGTGTCGGAATTGTTTTAAAATAGAAACTTCTATTTTGGAATTAATTTTTCTGACACAGTTGTTTTTATATGTCCGAACCCTTTATTTCACTGGTTGAAATTTTTTTGTTTTCCGTTTAAGATAGAAGGGAAAACGATTAATTGGTTAAAGGGGACGTTATTATGGAACATGGATTAACCCATTTTGACAGCCAGGGAAATGCAATCATGGTAGATGTCAGTGAAAAAGCGGTTACCCATAGAGTGGCTGTGGCCAGCGGGAGAATTTTTGTGAATGCTCCGGTATATGAGGCCATTGTGCAGGGTACAGTAAAAAAAGGAGATGTATTGGGTGTAGCGCGGGTGGCCGGAATTATGGCTGCCAAGAAAACCCACGAATTGATTCCCATGTGTCATCCATTGCTGTTGACCAAATGCACCATTGACTTTGAATTGGAGCCGGAACGGCTGGCGGTGAAGGTGATTGCTACCGTAAAAGTAAATGGACAAACCGGTGTGGAAATGGAAGCGTTGACAGCGGTCAATGTGGCATTGCTGACAATTTATGATATGTGTAAAGCCATAGATAAAACCATGGAATTGGGTGAGATTCATTTGGAAGAAAAATCTGGAGGAAAAAGCGGTACATTTATCAATCCCGGGAAATAGAATTGAGGTGCAGCGACAATGAAAGATCGTCATGGGCGAGAAATAGATTATTTGAGAATTTCGATTACAGATCGCTGTAATCTGCGTTGTACGTATTGTATGCCCGAAGAAGGCATCGAGCAGCAACTGCGGCATGAGGATTTATTATCTTATGAAGAAATTTTGCGATTGGCCCGTTGTTTTGCAGCCTTAGGCATTCGCAAGATTAAACTGACCGGCGGAGAACCGTTGGTGCGGCTGGGTTGCTGTGATCTGGTGCGGCAGTTGAAGGCATTGCCGGGAATTGAGCAGGTGACCATTACTACCAATGGCGTGCTGCTGGCGGAGATGGCAGAGGATTTGATTGCAGCAGGTATTGATGGAATCAATGTTAGTCTGGATACGGTGGAGCGGGAAATTTTTGCGCAAATTACCAGACGGGACTATTTTGATAAAGTGATGGCCGGATTGGAGCGGGTAAAAGCACTGCGGTTTCCAAATTTAAAAATAAATTGTGTGCCCATTGTGCAGTTTAATGGTGATCAGATTGTGAAGCTGGCGCAGCAGGCGCAGGACTATCCGCTGGCGGTAAGATTTATAGAATTGATGCCCATTGGTTTGGGCAGTACCTACACTGCTGTCAGCAAAGAAGATATTATGAAACTGTTAACCGATGCATTTGGACCGCTGCAGCCCTATGAAGAAAAATTGGGCAATGGTCCGGCAGAGTATTATTCCTTACCGGGATTTCAAGGCAAGATTGGTTTTATCGGCGCCATTCACAATAAATTCTGCGGACAGTGCAATCGGGTGCGGCTGACTTCCAACGGGTTTTTAAAGCTGTGTCTGAATCAGAAAAAAGGAATGGAATTGCTGCCGTTGCTGCGCAGCGGATGTGATGACAGTGCGTTGCAGGCAGCCATCACCGATATGATATTGCAAAAACCGCTGGAACATCATTTTTATGATAAAGAGTATGCCGAAGATACCGATTCTCGTCAAATGTTTCAGGTTGGCGGTTAAGCAGAAATAAAAGTGTTGATACAGTAGAATTGAAGGAGGAATGAGCGTGTTTCGAGCAGCAATCATTACTGCCAGCGATAAAGGGGCAAAAGGGCAGCGTGAAGATGTCAGCGGTTCTGTAATTCGGGAAATTTTGGAGCAGAATGGGTATGAAGTGGTATATCAGGTCATTTTGCCTGATGAGCGGCAGCTGTTGGCGGCGGAAATGGAACGGATTTGCGTGCAGCAGCAGGCGGACTTGATTTTGACTACCGGCGGCACCGGGTTTTCACCGCGGGATTGGACACCGGAGGCTACTTTGGATGTGATAGAACGGCAGGTGCCGGGGATTCCGGAGGCGATGCGGCTAAACAGTTTGCAAATTACCAAACGGGCTATGCTGAGTCGGGCGGTGGCCGGTATTCGGGAAAAGACATTGATTATAAACTTGCCGGGCAGTCCAAAGGCTGTTCGTGAAAATTTGGAATATGTGATTACCGAATTGGCTCACGGATTGGAAATTTTGCGGGGCGAAGCAACTGAATGCGCCAGATCATAAGGAGCAAGACAGCCGCAGTCGTTGATACTGGGGCTGTTTTTTGTGAAGCCATGTTTGATTTGGTGCGGTTTTATTTACGGAAACACGATTACGCAGAGTCTGTTTTTTTATCAGACAGGACAAACGATATGTTAGAAAAGGATGGTTAGAGCAACAGTATGAAAAATGAAAAATTGCAAGAGATGCTGCAGGGAAAAAAGGTAATTATTTTTGATATGGATGGAACTCTGATTGATTCGGTGGGAATCTGGAATGCCGTTGATGAGAAACTCATTGAACAGATTCGCACCGATGGAAAGACAGATTTAGAATCGGTACAGGAACAGCGGGATACCGTTTTGCGGCAGTTTTATGCAGCAGAAAATCCTTATCTGGCTTACTGCGCATATTTAGGAAACAAATATCAGTCTTCGTTACATGCAGAAGAGATTCATACGCTGCGGTATCAGATTGCACAGGCGTATTTGCGCCATGAAATTGATTATAAAAAAGATGCCGAGCATGTTATCAAAGCATTGAAGTCGGCTGGCTATACGTTGGTCATTGCCAGCACAACCAGACGAAACAATATGGATATTTACAGAACGGAAAATATGCGGATAAAAGAGAAGGCCAACATGGATGCGTATTTTACACGCATTTACACCAGAGAGGATGCCAAAGAAATAAAACCCAATCCAGAAATTTATTTGCGCGTGATGAAAGAATTGCAGGTATCGGCAGAAGAATGTCTGATTTTTGAAGATTCATTAATTGGGATGGAGGCTGCCAAACGTGCAGGGATTGCTGCAGTGGCAGTGTATGATGCATATTCCGATGCTGAGCGGGAGCAGATTTGCGCATTGGCAGATTATCAAATTGACAGTTATTCAGAGCTGTTGTAACATGAAAATACATCGTTTAGAAAACAAAAAAACGTTTCTGATTTTTATCAGAAACGTTTTTTTGTTAAGTCGGGGTGGAGGGATTCGAACCCCCGGCCCCATGGTCCCAAACCACGTACTCTACCAAACTGAGCCACACCCCGTCAACCAACGATATTTATTATACGCAGCATGTACTAATTTGTCAATAACTTTTTAAAAAAATTTTAGAAATTTGCGCTGTTGAATTTTTGCGGTAATCAAGTTAAAATATCATCATATGAAAAAATTTCTGAAGATTTAGAAGATTGATAAGAACTTTCATAAATTGAGTAGAAAAAAGGATGGCGTATATGACAGAAGAACGATTGCAGAAATATTTAGCATCGGCCGGTGTTGCTTCACGGCGGGCCAGCGAGACAATGATTCAGGAAGGCCGAGTGGCTGTCAACGGTAAAGTAATACGGGAGCTGGGAACCAAGATTGTTCCGGGCAAGGATCAGGTGACAGTAGACGGTAAGCCGGTACAGCCGGAAGAAAAGCTGGTATACTTACTGCTGAATAAACCGGCAGGTTACATTACGACAGCAAAAGATACGCACAATCGGCCAACAGTATTGGATTTGATTGCCGATGTGCCTTATCGGGTATTTCCTGTAGGACGGCTGGATTATGAAACGGAAGGGTTATTGTTATTGACCAATGATGGTGAATTTGCCTATCGTATGACCCATCCTAAATTTAAAATGATGAAAACCTATGTGGCAGTGGTACAGGGCGTGCTGACACCGGAGCGTTTGGACATGCTGCAAAATGGTGTGCAGTTGGAAGATGGCAGGACAGGAACGGCCAAGGTTAGAATCTTACGGAAAGAAAATCATAAAACGGTAGTGGAGATTTCCATTCATGAAGGAAAAAATCGTCAGGTGCGCCGTATGTTTAAGGCGGTTAAGAATCCTGTTTTGGAATTGAAACGGATTTCTGTAGGCACCCTTACCTTGAAAGGCGTGAACCTGGGAGAATATCGTTATTTGCAGGATGATGAGCTGAAAAAAGTAGGGCAGCGTCTGGGGCTTCATCTGTCAAATGGTGGGAATTGAGGAGGACGCAGTCATGGAAGAAAATCTTGTGCGGCTGGGAAAAGGACACCAGCAGTTATTGATTGCTGCTATTGTACTGGGTGGTTTTTTGTCGTTGTATAATTCAGTGGCGATGAATATAGCCATTCCCACGTTTGTAAAAGTATTTGATACCAATTTGGGCATGGTGCAATGGATTATGATTAGTTACACACTGATGATGGGTGTACTAAGCCCAACTGCCGGTTATTTTGCAGATAAGTTCAGCTGCCGCAATCTGTTTGCCTTCAGTATGTTGGGATTTGCAGCGGTGGCGTTGCTGTCCGGCTTTTGCACCGATATTTATCAGATGATTATCATTCGCTTGATCCAGGGCGCTTTGGCAGCATTTATCGTTCCTTGCTCTATGATGATTATCTATCAATTTGTTCCGTATAAGCAGCGTTCTGTATTTTTAACCTTGCAGAGTGTGGCTATGTCCACAGGACCGGCGGTGGGGCCTGTTATTTCCGGCGTGCTGCTGACTTATATCAGCTGGCATTGGGTATTTTGGATTAATGTGCCCATTGCGTTGTTTACCGCCTATGCTGTTTATAAAGCAGTGCCCTATGAACTGACTGCCAGTGAAGAAACCTTGGATTATCTTGGTTTTGCTTATGTGATTGTCGGTACTGTATTGTTCCTGCTTAGTTTTAACCAGATTAGCAGCTGGGGCATTACTTCTCCGGCTGTATGGGCTATGATGCTGGGGGGAATTATTTTAATTGGTTTGTTTGTGCGCCGTTGTCTGGCCAGCAGTCATCCGGTATTGAATTTTCAAGTATTAAAAGAAAAGAATTTCAGTATTGCGTTGTTAATTAACAGCGGGCTTAGTATGGCATTGTGTTTGGTGCCCTTTGTACTGGCTATTTATTTTCAGGATATTCTGGGATATACGCCGATGTTTTCCGGTGTGATTCTGTTGATTCCGGCTATATTTTCTATTGCCGGAGGGCCTATCGCCCAATGGCTTTACAGCAGAGTTGACAGTAAATGGATTATTTTGTTTGCCATGCTGTTTCTGGCGGTAGGAAGTTTTATGTTAAGTATGACAACCTTGCAGTCTACCATGCTTTTTGTGGTGGGATGGCTCTGTATTCGTTATCTGGGCATTGGTTTGTCCGCCATGCCGATCACAGATTATGGCATGAGCTCCATTGATCGCGAATTATCCGGACATGGTTCTTCTTTGATAAACTGGTTTAAAATGATGTCAACCAGCTTGTCCTTGAGTGTTTTCACCATGGTATTAAATATGAGAGTTGCTGTCCACAGTCAGACAGTAGACAATCTATCAGCGCAAATGTATGCCATTGATGATGTATTTTTATACTCATCTTTGATTTTGTTTTTTTGTGTATTTGTAAGCTTTACTTTAAAATCCAATCAAAATTTAAAATAAAATTGATATTGCAGTTATATACCTATGGTGCCAGAAGTGTTCTTTTGTCACCAGGTATAGCGTGTATGCGATATCAAATAAAAAGATAGCGCAATCTGTGAAGTCTCTTAAAAGTTAGGCAAAAAATCTAACGATTGGGGGATCGTTCACACAGCGGCTATCTTTTTTATTTTGCAAAACGATATCTTACATTAAAAGGGATAAGACGCTCATTGGTCCATGTGAAAGATTGTGTAGTCGGTTGTCCTGTCTTTGCCTATCCTTCAGTGCTTCGGACACCAACTTGTTTGTTTCTTTCGCTATGGACTGCGTTCAGCTCAATGAAAACAAACTGCGTTGCTGACCGCCGCAATTCAGAATTTTGGCAAAGGATAGGCCAGCCTTATGCGCACAAATCAGGGAGATGTTTTGTTGCCGTTGTCGACATTGAAGCGGACAGTTTATCCAGCTGTTCCAACCGTGGCGGACGTAGTCCGACTAAGGGGAATAGCGGTAAAACTGTCCGCTGAAGGAGGGCAGGCAACAAACAGTCTCCCGACGATGGAATATTACAAACAAAAATGTTTCACGTGAAACATAGTTATTAACCAAATTTAACAAACAGCAAGTTTTTATCCATGGCGGCAGGGCAGGCAACAAACAATTTTTCGACGATACAACATTGTAAATCAAAATTGTTTTATGTGAAACAATAATTTGGACTGCTGTTTGAGGCAGCAGTCCAAATTATTGCAGCGTAGCTTATGTTGCCTGGGGCAGCTGCCCCAGCTGTCCTTGATAATACAATTGTAATTGGGGCAGGCGGAGGAAATCGCCGGGTTGGATTAAGGAAGCTGCCTTTTCAAATTCGATGGCGCCGCTTTGCTGTAAAAGATCGGCGACAAACTGAGAACAAAAATAATGATATTGACGCTGAAACGCAAAATCAAGCTTGCATAACAGCACGCCCAGACAATTGTAGTGATAGGCATCGGCTGAATGCTGCATTTGGGTAATGCGCTGCGCAATCGTTTCATATACAGCAACCGGAACCTGCAATTCATACAACGCGCAGGGCATCTCCTGGAAGCGTCCAAAAACACCGGACTGTAAAGTTTCGCGCACAAAACCGGCAGGAAACATGAATATATCACTTTTTCGTCCAAAACTGTAAAAGTGACGCAGTGTTGGATCTAACGCAATGGAAACATGGGTATATTCCTCCGCAGTTACTTTATGAATGAGCTTGGAAAAATAAGTGTCGGAACGGGTCAATAAAATATAAACAGAACGGGTTTCTTGTTGACTGGTATAAAAACGTAGCATAGAAAGGACCCCTTTCTTTTGTTATGTTATAAAGACAATAATTATAAAGGAATTTTATAAACTTGGTACAATCGTGATGAGGACAGCGCTTTGAGAGAACAAAACCAAGTCATTACAGAAGAATCTTAGAGAAAGCGGAAAAGGATGGGCTGCGACAGAACAGCAGCCCATAAGAACAATTGTGATGAACGTACTAGGCCAGGAAGAAAAAATAGCCCAGCACGATGATTCCAAGAACGATACGATAATAACCAAAGGCCTTGAAATCATTTTTCTTGATGTAGCTTAATAAGAATTTAATTGCCAAAATCGAAACAACAAAAGCAACAATCATGCCGGTGATTAAAATGATGCTCTCTGCCATGGTAAAATGCAGACCGAATTTGAGCAGCTTTAAGAAACTTGCGCCGAACATGACCGGTATGGCCAGGTAAAAACTAAATTCTGCGGCAATATACCGAGATGTTCCCAATAAAATAGCCCCCAGGATGGTAGCGCCGGAACGGGATGTACCCGGAATCAGCGACAATACCTGAAACACACCAATGAACAAAGCCATTTTCCAGGTAAGCTGAGAAAAGTCAGATACAATGGGCTGGCGGTGTTTATTATAGTTTTCAATTACAATAAACAGAACCCCGTATAAAATTAAGGTGACAGCAACCGTTTGATAATTATAAAAATGTTCATTGAACCAATCATCCAAAGGAATGCCGATGACAGCAGCCGGTAATACGGCCAGAATGACTTTCATCCACAAATTCCAAATATCTTTTTTGATCAGTCCATGCTGCGGTGAACAAAATGGCCATAACTTATGAAAGAATAAGACCACAACAGCCATGATGGCACCTAACTGAATGACAACATTAAACATTTCCAAAAATTCAGGGGAGACATTTAATGTTAAAAATTCTTCAGCCAAAATCATGTGACCTGTGCTGGAAATGGGCAGCCATTCGGTGATGCCTTCAATAATCCCGATGAGGATTACTTTTAACAATTCAATAAAAAAGTCGCTCATGATAGATCTCCTGTCCATATAGTTTTTAGCATACGATTTGACTTTTGTATACCGTTGCTACAATACTTGATTTCCCACAATTTGTCAAGTATCTGCCGTTTATCTTGTTGCTGAAAATCATTTTTTGTGCGCAACAACAGGCGATGGAAGAGGAGTGGGAATAACCGCAGATTGAAAAATCAGGGATGACCATTGCCATCCCTGATATCAAAGACTTAGTTGAGTGAGTTGCGGATATCGTCTAATTGTTGCTGCAGCTGTTCGATTTGTTCCTCTTTTTGCTGCAGTTGGGTATCATATTCTTGCTGCATGGTATCTAATTGGTTTTGATACTCTTCTTGTATGCTGTCAATTTGCTGCTGATACACTTCACTTTGTTCTTCCAGCTGATCATTCAGATAATTGACCTCACTCTGTTCATACTGGGCTTGTTCCGCCAGTTCTGCTTTATTCTGTTCTTCATTTAATTTGAAGTTTTTGGCCTGTGCTTCGCTCATAGTTAAGGTCATTTTGATTGGCGGCATATCGTTGAGAATATAACCTTCTTTGGCTGTTTGCAACAGCAGACGGAATGTGGCAAAATCATCAGAACGAACAGATAGAAAATAGTAATTGCCGTCCTGGCTGGTAGGATGTTCCAGATAAGCATGATACAATCCTTTTGGATAGTCCAGCTGAATCAACACTTTGTCTGTCAGTGTATTGTCATATTGAATATCATAATTTTGCAGCAGCCAGTGGTTTGTATCCAGTTTGAACTGGGCATCACCGGTCAGTGATGCTTCCAGCAGCTGTGTTTCCTTTTCCAACGGAGGCAGATCGGAAGCTGTGGCATCGGTATTGTAGTTGGCGATTTGATAGGTGCTGATCTCAAAAACGGAAATCCCGCAGCCTAAACCGATAAGAATGACGCCCAACAGGGTCAGCGCCAGATAAATTTGTGTTTGCTTTTTCATGCCTGTTTGGCACCTCCTTTTCCGAATACAAACTGGAAGAGGGCGGCGGTTACCACAATGGCAATCAGGGCGCAGCCCAGTACAATCATAAACGGTCCGATGATGCTGTAACCCATTGCTACAAAGATTAAGGCAGTGGCAGTACCGGCGATTAATCCTAAGGCACTGCAAGCGGCAAAGAGCAGGAAGAAGAAGCCCATAAACCGACAGCACCAGATTAACACTTTCATACACAGTTCGCTCAGAGAAATATCCGGAAAGGGGATTTTGATTGGTTCTTTGGATTCTTTTAATGCACTGTTTGCCATACGCTGTTCTTTGGATTGGGCAGCTTTTTCCCGCATCCGATTAAACATAGCGGAAGTATGTTCCTTGGCTTCGTTGGCGTATGTTTTGGCATCGTCCAAATCAAAAACCGGCTCACTGCTGTAGTTGCTGTAGATAACCGGCTGTTCCAGCGGACGATAGTCGATTAAAACATAGCGCTTGATGAAAAAGATTAACAGGTAGACAGAAAATGCCATGAATATCAGATACAAGCATAATTCAATCAAACTGTAGATAACAATGCCGACGGAATTGCCAAAGGGCAGTGTGTAAACAAGAAAACCGTATAACATGTTGCAGAATACTGCGCCAAACATGTAAAGAATACTTAAAAAGATACCCATGCCGCAAAAACGCAGAAATAGCTGAAAGATTGATTTTTTGTTCATTTGGCACAACGATTCAAAGGTGCTGCTCAGAAAATGGGCGCAGCTTTTTACATAATAGGTGATTTGCGAAGCAAATCGATTTTGATGCTGGTATTCGGTATTTAAGTGATAGGCTTCCAGTAATTCTTTAATTAATTCTTCCGGATCGCCGAAGTCGGCGATGGCTTCTTCTTCAGACAGACCGGACTGGATTTTCATTTCGATGTGTTGTTCATATTCGGATAACAGGTCTGCGCGCTCATTATCGTTGAGTACAAATAGACGCTGTTCCAACAGGTTGAGAAATTCTGTCTTAGTCATGAGAATCACACTCCATAATAAATTTAGTTACACTTTCATTAAAATTAAGCCATTCTTCTTTTAATTCATCTTTGTATAATGTACCGGACTTGGTAAGATGATAATATTTTCTTGGTGGACCCTCGGAGGATTCACGTAGATAGGTCTCAAAATATTTTTCATTGGTCAGCCGTTTTAATAACGGATAGATGGTACCCTCATTGACTTCAATGATTTTAGAGACTTCGCTGACGATTTCGTAGCCGTACATATCATTCTTGGCCAGAGAGATGAGTACAACCAGTTCCAAAACACCTTTTTTGAATTGAGTATTCAAGTCAGCCACCTCCTTACAATACATATGTTATACCAACTACTTTGTAATGTCAAGTACTAAGAATATAATAATACTAAAATTATTTTAGTACTAAGAAAATAACATAAGTGAATCGAACATGCTTCTGATTGGTATACAGTTGTATCTGAATCAGAAAAATTTTCAGTTAAAATGGATGCTGCTATTGTTTCTTATGGTATAATGAAAACAAAATTCGGACAAAAGGAGAGTTATAAATAATGAAACCGGTAGTATTTTTTGATATGGATGGTACTTTGTTAAATATGGGAGAGAGTGCTTTTGAAAAAGAATATTTACAGCGGATGCTGTTCTTTTTTGAGCGGAAATTTCCCGGTAAGGGCAACGATGTGATGAAGGCTATGGGGTACGCAGCAGAAAAAATGAAGCACAATGATAGACGGCAAAGGAATGAAGTTTTATTTTGGCAGGCATTTGAAAAAGCGAGCGGACAGACGCGAGAAGCATTTGAACCTCAGTTTTTACAGTACTATACAACCGATTATGCCCACATCGGTGACGATTATGTGCCTGATGCAGATATGAAAGCATTGGTGCATTTGTTGGACAAAAAAGGCTATCAATTGGTGGTGGCGACCAATCCATTGGTGCCGCAGATTGCCAATCAGCAGAGAGTGCGCTGGGCCGGTGTAGATGATGTCAGTTGGCTGGAAATCACCAGTTTTGAACATTACAGCAGTTGCAAACCTAATGCGCAGTTTTATCAGGAAATTTGCCATCGGTTACAGCTGAACCCAACAGATTGTATTATGATCGGCAACAGCATCACTGATGATGGCGCAGCGCAGGAGATTGGCATGGACTTTTATCTGCTGTTGGGTGAAAATCCAGGCAATGATGCGGCCACCTATACAGGCAAGAAGGGAAGCAGGGGAGCGTTGCTGGAACTGGTAAAAGCCCTGCCGGTGCGGACTTGTTAATGTTCCTTCGGGACTTACTTTGGCAAGACCTTATGCGCGCAAGTCAGACAACAAACAGTCTCCCGATAATGCAGCATTGCAAACAAAATTCTTTTATTTCTATTTGTGCTAGTCGAAAATTGGTTAATATAATTGTTAGTGTGAAAGATTGCATGGTCGGCTTGTCCTATCTTTGCCTCTCCCTCAGCGCTTCGGACATTTTATTGCCTGTCTATCTTAGTCAGACTTCGTCTGCCACGATTTAGACAGGCTGCAAAATGACCGCCGCAATTCGGAATTTTGGCAAAGGATAGGCCAGCCTTATGCGCGCAAGTCAGGCAACAAACAATCTCCCGATGATGTAGCATTGCAAACAAAATTCTTTTATTTCCATTTGTGTTAGTCGAAAATTGGTTAATATATTGTTTCACGTGAAACATTTTTTTCTTATGGCTTCTAAAAAAATGGATAGATACATCTTTATAGTAGCTTTTTCTGTCACATCTTTACACATGATAACGTGTTATTTGCATCTTGACATCTGTTCCTTGGTATGCTATATTGAAAAATATTCATATTTTGGATAGCGTTGAAGGAGAAGAGTAATCTGTCATATGAGCCAAAAGCGAGCCGGGAGTGGTGGGAGCCTGGTGCCATGTGCTGATGAAGGGCGCTCTGGAGCAATCAACCACAAAGTGGGCATGATATTGTATTGTGCCAATCAGGGTGGAACCGCGGGAATAGAACTCCCGTCCCTGTCGATTACGACAGAGACGGGAGTTTTTTGTTTTTGCTATGAATTGGAATGTATAGTTCGGCAGATGGGTGCTTGTCATAAACGGATGGTCTGTTCCATATCACAACCGATAAGAATGTGTTGCTGAATTATAAAAATAAGAAGGAGTGAAGTTGCAATGAACTTTCAGGAAATGATTTTAACATTGAACAAGTTCTGGGGTGAACAGGGCTGTATCATTATGCAGCCTTATGATATTGAAAAAGGGGCGGGCACGATGAATCCTGCTACTTTTTTACGCGCTTTGGGACCAGAGCCATGGAATGTGGCTTATATTGAGCCATGCCGCCGTCCGGCTGACGGACGTTATGGGGAAAACCCAAATCGGCTGCAGCACTATTATCAATATCAGGTAATCTTAAAACCATCACCGGACAATATTCAGGAACTGTATTTACAGAGCTTGGAAGCGCTGGGTATTAATCAGTTGGAGCATGATATCCGGTTTGTAGAGGACAACTGGGAATCTCCAACTTTAGGCGCCTGGGGCTTAGGCTGGGAAGTATGGCTGGACGGAATGGAAGTCACCCAGTTTACCTATTTCCAGCAATGCGGCGGGATTGACTGCAAACCTGTATGCGGTGAAATTACCTATGGCTTGGAACGCTTGGCTACCTTTATTCAGGGCAAAGACAGCGTGTATGATATTGAATGGGTTGGCGATGTGTTGTATCGCGATGTATTCCACCAGAATGAAGTCGATTACTCTGAATATAATTTTAAGGTAGCAGACACTGATATGCTGTTTACTTTCTTTGATGCTTACGAAAAAGAAGCAATGCGGGTTATTTCTTTGGGACTGGTGCAGCCTGCCTATGATTATGTGCTGAAATGTTCCCATACCTTTAATCTTTTGGATGCCCGCGGTGCCATCAGTGTTACAGAACGTACCCATTATATTGCCCGTGTACGCGCCATGGCCCGGGAATGTGCCAAAGGTTATGTGAAACAGCGGGAAACGCTGGGCTATCCAATGATCAAAGATCCAGAACTGCGTGCCAAATTAAATTTGGATCAGGCAAAGGAGGAAGAATAATGCGAGACTTATTATTAGAAATCGGTTTGGAAGAAGTGCCTGCCAAATTTATGCCGCCTGCGTTGGCTGAGTTGAAACAAATGGCGGAAACTCAATTGCAGGAACAGCGAATTGCCTATGATGAAGTAGTGACCTATGGTACACCGCGCCGGATTGCATTAGTGGTAAAAAATATTGCAGACAAGCAGCAGGATTTAGAAGAAGAGACAAAAGGGCCGGCAGTGAAAGCGGCTTATGACGCAGAAGGAAATCCAACCAAAGCTGCCATCGGTTTTGCCCGCGGTCAGGGTGTGGATGTAGCGGATTTATATCAAAAAGAACTGAATGGCGGTTTGTATGTATTTGCTACCAAAAAGGCTGCCGGAATTGCCACCGATGAAGTGCTGCCGGCTTTGCTGCCTCAGTTGGTAACCGGTATTCATTTTCCAAAACCAATGCGCTGGGGCTTTACAGAGTTGCGTTATGCTCGCCCCATTCGTTGGATTGTAGCATTGCATGGAGATACTGTTGTGCCGTTCACCATTGAAGACATTGCTTCCGGCAATGTATCCCGCGGTCATCGGTATCTGGGCAGTGAACAGTTGACCATTCCTTCGGCGGAACAATATGTATCTGTCATGGAACAGGATTATGTAATTGTGGATCAAGACAGACGGCAGACCATGATTTTGGAACAGATTCAGAAACTGGCCGATGAAGTGGAAGGCACTGTAGAAATTGATGAAGACCTGCTGGAAGAAGTTTTATATCTGGTAGAATATCCAACTGCACTGATGGGCAACTTTAATCCGGCTTATCTGATGATGCCGGAACAGTTGGTTATCACTCCCATGAAAGAACATCAGCGGTATTTCCCTGTGCTGAAAGGCCATCACTTGCTACCTAAATTTGTAACGGTGCGCAATGGGAATGCAGAGCATCTGGAAGTGGTGCAGGCTGGTAATGAAAAAGTGCTGGAAGCTCGTTTGGCTGATGCCAAATTCTTCTATGATGAAGATTTAAAAATTAAATTAGAAGATAACGTAGAAAAACTGAAAAATATTGTGTTCCAGGAAAAACTGGGCACCATTTATGAAAAAATGCAGCGTGTACAACAGGGCGTTTCTGTGATTGCCGATTTGCTGCAGTTGGGCGATGGCGTAAAAGAACGGGCTATGCGTGCCGCTTATTTGGCCAAAGCTGACTTAGTGAGCAATGTGGTATATGAATTCCCAGAGTTGCAGGGTCTGATGGGTGAAAAATATGCTTATGCACAGGGTGAGCATCCATTGACTTCCAAAGCAATTTCTGAGCATTATCTGCCTAAAAATGCCGATGGCGAAATTCCACTGACCTTTGAAGGGATTGCTTGCAGTATTGCGGATAAAATGGATACCATCGTGGGTTGCTTTGCGGCCGGTATTGAACCAACCGGTTCGCAGGACCCATATGCGCTGCGCCGTCAGGCTGCCGGTATTTGCAGTATGATTTTGGGCCGCAGTATTCTGGTTAGCCTGAATGAACTGATTGAACAGGCAGTAGATCATTATCCGGTAGAAATTGTTGGGGACAAAGCGGCGCTGTGTCAGCGTGTATATGAATTTTTTGAACAGAGAATTCGTAACGTGCTCAACGATAAAGGTTTCCGGTATGATATCATTGAAGCGGTGGTGTCCTGCGGATATGATAATCTGACAGAAACACTGCTGCGTGCAGAAGCGTTAAATGAAATGCGCACCACCGATACGTTTGCTAAAGTATTGACTGCCTTTACCAGAGCTAACAACTTAGCCAAAAAAGCAACAACAGATGTTGTGGATGAGGCATATCTGGTAGAAGAAGAAGAAAGAAAGCTGTGGGCCGATGTGCGGTTTGCGGAAGCTGCCATTGCTGACTTTGCTGCAAAACGGCAGTTTGGTCAGGCGCTGACCATCATTTCCACCTTGGAAGAATATATCAATGCGTTCTTTGATGCAGTGATGGTTATGGATGAAAATGAAAACATCAAAAATACCCGTCTGGCGTTGTTGGTTCATGTCAGCAACCTGGGCAGCAATATCGCTGATCTGACAAAAATTGTACAGGACTAGAAAGCAGTCATTGATACACATATGAAAAGATAAAAGCACCTCTGAAACAGGTTTGGTTTCAGGGGTGTTTTTTTGTTTGAACTCATACTGATACAATGAAATCAGGAAATTATATATGAAAATAGGATATGCTGTATCATATATTTATAATATATACGATTTGTAATGAGTATATATTGACAATATATGTAGAATATTGTAATATACGAGTTATAAAAAATATGAAAAGATATAATTGAGAAGGGTGATAACTGTTATGAAAGAGGAAGAAAAGAGGGAACGGTTTAATAAAGTGGCAACGAATCGTGTTAATAGGATTTTAGAAACATTACAACTTTTAGGGAATTGTTCTAATACCTCTAATTATTCGTATACAGATGAAGAAATAAAAAAAATTTTTTCAGCGATAGAAAGTGAAGTAAAAATTCAAAAAGCGAAATTTGACAGAAAGGATAAGAAAAAATTTTCTTTGTAGGTGAATTACTATGGATATTAAAAAATGGAGATTTGCTTCCTATAACAACGCTGGTGATGATGGAATTAATGATGCGGGTATAGAAACTTTTTCATCAAAGGCGGAGGTCGCAAATATTAGAGAAGTGATACAGAATTCTATTGATCAAATATCAGATGAAGCTCTAAAGAGTAACCTTCCTGTTATTGTTGAATTTGAAGACTTTTATATTGAACCAACTAGTTTTCCTGGATACGAAGACTTTAGTGAAATTTTAGATAAATGTATTGAAAGTTCAAAGAATAATGATATGGTTAAAAAATTTTTTAATCAATCGAAGGAATTATTGAACAAGGAAATTAGAGTTTTAAGGATTAGCGATTATAATACCACTGGTTTGGAAGGTGCTGAAGATGACAATCGAAGTAAGTCTTGGCATAATTTAATCAAATCAAAAGGACATTCAAATAAGAATATGAGCTCTGGTGGAAGTTTTGGAATTGGGAAGTCGGCTCCCTTTACTTGTTCTGGTCTAAGAACTGTTTTTTACGCTTCAAAAGTTGAAGATATTGAATCATATGTTGGAGTTGCTAGGTTAATATCATTTGAGGATGAAACCGGATTAACTTTAGGAACAGGATATTATACTGAAAATGAATTATTAAGAGCTATTTTAGAACCTTTTTGCTTGAGCGGTTTTAAACGAACAACAAATGGTACAGACATTTATATCATGGGATACGATGGAGAGGAAGATTTAGAAAAGGTAATTAAGGAAACAACACTTGAGAATTTTTTTGTTACAATTTATAAAAACAAGTTGAAAGTTCGATATAAGGAATTAGAAATTAATAGTGATAATTTGGGACAGTATATTTCGGAATTAGATGACAAAGATTTTTTGGAGACAAAAATATATTATGATATGCTTAATTCTTATCCAACATCAGATGATGAAGATGAAAAAAGAATAGTTTTAGACAGTAATGAATTTGGGAAAAAATATGGTATTTTAGATGGAGAAGCTACACTATTGTTACGAAAAGCTGATGACCTAAATAGACGGATTTTAATGACTAGAAAACCAGGAATGTCATTGTTCTTACAGGGGGGAATTAGTGGAAGTATATCATTTACAGGTTTGCTACTAATTGAAGGTGATAAAATGAATAGCATCTTTAAAAATATGGAAGTGCCTGCCCATGATGCTTGGAAACCTGAAAAGTGTAAGCTAGAGAAAAAAATGTATATGGATGCATATAAGGATTTAAAAAAATATTTAAAAGATAAAGTTGTTCAATATTTTGGACAAACTAATGAGGAAAGAATTTCTGCATATGGCATGGATGAATTTTTTTCAAATTCGTCTATTGAAAGTGGGGAACATAAAATAAATGTACTTGATGGAAAAGTAAAGACGGATTCCAAAAAACATAAAAATAATAAAAGGAAGAAAAAGAAGGTTACCATAAAAAGTGGTGGAGAGGATATATCTGCACCAAGTTATGAACCTGCACAGGAACCTACAGAGACACTAACTCCAAGTACAACGCCGATATCTATTCCGTCACGAAATCCATCGCCAAAAACTGATAAATATAAATATGTAGATTTAAAAAAATGGCTCATGTGTAGAAATGAAAAACAAGGCGAATACTCTATAACCTTTAAAGTTGACAAGAAAAAGAAAAAAGTAAAATTGGATTTTTTTGCTATTGCGGAAAAAGGTGTATATCCGCTTGAGATTAAAGAAATCTTGGTCGCAAAAGGTAATGCTTCTATTGATTATAGATTGAACAATAGTGTATATCTTTCTAATTTGTCAAACAAAGAACCGGTGATTTTAAATTTCAAAATTGATTTTAATTTCAAATGCATGATGGAGGTGGAATACTATGAAGTTAGATAAAAGATTGAGTTCATATCCAATTTTAATTAATGATGATGACGATTATGTTGACTCTTCATTTGAGATATCATTAATTCAAAAAGTTGAGTTTAATAAATTAATCGTTAATGTATCATTTCAGCTAAATAACGAAGGATTATTAGAACTAATTAAAGAAGGTAAAGCTAAATATATTATACATGTTGATTGTCCTATGTTATCTTTTAGAAAAGTATTTTCCACTGATAAAAAAGATTTGGAATTTTCTATTAATTTGAATGATGTGACTGAAAGTGTTGAAATAAGTAGCATGATTGTGGCAACAATGGATATTCCTCACTATTATAATAAAAAATTCAATTGGTTTTATGGCACTGATGGGGTTGATATTTCTAAAGGCAATTATTTAGCAATAGGACCAATGTATTTAGTAAATATTAATAGATCTAATATTGGTTATAAAAAATTATCAGATGTAATCGTTATTCAGAAAGATGACAGAAATTCGGATCAAATGAGTGTATCTCTGGATAACGATATTATTACGATTTTAGTAAATGAAAAAATAAAAAATCAATACTATGCATATGGACAGCAATATTTATATAATATTATTTCAATGGTAATGGTTCCTAGTATGGTATATGTTTTAACATCGATGAAAAATAATCCAGATGGGCTATGTTCATATAGATGGTATTCAGTAGTGGAGCAAGTATTGTTAGACAATAATATTTCTGTTACTCAATTAAATGAAGAAGATAGCACAGGTAAATACTCTATATTTGAAGTGGCGCAAAAAATATTTATGTCGCCTTTGGAAAAGGGAATGTTGGAATTATCAAATGTACGCTTAGGAGATGAGTGAATGTGGCAAAAGAAATTAGATTAAAATATTTGACAGACAATGGATTAGCGCAACTGAAAGAAGCATTTGATAGTAATATTGAATATTATAAATCAAAAGACCAACAATATTTTTTAAATTATTTAAATACGAATGGATATTTACAAGATACGTCCTATGTAATAGAAGATTTTACAGACAAGTTAATTTTTACTGAGGACTTAGATAAAGATGACTTAAATAATATAAAAATATTATATACAGCAATGAAAGATATACCTACATATGTTATGATGGAGGATAGATTTTGGGCAGCGCAAAACCATACAATTATGTGGGACTACATTACCAAAAGAAGTGAAGGTTTTAGGAAAGAATCAAAAGACCAAAGAAATAAACTATACAATTCTTTCTTCACACATACAAAAAATGGGAAAAAGAGAGGGACATATGTAAATTGTGTGTCACGCCTTTGGTGGGCAGGGAAGTTATCTTATGATGAAAGTAGAGAGAATCCTTTTGAATTAACCGAAGAATTATGTAAAACCGGATTTGCTTCTACTATAGTGCCGTTTTCGTCTTCTAATATTACCGGTAGAGATGAGTCTAGAAAAGCAATTTTGACTGTAGTGAAAGAGTTACGAGAGCAAGGGAAAATAGTAAAACGTGATGACATTACATATGGACTAAAGTATTTAAATTTGATTGCTGGAAGTTCTATGTTAGATGTTATGTCATTTGATGAAATAGTAGAGTTACTTAGAAGATATTATGGGATGTTACAATAGAAATAGAGCCGATATTCGTGGAAAGATGATAGAAGTCTTTATTACCAAAAATGCAATAAATGAGAGTATTCCCCAATTTTTATGAAATATGATAGTGTAGGATATTTTTTGTATGCTTATTGTACAGTGTGCCGGGCATAGAAAAACGACCGCACATAGTTTGTACGATCGTTCTCTGACAGCCGATTTGGATGTTATTCGTTTGCTGAATATTCTGTATGGGGAAAAGTTTATAGAAGCTGCCAGCCCGAATATAATACAGCCAGGCCGATCAATAAAAATAAAAGGATGTTTACAATGACATATTGTATCAGCCCTTTGTTATTGCCGTGGCGTTGAATCAGATACGCAATTTTAGGCGGCATGTTTCCGGTGCGATGTCCCCAGTTGAGTAAAATGATGTTTTGAATGCCGATATAGGCGCTGAGCGCTCCAATTCCCATATAGCTCTGACCTACAGACAGCTGGCCCATAGAAACTGCCAACATCCAGAGCAGGGCTAAAACCATAACAATACGGGAACTGATTTTTTGAAATTTTTCCATGAAAGATCTCCTTCTGCTTTCTATAGTATTTACTTGCATTGTATCACAATTTTGTCCATTATACAAATCAGGAAAAATGGATAGAAACACAAACAGGACTTTATCCGGCTTGTACCAAAATAAAGTCCTGTTTTGTATATTGCGTTTAAAACGAAAGATTAATCGGCAATTTCGTTGGTTTGCCATTTGAATTCATTAAATTTTAAGTTGGCAACCATAGCTGTTAAGTCAGGACGACCGAAATACTGCATGTCTCCCTGCTGATTTACTGCCATCAAAACAATTGGTTTGTGGAAGTATTCAAAGAAATTGCGTACCAGTGCATTTTTTTCTTCTTGTGGCAGAACAAAGAAATGGGTGTCTACAGCAACAATGACAATTTCTTTTTCTTCTACAGTGACCAGTGTGCTATCAAATTTCATGAACGATAACTCCTTTTATTTAATTCTGAACCGGTAAAAATTCTTCTA
Source organism: uncultured Clostridia bacterium (assembly GCA_944391625.1). Taxonomy (GTDB): domain Bacteria; phylum Bacillota; class Peptococcia; order Peptococcales; family Peptococcaceae; genus UBA7185. The sequence goes on from CALXUG010000004.1 coordinate 94,998, forward strand.
GGTTTTCCATCATGATGTTTAAAATTTCACCGTCATATTCTTCAATTTTACCGGCATCTCCCAATTGGGCCAGCTGTGGGTCTAATGGGAATTTGCCAATCAAAGGCACTTTGTAATTTTTGCAGGTTTCGGCAATATTGCTTTCCCCGAATAAATAAATCTTTTTACCACAGTCCGGACAGGACAGATAGCTCATATTTTCTGCAATCCCCAAAACAGGAATTTCCATCATATTTACCATTTTAATGCCTTTGCGTACAATCATATTGGCCAGATCCTGTGGAGAGGATACCATATAAACGCCATTGACAGGCAGGTTTTGCAAAATGGTCAGCTGAGCATCTCCGGTGCCCGGCGGCATGTCGATGACCAGATAGTCCAGATCGCCCCAAATAACTTCTTCCCAGAATTGTTTAATAACGCCGGAAACGATAGGACCTCTCCAAACAACCGGTTCTTCGTCGTTTGGCAGCAGCAAATTCATGGACATAACAGCGATACCATTGGCGCTTTTCATTGGATAGGCGCCGAATTCGCTCATCTCCGGATTGCCGTGTAAACCAAATAATTTAGGAATGCTCGGACCGGTGATATCTGCGTCCAAAATACCTACTTTGTACCCTTTTTTGTGCAGTGTAATTGCGATCATAGATGTAAAGGAAGATTTACCAACACCGCCTTTACCGCTCATAACCACAATGACATTTTTTATATTGCTGAGCTGTTGTGCCTGTGTTTTCTGTGGAACAGAGCCGCAGGAAGCGCAGCCGCCGGAAGAACAGCTGGAAGAATCACAACTGCCGGATGAAGAGCATCCGTTGCAACTTGACATGATTATTACCTCCAAATCAATATGAATTAAAATCTCTTTCTATTGTAATATTGCGGACCATAAAGTGCAAGAGCACAACGAAAAAATTTTTCTATGGAAACTCTATGAAAACTCTGTGGATTTATTTTGATATGTCAGGAAAGGAACCATAACCGATGTCCGGCAGGCGGTTACTTTGGTGATGCTGTTCAATGGTATAATTGGATATGGATATCGCAGAAATTAAGTGGTACAATAAAGGATATTGAAAAAGGAGCAGAGACAGGATGGCCACTTATTATACATATATGGTATTATGCAGTGATGGTTCGCTCTATACCGGTTATACTGATAATCTGGTGCGTCGGATGGGCAGGCACAACAGTGGTAAAGGGGCCAAATATACCCGAAGCCGTTTGCCGGTGCGGCTGGTTTATTGGGAAAAGTTTTCGGGAAAGCGGCAGGCCATGCAGCGAGAATATGCCATCAAACAATGGAATCGAGAACAAAAGTTGCGGCTATTGTCCGAAGAACAGCGAATTGATTGCTCTGCCCTTCAGAGAAAAAAGCTAGAATCCAGAAAAAATAATGTTTGCGATGGAGCAATGGTTGTATCTGCAAAATAAAGTGAGGTTTATTTATGGAAAAATTGATTGTAATAGATGGGAATAGTCTGGCCAATCGAGCCTTTTATGCAATCCCTATTTTAAGTAATTCCAAAGGTGTCATCACCAATGCCGTTTATGGGTTTACCAATATGCTGATGCGTTTGCTGCGGCAGGAACAGCCTGATTATGTGGCAGTTGCCTTTGATGTAAGCCGCAAGGTGTTTCGCCATGAGCAATATGCTGATTATAAGGCGCAGCGTAAAGGAATGCCGGAAGAGCTGCGCGGGCAGATGGATTTAATCAAAGAGGTTCTGCGGGCAATGAACATTGCCATTTATGAGCTGTCCGGTTATGAAGGGGATGACGTCATCGGCACCATGGTGCGTTGGGCAGAACAGCGGGAAATTTCCAGCATTATTGTCACCGGAGATAAGGATAGTTTGCAGCTGATCAGTGAACATACCAGCGTGTATTTAACGAAAAAAGGCATCAGTGAATTGGGCCGTTATGATTATGCTGCCTTTACAGAAGAGTATGGTTTGGTGCCGGACCAGATTCGAGATTTAAAGGGATTGATGGGCGATGCGTCTGATAATATTCCCGGTGTGCCCGGTGTAGGGGAAAAAACGGCTTTGAAGCTGCTGCATCAATATGGTACGGTGGAAGAATTATATCAGCATCTGGAGGATTTTGCAGGAAAAAAACTGGGCGAAAAATTGCAGGAAAATCAGGACAAGGCTTTTTTGAGCAAGGAACTGGCAACAATTTATTGCCAGGTGCCGCTGGAATTTGATCAGGCGGTTATGGCTCGTCGGGAGTTTGACAGAGAAAAGCTGATTGCTTTATATCAAGAACTGGAGTTGCGGGCATTGCTGAAAGATTTGGCAAGTCAGTATCCGGAGCCGGAAGCAGCGGACATGGAACAGGAAAACACCATGGCATACCAGGCCCAGTCTGTGATTCATCTGGCAGAACCGGAAGAGCTGCAGCAATTGGTACAGGAACAGTCTCCCCAGATTATTACCTTGATTGTGAATCGAACCCCAGGCAATATTATGACGGCGCAGGTAACAAGTATGGGACTGTTGGTGGAAGAACAGCCTTATTATATAGCGTGTGAGGGCAGGTTCTCCCAATTTGCTCAAGGTTTGCGCAGCTGGTTGGAAGATGGGGAAATCACTATTTTGACCGATGATGCCAAAAAACTGTATTCAGCTTTTCTTCCGGAAGGGATTCGAATGAAAGCATTGTATTGGGACAGCTTGTTGATTGCCTATTTACTCAATCCAGAGAGTAAAGATTTGTCTGTAGAGGCTTTGCTGGCGGAACAGTTCAATGTTACATTGCCGGAAGATCCAGTGGAACATTTATGCGGATTGTTAAAAGGTATTTATATACTCAGTGAACCTATGGTGCATCGCTTGGAACAGGAGCATTTGCTGGATCTGTACGCCAAGATTGAATTGCCGTTAAGCGAACTGTTAGCCACCATGGAATATGAGGGTGTGCGGATTGATACTGCATATTTGCAGCAGCTGGGCGCTGAATTGCGTGTACGGATTGATCAGTTGGCTGAAAAACTATATGAAACTGCCGGTGAGCGATTCAATTTGAATTCTTCCAAGCAGCTGGGTGTGATTCTGTTTGAAAAAATGGGACTGCCGGTTATCAAAAAAACAAAAACCGGATACTCTACCGATGCCGAGGTATTGGATACGTTGGCGCAGGACTATGAATTTGTAAAGGATATTCTGGCTTATCGCCAGTTAACTAAATTGAATTCTACGTATATTGAAGGAATTTTAAAGCTGGTGGATCCAGAGACAGCTAAGGTGCACACTACTTTTAATCAAACAATTACAGCCACAGGCCGTTTGAGCAGTACAGAGCCCAATTTGCAGAACATTCCTATCAAAACGGAAGAGGGAAAACGGATTCGCAAAGCTTTTATGCCGTCCAAACCGGGTAATGTATTGGTAGCGGCCGATTATTCTCAAATTGAACTGCGGATTTTAGCTCATATGTCAAAAGATCCCGTGCTGGTAGAAAGTTTTCAAAACAATGAGGATATTCATCGCCGTACAGCATCAGAGGTGTTTGGGGTACCCATGGAAGAAGTAACCAAGGAAATGCGCCGCAATGCCAAAGCGGTGAACTTTGGTATTATTTATGGGCAGACCGATTTTGGTTTGAGCAAAGAGCTGGGGATTAGCCGCGGAGAAGCCAAAGCATATATCGATAGTTATTTTGAACGGTACAGCGGTGTTAAGCGTTGGATTGATGAGGCCATTCAGGATGCCAGAGTAACTGGAATCAGCACAACTATGATGGGCAGAAAGCGATATATTAAGGATATTAACAGCAAGAATTTTAATTTGCGCAGCTTTGCGGAGCGGACTGCCGTGAATACACCGATACAGGGAACTGCAGCTGATATTATTAAACTGGCGATGCTGCAGGTTCAAAAAAATATTGTTGCCCATAAGTTTTCTGCAAAAATGCTGCTGCAGGTACATGATGAGCTGATTTTTGAAGTGCCGCCACGGGAAATTGCCGGTTTGATAGTAATCTTGCATGAATGTATGGAATCGGCTGTTGCTTTGGATGTACCTCTGAAAATTGATGTAAATGTAGGGTTTAATTGGTATGATATGGAGCGTGTGTGATGCCGGAACTGCCAGAAGTAGAAACGGTTTGCCGTTCATTGCGGCAGACTGTTTTGCATCAGAAAATCAAAACCGTTGATATTTATTTGCCCCGTTTGATTCAGCAGCCATCGGTTGAGGAAGTCAAAGCATTGCTGCCGGGTTGTTATTTTACTGCTGTTCGTCGGCGGGGAAAGTATATTTTGTTGGATTTATCTAATGGGATGACGTTGGTGGTGCATCTGCGCATGACGGGGAAACTGCTGTATGGATCAGAAGAAGAACCCCTGGGCAAGCATACCCATATTGTTATGACTTTAGAAACGCATAATACATTGCGGTATGATGATGTGCGTCAGTTTGGCGCGTTGTGGCTGGTTCAAACAGAGCATTGCAGTCAGCTGCCTGGATTGGCATCTTTGGGCATGGAGCCGCTGGATGCAGATTTTACAGTACAATGGTTGATAGAACAGATGCAGGGGAAAAAGCAAAAGGTAAAAACTTTTTTGTTGGATCAGCATGTGATTGCCGGCATTGGGAATATTTACGCCGATGAAATATTATTTCAGGCGGGAATCCATCCGGAAGCACTTGTCTGCAATCTGACCGATGAGAAAACGGCGGCCGCTTTGTGGTCTGCCATTAGGGACAGATTGGAGCAGGGGATTGTATATGGCGGTAGTTCTATTAAGGATTATGTAGATAGTTTGGGGAATGCCGGAAGTTTTCAAAAATTGCATAGAGTGTATGGACGCCATGGGCAGCCTTGTGTAAATTGTGGCTGCCTATTGGAAAAAATAACAATTGCCGGCAGAAGCAGCTGCTATTGTTCCAATTGTCAGATAAAGTTTGATAATTAGAATTTGAAATGAATATTTGATAAAACAAGTGACACCTGTTTCTCATTCTTTCCATATAGTAATGGAGAAGAGATGAAAAAGGAGGCGGTAGCTTTGTTTTTGACGGTATTACTGGCGTTGGCGCTTAGCTTTGACTGTTTGAGTGTCGGGCTTTCTTACGGATTGCGAAATATTATGCTGCCCTGGTATGGAATATTGATTATTTGTTGCTGCTCTGGAATGGTGCTGGCGATTTCTATGTTATTGGGTGGATTGTTAGAACAGATGATTGCACCGGCTTTGGTACAGTTTTTGGGCGCAGGGCTTTTAATTGCACTGGGTGTTTGGATTCTGGGAAAAAGTATTAAGGAACTGGCAAAAGAAGATAGTGCGCAGGAACCTTTGTTTCAGTGGAATATTCATCGGTTGGGTATTATTGTGCAAATTTTAAAAGAACCGCAATGTGCCGATTTGGATCGTTCTGGCATTATTAGTATGCAGGAGGCTGTTTGGTTGGGGCTGGCATTATCATTGGATTCATTTGGTGCGGGAATTGGCATGGCGCTGATGGGATATTCGCCTTTTTGGACTAGTTTATGCACGGCGATGAGTGCCTGTTTGTTTCTTTCAGCCGGATTGTATTTAGGGAAAAAAATGGGTTCCCATGTTTCCTATAAGAAAATAAAGCTATTGCCGGGTGGTTTGTTGATTGTAATTGGTATTGTTCGACTGGTATTGTAAAGGATGAGAAGTATGGCATTGGTAATTGGATTAACAGGCGGTATTGCCTGTGGTAAATCAACGGTGAGTGCATATTTGCGGCAAAAGGGCATCTCTGTGATTGATGCGGATTTGGTTGCCAGAGAGGTAGTAGAGCCGGGAACCATGGGTTTGCAGCAAATCAAAGAGGTGTTTGGCTGGCAATATATTTGTCCGGATGGTACGTTAAACCGGCAGCTTTTAGGGAAAAAAGTATTTGCGGATCCAGAAGCGCTGCAACAGTTAAATACCATTATGAAGCCCCTCATTTTAGAGCAATTGCAGCTGCGAATTGGGAAAGCACAGGATGTGGTGGTATTAGATGCGCCATTGCTGTTGGAAGATGAGCAATACCATAAGTTGGCTGACATTGTATGGGTGGTAACTGCTGCGCCTGCAGTGCAGTTAGAACGGCTTATGCAGCGCAATGGTTATAGCTGGCAGCAGGCTCAGGAACGCATTGATGCGCAGATGACAGAGCAGCAGCGGTTAGCCTATGCAGATAGTGTGATCCAGAATAACGGCAGCATTTTGCAAACGCAGAAGCAGGTAGATGGCTTGCTGCACAAGGTGTTATCCTCCAGATGAAATGGAATTATTTTTTGCGATTGTAAAATTATAAATAGGATGGTAAAACCGTAAATGAAAGAGAGGACCTTCAACTTCTTATTTGAGTTGAAAGTGCTCTCTTTTTTAATTAATCGAGGGTAAAAATGATATTGTGGTAAGAGGATGCTTATCAAGAAAGTATTGAAAACTTTGAAAATGAAGTGAATTTAGGATAAAGATGGTATTTCTTTTTATAAAAATTGACAGATTTTATTACTAATGATAATATAATTTTATGCATAGAAAATTACATTTGCAATCAACACATGATAGGAATGTAGAGACTATTTTAAACAATAGCTATAAATAAGGGGGTATTGAAATGAACAAGGTAATAACAAAATTAATAATAGCTTTTTTGATTATAGTGACCTTTCTACTATTATTTGGCAAAACATTGTTTATGCATATAATGGGATTTCTGTTTTTTGGCTCTCCTTTTGACGAATTTACTATAAATCACATAGGAAACCCTTTAGTTGTTGGTGAGAGTTGGAGTGAAGAAGATGTAGATTATGAAGATTATTTTCAAGTAACTGTAGCAGATATTACTTCTTCAGAAGAAAATGGGCAATATTTATATGACATTACGATAATTGCCGAGAACTACCAGAATCTGCGTGGGAATGAAGATCTGGAGGTGTATTGTGAGATTGATATTCCTAAACGTAAAATGATAACCGAGGAAACGCCGAATTACTTTACAGTACCGAAAGAACAAATCAAAGAATATCATTACAAGTTTTTCTTACGGGAGGAAATTACTAATTTTAATTGTGAAATTGAAATTCCTTTACACGTGGATGAAAGACACAAATATAAAAAAATATGGAGCTATAGTTCGACTTTGTAATTAGAGTTGAGCAAGACTTTATGCTCAATGATAGAGTTATTGTATAAGGGGATATATATCAAAAAAGGCTAAAAAATCTGAAAATGAAGTGAATTTAGGAGGAAGATTGTATTTCTTTTCACAAAAATTGACAGGAAGTATTATTAGTGATAATATAAATTTATACATAGCAGATTGCATTTGTAATCTGTATTATAAAACGAGGGGGTTTTATTTTATGAAGAAAAACAAATTGATTTCTATGTTGTTGGTAGGTGCATTATCGGTATCTATGGTGTTAGGTTTTGGCGGCGCAGCTTTTGCCGACACTGCAGATAAGGTGCCTGCAAAAGCGCCGGTGGCGAATGGTGAATTATTAGATGCCGCAAAGATTATGGTAGCCGGTGCGCAAAATAAAGCAGAAGAAATTAAAGTGCCGATGGTTATTTCTGTTGTAGACATGGATGGCAATTTAGTATTACTGCATCGCATGGAAGATTCTCTGTTAGCAAGTTTGGAAATTGCCCAGAATAAAGCATACACATCCGTTGCTTTAAAAATGCCAAGCGCTGATGTGAAAAAACTGGCTCAAGAAGGGCAGGAACTGCAGGGGATTGCAGTGCAGCATGCCGGACGTATTGTAGAATTTGGCGGCGGACTGCCAATCTATGATAAAAATGGTAAACAGATTGGTGCCATCGGGGTATCCGGCGGCAGTGTAGCAGAAGATACTTCTGTAGCGCAGGCTGGTTTGGATGCCTATAAAGCTGGTAAAAAAATAAAAGCTGCTTCTGGTGGCGAACTGTTGGATCAGGCTATGACAATGGTAGAAGCTGCTGAGAAAAAAGCAGTCAATATTAAAGTGCCGATGGTTATTTCTGTTGTAGATATGGGCGGTAATTTAGTATTACTGCATCGTATGGAAGATTCTCTGTTAGCAAGTTTGGAAATCGCTCCAAATAAAGCATACACATCTGTTGCCTTAAAAATGCCGAGCGCTGATGTGAAAAAACTGGCCCAGGAAGGGCAGGAACTGCAGGGGATTGCAGTACAGCATGCCGGACGTATTGTAGAATTTGGCGGCGGGCTGCCAATCTACGATAAAAATGGTAAACAGATTGGTGCCATTGGGGTATCCGGCGGCAGTGTAGCAGAAGATACTTCTGTAGCGCAGGCTGGTCTGAATGCAGTGAAGTAATGCCAGAATGATTTTTTTATAAAATATTTGATTTTTAGGGTGATGAAACGTTGGTTTTGTCACCCTTTTTGCTGTGAAGTTGATTATTTGAAATTGATTATAAAAATGAATTGTTATGTCATGAAAATAGAATATCATAATAAAATAATGTATAGGCAAATATTTCTTGTTTGTGCTGCAAACCATAACGAATTTGATAGAGTAAAGTAGTATATGGATTAAAAAAGTGTAAAAGAACAGACACATATCATGATGTACGGGAGGTTAATTTTTTGATAAAAGAAAGTTTTCCTGAAATACTGCGTAATTAAAATGCAAACTTGTACCTGAATTCACAAATAAAAGTGTCACATATTATAAAGCATCAATAAGTCAGAAGAAAAGCCGGATACAGATTGTTATGATAGCTTTATAAAGAAAAAAGAGTTAAGTAAGTGTAAAATATTATAGTATAGTGTAATATATTTTTGGTAAAAAAGAAAAAATAATTTCACTATTTCTGGATATAGTTAGAAATTATAGTCATATAAATTTGATTAATATGAAAAATTAAAATTGTTTAACCGCCGAAAGTGGCGTAATGAAGCCTGTACAATAAATTTTGTGCTGGCGTTCACGAGGAACTATAGACTTTTAATTTTGGATACTATATAATGAAATTAACTTAATATGATACGAGATAGATTGTATTATTAAAAAGTAAATAAATAAAGGGAGAGTGGTACCGTTGACGCTGAATGAAAAACAGAAGCAAAATGAAGAACTGAATCGTGAGTTCCTCAGACGCAGTGGCGTAAATGTTTCAAAATGTTATCAGTGTGGGAAATGTTCTGCTGGTTGTCCTGTGGGCGATCATATGGACATTCCAACCAATAAGGTAATGCGTCTGGCACAGATGGGTCTGATTGAAGATGCTATGAAGAGTCATGCAATTTGGTTATGTGCTTCCTGCACAACCTGCACAACTCGATGTCCAAAAGGGGTAGACGTTGCGAAAGTAATGGAAACCTTACGGATTATGGCCAAAGAACATGGTTATGTGGCAGAGAAGAATGTAGATAAATTCCATAGTGTATGGATGGGGATTATTGGAACTATGGGCAGAATGTATGAACCAGGTTTAATTGTTGGGCGTAATTTCTCTACCGGGAAATTGTTCCAGGACACATCCTTTGGTATTCCATATATTGCAAAACAAAAATTAAAATTGGTTCCATATAAATCTGGAAATATGAATGAAATTAAATCTCTGATTGCCAAAGCAGAAGCGATGGACCGAGAAGAAAGGGGCAATAAATAATGGATTATGCATATTATCCTGGATGTTCCCTGGAGTCTACAGGGATTGAATTCCATATGTCCACCAAAGCTGTAGCAAAAGCTTTAGGTATTAATCTTGTGGAAATACCTGACTGGAACTGCTGTGGTGCAAGTAGTGCCCATGCCAGAGGTCATTGGCTGTCTTTGGCGTTGCCAGCCCGTAATATGGCAATTGCCGAAGCTGCTGGTTTAGATGTTGCCATTCCTTGCGCAGCTTGTTATTCCAGAAGTAAACAGGTTGAAGTGGAAGTAAATAAATCTGAAGAAACAAAGGCAAAAATTGAAGAAATCATTGGCCGTCCTTACACTGGCAAAAGCAAAGCAAGAAATCTGACTGATATTTTTTATCGCGATTTAGGTCCTGCTGCTATTGCTGAAAAAGCGAAAAAGAGTCTGAAAGGTTTGAAAGTTCTGACCTATTACGGTTGCTTGATGTCTCGTCCGCCGGAACTGGCTTGTGATGATATAGAAGATCCAATCAGCTTGGATGAAATTATGACAGCATTGGGTGCAGAAGTGATTCCTTGGGGATTCAAAACCGAATGCTGCGGTGGCAGTTTGACTGCTTGCCGTCCGCAGGTTGGAATGGATATGACAAAAAGAATTATGGACGCTGCTAAAAAATCCGGTGCTGACTGTATTGTAACTGCTTGTCCAATGTGTCACTCCAACTTGGATATGCGTCAGGTGCAACTGAGCAAAGCATATGGTGCATATAATGTGCCTGTTTACTTTGTAACAGAATTGATTGGTATTGCATTGGGTATGAGTCCAAAAGATTTGGGTATTAACAGACACTTTATTCCAGCGGAAGCTACATTGACAAAAATCGGAAAAACCAGTGAAGGCGGTGAAGCATAGTGGAAAGAGTAGGGGTATTTATCTGTCACTGCGGTTCCAACATCGGTGCAGTTGTTGATTGTGCCAAAGTAGCAGAAAACGTAAGAAATTATCCTGGTGTTGCTTACAGCACCGACTACAAATATATGTGTTCTGAACCTGGTCAGGAAATGATTCAGAATGCTATCAAAGAACATAATCTGAACCGTGTGGTTGTAGCTTCTTGTTCTCCTCGTATGCATGAAAAAACATTCCGGGCTTGCGTAGAAAAAGTGGGTCTGAACCCATATATGTTTGAAATGGCAAATATTCGTGAACATTGTTCCTGGGTACATGCTGGTAAAAATGAAGAAGCAACGGAAAAAGCAACTGACTTGGTAAAAATGGCTGTTTCCAAAGTATGCAAAAATGAGGAATTGCAGAAAGGACATGCGCCTGTAACAAAACGTGCTTTGGTTGTAGGCGGCGGTATTGCTGGTATTCAGTGTGCTCTGGATATTGCTAATAACGGTTATCAGGTAGACATTTTGGAACGGACTCCATCTATCGGTGGTAAAATGTCTCAGATTGATAAAACTTTCCCGACCATTGACTGTTCTGCTTGTATTTTGACTCCTAAAATGGTAGAAGCCAGCAGTCATCCAAATATCAATCTGATTACCTATTCTGAACTGGAACATGTAGATGGTTATGTGGGCAACTTTGAAGTTACCATCCGCAAAAAAGCCCGTTCTGTTGATATTAAAAAATGTACTGGCTGCGGTACTTGTATGACCAAATGTCCAGGGAAAGCAGATGACGAATTCAATATGAATCTGCGGAAACGGACTGCAATTTATACACCGTTCCCACAGGCTATTCCAAATAAACCGGTTATTGACCGTGTGAACTGTTTGAAATTTAAAAGCCGTGAAAATGGTAAAGATGTTTGCGGGATTTGTTCTAAATTCTGTCCAACTGGCGCAATTGATTACGAACAGGTTGATGAACTGGTAACAGAAAAATATGGTGCTATCGTTATGGCAACTGGTTATGAACAGTTTGACCACAGCATTTATGGGGAATATGGCTATGGTAAATATCCAGATGTAATTTCCGGTTTACACTTTGAACGTCTGGTAAATGCTTCTGGTCCTACCCAGGGTCACATTGTTCGTCCTTCTGACCACAAAGAACCAAAAACAGTTGTTATGGTAAAATGTGTTGGTTCCCGTGATCCAGAACATGGTAAGAGCTATTGCTCCAGAACTTGCTGTATGTATACTGCAAAACAGGCTACCATGATTCGTGACCATTGCCCGGATACAAAAGTGTATGTATTCTATATGGATGTTCGTACTCCAGGGAAATTGTATGATGAATTCTACAATCGTACCAGAGAAGAATATGGTGTAGAATATGTTCGCGGCCGTGTATCCAAAATTTATCAGGATGGCGAACAGCTGATGGTGAAAGGCGAAGACACTCTGTTGGGTAAACAGGTAGAAATCGCTGCCGATATGGTAATTTTGGCAAATGCAATGATTCCACAGACTGACTCTGAAAAAATGGCGCAGATTGTTGGGATTGGTTATGATAAAGATGGATGGTTTACAGAATCTCATCCAAAATTGGGTCCGGTAGAAACCCACACTGCTGGTGTATTCTTAGCTGGTGCTTGTCAGGGTCCGAAAGATATTCCAGACTCAGTAGCACAGGCCGGTGCAGCTGCTGTTAAAGTATGCGCCCTGTTGTCAAAAGATCAGTTGGAAACAGAGCCAACCGTATCTAAAGTTGATACAAAAATCTGTTCTGGTTGTGGATTGTGCGTTCCGGTTTGTCCATACAAAGCGATTACACTGGAAACCATTCAGGAGCGGAGAGCTGGAAAAACAATTGAGCGTTTGGTTGCCAATGTTAACAGCAGTTTGTGTCAGGGTTGCGGTGCTTGTACTGTTACCTGCCGTTCCGGTGCAGCGAACCTGAAACACTTTACAAACGCACAGATCTTAGCGGAGGTGGATGCATTATGTCAAACAATTCTGTAGAAAATTTTGAACCAAAAATTCTGGTTTTCGCATGCAACTGGTGTACTTATGCCGGTGCGGACTTAGCTGGCACAAGCCGTTTGCAGTATCCGCCAAATGTTCGTGTGCTGCGTGTACCATGTTCCTGCCGTGTGAATCCACAGTTTGTAATTCGTGCGTTCCAGAGAGGGATTGACGGTGTATTGGTAGCAGGCTGTCACCCAGGTGACTGCCATTATACGACAGGAAACTATTATACAAGACGTCGTTTCTTATTAATTACTCGTATGATGGAATATATGGGCATTGATCCAAAGCGGTTCCATACCAGATGGATTTCTGGTGCAGAAGGTCCAAAATTCCAGCAGGTAGTAACAGAAATGATTGAAGAAGTAAAAGCAATTGGTCCAAATGATAAATTGCGTGATGATATGAAAGTTGAAGTAAAGGCGGTGGAAACAAATGAGTGATATCCAGAGTGAAATGCGAGCAACTGCGAAACAGTTGTTAGAATCCGGAGAAGCTACTGTTGTAATCGGATGGGAAAAAGGTACTATGCCATATAATTCTACTCCGGTTATGATTCGTTCTGCTGCTGATGTTGATAAATTAATTTGGGATGAGTATTGTCAGCAAAATTTGAGCACTTACTTGATTGATTTTATCTACACAGAAGATAAAGTTGCAATCTTTGCCAAAGGCTGCGACACCAGAGCGTATAACCGTTTGATTCAGGATAAACGTATCAGTGCGGATAAATGTATCGTTATTGGTGTTCCATGCTCTGGTATGAAGAGTGCCAAAGCGGCGGCTAAACTGCCTGAAGGTGCTGAAGTACCAATGTCCAAAGCTTGTAAAGAATGCCGTTATCCGAACCCGGTTGTGTTTGATCGTAAAATTGGTCAGGATGTAACACCTTGGTGTACTGAAAAAGATTTCTCTGATGTAGAAGCTATTGAAGCGATGGATCAGGATGCCAAAGCTGCATTCTGGAAAGAACAGTATACCAAATGCATTCGTTGCTATGCTTGCCGTAACATCTGTCCAGCTTGTAACTGCACCAACTGTATCTTTGATCAGAGTGCTTCCGGTTGGCAGAGTAAAGATATTAATGCCTCTGAAAATCAGTTCTATGGTGTAACCAGAGCGTTCCACGTAGCAGGTCGCTGTATTGAATGCGGACAGTGCGAAATGGTATGTCCATCTGATGTTCCAATTATGTTAATGAATAAAAAATTCATTAAAGATATTGATACATTGTTTGGTGCTTATGAAGCTGGTTTAGAAACAGAAGGGCCTGTTCCACTGAGTCACTACGAAGTGTCTGACCCTGAAGAATTTATGTAAAGGAGGCAGGTTATTGTGAAAACTATTGAAAAAGCAAAATTAGACAGTCTTTTCGCACAGCTGGCGCAGAATTATAGTCTGTTGGTGCCAGTGGATTACAATGGCTTGACACAGTTTGCTCCATATAGTCAGGTACAGGAAGGCGTTTCTCAGTTGTATTTAGACGGAAACGTAACAGTATCTCCAAAAACAGCTTATCTGCCTCAGTCTGAAGCAATGTATAAATTCCGTGCGCAGGGCAAAAAACTGGCTATTGAAGAAATGGCTGGTTTGGATAAACAGCAGGTATTGTTTGGTGTTCGTCACTGTGATACTAAGGCGATCCAATGTTTAGACAAAGTATTTTTGGATGAAAAATTTGAAGATCCGCAATATAAAAATAAAAGAGAACAAAATATTGTATTCTCTTTGGCTTGCAACAATCCAAAAGCGACTTGTTTTTGTGAGTCCATGGGGCTGGATCGTGCCCATGCAGAAGCTTCTGTGGCTGACGTACAAGTATATGATTTTGGTGATAGTTTCGGTTTTGAAGCCATTTCCGATAAAGGGAAAGCATGTCTGGATAAATTGACTGGCTTGGGTGAAACTGCCAGCAAACTGCCAGACCAGAAACCGCAAACTCTTAAGTTTGATGTTGCTGGTCTGCCGGAAAAATTAAAAGATATGTTTGAAGATCCTATCTGGGATGAATATAGTTTTAAATGCTTGAATTGCGGTACTTGCAGTTATATCTGTCCAACTTGCCATTGCTTTGATATTAATAATAAAATCCGTGGTGAAGTGGGTGTAAAACTGCGTACTTGGGATAGCTGCATGTTCAATGAATACACTTTGATGGCTGGCGGTCATCAGCCACGTGCGGGCAAAAAAGAACGTGTGCGGAACCGTTTCTTGCATAAATTGCAGTATTTCAATGAAAAACATGATATGTCTCTGTGCGTTGGATGTGGTCGTTGTGTTGCCAAATGTCCAGTGAACGTAGATATTACAAAATTTATCAGACAGGTAATTGGCTAAAGAGGAGGGTTTTTTGTGAAAACAGCTTCGGCAAGTGATGTAAAACGCATCAACAATTTGGTTCCAAAAATCGGTGTTGTTAAGGAAATTCTGGATGAAACACCAGATGTAAAAACCTTCCGTATCAGTACGCCGGAAGGAGAAAGACCGTTTACTCCAATGCCAGGTCAGCTGGGAATGTATTCTCTGCCAGCAGTTGGGGAAGCAATGTTCTCCGTTACAAATTATGGCGATGACTATATTGATATGTCCATTAAAAAATATAATGATGGTGTATTGACCAGTGTTCTGCATGCTATGGAAGAAGGACAGGAAGTTGGTATTCGTGGGCCTTACGGCAATGGGTTCCCTATTGATCAGTTCAAAGGGAAAGACATTGTGTTCGTTGCTGGCGGTATCGGTTTGGCTCCAGTTAGAAGCCTGATTTTATATTGCATGAGAAATAGAGAAGACTTTGGTAAACTAACCATTATTTATGGCGGACGCAGTAAAGATGACTTATGTTTTAAAGAAGATTTGTTTGAAAACTGGCCAAAAGTTCCAAATACAGAAGTACATGTTACCATCGACCGTCCACAGGAAGGTTGGGATGGTCACGTGGGGTTTGTGCCTGACTTTGTAAAAGAAATTGCGCCAAATGCACAGATTGCTGCTGTATGTGGACCTCCGATTCTGATAAAATTAACATTGCCAATTTTATCTCAAATGGGTCTGCCAGATGAAGATATCATCACTACGCTGGAATTGCGTATGAAATGTGGTATTGGTAAATGTGGACGTTGTAACATTGGTTCCTGTTATGTATGTTTAGATGGTCCTGTATTCTCTCAGGCACAGCTGAATAACATGCCAAAAGAATATTAATATTTCAAAGAAATAAAAAATGACGATAGGGCGGACAGTTTGTCCGCCCTATCATTTTATACATAATAAGGTTGTTGATTGGGAGAGAAGAAATTTGCAAAAGGAACTTCGGTATTTATGTGCACTCCTTTTTTTAATTGTTGGGGTTGTACTTGTGTTTGGTCGTATGGAATTTCATAATGAATTACAAAAGGATATACAAAGACACACATTCTTGGGATATTTGGATGAACAACAATACCAGGGAAGGGTGCATGTGTCGGCAGAACAATGGCCATCATGGACTGCCGTTTTTGAAACAGAACGGGACGTAATACTTGACTTTGCACCGGATAAAAGTGGACGAATTGGTATTTTTGCTGATCTGGTATATTATGAGAATCGGTATGAACGGCGTGTGTGGTTCAGTGGGAGATTATTAGAACAAGATTCTGAGTATTATTACCGGCAGGATGGTCCTTTGTATTTAGAAGCAGTCTATGAGCCGCAGCAAGTTGCTATTCATATAGCAGAGTTAAGAAACAATGCATATGATTATCAGAGTTTCTGCGGCGAAGACTGAATGGTTGGGAAACCATATGAGTGGATAAAAAATTGTATTGCCTGAAACAGTATCAGATATTTTCTATCTGGTATAAATTCTTTTCAGTTAGAATATAATCCATAGGTAAATCATAGGTTGTAACAGGCAATTTAGTGGGTGATATTTGACATTCGTAGGCGAGTGCAATACGTTTCGCTTGTGGATTTACTTTTGGGAGATATCGATCATAATAACCAGCGCCAAACCCTAAGCGATTACCAGCAAGATCAAAGGCAATGCCGGGAATTAAGCATAAATCAATTTGGTTCGGCGATATAATTTGTTGTGCCTCTAAGGGCAGTTCTCTAATACCGTATTGATTGATGACTAAGTGTTGTAAAGATGAAATGCAACTCATTTGCATAGTTGTGGTTTGTGGGGAGCAAATGGGAACTAGCATCGTTTTTCCTTCTGTCCAACCTTGTTGATAAATGGCATGGGTACCTATTTCATTTTGAAAGGAAAGATAAAGCATGATTACCTTGCTGTTTTTCCAAAAAGAAGTTTGAAACAAGGCAGAAGCAATTTGATTGCTGCATTGTACTACTTGTTCCTGTGATAATTGTTGACGAATTTGTTTATATTGTTTTCGTAGTTGTTCTTTCATAAAAATATCATCCTTTCTGGCAGGATTTTTTATTTGCATTCCAGAATAAATAAAATGTTCTTGATTATGGGTCCATTTTGAGGAACTGAACCGTATCCATTATAGAGGAATTTTTGGTTTAAGTAAATTTTTTTCTGAAAATCTCTTGCATTTTTTTTACAAGATGGTATTATATATGTGTTAGCACTCGATAGTGATGAGTGCTAACAAAGAATATGTTAATCTCATATGTTTTAATATGTGTATATTATTTAAGGAGGCTTTTTTATCATGAGTATCAGACCAATTGGTGACAGAATTGCAGTAAAACCTGTAGCGGTAGAGGAAAAAACAAAAAGCGGGATTGTTTTACCAGGTTCTGCCCAGGAAAAACCTCATCAGGGTGAAGTTGTTGCAGTTGGCAGCGGTTATGTGTCCCAGGCAACCGGTCAGAGAATTCCATTGGAAATCAAAGTTGGCGATAAAGTCGTTTATGGGAAACATGCTGGTATCGAAGTAAAATTCGATGAAGAAGAACTGGTATTGTTAACAGAAAATGATGTTCTGGTTGTACTGGAGTAGTTTTTCTATATTTTTATGAAACTGTTTTGTAAATCCCAAATATAGAAACGGAATTTTTAGGAGGCAAATAATCATGGCGAAAGAAATTCGTTTTGGAGAAGAAGCTAGAAAATCTTTAGAAGTAGGCGTTAATGCTGTTGCTGAAGCAGTGAAAGTAACTTTAGGGCCAAAAGGCAGAAACGTTGTATTAGGTAAAAAATTTGGCGCACCGGTGATTACAAATGATGGTGTGTCCATTGCCCGTGAAATTGACTTGGAAGATCCATTTGAAGATATGGGTGTTCAGTTGTTGAAAGAAGTTGCTACCAAAACAAACGATGTTGCTGGTGATGGCACCACAACAGCTACCGTATTGGCACAGGCTATGGTGCGGGAAGGTTTGAAAAATGTGGCTGCGGGTGCCAATCCAATGGTAATTCGTCAGGGCATTCAGCAAGCAGTAGAAACTGCTGTAGAAGCAATTGGCTCTTTGTCTCAGAAAATTGAAACCAAAGAAGAAATTGCTCAAGTAGCTTCTGTATCCTGTGACGATCCTAAGATTGGCGAACTGATTGCAGAAGCCATGGAAGTGGTAGGCAAAGAAGGCGTTATCACTGTAGAAGATTCCCAGACCTTTGGCACCACACTGGATGTTGTAAAGGGTATGCAGTTTGACCGCGGTTACGTTTCCCCGTACATGGTAACTGATACCGAAAAAATGGTTTCTGTATTGGATAACCCACTGATTTTGTTAACTGATAAAAAAATCAGTAACATTCAGGAAATCCTGCCAGTATTGGAACAGGTTGTACAGGCAAGCCGTCCATTACTGTTGATTGCAGAAGATGTTGAAGGTGAAGCATTGACTACCATGTTGCTGAATAAATTAAGAGGCACCTTTACCTGTGTTGCTGTAAAAGCACCTGGCTTTGGGGAACGTCGGAAAGAAATGCTGAAAGATATTGCAATCTTAACTGGTGGTCAGGTTGTAACGGATGAATTGGGTTACAAATTGGAAGAAACCACATTGGATATGCTGGGCAGCGCTGGAAAAGTGACTGTTGGTAAAGAAAATACCACTATCGTGGAAGGCGCTGGCGATAAAGCTGAGATTGAAGCTCGTGTTGCGCAGATTCGTGTTCTGGCCGAAGAGACCACTTCTGAATTTGACCGTGATAAATACATGGAACGGGTTGCTAAATTAGCCGGCGGTGTAGCAGTGATTCATGTTGGCGCTGCAACAGAAACCGAATTAACAGAAAAGAAACATAGAATTGAAGACGCTTTAGCTGCAACAAAGGCTGCTGTTCAGGAAGGGATTGTGCCTGGTGGCGGTACAGCTTTAATTAATATTCTGCCTGCTTTGGATAGCTTAAAAATGGATATGGATGATGCACAGACAGGTGTGAATATCATCAAACGTGCTCTGGAAGAACCTGTTCGTCAGATTGCGTTCAATGCCGGAAAAGAAGGTTCTGTTATCGTAGAAAAAGTAAAAGCACTGCCATTGGGGCAAGGTTACAATGCGCGAACTGATGTATATGAAGATATGATTCAGGCTGGTATTGTGGACCCTGCAAAAGTAACCCGGTCTGCTCTGCAAAATGCGGCTAGTATTGCTTCTATGATTCTGACAACAGAAAGTTTAGTTGCTGATGTAACAAAAGAACAGCCAATGCCAATGGATGGCGGCATGGGCGGTATGATGTAAGTTTATAACAGTATTCATAGTTCAGTTAAGAATATCCTTCAGCGAAACAATAGATAAATTGTTTTGCTGGAGGATATTTTGTGTTATCAGAGAAATTTGAAGTGAAATGGGTGTTTTTGAAAACATTTGTTTGATTTTGTCTTGAAATGTGATATGATAATAACTAGGGGATAACATGTAATTGGCGAAATGTGCAGCAACTGTTTGTGAAATCAAACCGATATGTGCAAGTAATTGATTTTAGTAAAAAAATAAATGTGCTGAATACAAATAGAAAGAACTGAGTTTGTCCAATAAATATAAAATAATTTTGAAATCCTGCAATATGAAATAATTGAATGAAATCTGGAAACAATATTGTTATGGGCACAATTGGTATTACTCGTTTTCTTGGCAGGTTGGGAAAACGAGGCGAACTGTTATTACCCGATTTGATATGCCTGAGCCAATTAGGCGGTAAGGTAAAGGAGAGAGTGAGATGGAAGATCGAGAATTTCTTCAATTATTTCAGCAGGCAGCAAGTTATTTGCGGGAGCGGACAACGGATAGCTTATTGCAACAGAATTCCGTTTATCAAGAAGTTAGTCAGATGGAAGAACAAGCTGAAAAAGAGTATTTACAGTTATCTTTGAATGAAGAACAGCGGCAAATTATTGATGGGTTATTACAGCAAAAAGAGCATAGTTGTTTAATTTATGCTGATGCTGCATATTTGGCAGGAATTAAAAGTGCAGTGCAGATGTATAGTTTGTTGAATAAATAGTAAATGAGACCGGTTCAGCCTGCAACCGGTTTTTTTAGATTGAAGGATATATGAATATAGTGCTCAACCATATTATTATGGCCAAATATAAAAAAACAACATAATATGTTCCATAATACAATATTTTTTTGAATTATATATTCTATTTTTTGCTTTTATGCTATACTATATAAAAGTGCAGTTGGATTATTGTATGTACTATATTATGAAAATAGTTTTTCTTGACAAAATCTTGATACATTTTATAAGTTGTTTGAATATTTTTTGTGTATAATGAAACGAAGAGGTTTTGTTATTTGCGAGGAGGAAAAAGAAATGAATGTACTGTTTTTCTTAACACCAAAAGAAAATGTAGCCTATATCTACCATGATTATACAGTACGGCAGGCTTTGGAGAAAATGAAGCATTATCATTACTCAGCCATTCCTATTATAGATCGCGAGGGACATTATATTGGAACTGTCACAGAAGGTGACTTTTTATGGGGGATGCTGGAACGGAACAGTATTACATTAAAGGATGCAGAAAGCTGGAAATTGAGTGAATTACCCTTATACCGTGACAATCAGTCAGTAAAAATTGATGCTGACATTGAAGATCTGCTGCAATTGGCCTTCCGGCAAAATTTTGTGCCAGTGGTAGATACGCATAATATTTTTATTGGGATCGTTACTCGAAAAGATATTATGCAGTATTTTGCTACGTCTGCCATAGATAGTAATACAGCTGCCTATAAAGAAAAAACAATTACTATGCAGCAAATTATTTAATAAAACGTAATTAGTGATTAGTGAGAACAACGTTTCTTTTATTCTTTTTGGAGAATATAGGGAGCGTTGTTTTTGTTTTTATAGGAAGAAAGCGTTATCATGTAGATGTAGAAGGATTTGCAGTTACTTTATAAAAGTATACTAAGGAAGATTTATCTAAACGAAGTATTGGAAACAATATTTTACATAAAAAAGTATTGACAAATTAAGTTAGTCATAGTAAATTAATATATGCAATAAGACATATGCGGCTTTGGATATAAATGTTGGATAACTTGATAAAGGATGGTGATTTTTATGCCGTTATCAATGGCATCTTATGGGCAGGAAAAAGTGATTGTAAAAATTACAGGTCGTGACCACATTCAGAAGCATCTTGCAAATCTGGGCTTTGTTGTAGGCGAACCTGTGACGGTTATTTCGGAAATCGGCGGTAATATGATTTTGAAGATAAAAGATGTAAGGATTGCTTTGGATAAAACAATGGCGAACCGAATTTTAGTATAAAACAATATTTTTTTTGATTATTAGTTAGCTTATACTTACAAATAAAAGCAATGGGAGGTAATAGGTTTGAAAAGCTTACGAGAGGTGCCGTGTGGTAATCAGGCGAAAATTGTGAAAGTGCATGGTGATGGCAGTGTAAGACGCCGCATTATGGATATGGGTATTACAAAAGGATGTGATGTGTTTGTACGCAAGGTAGCACCTTTGGGTGATCCCATTGAAATTACCGTACGAGGATATGAAATGTCTATCCGCAAAGCGGATGCACAAATGATAGAAGTGGAAGCATAGGGAGGTTGTGTCAAAATGGGCTATAAAATAGCGCTTGCCGGTAATCCAAACTGCGGGAAAACAACATTGTTCAACGCTTTAACCGGTTCCAATCAATTTGTGGGAAACTGGCCGGGGGTTACAGTTGAAAAAAAAGAGGGAAAACTGAAAGGGCATCCAGATGTAAGTATTATAGACTTACCAGGAATTTATTCTTTATCGCCATACACATTAGAGGAAGTGGTGGCAAGAAATTATTTACTCAGTGAGCGCCCTGATGCAATTTTAAATATTGTGGATGGAACAAACTTAGAACGAAACTTATATTTGTCAACACAGTTATTGGAACTGGGTATTCCGGTTGTGATGGCGGTGAATATGATGGATATCGTTGAAAAAAATGGAGACAAAATTCATATTCATGAACTTTCAAAAGCGCTTGGCTGTAAAGTGGTAGAAATTTCGGCACTAAAAGGCACCGGCATAAAAGAAGCGGCAGAGCTGGCTGTGAAAGCTGCGGCGTCAAAACAAATCTCAAAAATTGTGCATACTTTTGATTTTCAGGTAGAAACAGTTTTACAGGAAATAGAAATGCAGTTGGGCAATGATGTTCCGGAACATCAGAAACGATTTTTTACTATCAAATTATTTGAGCGAGATCAGAAAATTGGCAGCATGTTAAAGACAGTTCCCAATGTAGAAAGCAGTATCAGAAAATTGGAAGATGAATTGGATGACGATGCAGAAAGTATCATTACCAACGAACGGTATGGATATATTTCTTCAATCATCGGAACATGCAGTGTAAAAGCCAAAAGAAAGGGGCTGTCTGTTTCTGATAAAATTGATCAGATTGTGACCAATCGGATTCTGGCATTGCCTATTTTTGCTGCTATTATGTTTGCTGTTTACTATATTTCTGTTACCACCATTGGGACTTTTGTTACCGATTGGACCAATGATGTTTTGTTTGGAGAAATCATTCCTCCGGCCATTGAAGGTGTTTTAATTGCTATTGGTTGTGCTGACTGGTTGCAGGGTTTGATTTTGGACGGTATTGTAGCTGGTGTTGGTGCTGTTTTAGGTTTTGTACCACAGATACTGGTATTGTTTCTCTTTTTAGGATTTCTGGAATCCTGCGGTTATATGGCGCGTGTTGCTTTTATCATGGATAGAATTTTCCGCAAATTTGGTCTGTCCGGTAAATCTTTTATTCCTATGTTAATTGGTTCAGGATGTGGTGTTCCTGGTATCATGGCTTCCAGAACAATTGAAAATGAACGGGACCGCAGAATGACCATTATGACAACTACCTTTGTTCCTTGTGGAGCCAAATTGCCAATCATTGCTTTAATTGCCGGTGCATTCTTCGGCAATGCGGGCTGGGTTGCTTGGAGTGCTTATTTTGTTGGTGTTGCAGCCATCATTTGTTCCGGTATCATTTTGAAAAAGACAGCAATGTTTGCTGGTGATCCTGCTCCTTTTGTAATGGAATTGCCGGCTTACCATATGCCAACAGTAGAAAATGTTCTGCGTAGTATGTGGGAACGGGGATGGTCCTTTATCAAAAAAGCTGGTACCATTATTTTGTTATCTACAGTAGTATTATGGTTCTTAATGAGTTTTGGTTGGGTAGACGGCAGCTTTGGCATGTTGGAAGCGGAACAACTAAATAATTCGCTGCTGGCTTCTATTGGCGGCGCTGTGGCTTGGATATTCGCACCACTGGGCTGGACTCAGGGTGGCGAAGGCTGGAAAATGGCTGTTGCTGCCATTACCGGCTTAATTGCCAAAGAAAATGTGGTAGCTACCTTTGGTATGTTGTATGGATTTGCAGAAGTTGCTGAAGATGGCGCAGAAGTTTGGGGTAACTTGGCCAGTGTGATGACACCTATTGCTGCATACGGATTTTTAGTATTCAACCTGTTATGCGCACCTTGCTTTGCTGCCATGGGCGCAATGAAACGGGAAATGAACAATATGAAATGGTTCCTGTTTGCCATTGGCTATCAATGTGGTCTGGCTTATCTAGTGGCCATGATGATTTATCAGTTTGGGACATTGTTTGCCGGAGGCGGTTTCGGTCTTGGAACTTTAGCGGCTGTTGTTGTTCTGATTGCATTGCTGTACCTGTTGTTCCGACCGGAAAAACAGCAAAGACATCAAAAACAGTTACAGAATGCGCAGCATGCGGTGTAAGGAGGTATTTATGGAACTTTTATTGAATAATCTGGGCACATTGATAGTAGGATCAGTTGTTTTTGTTGGAATTTACTTTGCAGCGCGCAGTGTGCGGAAAGAGTTTGAATCGGGCGGATGCAGCGGTTGCAGTGGATGCAGCAAAAATTGCGGCGGCAGTTGTGGATTTCAAAAGCAGTAAAATAGAAAGAATGAAAGATTGATGATGTTTCTGGTTGGGCGTTGGCTCAGCCAGAAACAAATTTTTTCAGTATGAGTTAGTGGTTGATAATAGAAGTTTCAAAATGATTAATAAGGAGAGAAACTTATGAGCAAACTAGTAATCATTGGCGGGCATGATTGTATGGCTTGTAAATACAGAGAACTATGCAAACAGTACAACTATAAAGCAAAAGTGTTTACACAAGTACCAGGTAATCTAAAGCAACAAATTGGGGAGCCGGATTTGTTGGTTTTGTTTACCAATACCGTTTCACACCGTATGGTAAACTGCGCCGTGACAGAAGCTAAAAGAAAAAATATTAATCTTGTGCGATGTCATACCAGCAGCGCTGCTGCATTAAAACAAATTTTAGAGGAAACTGTAGTATAAGCGCTATCGTTTTTATAGTAATGGAAACGATCATAGAAACTAAAGAAGGAACTGTTTATGAATCGGTTTATATAACATGCTGCCATGCACATGAACGTCATTGGCAGCATTTTGTATTGGAGAAATCTTTTGTTTATCTTTTTCTTAGCAGGTTTTTTTATAAATGAGATAATAAAATTGATTGCCAAATGGGAATAAAAGCAAAAACTATGGTTTGTCAAATTCCCGATAAAGTAGTATGATAAAAGCGTACAAGAGAGTTTGTACAGAAAGCGAGGGACAACAATGAAAAAACTGAGTAAGGCATTGGCTATCTTGTTATGTTTGGGAATGGTAGCCGGTATGATGACAGGTTGTGGCGGCGATACCACACCAAAAGAAAAAGCAAAGCTGAATGTGGTAGGATTGACAGGACCAACCGGTATGGGTATGGTAAAATTAATGTCAGACAACGAAGCAGGGGATACAGTCGTTGATTATACAGTAGAACTGGTCGGCGCTGCCGATGAAATCACCGGAAAAATTGTAAATGGCGATGTAGATATTGCTGCGGTGCCATGCAATTTGGCCTCTGTATTGTATAATAAAACAGAAGGCGGTGTAAAAATTGCTGCTGTAAATACATTGGGTGTTTTGTATATGCTGGAAGCCAATGGCGGTCAGGAAATCCAGTCTGTTGCTGACTTAACAGGCAAAACCATTGTAACCACCGGCAAAGGCACCACACCGGAATATATTTTAAACTACATTCTGCAGGCTAACGGTTTAAACCCGGAAACAGATGTAACTGTAGAATATAAAGCAGAAGCTGCCGAAGTAGCTGCTTTATTGCAGCAGGGCGGTGCCGATATTGCGATGCTGCCGCAGCCTATGGTGACCACTGTCATGGCCAAAACAGAAGGTGTACGCATTGCACTGGATATGACAAAAGAATGGGCCAAAGCGCAGGGGGATGACGGAAAACAACTGGTGACTGGCGCTGTCATTGTACGTAGTGATGTATTGGAAAATAATCAGGAAGCGGTGGACACATTCCTGGAAGAATATGCGGCATCCATTAACTATGTCAATGAAAATGTGGCAGAAGGCGCTGCATTGGTAGAACAGTATGGCATTATTCCATCTGCCGCCATTGCCGAAAAAGCCATTCCGGCTTGCAACATGGTTTATATGAGCGGTGCGGAAATGCAGCAGAGCGTAAGTGCTTATTTAGAAGTGCTGGCAGAAGCCAATCCGGTTTCTGTAGGCGGAACATTGCCAGATGATGCGTTCTACTATGTACCGTAATTTGCTGCGTCATTTGAAAAAGCCAGCCATACTTTTGGTCTGGCTTTTTCTGTGGCAGTTAGGCAGTTTGCTGCTGGGGCAGGAAATATTGCTGGTATCCCCCGTAAAAACAGTAGAAACTTTGCTGATACTTATGTGGACACCGGATTTTTGGTATAGTATCGGTACTTCCTTATTGCGGATTATGGGCGGCTTTTTGTTGGCACTGCTCACAGGTTCTGTACTGGCTTTTTGCGGTTGGCGCGTTCCTTTCATCCATGAGTTTTTAAGCCCCTTATTGAATGTGATGAAAGCAACGCCGGTGGCATCGTTTATTATTTTGGCATTGCTTTGGGTGAATGGCGCTTATATTTCTGTTTTGTGTTCGTTTATCATGGGAATGCCTATTGTATACAGTAATTTATATGCAGGGCTTTGTAATATTGATAAAAAATTACTGGAAGTAGGGCAGGTTTTTGCATTGCCGCAGCAGAAAATGGTGCAGCAAATCTATATCCCATCCCTAAAGCCTTATTTGCTGTCTGCCTGTACCATTTGTATTGGATTTTGCTGGAAATCCGGTGTTGCTGCCGAAGTCATTGGTCTTGCCAATCATACCATTGGTATGCATTTGTATAATGCCAAAGTGTATTTGGAAACGCCGGAACTGTTTGCCTGGACACTGGTAATTATTTTGCTGAGTGTGTCCATTGAAAAATGGATGGTAAGAATTTCTCATAAAATTTTGCATTAAGCGGGCAGGCAGGAAAGTGCTGTTTTGGTATCGAAAAAAACAATAACTGTTTTGCGTAAGTTTAGTGGCTGTTTTCAGCCACTTTTTTGCCTTTTATGCCGGTAAAAAGATGTCCGGTTGTCATAGAATAAACTAACATGGAGGGACCTATATGCAAGATGCACAAAGTTTAATTGAAGTAAAAAAAGCGGTGTTACATATATTGGATTTGAATTCGGGCGTTCCGGTTTTTTCGGATAAAGAATTGGATCGGGAGATTTTTGAATTTTTGCAAAAACATTTGGAAAAAGCCTGGAAAGATGCCTCTGCGCACAGCAGCAAAATTGGTGAGATTAATCCGGTACGGGTAAAATTGGAGGAGTATCAGAAGGACGCTGATTTATTTGTTTCTGTTAGCCAGGAATTGGCACAAAAACTGCACCAGGATCTGATGCTGTGCGGAGAAGAACGGGCGGTTGATTTGGTTGCCTGTGATTTTCTGGCTGCCGGAATTCGTCAGTTCGGCTTGTTGGTGTATCAAAATCAACTGGGCTATACCCATAAGGTTGGTCAAGATGGCGATCTTGTGTGCAATGAAATTATTCAGCACTATGCCATTTTGCCCAATCCCACCCAGAAGGTTAATATGTTCGCCTTTGTGGATATGGAAAACTGGACTGTAAAATTTGCAGATAAAAAGCGGGTGCTGGATGGCGAAGAATTATTTCTTTTGCCCGATCGGCTTTTAAACTGCACCATGCCGGTATCACCGAAAGATACTGTAAAAAAGGTACACACCATTGTCAATCAGGTTGCAGAAGAATATGGACAAAATGCAGCCCAGGCGGTATCGAAAGCAAAGGCCTATCTGCTGGAGCTTAGTGAAACCAGCGAAGAAGTATGTCCGGCTGATATCGGCCGCGAGGTGTTTGCCAGCCATCCGGGAATGCAGGCATCTTATATGGAACAGGTGGAGCTGGCAAGCTTGCCCAAAAGTACCCCATTGGAGCGGGATTTTGCAGTGAAAGCCAACCGTTCGCACAAAATAAAAACAGATACAGGAATTGAAATTACGGTTCCGTCTGATTTTTTTAACAATCCGGAATACATTGAATTTATCAGTAACGAGGACGGTACCATTTCCATTGCTATAAAAAATGTAGGCCAGATTATCAATCGCTGAATATGGTTTTATTTGCATTTCCAGCGGTTCCATAGTATTATGATACTAGTTATTTATGATTGATTTTGGTAAGAAAGGAGTCAGAATAGTATGGCTGTGGCAGGCGGTAGTAATATCGGACTAAGAAAAAATAACGAAGACAGTTATTATATAAATGAAGATTGCGGGCTTCTGGTAATTGCTGACGGCATGGGCGGACATGAGCATGGGCAGCTGGCCAGTCGATTGGCAGTAGAAAAAATCTCTACGTTGACAACCGATCAGTGTCCAGAAACCTTTAATTTGGGCATGATGCAGCAATTGTTTATGCAGGCCAATGCGGTGGTATTTGAAAAACAGCAGGCATTGCAGAGCGGTATTATGGGAACCACACTGACGGCAGTGGTGATTGATGAAAATCAGATTTATGTAGGTCATGTAGGTGACAGTCGCTTATATCTGCTTCATGACAATGCGCTGATGCAGCTGACCATGGATCATTCCTATTATGCTGAATTAATCCGTCAGGGTACAGAGAATGTACACATTGAAAACAGACAAAAGAATGTGCTGTTAAAAGCATTAGGACCAGAGGCGCAGGTGGAGGGCCAATATTTAACCCATCCAATCGAGGCGGGAGATATGCTGCTGCTTTGTACAGATGGCTTGTATAATTTATTACAGCCGGAAGAAATGAAACAGTTCATGCAGCAATCAGAAAATCTGGATCTGGCTGTGGAGCAGCTGCTGAATCAGGCGCTGCAGCGAGGTGCCAGTGATAATCTGACGGTTATTTTATACCAGCATGAGTCAATACATCATTAACCAATTCTGTGAGGTGATACTATGGAGGACAAGCGAATGCTAGCAAACCGTTATGAACTGCTGCGCAAGATTGGCAGCGGTGGAATGGCGGTGGTGTATCAGGCCTATGATACATCTTTGGATCGAAAGGTTGCAATCAAATTGCTGCGGGAAGAATATGTGGATGATCCCGATTTTATCCGGCGGTTTCAAAAAGAAGCGCAGGCAGTTGCCCGTCTTTCTCATCAGAATATCGTTAATATTTATGATTTTGGCGAGAGTGATGGCCTGACTTATCTGGTTATGGAATACGTAGAAGGCAGTACCTTAAAAGAAATCATTGCACAGAATGGCCCCCTTCCTATCAGTCAGGTGCTTGATTACAGTATTCAGCTGTGCTACGGTATGGCGCAGGCCCATAGCCAGCAGATTGTGCATAAAGATATCAAACCCCATAATATTATGGTAGACCATAATCATGTGGTGAAGATTACCGATTTTGGCATTGCACAGGCAATGAATAATCTTACCATTACCCATAACAAAGGGATTCTGGGTTCGGCGCATTATTTTTCGCCAGAGCAGGCCCGCGGCGAGCATGTGGATTTTGAGTCGGATATCTATTCCCTGGGCATTGTTATGTATGAGATGATAACGGGAAAAGTGCCTTTTACTGGTGATAATCCTGTTACAGTGGCGTTAAAGCACATGCAGGAGCAGCCGGCAAGCTTGCTGGCCCAGCGGGAGGATGTGCCGTCCGGTTTAGAGCGGATTGTTTTTAAAGCGTTGGAAAAAAGCCCCGCTTATCGATTTAAGAGCATGGATGAGATGGCTGATGCGTTGATTGATTTGCAGCGGTATCTGGAAAACGAAGGATATTTTAATCATGCATACCATGCAGCCATTACCGTTAAGGAATATGCAGAGCCGGAACGAGCAGAACGCAAAAAGGCAGAGATGCGGGAGAATGACGGCCACACCAGAGTTATGAGTCAGGATTATTTGCGGGAAGATGACGGGCAAAAGAAAAAGAAGAAAACAAACAAAAAAAATGTGCTGATTTTGACGGGCGCGGCCTTGGCATTGTTTCTGGTTACCTTTATTGCAGTGCAGGGGTTGTTAGGACGAGATGAAGTGGTAGTTCCCGATTTGGAAGACAAAACGGTTCTGGAAGCAGAAAAAATGCTGAGCGAACTTTCGCTGAAAATTAAAGTAGATGATGAAGTATATGATGATGAGATTGAAAAAGATCATATTATCAGTCAGCTGCCAGCAGCTGAATCCAAAGTAAAAGAAGGCAGGGAAATTACAGTGGTTGTCAGTCTTGGCACCGATGAAGTGGAAGTGCCCGATTTAGCAGGAAAGACAGAGCAGGAAGCGGCCATTGCGTTAGAAAACGAAGAACTGGAGCTGGGAACTGTCACCAAAGTTACAGACAGTAAGCAGCCTGCCGATGTTGTGGTATACCAGTCTGTTCAGGCAGGCGAAACGGTAAAAGCCGGCACCAAAGTAGATATTATGATTAACGAAAAAGAAGCAGAACCGGAAGTAGCCACCGTAGCTGTACCGACCTTAACCGGAAAAACTTTGGAAGAAGCCAAAAAAACGCTGACCAACGCGGGTTTGCAGGTGGGCACCATCAATAAGGTAGCCAGTGATGAATATTATAATAATTATGTCATTGACCAGGGAACGGCAGCGAATACTTCTGTTTCGGAAGGAACAGCGGTTGCTTTAACGGTGAGTACAGGGCCGGGGCCGCAAAAATCGGCGCAGTTTGAGCTGATTATTCCTGAAAACGGAACGGTCATTGCCACATTAACCGATGCTTCCGGCAGTTCTAAGCTTTATGAGAGGGACTGTGTTGCTGGTGAGCGGATACAGCAATCATTCCTGTATCATGATAAGGGAACTATCACCATCACCTGCAATGGAAAAGAAATTTGGAGTCAAGACTATGATTGATAAAAAGAATGATTCTGATATGGAGTCTTGTTTGCAAAGCGCAGTAGCTTCTGACTGTCAGCTGCTGGAAGGCACCATAATCAAAGGATATAGTGGTTTTTATTATGTTTCTTGTGCAGGTGTGCTGTATGAATGCTCTCTGCGGGGAAAAAATAAGCAAAAAAAAGTCAAATTTTTGCCTGGTGATAAAGTACAATTCAGTGTCATTGGCGATGGTGTGGGCGCGATAGAAACATTGCTTCCGCGTAAAAATCAGCTATTGCGCCCGCCTGTAGCCAATTTGGATCAATTGGTGATTTTGGCAGCTATGCGGGATCCGCTGCCGGATTTGCGGTTGATTGACCGTTTGACAGTGTTTGCACAATGGAATGAAATTGCACCGGTGATTTGCTTTAATAAATGGGATTTGGCGGATTCTGCGGAACAGAAAAAGCTAGCAGAAATTTATGAACCTGCCGGATTTCCGGTTTTCTTTTGCAGCACAGTGACCGGGCAGGGGATTGCCGAGCTGAAAGCCGCATTACAGGGAAAATTTTCTGTGCTGGCAGGTAATTCGGGTGTAGGCAAATCCAGTATCATGAATGCTATTAGTGGTGAATGGCAGCTGGCTACCGGTGAAATCAGTGATAAACTGAAGCGGGGCCGTCATACCACCCGGCATGTAGAGCTGTTTCAGGCAGATGCCGATACCCTGATTGCAGATACACCGGGGTTTAGTTCTCTGCAGCTGCCGGAAGATATCAAACGGGAGGAACTGAGCCGTTTGTTTCCCGAGTTTTTGTCCAGGCTGAGTCATTGCCGATTTGCCACCTGTATGCACAGAAACGAACCGGACTGTGCAATCAAAGAAGCGTTGGCGCAGGGTGAAATTGCCCCAAGCCGTTATGAAAACTACCTTGCATTTTTAGAAGAAGTGATTCAACAAGAGAGGAGCTATTGATATGTTATATATTGCCCCATCCCTGCTGTCTGCTGATTTCAGCCGTTTGCAGGAGGAAGTACGGGATATTGAACAAGGCGGTGCCGACTGGCTGCATCTGGATGTGATGGACGGCCACTTTGTTCCCAATATTACCTTTGGACCAGGTTTGATTCAAGCGCTGCGTCCTCATAGCAAGTTATTTTTTGATGTGCATTTGATGATTGAAAATCCGGATCAGTATATTACTGCCTTTGCTGACAGCGGCGCTGATATGATCGTAGTCCATGCGGAGGCTTGCACCCATTTGCATCGCACCATCCAATCCATTCATGCAACAGGTAAAAAAGCAGGTGTTGCGCTGAATCCGGTAACATCACTGAACGTGTTGGAGTATATTTTAAAAGATTTGGACATGGTTTTGCTGATGAGTGTCAATCCTGGTTTTGGCGGACAAAAATTCATTGATATCGTGCCAAAGCTGAAAGGATTGACAGCAATGTGCGCAGAGCAGCATGTACAGCCATTGATTCAGGTAGATGGCGGCATTACTGCCCAAACTGCTCCTTTGATAACAGCGGCTGGGGCCAATGTGCTTGTGGCCGGATCTGCTGTATTTGGCAAGGCTGACCGCAAAGCTGCTATTGCTGCTTTGCGGAGTAAATAGAATTAAAATAGAATAATGGTATTTTATGTTGGAGCTGTTTTGGTACGCTCCAACATTTTTTCTATTGTTTCACGTGGAATAATTTTGTTTGGTTAATAACTATGTTTCACGTGAAACAATTTTGTTTGTAATGCTCCATCGTCGGGAGACTGTTTGTTGCCTGCCCTCCTACCCGACCAGAAAGGTGTCGGGCACCGGACAGTTTTACCGCAGTTCCCCTTAGTCGGACTACGTCAGCCACGGTTGGAACAGCTGGCCAAACTGTTCGCTTCAATGTCGACAACGGCAACAAAACATCTCCCTAGGTTGCGCACAGAAGGCTGGCCTATCCTTTGCAAAAATTCCGAATTGGGATGGTCAGCAACGCAGATTGTTTTATCCGAGCTGGACGCAGTTCGTGGCGAGGAAAACAATCAAGTTGATGTCCAGCACCACTGAGGGATGGGCAAAGATAGGACAGCCGACCGGCATAATCGTTAGCATGGGCAAAATACAGACCAACTGCACACTCCTTGAACGAAGAATCGGCAAAGATAGGACAAGCCGACCATGTAATCTT
Source organism: uncultured Clostridia bacterium (assembly GCA_944391625.1). Classification (GTDB taxonomy): domain Bacteria; phylum Bacillota; class Peptococcia; order Peptococcales; family Peptococcaceae; genus UBA7185. Next base: position 127,311 of record CALXUG010000004.1, read on the forward strand.
TCGCACGGAACAATGGAAATCTATTTTTAGATGACCGCAAAATTAAAAAAATGTTTTTTTCTTACAAATAGTGTGTTATAATAAATACGAATTTGAAAAAAAGTTTTTAATAAGGAGGATGTGATGGCAAAAAAATCTTATTCGGTGGAAGAACGGCAGCAAATCAGACAGGCGTTGCTGGAAACCGGCCATCAGCTATTTTCACAGCAGGGCTGCAGACACACCACCTTGCCGCAGATTTATGAGCAGGTAGGAATCTCAAAAACGTTTTTTTACAGCTTCTTTTCCTCTAAAGAAGAATTTATAGAGCAGGTGCTGTATTATCAGCAGCCGAAGCTGCTTGCTTATGCTGGTGCTTTAATGGAAAATCCCAAACTTACCTGGCGAGAAGCTGTTACAAAATTTTTGCAGGACAGTTGTTATGGGCATCATCATGCCATTATGATCATGTCCATTGAGGAAGAACAGGATGTATATCGGACTTTTGATCAGGAGCGGTTTCAGCAATTTCAAAAACGGCAGGTAGATTTTTTCAGCCAGTTGTTATGTATTTTGGGAATGCCGTCAGGTACAGTGAACCCGCGATTTTTTGGAAATTTGGTATTATCGTTGATTATGGTGCGAAAAGCCATTCCGGAAACCATGCCCTTTTTATTTTCGGAAGTCGCCGATGAAGTTGCTGCCTTTCAAATAAATGCGGTTGTGGATTATATGGAGAAAATAAAAGAAAATTAAGCAATGGGAAGCCAATGGTAAAAAATATTCTGTATGAGAAAGAGGGATTTTTATGAAATCGGTTCAAAGGCTCAAATCTTTTCAAATAGCGGTGCCTGCTGCATCTGGTGTATTTGCTATGGTGAGAAACCGGTGTTATCAAAAACGATATATGTTGTCTTTCTTTGGCGTGCCTTGCTGAATGCTGTCTTAACAGGATTTTAGTAAGGCTATTTTGTTGCAGAAAATTTTCTGCCAAATTGGATGATGATAGATGGTTATGTGAGGAGAAGTGACTATGGACTTTTTTCATAAGTTTGAGAGGCATCCGTTGGTAGAGTATTCCGGCACGGAATTATTGGAGCAGCTGGATGTATGGCATGATCAAAATGAATATGAAAAAATTATAGAAACCCTGGAGGCCATTCCGGCAGAGGACAGAGGCTACCAGCTTACTGGTTTGTTGGCACGGGCGTACAGTAATGCAGCCAATGGAAATGCTCGTCCAGAATATCAGCAGCGGGCATTGGAGCTTTTGCAGAGCGAAGTAGATGAAGGTGACCCCAATTGGCAGTTTAGAATGGGTTTTGCCTTGTATTGGTTGAATCGAGAAGCCGAAGCCATTCCGCATTTGGCTCGTATCTTTGCGCTGATTCCGCAAGAACCGGACAGTTTGATGTATTGGGACGATGCCCGCCAATTGCTGGAGGAATGCCGCCGCATTGCTGGTATGCAGCAGGAAGATGGCAGTCTGCAATATGTAGAAGTTTATAATGAAGAAGAATTTGCAGCAGTGGAGAACCATATTACCACATGGTTCGGCGCTTATGAATATGTGATGCATGAATTGGTATCGCCGGATATTCATGTAGATATTTGTGTTGTAAAACCAACTCCGGAGCGCAATTATTATACGCTGGTAACCATGGGGATGGGCGCTCATAAGATGGACGTACCGGAAGGGTTGGCAGAATATCAGCCGGAGCGCGCTGAACTGGCTATTTGTTTGCCGCCGGACTGGAATCTCAACAGCGGCGACGAATGCGATTACTGGCCGGTCCGCTGGTTAAAAATGCTGGCCAGACTGCCAATTGAAGAAAAATCCTGGCTGGGCTGGGGCCATACCATTCCCAATCCCGGAGAGGGGCCTTTTGCTGAAAATACCGATTTTTCCGGTATGATTCTGCTGGCGCCGTATTTGTTTGCGCAAGAAGCCAATGTGTGCGTACTGCCTGATGGCTGTGAGGTAAATTTTTATTTGATGGTGCCGTTGTATCGGGAAGAAATGGATTATAAGCTGCAATATGATGCCGATACCTTGCTGGAGTTATTTGCCAATGGAAAAGAACCCATTCCGTTATTGCCCTTGGATCTTGACCGCAAAAATGTATGTCTGGAAAATCGGAAGCACTTTTTTATCCAGCCGGAGGCCATTGCGGAGCTATTGACCGATTGGGACGGTGTGCAGGGTTGTCTGGCAACAGACCGCATTATGGTAGATGGCTGCGCTGTTGGCTATTGTTATCGGGAGCAGCCGGCAGAGCAGCATCAGGAGTGGGACAGCGGCTGGCGGTTTACTGCCGGTGATGAAAGCGATGGGTATATGGAAGATGCCCGTCATTCCGGTATTTATGAGTTGAACACCATCTGCAACTACGATAGCGATATTCTGCCATTGCTGTCCGCGCCTTATGGTTCTTCTTTTGCGCGGGATGAGCAGGGAAAGTTTCAACCCTTGGAGGAGCAATTTCTGCAGGATCTGATGGATGATGGAGATGTGCATCTGGAATGTTTACAGGAAAAACAACTCCCTGTGGAGGAACTTGCCGCCTATAATCATCTGGCAATTTATTTGCGCTGGGCTATGGAACAGAATTTGATGCAGCTATGGTTTATGGAAGCCTATGGTTCTGTTGTAACAGCGGTGCTGCAAAAAAACAATGATATGGATTTGCGCGTATTTATACGTGATGAGCTGAAAGGGGAATTGCTGCGGATTTATTTTAATCAGCAGGGAGAGGCATTTTCCTGGTACTATTATGATGGTGAGAACGAAAGCAATCCCTATTATCCTGCCGATATTGACCGGTATGCATTGGCCTATTTTGGGGAAGAAGCTTATTACAGCCAAGAATTTCAGGATGAGGCTTATTTATTTGTGCCTTATACAGAAGCCTATTATCAGGCGATGAAACAATATCTGGATGCAAGATACCAGGAATGGCAAACACTTTGTGAAGATTTTAATCCGGTGAATTAACAGCAAAGGAGAATGGTTATGTGGCAGAATAAAAAAGAAACGTTATTGCGGGTAGAGGATATAGAGACGTTGGAATCTTATATTGATGAGTTTGACGGATATTTTGGTAAAATGGCTGCCTACTTGGATGAATTTGTTGCCAATGGGATAGCGCAGCAAAGTTTTACCGAAGAAGAAGTCCGTGCCGATTTGGAAATTGCGCTATGGTACTCTTATGCCTGGAACAACATTGATACTTACGAGAGTTACTATTCTACTGTGCAATGGATGCCTGATTCGGAGTGCCATGCGCAAGGGTGCGGCATGTGGTATTATCGATATGCCTGCGCATTGCTGTATTGCGGTAAATTAGAGATGGCATTGGAATATGCTGAACGAGGGGTAAAAGAGGAGCCGGACTATCCCTGGGGCTGGCTGACAGTGGCAAAATTGCGCAGTCATTTTGGCGATGAACAAGGTGCTTTGGAAGCGGTGGACTGTGGTTTGGCATTGGTTCCCGGCGATTATGAATTTACTGTGCTGCAGCAGGAAATTATCATGGGATATTCACTGGAACAGATGGAATATCATTATATTCATGAAGAAAATGATATTGCGCTGCAGGAGGGCCAATTAGCAGAGGACGAGGGAACCAGGGATAAGAAGCAGTCCATTGCTGGAATTGTTTGCAATCAACAGGCTTTGGCAGAATTGCAGGAGCTTCTGCATATCAGCGAGTGGGAGGCCGATGCACCTTATTGTGCAGGGATGATGTTGTTTCAGGGAGAGCGGATTCGGATTCTGTTTTGTATGAATGAAGCTGCTGTTTCCAAATTGCAGGTGGAATGGATGCAGGAGAAGCTGCGCGAGATTGGGCAGGAAGTACCGGCGCTACAGCTGCGGCTCCGGGAAGACGGCTATGGTGAGTGTCGGCTGGAACTGTTGATGGTAAACAGAAATCAGACAGTGGATCTGGTTTTTTATAATCCGGAAACGGAACAGAGCTTTACACTGCGGCAGAGAGAGCAAACCGATGCAGACATGGAAGAAGCCAATGGATTTGACTTTCCCCAGTTGATGAAATTGTATCAAAAAAGAGAAGATGGCTTGTACTATGCGGAATGCTGGTACGATGAAGGGGTTATGACAGAACATACCGGCATGGTTGGACAAACGGGAGAGGTGCGCAAGCTGCCTTGCAGTTCGCCGGAAGAATATCAGGACATGGCGGCGCAGTTTTATGATGCCTACAGCGCTATGGGCTATGAATTTTGGCAAAGCGAAACTGCTGATTGGATTGTAGCCCAATTTCCGGTTCAGCTGCAATTGGAACCAGACGGCACGCCAGCGGCAGATGATGCTTTGCGCACATTGCAGCAGGAGGCCGGCAGTGCTTTAAACGAAAGTCTGGGCTGGAACGGCGCAGGTCATGTGGATGGCTGGGAAGTGGGAAGTTTGCTCCATGACAGTGAACGATATGTACTGAATCTTTATTGTCTGACGGTGGATGCAGATTTGGCGCTGGGTATCATGCTGCAGGCTCTGGAGGCAAGGGTGGATTGTTCCCATTTAAAATTGGCTGTGATGAAAGCTGATGAGGACAGTTATCAGCTGGCGTATTCTGCCGATTTCAGTGAGGACTTTTCGCTGTAATCTATCAAAATGATCGGGATTGATACGGTGCCGGCAGAGGCTGTTCGGCACTTAACCAAGTCGTTGATGGTGTAGAGAAAGTGCAATCTATCGGACAATATCTGTTGCAGCGTCCACACGCTGCTCTGAATGGATATTTCTTAGCCTGTCCATCTTTGTCAGACTGTGTTTGCCATGATTTGGACAGTCGGCAGGAATCTCCATTCAGAGGTGGACTTTCTGCAAAGAGATTGCCCTCTTGAAGGTTAAGGAAAAACGTTATGATACAGTGAAGTAAACATATTATTTAGGATAACCGTATCTTTTTCCTATAGTCAATTTACACTATCCAAGCCATTTTGCTGACTGGACAAATCCTGCCGGGTAGATTATAATAGCAGTTCTAAACCGATTGGCAGCAAGAATAAAAAGGATGAAAATGAGGTGCAGTATGGCAAAAAAATATTATGCCGTAAAAGCAGGGCGGCAAACGGGGTTATTTACCAGCTGGGATGATTGTAAGGCGCAGGTGCAGGGTTTTTCCGGCGCAATTTATAAAAGCTTTCCTTCTTTGGCGGAGGCGCAGCAATATTTATGGGGCGAGCCTTCGGCAGCCGTTCAGTCCGCAGCCGTGACACAAACTGCCGGACAGGATATGGTTGCTTATGTAGATGGCAGCTTTCATCTGGCAAAAAGGATGTTTGCCTATGGCGCTGTTATTTTTTATCAGGGCGAGGAATATCACTTTAAAGGCAGTGATAATGATGCAGAGCTGGTAGAAATGCGCAATGTGGCAGGGGAAATACAAGGCGCTGAGCGGGCAATGGCTTTTGCTTTAGAGCAAGGCGCTGCGGTTCTGCATATTTATCATGATTATGAAGGCATTGCCCGCTGGTGTACCGGTGAGTGGCAGGCCAAAAAACCGGGAACGCAGCGGTATCGGCAATATTATCAGCAGGCATGTCAAAAAGGGCTGACCGTCCATTTTCACAAAGTAAAGGGCCATTCCGGCGATACCTATAATGAATTGGCTGATCAGTTGGCCAAATCTGCTCTGGGGATAAAATAGTTGACAATGGGGGAAATTATTTCTATAATTATACATTGTAAGGAATAAATATTTATGTATACAGGATAATTGTTAAGACAAAGATATTTTTAGTAGACATTTTCTGTAGAGATTGCTATAATATGAACAATGCAAATTGAATACAGGACCTTTAAATTTAGTCCCGTGAGACTAAGAAGGGAATAGCGCATAGCATTTTGGGGCAGCTGAGGCTGTTTGAAATGCCGGAGTATGTCTATTACTATGTCTGTTTATCTGCTTAACGGGATAAATGGACATTTTTTTTACAGGTCTGCAATTATTTCAGAAACAGAAAGGGAAGGAATACGTATGAGCGAACAGAAAGCTTATCTGCTGCTGGCTAATGGGCAGGTTTTTGAAGGTAAGAGCTTTGGCGTAACAGGTACAACCATTGGAGAAGTTGTATTTGCTACAGGAATGACAGGATATCAGGAGACACTGACAGATCCCAGCTATTATGGACAAATTGCCGTTCAAACATTCCCTTTAAACGGTAACTATGGAACCAACAGCAGTGATTATGAATCTCCAAAATGCTGGCTGAAAGGCTACATTGTGCGGGAATGGTGCGAAGTGCCGTCTAATTTCCGCTGTGAGGGCACCATTGATGCTTTTTTGAAGGCAAATGGAGTTATCGGATTGTATGGCATTGACACCCGCCAACTGACAAGAGTGATTCGGGAATCGGGCGTTATGAACGGCATGATTACAACAGAAGATGTATTTGCCAAAAAAGAAGAATTACTGATGCAGATTCAGGCATATGAAATAAAAGATGCAGTGAAAACAGTCAGCACAAAAGAAAAACAGATATATACCGTAGAAGAACCGAAGCATCATGTTGTGATGATGGACTTTGGATATAAAAGACATATTCTGCAGCATCTGAAAAATCGAAACTGCAATGTGACTGTGGTTCCGTATAATACCACTGCGGAAGAAATTTTGGCTTTGCGTCCAGACGGCGTGATGCTGACCAACGGACCGGGTAATCCGGCAGAAAATACCGAAGTGATTCAGACATTGCAGCAGCTGATTGCGCAGAAAATTCCAATGTTCGGAATTTGTTTGGGCCATCAGTTGACAGCGCTGGCCAATGGCGGCGAAACGGTAAAATTGAAATATGGCCATCGCGGCGGCAATCAGCCGGTAAAGGAACTGAAAACCGGCAGAGTTTATGTAACCAGCCAGAATCACGGCTATGCTGTGGTTGGTGACAGCATTGATCCAAACATTGGAACAATGAGCCATTGGAATGTCAATGATAAAACCTGCGAAGGGGTAGAATACAAAAATGCACCGGTATTTACCGTGCAGTTCCATCCGGAAGCCTGCGGCGGTCCCAGAGATACCAGCTATTTGTTTGATCGGTTTATGGATTTGATGGATAAGGAGGGCAAATAAAATGCCATTAAGAGCGGATATTAAAAAAGTACTGGTAATTGGTTCTGGTCCAATTGTAATTGGTCAGGCTGCTGAATTTGACTATGCAGGTACACAGGCGTGCCGTGCTTTAAAAGAAGAAGGTCTGGAAGTTGTTCTGGTGAACTCCAATCCGGCTACCATTATGACCGATAAAGCCATGGCAGATAAAATTTATATTGAACCTCTGAATCTGGATGTTGTAAAACGCATCATTGAAATGGAACAGCCGGACAGCGTGTTGTCTACTTTGGGTGGACAGACTGGTCTGACCTTATCTATGCAGCTGGCGAAGGAAGGCTTTTTGGAAGCCCATAATGTAAAATTGCTGGGTGCCAATCCGGAAACCATTGATAAGGCCGAAGACCGTCAGATTTTTAAAGATACCATGCTGCGTATCGGCGAGCCTTGCATCCCGTCTAAAGTAGTGGAAACAGTAGAGGATGCGTTGGCTTATGCAGAAGAAATCCAATATCCGGTTATTGTACGTCCGGCGTTTACACTGGGCGGCTCCGGCGGCGGAATTGCCTACAATCCGGAAGAATTGCACGAAATTGCCGAAAACGGTTTGCGGTTATCTCCGATTACCCAGGTATTGATTGAAAAAAATATTTCCGGTTGGAAAGAGATTGAATTTGAAGTAATTCGCGACTCCAACAGCAACATTATTACCGTATGCTCCATGGAAAACTTTGACCCGGTTGGCGTGCATACAGGGGACTCCATTGTTGTGGCGCCTGCAGTTACGTTGTCCGATAAAGAATATCAGATGCTGCGCAGCGCTGCCTTGAATATTGTGCAGGCATTGGAAGTAGAAGGGGGCTGCAATTGCCAGTTCGCTTTGCATCCAGATAGTTTTGAATATGCAGTCATTGAAGTAAATCCTCGTGTATCCCGGTCTTCTGCGCTGGCTTCCAAAGCAACCGGTTATCCAATTGCCAAGGTTGCCACCAAAATTGCTATTGGGTATACATTGGATGAAATTGTTAATGCGGTAACCGGCAATACCTATGCTTGTTTTGAACCGGCAATTGACTACATTGTTGTCAAATTCCCAAGATGGCCATTTGATAAGTTTGTTTATGCCAAACGGACCCTGGGCACCCAGATGAAAGCCACCGGTGAAGTAATGGCTATCGGCACCAGCTTTGAACAGGCGATGATGAAAGCGGTTCGTTCCATTGAACTGAAACTGGATACCTTTAACCTGCCCAAACTGCAGATGCTGTCTGACAGCGACGTGGTAAAGCTTTTGAGTCGCTGCGATGACGAGCGTTCCTTTGTTGTGTATGAAGCCTTAAAACGGAACGTAGAAATTGATCAGATTCATGAAATTACAAAAATTGATAAATGGTTCCTGGCTAAGATGAACAATCTGGTAAAAATGGAACGCAAGCTGGTGAAAAAAGAATTAACGCCGGAATTATACTTGGAAGCCAAAAAGATGGGCTTCCTGGATAAAACCATCGAGCGGCTTTCCGGTGAATCTGTGCCGGAAAAACGGTATGCTTCTTATAAAATGGTAGATACCTGTGCTGCGGAATTCAAAGCAGAAACACCATATTTTTATTCCACCTTTGACGATGAAAATGAAGCAGCAGAGTTTTTGGAAGAACACCAGAGCGACAAGAAAAAAATTATTGTATTTGGTTCCGGCCCAATCCGTATCGGGCAGGGGATCGAATTTGACTATTGTTCCGTACACTGCGTATGGGCGCTGAAAGAAGAAGGCTATGAAGCTATCATCATTAATAACAACCCGGAAACAGTATCAACCGACTTTGATACTTCTGACCGGCTTTACTTTGATCCATTGACACCGGAGGATGTGGCATCTGTTATTGCCACCGAAAAACCCTGGGGCGCTATTGTACAGTTTGGCGGTCAGACAGCCATCAGCTTGACCAAATATCTGGAACAAGCAGGCGTTCGTATTTTGGGTACTTCTGCAAAAAGCATTGACGAAGCAGAAGACAGAGAAAGTTTTGATGAGTTGCTGCAGAAATGTCAGATTCCCCGTCCGGAAGGCAAAACCGTATTCCAGTTGGACGAAGCGCTGAAAGCGGCCAAAGTGTTGGGTTATCCTGTGTTACTGCGTCCATCCTACGTGCTGGGCGGTCAGAATATGATCATTGCCCACAGTGATGCTGATGTGGAAGAATACATGAATATTATTCTGGCAACAGGTATTGAAAATCCGGTGCTGATTGATAAATACATGATGGGCATTGAAGTAGAAGTGGATGCCATCTGTGATGGAACCGATTATTTAATCCCCGGCATTATGGAGCATATTGAACGGGCCGGGATTCACTCTGGTGACTCCATTTCCGTTTATCCTGCTCAGCGTCTGACCGAGGAAAACAAACAGACCATTATTGAATATACAGGCCGTCTGGCAAAAGCGTTGCAGGTAATTGGTCTGGTGAATATTCAGTATGTAATTCACAACGGTGAAGTGTATGTGATTGAAGTGAATCCGCGTTCTTCCAGAACAGTGCCGTATATCAGTAAAGTAACCAATGTATCTATGGTTGATTTGGCAACCAAAATTATGCTGGGCGCTACCTTAAAAGGTATGGGCTATGAAACAGGGGTGCATCCGGTTGGTGATTATGTTGCTGTAAAAGTGCCTGTATTCAGTTTTGAAAAGCTGCATTCTGTAGACACCATGTTAGGGCCTGAAATGAAATCTACCGGTGAAGTTTTGGGGATTGCCAAAACTTTCGATGAAGCGTTATATAAAGGCTTGATTGCTGCCGGGTATAAGATTAAGCATGAAGGCGGCGTGCTGATGTCTGTCAGAGATAAAGATAAAGAAGAAATCTTCCCAATTGCGCAAAAATTGGAAAAAATGGGCTTTAAACTGTACGGCACCAAAGGAACAGCTGCTTACTTCAACAATTATGGTCTGCATGTAGAACCAGTAAATAAAATTTCCGAACCGGGTGCTGATAATGTGCTGGATTTACTGGAAAGCGGCAAAGTGGACTATGTGATATCCACTTCATCCAAAGGCCGTCAGCCGATGCGTGAAGGCGTACGAATCCGCCGGAAAGCAGTAGAACGTTCCATTGCTTGTCTGACTGCGATTGATACAGCAAAAGTATTGGTAGATTGCATTGGTATGAATGAATCCATCCAGGATGTAGACCTAGTTGACATCACTCAGATATAATTTTCTGATAGGTTCCATTGGATACAATTTGTCCTTGTGTTTTTCTGAAAAACAGGATATGATATATGTGTAATCAATAAAGATAAGTCTGTTATGGAAAATAAAGGAGGTAATCGGATGTTTGGATATATTGCTAACATTGGGATTCCTAGTTTGATTTTAATTTTGGTTATCGCTTTGATCATATTCGGACCTGGTAAATTACCTGGTGTAGGAAAAGCCCTGGGAGAAAGTGTTCATGGTTTCAAAAAAGGAATTTCCGGTGATGCCGATGACAAAAACGAAGAAAAGAAAAGCGAAGTTGAATAAATAACAACGTGCTGCTGTCCCAAAGCTGGGGCAGCAGTTTTTTTTCCATTGTTTTGTGTGAAACAATTATATTTGGTTAATAATGATGTTTCACGTGAAACAATTTTGTTAGCCGCAAATCGGCTAACAAAAATAGGTAATGAAAGGATACCTGCCATAGGGAGATTGTTTGTTGCCTGCCCTCGTACCCGACCAGAAAAGCGTCGGGCACCGGACATCTGCTTGTCGGTCTGCCTCACTTTGGACTACGTCCAGTTCGGCTAGACAGACTACGCAGCTGTCCGTTTCAATCTCGACAACGGCAACAAAACATCTCCCTGGGTTGCGCACATAAGGCTGGCCTATCCTTTGCCAAAATTCTGAATTGCGGCGGTCATTTTTGCAGCCTGTCTAAATCGTGACAGACGAAGTCTGGCTAAGATAGACAGGCAATAAAATGTCTGTCGCACTGAAGGATAGGCAAAGATAGGACAAGCCGACCGGCATAATCGTTAGCATGGGCAGAGTGCAAACCAATTGTATACTCCTTGAACGAAGAATTGGCAAAGACAGGGCAGCCGACCACGTAATCTTTCACACGAAGCAATGGAAATTTTATGCAGTTTTATCAAGTCTTTATTGAAACTGAAAAGTGAGTAACAATAATTATGGGTGATTGTTAGGTGAGAATAAAATGAGTCAGCAATTTTATGTAGTTGTCAATCAAGTGCTGGTATTTGCCATTTTAATGTTGATTGGTTTTGGAATGGCCAAAGCAAAAGTATTGACTGCAGATGTGTTGAATGGATTGTCCAAATTGATTGTCAAGTTGTTGTTGCCTTGCCTGATTGTGTATCAGATTTTGGGCAATGGAATTACTGTACAGCACTTGATGGCCAATGGACGATTTGCAGCGGCACTGCTGCTGCTTTATGCTGTATTGGGGTTGTTGGGCTTTGCCATGGCCGCTTCCAGCGGGCTGCGGCGCAGCGGCAAGGATATGTTTGCCGTTGCTACAATGTTTTGTAATATTGGATTTATGGGTATTCCTTTGCTTCAGTCTATGTTTCCCGGCAATGGACTGGTCAACATGTATCTATTAATTTATATGATGTTGGACCAGCTTTTGCTGTGGTCGGTGGGGTTGTCCCTTTGTACCTGGCATGCTAAACGGAAACAGGCCGGCAGCGCTTTGCGCAATTTGCTAAATCCTATGACAGTGGGGATCGTGCTTGCGCTGACGGTACTGTATTTAGACATTTCGGTGCCTGCGCCATTGTTGGATACCATTCAGGGATTGGGGGATTGCAGCCGTTATCTGGCGTTGCTGTATCTGGGTGCATTGTTGGCAACCATGCCTGTATTGTCCATGTTGACCAAACCTTATGTGTATTTTTTAATTGTGATTAAGATGACGGTATTGCCGATACTGGTTTATTTTGTTGCCGGATTTTTCTTTGACAGTACCATACAGATGGTGTTGGCTGTCATTGTCAGCCTGCCGCCGATGGTAGCCAATACCATGATGGCCCGCACCTATGGCGGTGATGAGCGGGTTGCTGCCGAAACCGTCTTTGTCGGCACCATTGCCTGTCTGGGCAGCATTCCGTTGGTGCAGTTTCTCATTGCAGTATTGTTCTGATTGGTTTTGCAGAGAACAGGCGGTGCTGCTTAGATTGTGGAAATAAATTTGAATTTGCAGGAGATGATAGCATGATTGTTTTGATTACCGGCGCCTCTCACACAGGTAAAACTTTGTTGGCGCAAAAACTTCTCGCGCGATATCAGTATCCCTATTTATCTATCGACCTCTTAAAAATGGGATTGATTCGCAGCAAACAGACAATGCTCACACCGGAGGACGATGCTGCATTGGAGCAGTATCTCTGGCCCATTCTCAGAGAAATCATAAAAACTGCCATTGAAAATGAACAAAATCTTATCATAGAGGGTGCGTATATTCCTTTTGGCTGGGAAAAAGATTTTAGTGAGAAGGCGTTAAAGGACATCGTATACTGTTGCCTTGTTATGAGCCAGCGTTATATTATGCAGAACTTTTCTGATATAAAGGAATATGCTGACGTGATTGAGCAGCGCATTGATGACAGCTGGTGTACCATAGATACGGTGCTTGCGGAAAACCTGCATTATTTAGAACTATGTGAACAGCATCAGTATCCATATATTTTGATTGATGATGCATATGATGTAGATTTTCATTTAGTTTGATGATTTTATACCTGTTTTGTACAATGCCTTTTATTTGCTGCTGCCGGCAAAAGCGGTAAGAATTCTTTTTTAGAACATTGTATACAGCAGATATGGGTGATTGCTTTTTGACAAAGGCTATACTATAATAAGAATATTACTATTTGGAGGTTTAAAAATCATGGAAACAAACAAAAACCGTGTTGTTGTAACAGTTGTGGGAAAAGATAGAAAAGGTATTATCGCCGCAGTTTCCGGCGCATTATCCGGTTGGGAAGTTAATATTCTGGACATTAGTCAGACCATTTTGCAAGAGTTCTTTACAATGATTATGATCGTAGATCTTACCGATGCAACCGTCAGCTTTAGTGAATTGCGGGAGCAATTAGGGTTGTTGGGGCAGAAATATGGCGTGGTTATTTCCTGTCAGCATGAGGAAATTTTCCAGTACATGCACCGTATTTAAGGAGGAGTTATCACTATGCCAATTTCGATTTCCAATGAAGAAATTTTAGAAACCATTAATATGATTGAATCGGAAAATCTGGATATCCGTACCATTACCATGGGCATTTCCCTGCGGGATTGCGCCCATAATGATATTGATGTGGTTTGCGACCGGATTTATAAAAAGATTACCACCTATGCCAAAGATCTGGTGAAAATCGGGGAGGAAGTGGCCGAGGACTACGGCATTCCTATCATCAATAAGCGTATTTCCGTTACACCCATTGCCATTGTGGCTGATGCCTGTGATGCGCCTGATTATGTGAAAATTGCAAAAACATTGGATGCAGCAGCCAAAGAAGTGGGAGTCAACTTTATCGGCGGTTTTTCCGCTTTGGTGCAAAAAGGGATGACCAAAGGGGATGAAAAGCTGATTCGCTCCATTCCGCAGGCGTTGGCAGAAACCGACTTTGTCTGCGCTTCTGTCAATATTGGTTCCAGCCGTGCCGGCATTAATATGGATGCGGTGCGTTTGATGGGACAGGTGGTAAAAGAAAGCGCGGATTTAACTGCGGATGATGATGGTTTGGGCAGCGCTAAGCTGGTTGTGTTCTGTAATGCAGTAGAGGATAATCCCTTTATGGCAGGTGCATTCCACGGTGTCGGCGAACCGGAAGTGGTATTAAACGTAGGTGTCAGCGGACCGGGCGTGGTGCTGAACGCAGTGCGCAAGATACCCAATGCTTCTTTTGGAGAACTGGCAACTACCATTAAGCATACTGCCTTTAAAGTCACTCGTACCGGGGAATTGGTTGGCCGTGAAGCGGCTCGCCGTTTGGGTGTGCCTTTTGGTATCGTGGATTTATCTCTGGCGCCTACACCGGCAGTTGGGGATAGTGTAGCCGATATCTTAGAAGCAATGGGTCTGGAACGCTGCGGCACCCACGGCACAACAGCAGCATTGGCCATGCTGAACGATGCTGTCAAAAAAGGAGGCGCTATGGCGTCCTCTCATGTGGGCGGTTTGAGCGGCGCATTTATTCCAGTCAGCGAAGATGCCGGCATGATTCGTGCTGTAGAAGACGGCGCGTTGAGCTTTAATAAACTGGAAGCGATGACTTGCGTTTGTTCCGTGGGCTTGGATATGATTGCCATTCCGGGGGATACCAGCGCAGAAACCATTGCGGCTATTATTGCCGACGAGGCTGCCATTGGTATGATTAATAAAAAGACAACTGCTGTTCGTGTTATTCCGGTAGCAGGTAAGCAAGTAGGCGATACCGTTGTGTTTGGCGGTCTGTTAGGACATGCGCCTATTATGGAAGTCAGCAAATTCAGCGCCGACTCCTTTGTGGCCAGAGGCGGCCGTATTCCGGCGCCGATTCATTCTTTGAATAACTAATTGCATAACGAAGCAAAATTAATATAGCATGAATAAAAACAGGGGACTGCGATCCATAGTGAGCAATACAGCTATGAAATCAGTTCCCTGTTTTATTTTGCTTTGTTTTGTGTCTGTCGGTTTTGAAAAGAAAATGGCTCAGGTCAGCAGCATACGGTCATTGTCAAAGGCTTTATTGCTTTTGCTGGAATAAAGCGCTAATAAATCCTGCAGTGACAGTTGTTCCCGTTCCTTGCCGCTGATATCTAAAATTAATTTGCCGCTGTCCATCATGATGGTGCGATTGCCGGTTTGCAGCGCTGCGTTTAAATTATGGGTAATCATCATGGTGGTGAGCTGGTGACGGGCAACGATTTCCTTTGTAATTTGCATAATTTTCTCGGAAGCAGCAGGATCTAAGGCTGCGGTATGTTCATCCAGCAGGAGCAGCTTGGGCGGCACCAGGGTACACATCAGCAGAGTAACCACCTGCCGCTGTCCGCCGGATAGAAGCCCCACTTTTGTTTTCATGCGGTCTTCCAGTCCCATTTTATATTGGGCCAGAGATTCCTGAAACATGGCAGTATCTTTTTTATTTAAGGCAAAATGCAGCGGTCCCCGCTTGCTGCGGGAGTAGGCCAGAGCCAGGTTTTCTTCTATGGTGAGATTGGGTGCAGTGCCCCGCATAGGATCCTGAAAGACGCGGCCAATAAAAGAAGCGCGCTTATGCTCTGCCATCCAGGTAATGTTTTTGCCGTCCAGCAGAATGGTACCCTGGTCAGGAAAAAAGTTGCCGCAGATGACATTGAACAATGTTGATTTCCCTGCACCATTGGAGCCAACTACCGTAACAAAATCACCTTTATGAATGGTCAGATCTATTTGCTGCAAGGCTTTGTGTTCATTGACCGTTTTGGGAGAAAATGTTTTACAAATTTGTTTCAGCTGCAGCATATGCCTGCGCCTCCTTTCTGGCAGTCCGCAATGCCAGCGATTTTTTCAGCGCCGGCAGAGCCAGTGCCAATGCTACAATACAGGCTGACACCAATTTTAGTCCATAGGCCGGCAAAAATGTATATTTGGTTGCCAGCGCGATAATAAAGCGGTAGATGATAGAGCCAACCAACACAGCCAATAAGCTGCCCGATAATGTGCGGCGGTTCAGCAATACCTCACTGATAATTACAGAGGCCAGGCCCACCACCAAAATTCCCACACCGGAATTGATATCGGCAAAGCTTTGGTATTGGGCAATCAGGGCGCCGGTGAGGGCGATAATGCCATTGCTGAGCGCCAACGCGGACAATTTGGTCTGGTCAACCGGAATGGAGGAGGCTCGAACCATTGCCTCGTTATCTCCGGTGGCGCGAATGCACAGCCCAGCATGGGTTTTGAAAAACAAGATCAGCAGTATGGTGCAGGCTGCTGTAAATAATAATGCGACAAGCAATTTGACAATATCTTTGTCTAAAAACGGCAGCAAATTGGAAGCCATTTTAAAAATCGTTGTGCTGTTAATTAAAGATAGATTGGAACTGTTTCCCATTGCCAATAGATTGACCGAATAAAGACCGCTCATTGTCAAAATACCGGATAAAATAGGATGAATCCCCAGCTTGGTATGCAGCAGTCCTGTGACCATGCCGGCAGCAGCGCCGGCCGGCAGTGCGGCTGCCAATCCTAACAGCGGATGCCCCTGTATGGTCAGCACTGCGGAGAGCGCCAGCCCCAGCGTAAAGCTGCCCTCTGCTGTTAGGTCCGGTACATTCATAATGCGAAAGGTGATATAGATTCCCAATGCCAGCATGCCATATAAGATGCCCAGCTGCAGGGAGCCAAGTAACATTACCATGATAAAAACTCCTTTCCTCTGTGTTTTTGTTGCCGTAAGTGTTTTAGTTGGCGCTGTCCTGTACAAAAGTTGCTTTTGCTTTCAGATCATCAGAAAAGGTAATATCCAACAGATTAGCGGTCGTTTCATTGATTGCAATGGCGTTGGCCGGAACCACCTGTGCCGGAATATCGGCAATGGCGGTGCCTTCCAGATATTGTACAGCCATATCGGCGGAAATGGCGCCGATTTCGGTGTCGGTGATGGCTACTGTGGCAAAAGCGCCGGAATCTACCATAACAGTCGAGCTTCCGTATACAGGGATTTTGGCATCGCGGGCTACTTCTGCCACCAGTGGCATTGCCGCCTGAATAACACTGTCATTGGGTACAAAAATAGCGTCCGCACTGCCCACCAATGACTGGGCTGCCTGCTGTACTTCGGCAGAGTTGGTCACTACTTTTTCAACATATTGCAATCCCTGTTCATCTAAATAGGCTTTGGCATTTTTTATCGTGGTAACGGAATTTACTTCATTGGTTGCATATAGCAGCCCATAAGTCTGTACTTGGGGAGTCAATTGCTGCGCCAGTTCAAAAATTTCATTGACCGGAATGGCGTTGGAAGTGCCGGTAGCATTTTTGTCAGGATGTTCCAGTTCGGTAATGACACCCGCGCCCACCGGATTGCCTACAGAGATAAAGATAACCGGAATATCACTTTCCAGCGCAACCATGGCCTGGGCGGCCGGTGTAGCAATGGCAGCTACCAGATCAACCTGACTGTCCACCATCTCCTGGCAGATTGTATTTAAGTTTGTAGCATCGCCCTGGGCATTTTTGTACACAAGTGTTACGTTATCTTCGCCATAGCCTTTGTCGGCCAGTTCCTGAATAAAGCCTTCACGCATATCCTCAAAGGCGCCGTTGTCAGTGAGCTGTACAATGCCGACGGTCAGTTTATCGGAGCTCTGTTCTGTGCCGCCGCAGGCAGTTACGGTAAATAATAGAGAAATCAAAATAGTCAGAGATAAAAATTTTTTAAAGAATGTAGGTTTCATTGTAAGTTCCTCCTAAATAGAAAGTAAGTGGATTTCATTCAGATTATTTATCTGGATGACTGTATTTTTTGGTGATAGTTATCCAACTGGGCAAAGGCCTGCTGCAGCATAGGAATAGTAATGGGATAAGGATAATGCTGCACATCCTTTGCGTTGATAACGGACGGGTACAGCGATTCCATTTGCGCCGGCGTAATCTCCAGATCCTGCAGCGATACCGGCAGTCCCACTGAACGATTAAATTGGTAGAGCCGTTCAAATTCTGCCGTCTGTTTATCACAGAGCAATAGCAGCAAAACGCCGAAGCCTACCACTGCGCCATGCAGATGGGTTGCTTCAAAATGGGGTAATGTGGTCAGCGCATAAAAAATACCATGGGCCAGACCACTGTTATAATCAGGTGTATGCTCCCGTGTAACAAAGATGGAAACCAGACCTGTAGTAACAATAACAGCTAATACCACTTGCTCCAGTGCATAGGTGCATTGCTGGCGTTGATTGTCGTCCAGTGCCTGTTTGCCGTATTGCAGCAACGGCTCCAGACATTGCCGACTCATTTGCACCCCTAATCCATTGAAATGCTCCAGCTCATCGCCGCGGGCGGAAACGGAAGTTTCGTAATATTTTGCATAGGTGTCTCCCATGCCGGCCCATAAATATTGGGTTGGTGCCGCTGCAATCAAATCAGTTTGAATAAAGGCATGGGCAGGCGGCTGCGAAAAGAAAAAGGGTTCACAGAAGCTGCCGTCGCTGTGATACATAATGGCCACCGAAGTAACTGCGGCGCAGGTAGAAGCAATGGTGGGAAAGGTAAAAACCGGTTTTCCTGTTTTTATTCCCAGACACTTGCCGGTGTCCAGCGCTTTTCCGCCGCCGATGGCAAAGATCATATCTGCCTGCTGCACCAGTGGATGCTGCTGCAAAGCTGCTACATTTTCATAACTGGCTTCTCCGCCATACCAGAGAAACTCCAAAATCTGCAAGTCGCTTTGGGCAATGGCCCGGTCAATGAGCGGACGGGCAGCGGCCATGGCTTTATGTCCGCCGATGGCAATAATGGTTTTGCCATAAGGACTGCAGAATTGTTCAATTTGTTCAAAAACTGCCGGACCAATAGAGTAATTGGGCAGCATCATGCTGTAATTCTGCATGAGAAACACCTCCTGAAATTGATTGTGAAACTGAAAATAAAAATAACAAACAAGCGATACTTGCAGAGCGGGGGGAATTGGGCAAATAAAAAAGCACTTATCCCAGAAAGGGACAAGTGCACAATGCGCCTGCGGTACCACCCAAATTAACCATACGGTTCACTTTTTCATACACCATCATGTATGCTTTCTTTGTAACAGGTAAAGATCCCGTCAGCGCCTACTGAACCATTGTCGTTTGGGCTGCCCTCGTAAGTCCATTCCATATAGATTGTCATACTGCAATCCCACCGCCTGCAGCTCTCTGTCATCACAAATTTCTATATGTACTCCTCTTACTCATCGGTTTCACTGATTTGTTTTTTTGTATGATATGCTTTTTCATTTTATTTGTCAATAACTATTTTCAAAAATACAAAATACAATACAAATGCACCACAGAAAGTACATGATAAGCGCCCAATCTTGTTTGATTGCGGCATGGGGATTGGGACTGTACAATAAATGGGTTAATGATGAAATAGGGTGAATGGTGCGGGTGAAAAAAGGAATCACTTTCATAAACAGAGTGAATTTTGGAAAAAATATTTTATGTAGAAAAAAATATCTTGCATCTTGTCGGGATTTGTGATAAAACCAATATGGATAAAGGTTAGACATTTTTTATCGATGGAGGAACAAAATCATGAAAAAGATTTACGAAGGAAAAACAAAGGATGTATTTGAATTAGAAAACGGTAATGTCTTATTAAAATTTAAAGATGACTGCACTGGAAAAGACGGTGTATTTGATCCGGGTGAAAACAGTGTTGGTCTGACCATTGAGGGCATTGGCCGTGCCAATCTGGAAACCTCTATTCATTTCTTTGAATTGCTGAAAGAAGCAGGAATCAAAACCCATTATGTAAGCGCCAATGTAGAAGACGCTACAATGGAAGTATTGCCAGCAAAAGTATTTGGTCATGGTTTGGAAGTTATCTGCCGTTTGAAAGCAACCGGCAGCTTTATCCGTCGGTATGGCGCATATATTGCAGATGGTACCGCATTAGAAGGCGGTTATGTAGAAACCACATTGAAAGATGATGAAAAGGGCGATCCGCTGGTAACCTCCGAAGGTTTGGCAGCGCTGGGCATTATGAGCCAGGCAATGTTCAATGATATGAAAGAACAGACTTTAAAAATTACCAAAATCGTTGCTGGTGATTTGGCTAAAAAAGGTCTGGATTTATACGATATCAAATTTGAATTTGGCTACAACAACGATGAAGTCATTCTGATTGACGAAATTGCCAGCGGCAATATGAGAGTGTATAAAGATGGCAGCATTGTGGACCCAATGGAACTGACAAAAATTATTTTAGGAAAATAATTTAGCAGCTTGCATGTAAAACAGAAAAAGGTATTCTTCGCAACCATGGTTTGGTGGAAGGATACCTTTTTTGTTTTGCTATTGAAAACATTGCGTAGCTTGCCAATCATTGCCGGGCGGCTACAAAGGCAGTTGTTTGTGTTTCTGCCGCAGTTATGTCATAAAGGTAAATTATAAAGGTAAGACAGAACTATCCCAGCGGTGGGCGGATGGATTCAGGTCCACTCCAGCACGTGACCGGAGCCTACTTCCTTAAGAGGCAGCCATTGGCTGAGCGTAAGTTTGGCCGCCAGAGAAACACAATGACAGGGATGAAATTCTTTCAGTTGCAATGCGGCCAGATAAGCGGCTGTCTGCGTTAGCCGTTCGTCCTGTTTTAATAAATGCAGGCCGCCGATAATGCGCACAATGGGTTGCTGCTGAAACAATTGCTGCGCATAGGCAGCAATATTGCAAATGCCGCTGTGTGAACAGCCTGTGATAATGGAGAGTCCATCTGCGCCGCAATAGACCAATGCGGTGTCATCCCAAAGAAAGTCGGGCTGCAGGACGCCGTCTTGTTTGATCAAACCATTGGGCGTTGCCGGTTCAAACGGGATTTGACGGGGAATCTGTCCTAAAAAATATAAATGTTCTGTCAGTTGCAGAGGCTGCGCAGATACCTGCAAGGCACAAATTTGCTGTAAAGCGTCTGCCGAATAGGTCGAGCCGATTTCCAACTGCTGTCCTTGTTCTTCTGCAAATTTAGGAAAAAATGCAGCAGGGTGGGCGATGATGGTTTTGCCGGCCAACAGTCCCTGCTGGTGCAGCGCCTGCAAGCCTCTGGTATGGTCATCATGTCCGTGAGAGATGACAATGCGGGGGATTTGCGCCAGATCAATCCCCAAAGTTTGCGCATTTTTAATCAAGACATCGCTATAGCCAACATCGAATAACAGCTGCTGCCCGTCATCTTCCAAATAAAAAGAAAGGGCGGGTTCTCCTAATAAATAACGGTCAATGATTGTATTGTTATCGGTTAAAACAGTCAATTTCATAGAAACGCCTCCTATCAACCATACGGATTCCGGTTGGTTGTTCTTCTGATTTTCCTTTATTTAGTGTATCACAAAAAACGGGCAGCGGACAATTTTATTTTTATCAGCGTCTGTTCAATCCGTATTTGCGAACAGAGTTTGCAAACAGATATTTTTTAGAAAAAGCGCAAGAATTGTAAAAACAATTCCCAATCTATTTGTTATCCTGTAAATTCAGAAGGGAGGGAGCATAAATGGCAAATCAATGGGTGCGCAGTATGGAAACAGTGCTTGATTTTATTGAAACCCATCTTGACAGTAAGCTGGATTTGGAACAAATTGCCGCAGCTACCCACTATTCCAAATATCATTTGCATAGAATATTCGCCACTACAGTGGGTATGACCATCCACGATTATGCAGTGCGGCGGCAGCTGACAGAGGCAGCCAGGCTGTTGGTGTTTTCTGCAAAGCCTGTGATAGAGATTGGGCTTCTTTGCGGTTATGAGAGTCAGCAGGCGTTTACTGTGGCGTTTAAAGCCATGTACAAAATGCCGCCTGCCCAATATCGAGCGCAGCAGCAATTTTATCCCTTACAGCTGCCGGTTGCCTTGCATCACAATACAGATACAACTGCTTTAGCAAAGGCAACGGTGCTGCCGGCAAAAAAAGCAGATATTCCCGCCTGGATGGAGCTGGTCGGCTTGGTGATTGATGGGTATCCCTGCTTGCAGGAACAGGAATATTTACAGCAGCTGCATAATTGTATAGAACAATGCCAGGCGCTTGTATTAAAAACAGAGACCATGCTGATTGGCGCATTGGCTTTTTCCACGGAGAAAGGCAGTGTTGAATTTATGGGTGTACATCCCCAATACCGCAACCAAGGGGTGGAACAAATTTTATTGGGTAAACTCCGAGAAGACTATTTTCCCGACAGAGAAATCAGCATCACCACCTATCGGGAGCGGGACCGAGCAGATACCGGTTATCGCAGTGCGCTGCTTCGCCTTGGCTTTACCGAAAGAGAATTGCTGATGGAATTTGGCTATCCCACACAACGCTTTGTGCTTTCTCCCGGAAAACAGGAGGAATAGATACCATGAATCATAAAAAATGCATTGGTTGGAGAGGGCGGACACTTCTTTTTTTAACCAGTCAATGTATCACACTGTTTGGCTCTACCCTTGTTCAGATGGCGCTTGTCTGGTATGCAGCCATGCAAACCTCCAGCGGTGGGTGGGTAGCCGCTTTTACCATTTGCGCTTATCTGCCCCAATTTTTGCTTTCCTTTTTCGGTGGCGTATGGGCAGACCGTTATCCCAGAAAAAAGTTGATTATAGGTGCTGACGCGCTGATTGCTGTTGCCACTTTGGCAATGGTGCTGGCAATGCAGTATCATTTATCAGAATCGCTGCTGCTGGCCGACTTGCTTGTTATGTCCATCGTTCGTTCTTTGGGCGCCGGTGTGCAGAATCCGGCAGTTCAGGCAGTGATTCCGCAACTTGTTCCTACAGGACAGCTTATGCGGTATAATGGGATTTATGCCGCCATGCAGTCTGTTGTAAACTTTGCAGCTCCGGCCGCCGCAGGAATGGTTTTGGCAGTCAGTACCTTAGCTGCCACACTGATGATTGATATTGCAACGGCCATTTTGGGCGTTGGTCTGCTATCCTGTCTGGCCCTTCCAGAACAAAAGCTGTCTGTTGGCAAAGATTCTCTTGTTTCTGAGATAAAAATCGGCGTACAATATGCGTTCTCCAATCAATTGATTGGAAGCCTGTTGATTGTTTATGGGCTGTTTACCTTTTGCTGTGTTCCGGCCGGTTATCTGGCAGGACTTCTTGTTTGCCGTATTTTTGGCGATACCTACTGGTATCTCACCGCTGTGGAAGTAGTCGGTTTTGGCGGCATGATGGCGGGCGGCATCTTGATGAGCACATGGGGCGGTTTTAAGCGCAAAAGCAAAACGTTAACCGTTGGTCTTGCAGCTTTTGGCCTTTTGGCAATAGGGATGGGGCTTTGCCGAAACTTTGTCCTCTATCTGAGCATGATGCTGCTGTACGGAGTGGCGTTGACAATGGTGCAGACAGCCATTACCACCATGCTGCAGGAGCAGACCCACATTTCCATGCAGGGGCGTGTGTTTGGCCTGATGAGCACCATGTATGCCGGTTTTTTGCCTGTCGGCATGGGGTTGTTTGGCCCATTGGCCGATATGATTCCATTGCATTGGATTATGATAGGCTCGGGTATGCTGCTGCTTCTCATTGCGTCAATAGTGCATCTGCATCGACCCATGAAAGGAATATAGTTAGAAAGAAGGTCACATCAAAACAGGTGTGGCCTTCTTTTAGTTGATGCTCATCTATTTTACCATCCATCCGGCAGGGGAGAGGATAAACCATGCCGGATGCAACAGGTCAGCTTGTAACCAATATCTGCTAGACATATTTGCGCATAGATTGCAGCGCGCCCTTTTCTAAACGGCTGACCTGCGCTTGCGATATGGCAATTTCATCGGCCACTTCCATTTGGGTCTTTCCCTGAAAAAAGCGCATGTCGATAATCATTTGTTCACGGGGCGTTAATTTATCCAGCGCCTGTTTGATTGAAATATTCTCCAGCCATTGAAAATCGGTATTTTTGGTATCGCAGATCTGATCCATGATATAGATGGGATCGCCGCCGTCGTTATAAATGGGGTCATAAAGGGAGACCGGATCCTGAATGGCGTCCAAAGCGGCAGTAACGTCCTCCGGCGGCAATTCCAACACTTTGGCAATTTGTTCTACAGTTGGCTCCTGTCCATACTGATTGGTCAGCTGTTCCCGCACCTGCAGCGCTTTATAGGCAATATCCCGCAAAGATCGGCTGACGCGGATGGGATTATTATCTCGAATATACCGACGAATTTCACCGATGATCATAGGCACCGCATAGGTACTGAAACGAACATTCTGGCTCAGGTCAAAATTGTCGATGGCTTTCATCAAGCCGATACAACCTACCTGAAACAAATCATCTGCATTTTCGTTGCGATTGGAAAACCGCTGCAAAATACTAAGTACCAGACGCAAATTGCAGTGGATCAGCTGCTCTCTGGCCTGTTCATCGCCTGCCTGATAGTTTTGAAAAAGAATGGTCATCTGATCGTTTTTTAAAACCGGTAATTTTGATGTATCGACACCGCAAATTTCAACTTTGCATAAAAAAGCCATGGTGATTCCCTCCGATTGTAATTCCTGTAATGAGATTAGTTATTACCGTTGGGAGAAAAATTTATGCAGGCTGAAAAATTGTGCAATTTATCAGAATCTATCAATACTTTTTGCCCCAATTTTTATATCGGAGAGAGCCGGTAACATCATGATGTAAAAAAAGCAGTTTTGTATGGCTGATGCAAAGAAAATAGCTGAAAACAAAACTGCCAGCAAGAAAAAACGGTTCTGTAATAAATGGTGGGGGAGCGATTATTCCGACATTTATTACAGAACCAATAAAACAAGCCTTATAGATTCAGTATCATGTAACACTGTAATCTATAAGGCTTTGTTGTTTATCAAAGTTTATTCTTATTTACCAAAATATCTATTCAGCAGACCTTCAAATGCTTTGCCGTGTCTAGCTTCGTCTTTTGCCATTTCATGCACAGTATCATGGATAGCGTCCAGATTCTGCTGTTTTGCCAGTGTAGCCAGATCTTTTTTACCCTGGGTAGCGCCGTGTTCTGCAGCAACGCGCAGTTTCAGGTTTTCTTCGGTGGATGGGGTTACTACTTCGCCCAGCAGTTCCGCAAATTTAGCAGCGTGTTCTGCTTCTTCATAAGCAGCTTTTTCCCAGTACAGACCGATTTCTGGGTATCCTTCACGGTGTGCAACACGAGCCATAGCCAGATACATACCAACTTCGGTACATTCGCCTGTGAAGTTGTCGCGCAGACCTTTTACGATTTCTGGATCAATGCCTTCGCAAATACCTACTTTATGTTCATCAGCAAATACCAGTTTTTCGCCGGCTTCCTGCTCGATGAATTTTTTAGCTTTACAAATTGGACATTCTGCTGGAGCAACTTCTGCTTCTGTTGTCCAACCACATACTGCACATACAAATTTTTTCATAATTCATTACCTCCATTAAAATTATAAACTTTTCATTTTATTTTGATAAAAATAATCCATGCAGAACGCATTTCCTATTTTATTCACACCATTTTCATAATTTTCATTCTACTTTTTTGTTAAAATTCCTGCTGGAACACAAAAATCTTTACATTTTTCCGGCTTTTTTCATTTCATCCACGTATTTCTGCGGGGCAACTTCATCAAAGGGCCAGGAAATATCCATCATTTCACGGCACTGCGGACATTCTTTTGGCGCTTCTTCGGCAACAATGCTATAGCCGCAAACGGAACATACAAATGTTTTTAACTTTGCAACCGCTTCTTTGTTTGCTAATAATTCATCCACATATCTTTGTGGGGCAACTTCGTCAAAGGGCCAGGAGATATCCATCATTTCACGGCATTGCGGGCACTCTTTTGGTGCCTGGTCAGCAATGATGCTGTAACCGCAAACGGAACACACAAAACGTTTTGCTTTGTGATCTACTAATTTTGCTGCCATTTCTTCTGCATATTTTTTTGGCGCAACTTCGTCAAAGGGCCAGGAGATATTCATCATTTCACGACATTTCGGACACTCTTTTGGTGCTTCTTCTGCTTCTACAACATAACCGCAAACGGAACAAACATATTTTTTCATAGCCATAGTAAACTCCTCCAGAATATATAATAGATTCACTTTTGTATCAGAAACCAGCTGGAATTTTGTTCTTTTATTTTATACCCCGGCAAAAAAAGACTTAAACAACAATTTATAAAATTTTCAAAAATTTTTTCTGAAACAGAAAAGTTGCCGGCTCACTGCTATATTTTCCGGTCGATTCATGCTATAATATCTACGGTTTTCTCGCAGCAATCAAGGATAAAATAAATTGCCGAAACACTATTGTAAAAAACAGTTCTGGTATATACTACTATCAGACAAAATAAATGTTCAGGAGGTTTTTCTATGTCCAACGAAAAAGATACCTGGGATCTTACCCATATGTTTCAGGATGCCGCCCACTGGCGTTCTCAACTGGAAGAAGCCAAATCATTAGCCAAAATATTGGCTTCTATGCAGGGCACCATCACAGCCGATGGGCAGCAGCTTTACACCGCGCTGCAATTAAATGATACTTTAGGCGAAACACTGACTGCCCTGTTTGTCTACGCTAAAATGTACTTTGACCAAAACATGTCCAACAGCGAGGCCAAAGATCTTTATGAAACAGCCGACAGCGCCTATACTGCCATCGCAGAACAGTTATCCTTCTTGGAGCCGGAACTGTTAGAAATAACACCGGAGCAATTCCAACAATATGTACAGCAGCAACCGGCATTGAAACTCTACCAGTTTTTGATGGAAGGGTTATTTGAGAAGAAAGAACATATTTTCAATCAGCAGATCGAAGAAATTTTAAGCAAAATGGGCTCTCTGGGCAATTCTTTTGAAAAAACCTATGACGACCTTACTGTAAACGATATTTGCTACCCGGAAATTACAACGCCGGAAGGACAAACAATGGAGGTCAACAACAATAACTATCAGATTGCCCTGATTCATCCTGATGCAGCTTTTCGCGCTCAATTTTTTGATAAATTATTGGGTGTCTACAAGCAGTATATCAACACCATCACCTCTATTTATTATGGCTCTGTCAAAAATGATGCCTTTATTGCCAAAAGCCGCAAATATCCATCGGCGCGGGCTATGGCGTTGAGCGATAATCATATTGCAGAAGATGTTTACGATAATCTGATTACCACGGTGCGTCAAAATGTGGCGCCGCTGCAGGACTATGTGACACTGCGCAAGGAGGTTCTGGGTTTGCCGGAAATTCACTTCAGTGACTTATTTGTGCCATTGGTGCAGGAAGTGGACCGCACGTATACCTACGAAGAAGCCCAGCAGATCGTATTAGAAGCCACAGCCATACTGGGCGACGATTATACTGCCGTTTTGAAGGAAGCCTTTGAAAATCGCTGGATCGACGTATATCCTGCCAAAAACAAAGCAACTGGAGCATATGCCATTCATTCCTATGGATATCATCCTTTCTCTCTGCTGAATTTTACCGGCACATTAAACGATGTCTTCACCATTGCGCACGAACTGGGCCATGTGATGCACAGCTATTACAGCAACAAGCATCAGCCGTTCGTTTATTCTGACTACTGCATCTTTACTGCTGAAGTGGCTTCTACTGTAAACGAGCAGCTGCTCTTTGCTTATCTGTATAAAAACAGCCGGTCCGATGCAGAAAAAGCATTGCTGCTCTGCAACCAGCTGGATAATATCCGCTCCACTTTGTACCGTCAGACCTTGTTTGCTGACTTTGAGCATCAGACCCACCAAATGGTGGAACAGGGACAGCCATTGCTGCCTGATATTCTGTGTAGCCGTTATCGGGATTTGTACCAGATTTATCACGGTGAGGATTTTGTCATTGATGATGCGTTGACTTACGAATGGGCTCGTATCCCTCATTTTTATCGGGCATTTTATGTATATCAATATGCAACCGGTATTTCTGCGGCTGTCAGCATTTCTAAAAAAATTCTGGAAGGCCAGCCCGATGCAGTCAAAAATTATCGGCACTTTTTAACCTGCGGCGGTTCGGACTATCCCATCAATTTATTAAAAATTGCCGGTGTGGATATGGCCAGCCCGCAGCCGGTGGAAGATACCTTGCAGTATTTCCAGCAAACATTGGAACAGTTAAAACCTCTGTTAAAAAAATAATCCTGCTTGTCAATGCAACAACACCTGTTTTCTGCCACTCCGATTGGCAGGCAACAGGTGTTGTTTTTCTCCCTTTTAGGTTAAGTGTTGCTAAAGCTCACCCCATCGATCCTAATGTAGATTTATTCACCAGGGGACATAACAAGAGGCAGGAGCCGTTTGGCTCCTGCCTCTTTTCTTCGGACTTATTCAAGAGTCGCTTTCAGAAGGTTCTTTGCATCATTACTAGAAGAAATAGACTTCTCCAGTTCCTCAATAGACTCAACTACTGCATTTCCGATCCGCTCAACCACACCTCTGTCTTTCGGAATAGGAATGGGTATATCAGCAATAATATCGGGTTCCAGATGCTCTTGGTTAGTACCATAGGCATTTTTCAGCATTAAACTCTGTCCCAGTTCGCTCTGCAAGAATTCGTACAAATATCCTCTCAGTGGTATATCGTCCACAATAATGCGGATCAAGTTATTAGTAGCTACATGGCCGTCATGTTGATTTAGAGCATAAGTAACTCGACCCAATGTACCAGAGTCAGAAACCAGAATGTATCCCTTATGTATTGTCAATGCATCTAAATGTTTCTTTACCTGGGCAGTTGCCTTGGAACTATCCAGATATTTGACATTGTCCGAGTTCAGCTGAGTCAAAGCTGTTCCTGTAAAGTATTTACGGATAGTAGGGCCAGTTGTTACACCAAAATCTGCATAAGGTCTTTTGAAACGAGGACCATTAAACACTCTGGCGATATCGCCAAGTCTATGTACCTCAAAATTGTCACGCTCTCCAAGGGTTATGACCTTTTTGAATGCAGCGTTATGCTGAGGCAGGTAATGGACTGGATTAAAAGACAAAGTTTCTTGGTCTAACTCAGAGTAAGCTATTGTATATCTAAACTCACTTTCGACCAAAGCTCCCTCTTTGAATTGCTGATAGGCAACTGCAATCTGAGACAAATCTTCGTCCAATACATGCTGACCATTTCTAACAATGGGATTTCCCTCGGCATCTTTCTTGAATATTGCCTCTCCTCGGCTAGTCTGGCCAACCTTGTTGGAGATAGCCATAAAAATACGATAGTCCGTCGGAACAACCGCTTTCTTCTGCAGGAAGATAACAGAAGCCTTAGATCCACAGAATGGCTCAAAGGTGTCCTCATGCAGATTGATAACAGCAAGAATTTTTGCTTTCTTGCATACTGTTTTTCTAACTGCAAATGCTTCTCTGTTATCAAGCTGACCCTTTGCCATGACTATACCAATGATACCATCATCCTTGACCCAGTCCAAACACTTTTCGAGGAACAGCAGTTCGGGTGCTACACCGGTTCGGTCATTCAATCTTTCGGAGTATATGATATCTCCGTGTTCAGAAACTTCCCATTGATGACCATTCTTATACTGAGACAAAATGTTGGCTTCTTTAATTCTCAGGTCATGACCAGATCCAAAAGGTGGGTTTGTTAGAATTATTCTTGGTTTTCCAATTCCACAAATATCATTGAACCGAGCAGACAACTTGCTAACTGAGTCAAGGCTGTTTGCATGCTCGATACCACCATGACCATCCTTGCCAAGTAGCATATTTGCCTTTGCAATCTTAACCAGCTTAGGAGAAATATCTACACCAAACAGCTGATGAACAACATTTCTTTTCAGCACTTCTTTAGCGTTAGCTGTTCTATGCGAGGTATCAATGGTATCAAAAATGTAATTCATTGCAGCAAGAATAAACCCGCCACTACCACAAGCAGGGTCCAAAATAATGTCTCGCTCTGTCGGTGAGGCCATTTTTACCATCATGTTAATTACCAAGCGATTGGTAAAATATTGACCGCGCTCACCTTTTAGATGTGATGCTACATAAATTTCGTATGCAGTACCGATCACATCATGTGGAGAGTCCATAAATGAATACTGCTGCAACTGAGAAATTACAACGGCCAACTGACTATTTGAAGCAGTAATTTCTTCAGTAGAAGAGAACACATCCTTGTATCTGTCTCGCACAGCATAAAAGAGTTTCCTTACTCGCTCACAGGCAATATTTCGTGCGTGTTCATTCTTGAACTCTTCGGGTGTAATGTGGAAATCACAATCTTCTTTTGCGCTAGACTCATCCTCAATCTTTGACAAGATGATACGAACCATGTCCAATGCAATATCCTCAGAGTCAATACCGGAACGATAAATAGCATTGTGGCAACGGCGAAAAGCCAACTTCAGATCCACAGGTACAATTAAATCGCTCTTTTTGTACTTTCCAATGCTGTCCCATGCTTGCTCATATTTTGGCAATCCCAGCCATGAAATAATAGCTCCAGTGCTGGCATCTTTTCTGTAAAAATCAATTTTATTGCCATTAGTCCAAAATCCACCCTGAGCAGAGGTTGCGCTCATATAAGAGCTTAACTGTCCGTCAGAATCTGGAATGTTTGGTGCTTTGCACTCAGCAATAATATAAATGTTTCCTTGATCGTTACTTGCACAGGCAGTCACATTGTTATAAACCACAATATCGGCACGCTTAACTTCTCTGCCTATGTTTATAGTCCTTTCGATTCCAATATGAGATGCCGGATATCCAAACTCACAATGTAGAATTTGCACCATTTTCTGCCTGATGCGTTCTTCAGGAGTATTCGGCCTTTTAACATCATTGTCTAAATAATCAATGATTTTGCCATCTGCATCTAATGTGATTTGAAATTCTTGAGCCTCGACCCAGCTATCAATATCCGCCATGAGCACACCTCTTCCTAAATTATCGTGTGTACTCCAAAATTATAGCATGTTCTCTAAAATATCGCAATATATCATTGTTCCACATCTAATCACTAAAATTCGACAAAAGGCTCAGAAGCCGGTTGACCTCTGAGCCTCATTTTGTATAGGTTTTATATGATTTTCCCCTTTTTAAGAGGAAGATTGCTTGCTATTCCTAGCAATATAAAAGAAAACAGCATAAATAATGCCATATGCAAAGATTCCCCCCAACTAGTAAAGAGTACCCCAATAGTTACCACTATGCACATCACGGTCAAGATACTAGCAAATACAAAAATAATACTTGTCTGCTTTATCCTATCAATAGCATCAGCTGTTATAAAATGTATCCCATAATCGTCTTTTTCGACAAGTAAAAGCAAACGGTCACTTATTGACTTCTTAGTGTCAACGGCATACAAATCTACGCAGTATCCCAAATATTCTTCCCCATTAAGGTCGCTATAAGGACTATGCATAATCGTAAATGCCTCAGAATCTCTTAGCTGTCCAACCTTAATAAATACCCAGTATTTCCCGTTTGGGCTTGAGTATAATGTTTGCTTGAGTGTAGGTATGTACTTGTTTATCCTATCTTTGCTAATGTTTATAATTCTTCTGTGTTCTGCTTTTGTTATTTGCAGTCTATAAGTAGGCTGCTCCTTCTTTATTTCTTCTTTGCAATACTCAAAATCCTCAAGCTCTGCAAGTTCATCATTTGTGGCTTTTTCTTGCATCGGTTCACTGTTGTCCAGACCTATTCTCGACTGGTTATGTATTATCTCTTTGCCACATTGATAGCAGAATCTTGCAGATGTGTTAGTGATCTCAGCCCCACAATTCATGCAATACATAAATTTCACTCCCATCAAAAAATACATTATTTTGTTTAACTCTCAATTATTTCTCCGTCTATTTGAATGACATATAACAGAGCCACCACGCATTTCTGAGTGATGGCTCTGATTCTTAATTGTTGCAGACGACTTAAACTTTCTTGGGGACCAAGCCTTTTGTGTTAAGCTCCAATTCGCGATTGGTAATGCTTTCATAATCAATTCCAGGTGTTGCTATATCGTGGGAGATTAGGGCATAGAGCTTGTCTACTTTATCGGTTGTAGATAGTTGTCCGTTTTTCTCTAACCACCAAAAGAGCATTAAACTAAGGTCTAAGTATTTAGTGGCGGGAGCCCGCTCAGATTGTTTTGGATAATAGTCTGCTATTCTGGCGTGCAGAGCATTGATGCGTCCTAAATTGTAAGCACCTTTAGCATGCTTGTCGGCCTCGATCTGTTCCAACTGTATTCGCTCCTTATGAGCAAAACCCGGATAAGCGTTGTGACTGTCTGTCACGAGGATTGCATCGCTGGCAAATCTGCCCTGCAAACATTTTTCTACATCAGCTGTTTCTAATCTGCCAATGCATGCAGGCTTTACATAGAGGTTGCCGCTCCTATCCTTGCAGGTCAAGATACAGGTTTGGTCATTGCTGATACCTCGCTTATAGGTGTTGCTGGAACTGAGCAAATTTTCTAGCATTACAGGATCTTTTTGAAGTTCATTCCAAAATCCATACTTTTTTAGATAGTAGACCTTTTCCTCATAAGTCCTGTTGTGCCTTGGCATACGCCCCAAGGTGTAGATAAAAAACGCAGGATCTCTTTTACCCTTGAAGGATAAGGCTGTATAACACTCGTCGCACTCTGCTATATCCACAAAGCTATCCTGCTCACCATACATTGCTTGCAATGCCATACATACCTTCTGCCGGTTATGCCACACTGTCGTTACGCTGGTGTCTATCATGTCGGCAATTTTTGAAAGGCTCAAATTCTGCACCATCCCCAGCAATAAGCCTCGCCATTGAGCCGGGGTCAATCTGGAATGATATTGAAGGCTCCTACTTGTTTCCACGAAGGTTTTATGGCAATCTTTGCAATAGTACCTTTGACGACCTGATTTGCGCCCATGCTTCTTGATGTCAATGCTCCCGCAGTGAGGACAGGCTGTGGGAATTTCCTCATCCTTTGATAGTTCCTTGATGTTCTGACTTCCTGCCCTTTTTACTTCCAACCGTGACATGAGTTCGTTGACTTGCTCGTCAGTTAAAGAATCAACGCTTTTCATCAACTCACTGAAGAAGTCGGACATGGTAAGTCCCCCTAACAATATTCGATTGTCGCCGGCATCACAGATGCCAGTCCTTCAACCATAATCTAAGTTTTTGAGCAACGCCTCCTTTTGCAGCGTCATTGCCCGCTGCTGGTATTGGGCAACGGACTGCTGTAATCTAGCCGCCTCTTTTAAGTACTCCTCCGCAGCCTCAAAATC
>CALXUG010000005.1 GCA_944391625.1 uncultured Clostridia bacterium
AGGGGGAACAGCACCCCTTGAAAAATCAGGGGAAAATGGACGAGTTCCTACTAATTGGGGATAACACAGCTCATGGCTGGCGGCGGTATCATCCTGCTGGGAACCACGCTGATCCCTCTGCTGTCTGGCCTGTTTTAAGGTAACGGCTTATGGGTATTCTCACCGAATGGATCACGGAATGGCTGAAAGGGCTTTTGATCGAGGGGATCATGGGAAACCTCACGGGGCTTTTTGACACGGTGAATACCCGAGTCGGAGAAATCGCGGTACAGGTGGGAACTCCCCCGGCGGCGTGGAACGCCGGGGTTTTCTCCCTCATACGGCAAATATCCGAAACGGTGATTTTACCGATTGCCGGACTGATCCTAACCTTTGTTGCAACCTATGAACTGATCCAGATGCTCATAGACAGGAACAATCTGCATGACATCGACACATGGATATTCTTCAAGTGGATATTCAAAACGGCGGCGGCCATCCTCATTCTCTCCAACACATTCAATATTGTAAACGCGGTATTTGATGTGTCGCAGAGCGTGATCGCCCGGTCTGCCGGTATCATTCAAGGCTCTACGGACATCACGCCGGGGATGCTGGATACGCTGGAGGCCACCTTAGAAACGATGGGCCTTGGGGAGCTGCTGGGGCTGTTTATGCAGTCCATGCTGATTGGCTTTACTATGACTGCGCTGAACATTATTATTTTCGTTCTTGTCTATGGCCGTATGCTGGAGATCTATATGCTGACCAGTTTGGCCCCCATCCCCGTGGCGACCCTCTCCAACCGGGAAGTCGGACAGATGGGCCAAAACTACTTGAAATCCCTGTTTGCCGTGGGCTTCCAAGGGCTGCTCATTTTGTTGTGTGTGGGCATCTATGGCGTGTTGGTGCAGGGCATCTCCACCAGCGGCGACCCCATCGGGGCCATTTGGGGCTGCGTGGGGTACACGGTTTTGCTCTGCTTTATGCTGTTCAAAACCGGGACGATCAGCAAGAGTATCTTTGGCGCACATTGAGAAAGGAAAAATAAATTATGGCGAAAGCACAGACGGCGGCACAGGCCGCCCCTACTGTTGACGAGGCGGCGCTGGCAGAAATGCGCCGCTTAATTTTTGACGCGCCCATCGCGGAACTGGCAGAGTCCCAAGGAATTTCCGTTGATGAGGCGGTAAAGCTCCGGGTGGAGAAAAATCTGGAGGAGGCTCCGATGCCTGTTACGGTAACGGTGCGCCCGATTGAGCCCCAAGGCAAGCTGCTGGGATTTGCCAGCGTAAACTTTGGCGGTGTGGTGGTAGATGACTTTAAGGTGGTGGACGGAAAAAACGGCGTTTTTCTCGGTGCGCCCAGCAAGCCAGATCCCACCAGCAGAACGGGCTACCGCTCCACGGCTCGGGTAACTGACCGGGCCTTGCAGGAACGGCTGGACGCTGCCGCCGCCGAAGGGTATTCCGTAGCGGTGGAAAAGCTGATTGCCCGCGCCGAGGCGGTGCGGCCTGCCCCTATCAAAGAGCAGATGGCACAGGCGGCCAAGGATGCTGAAAAGGCCAATGCCGCCCGCAGCACCCCGCCCAAGGGTAAGGAGGCGCGGGATGACCGATAAGGTAACTTCGGGACAAATTGTCCCGAAGCTGACCGAGGGCCTGTTTCTTATGGACGGGATCAAGGGACTTTTGTCCTTGCCCCGTCATTCGGTGGATATGCTTTTGACCGATCCGCCCTACGGCACAACCAAAAACTATTGGGATGTGCCTTTGCCGCTGGATGCGCTGTGGGAGGCGGTGCGCTGGGCGGTAAAACCAAACGGCGCGGCCCTGTTCTTCGCTCAATGCCCCTATGACAAGGTGCTGGGGGCCTCCAACCTCTCCATGCTCCGCTACGAGTGGATATGGTACAAGGAGCGTGGAACGGGCTTTCTCAATGCCAACCGAGCGCCGCTGAAAAAGTCGGAGAACATTCTTGTGTTCTATCAAAAGTCCCCGGCCTACTTCCCGCAGTTTACTTATGGGGAGCCGTACAGCAAGGTACACGCCCGCAGCGGCACCAGCCCCAACTATGGCAAGTTTGAGCGGCAGGGCTCATCATCCAACGACGGGCGGCGCTATCCGGGGAATGTGCTGTTTGTGCAGACGGTGGCGCATCCTACTCACCCCACACAAAAGCCCGTGGAGCTGTGCGAATATCTCATTAAAACCTACACCCGCCCCGGTGAGGTGGTGGCCGATCTCTGTGCTGGCTCCGGGACAACCGCCGTGGCCGCCCTCAATACGGGCCGCCGTTTCGTCTGCTTTGAAACCGCCCCGGCCATTTACGGCCCCGCCGCCCAGCGCATTGAACAGGCACGGCTGGCCGTGGCCCGCGGCGAGAAAGGAGAATGACCATCGGACAATATCCCATTATTTACGCCGATCCCCCTTGGCAGTATCAGCGAAGCAAGGTACAGGGGGCGGCGGAGAACCATTACCCCACCATGAGTATCAATGAATTGTGCGCGCTGCCTGTGGCCGAGCTTGCGGCCCCGGACTGCGCGCTTTTTTTGTGGGCGACTTTTCCCCAGCTCCCGGAGGCTCTGCGGCTCATAGAGGCGTGGGGCTTTACCTATAAAAGCGTGGCCTTTGTCTGGCTGAAAAAGAACAAAAAAGCGGATAGCTGGTTTTACGGGCTGGGCTTTTGGACGCGGGGCAACGCTGAAATCTGTCTGCTGGCGACGAGGGGCCACCCCAAGCGGCAGGCGGCCAATGTCCATCAGTTTATCATTTCACCCATTGAAGCCCACAGCAAAAAGCCCGACGAGGCCCGTGACAAGATCGTGGCCCTCATGGGCGACCTGCCCCGTGTGGAGCTGTTCGCAAGGCAGACCCCGCCCGGCTGGGAGGTGTGGGGGAACGAGGTGGAGCCCACGATCCGGGACTTTGGGACAAAGTGTCCCAAGGTTGACGGCGGCAGAAAGGAGGCCGATCATGCCGTATGTGAATGTACCCAACGACCTATCCAAAATCAAAACCAAAATTGCCTTTAACCTTACCAAGCGCCAGTTGATCTGCTTCGGCGGCGCGGCGCTGGTAGGCGTCCCGGTCTATCTGCTGTCCCGAAGCTCTATCGGCAGCACCGGGGCCATGTTCCTCATGCTGGCCGTTATGCTCCCGGCGTTTATGCTTGCCATGTATGAGCGGGACGGCCTGCCCTTTGAAAAGGTGGTGCGGAACATCATCCGGGCCAAGTTCACCTGGCCCGGCATCAGACCGTACAAAACGCAGAATATCTATGCTCCGTTTGCGGGAAAGGAGGAGCCTATTGCAGACAAAAAGCAAACCCCAAAAGCGCGGCACCGCAAGGGCCGCTAAAGGCCGGGCCGGACTTTCGGCCCAGCAGACCATCCCCTATATCGCCATGCACCCGGACGGCGTGTGCCAGCTCCCCGGCGGTATCTACACAAAAACCGTGGAATATGAGGACATCAACTATTCCGTGGCCTCCACCGAGGATCAGACGGCTATCTTTGGCGGCTGGAGCTCATTCCTCAATTACTTTGACAGCTCCCTGCCGTTCCAGCTTTCCTTTATCAACCGCCGTTCCCGTGACCGCAGCCGCTACAAGGTGAATATCCCGCCCGCCGAGGATGACTTCAACAGCGTCCGGGAGGAGTTCACCTCCATGCTGAAAAACCAGATCGCCAAAAGCAACAACGGCATTGAACGCACAAAATATATCACCTTCGGCCTGCCTGCCGAGGGTGTGGCCGAGGCCCGCCCCCGTCTGGAGCGTGTGGAGGCCGATGTGATGGGAAACCTCCATCGGCTGGGCGTTCAGTCGGAGCCGCTGGCTGGCCGGGATCGGCTGGCTCTGCTCCATAGCCAGATGCACCCCGGCAATCGGGAGCCGTTCCGCTTTGCGTGGAAGGACATCCCCAAGCACGGCCTTGGCACCAAGGACTATATCGCCCCGGACAGCTTCGACTTCCGGGACAGCCGCACTTTCCGGGTGGGCCGCTATTGGGGCGCGGCGTCCTATTTGCAGATTTTGGCGTCGGAGCTGTCTGACAAGCTCCTTGCCGAGATTTTGGAATTGGATGCGGAGCTGACCGTCACCATGCACATTCAGACGGTGGATCAGCTCAAGGCCATTAAGACCATCAAGGGAAAAATCTCTGACATTGGCCGCATGAAGGCCGAGGAACAGAAAAAGGCTGTCCGGGCAGGGTACGACATGGAGATTTTGCCCCCCGACCTCATTACCTTTTCCAAGGACGCCGCCGAGCTGCTGGCAGACCTCCAGTCCCGGAATGAAAGAATGTTCCTGCTGACTTTTACGGTGGTGAACATGGCTCCCAACCGCCAGCGGCTGGAAAACGATGTGTTTACCGTGGGCGGTATCGCGCAGAAATATAATTGCGCCTTGAAGCGGCTGGACTGGCAACAGGAGCAGGCGTTTGTTTCCTCGCTGGCCCTCGGCTATAACGGGCTGGAGATCCAGCGGGGCATGACTACCAGCTCCACGGCCATTTTCATTCCCTTTATGACAAGGGAGCTGCGCATGGGCGGGCAGGCCCTCTACTACGGCATGAACGCCCTTTCCCACAATGTCATCATGGCTGACCGCAAAAAGCTGAAATCTGCCAACGGCCTGTACCTCGGCTCCACCGGCTCGGGCAAGAGCTTCGCCGCCAAGCGGGAGCTGCTCAATGTGTTTCTGACCATCCCGCAGGATCGAATAATCATTGTAGACCCAATGGGCGAATATGCCCCGCTGGTGCGTCGGCTGGGCGGACAGGTCATTGAGATCGCCCCGGACAGCCCCAACCACATCAATCCAATGGATATTCAAATGGGGATCAGCGACGAGGACAGCCCGCTTTCCATGAAGGCGGACTTTTTGCTTTCCCTGTGCGAGCTGGTGGTGGGCGGCAAGGAGGGCTTGCAGCCCATCGAAAAGACCGTCATTGACCGCTGTGTGCGGCTGGTCTACCGGGAAGTGGCGCTGGGGCTGGAAACGGCGAAAACGCCCCTGCTCCAAGATTTGTATGAGGAGCTTCTGCGCCAGCCCGAGCCAGAGGCCCGCCGTGTGGCGACCGCTTTGGAGCTCTACTGCACAGGCTCCCTCAATCTGTTCAATCATCCAACCAATGTCAATCTCAATTCCCGTGTGGTGTGCATCGTCATCAAGGGGATGGGAGAAAACCTCCGCAAGATCGCCATGCACATTACCAATGAGTTTGTCACGGCGGCGGTGAATACCAACTATGAAAACGGCGTGGCGACATGGTGTTACTTCGATGAGTTCCATGTGCTGCTCCGCGACCCCCTCACGGCCAGTTATTTCGTTCTGCTCTGGCGTACCCTGCGTAAGCGGGGCTGCGTCCCGTCGGCGTTGACGCAGAATGTAAAGAACCTGCTGGCCAGTCTGGAGATCGAGAATATTCTGGATAACACCGACTTTATGATCCTGCTGTCACAGGCACAGAGCGACCGGGCGATTTTGGCGAAGCAGCTCGGCATTTCCGAGCATCAGCTTTCCTACATCACCCACTCCAATTCCGGTGAGGGGCTGCTGTTCTACGGCAACACCACCATTCCCTTTGTGGATCGTTTCCCTCGCGGTGAGATTTATGACCTGCTGACGACCCGCCCGGAGGATATGGCCCATGAGCGAAAAGACGAGTAAGGGCACTTCGGGACAAAGTGTCCCGAAGTCCAAGTTCCGACACAAGAGCCGGCAGGAACAGGCGGCGGAGTCCAAGCTCCGTATGGAAAAGCGGGGTGAAAAGCTGGATAAGGCCCGGGGCAAGCTGGCGAAACAGAAACCGCCCAAGCGTCCCGGCCCCGTGAAGCGTGCGGGCCGGGCGGCGCTGGGCGGCGTGCATGGCTTTGTGCACGGGAAAATCTATGAGGTGGAGCATGAAAATGTGGGCACCGAGGGCGCTCACCGCTCCGAGCTGGTGGGCGAGTCCGTTCTGCGGCATGGAACCCGCCATGTAAAAAAGGCCATCCGGGAACACCCGGAAAAAGCAGTCCGCAAGGCCGAGGCCAAGCATATCAAGGCCACGGCGGATTATCAGTTCCGGGCGGCGGCTCTGGAACACCCCGAGCTGGATCAAGGCGTGATCTCCCGGTATCTGCAAAAGCGGCACATTCAAAAGCAGTATGCGAAACAGGCGCGGGAGGCCGCCAAGCATGGGGCCAAGGCCGCCGAGAAAACGGCTGTCACCACGGAGCGGCTGGCTGTCCGTGCGTGGGGCTTCGTCAAGCGGCATCCCGTGGGCGTGATCATTGCGCTGGCCTGCTGTCTGCTGATCTTCTCCCTCCAGTCCTGCGTTTCTTCTATGGCGTCGGTTGGCAACGGCCTTGTGGGAGCGGTGGCCGCCAGCACCTATCCGTCTGAGGATGGGGATATGCTGGGGGCCGAGGCCGCCTATTGTGCATTGGAGGCCGAGCTGCAGGAGTACCTCGACACCTATGAGGCCACCCACGATTATGACGAATACCATTTTGACCTCGATGACATTGAGCACGATCCCTATGTGCTGATCTCTATGCTCTCGGCGCTCCATGAGGGGGCGTGGACGGTGGACGAGGTACAGGGTACGCTTCAAAGCCTGTTTGACCGCCAGTACATTCTCACCGAGGATGTGGTGGTGGAGGTGCGGTATCGGACGGAAACCCGGACGGACAGCGAGGGCAACACCTACACGGTGCAGGTGCCCTATAACTACTATATTTGCTATGTGACGCTGGAAAACTTCAACCTCTCCCATGTGCCGATCTACATGATGACCGAGGAACAGCTTTCCCGGTATGCCCTCTATATGGCTACGCTGGGCAACCGCCCCGACCTGTTCCCGGAGTCCGGCTATGTGCCCAAGTACACCAACCCGCCCCCGGAGCATGACATCCCGGAGGAATATCTGGCCGATGAAACCTTTGCGGCTATTCTGGCGGAGGCGGAAAAATATGTGGGCTTCCCCTATGTGTGGGGCGGCAGTAGTCCCTCCACCTCTTTTGATTGCTCTGGCTTCGTCAGCTATGTCTACAATCAATGCGGCTGGGACTTCGGGCGGCTGGGAGCCCAAGGGCTCTACAACATTTCCACCCGGACAAATAACCCCAAGCCCGGCGATCTGGTTTTCTTCACGGGAACCTATGACACCCCGGGCGTTTCCCATTGCGGCATTTATGTGGGGGATGGCTGGATGCTCCATTGCGGCGACCCCATCAGCTATGCCAATTTGAACAACAGCTATTGGCAGTCCCACCTATATGCCTACGGCAAACTTTATTGATAAAGGAGGATTTTTGAATATGGCAATCAGCAAAAGCGCGAAAATCGAGGCCGAGATCGAAAAGGTCAAGGCCAAGATCGCGGAACAGCAGACCCGCTTGAAGGAGCTGGAGCAGAAAAAGCTGGAGGCGGAAAACAGCGAGATCGTGGACATCGTGCGGGGCATGAGCATTTCCCTCACCGATCTGCCCCTGTTGCTCCAGTCCATCCAGAACGGCGGCAAGGCAGCTTTGGGACAAAGTGTCCCGAAGTCTGCTTCCCCGGAAGTGGAGGTGGCGGAATGAAAAGAGGATTTAGGTTGCTGACGACGGTGCTTTGTGCCGTCGTTCTTTTATGCGGTTTTTCCGTCACGGCCTATGCCGGTGGCGGCGACGAGTACATCGAGGAAACCACGCCCCCCGAGCAGACCGGGGGCGTGAACTGGGAGGGGCTTGACCCGGTGGAGCCCGGCGAGGGCTTTTCCGAGGAGGGCTCCCTTGTGACCCGCGATCTGCTCTATGACAAGCACACCAACAAGCAGTTTATCACCGTCCAGACCAGCGGCGGCAGCACTTTCTATATCGTCATCGACTACGATAAGCCGGTGAACGAGGAGGAAGAACAGTATCAAACTTATTTTTTCAGCGTTGTGGACGAGGCCGACCTGCTGGCCGCTATGGAGGCCGTCGGCGGCGAGCCGCCTGCCTGCACCTGCGGGGATAAATGCGCGGTGGGGGCCATCCATACCGATTGCCCCATCTGCTCCGTCAACATGGGCGAATGTACTGGCGTGACCCCCGAGCCCGAACCCGAACCCACCCCGGAGCCCGAGGAACCCGAGAAAAAAAGCGGGCTGGGCTCGCTGTTCCTTGTGCTTGCCATCTTCGCCATTGGCGGCGGGGCCGGGTGGTACTTCAAGATTTACCGCCCCAAGCACCAGCAGGCCGCCGCGCCCGAGGATGACTACGAGGAAGAAATGGACGCTTACAACGATTTTGAGGATGACGGCCCTCCGTGGGACGAGGACGATCCCGAACCCGAGGAGGACAATGTATGAATTTCACTAACAGCCCTTACGAAACCATGATGAAAAGGCCGTCCCATATCCAGCCCCCGGCCACGCCCAAGGCCCCCAAGGGCTCCCGCTGTGACGGATGCCCCTACTGGCGGGGCATCGCCTGTATGTCCTGCTACCGGGATTTGCTCAAACCTCCGGCTGGCGGGAGGTGATGCTGTGGCCCGTGAGCTGACCCGAGAGGAAAAGGGGAAAATCCGTGCGCTGGTGACAAAGTGGTGCGCCAACTACGACCGGGAATACGGCTGCTTACCGCTGGATTGTGAGTGTTATATGCTGGGGAAATGCTGGACAGGGGCCTTTTGCCGTTACTTTCGGGATGCCGTTCTGCCCCTTGATCCTGTGCTGGAGGCGGGGCTGGCCGCCGAGGGCCCCGCCCCGGAAACCCGGCTCTGCCCGGTCTGCGGCAGCGTCTTTCTCCCGGACGGCAGGACGCGCTACTGCTCCCCGGCCTGTGCCAAGAAAGCCCACCGCCGCCAGCAGCGGGATCACATGAAGAAAAAGCGGGGCTGGTCTGTTGACAATTAGGCCCGAAAAAAGCCCGGTATCTCAAGGCTTTTTGGGGCCGCTTTAGGGGTGGGCCGTATGTTTTTACTGCCCGCCCCTGTTTGGCCCCGATGCTGTCAACATTTGTACGCTGTACTTCGGGACAAAGTGTCCCAAAGTATGGTGTTTTGGAAGGAGGAACCATGCCGAAGTATTATGAAATCAACGAGGCGGCGGCAAAGCGGGCAAAGGATATGAACAGCTTTTCCGACTACAAGCCCGGCTCGGCTACCAGCGCCTACCGCCAGATGGTGGATGAGGCGTATGCCATAGCGGAACGCCAGAAGGCCCGTGTCGATCCCATGTACCATGACAAGATCGATGCGCTGGTTGACCGCTACGCCAAAAAGCTGGCCGCCAACCTCAACGAGTCCCATGTCATTGATGGCCGTGTGCCGTCTATTCTGATCGCCGGGGGCGGCAATTTCCCGGTACGCAAAAAGGAAAAGCAGAACGCCGCCCGTGACCGCAATATGGGCGAGTACATGGAAATTGAAAAGCTGCTGGATAAGATCAAGTCTGTGGGTACGGGCGGGATCAGCGCCGATGATGACCTTGCCGTGGAAAAGCTGGAAAAAAAGCTGGCGGGGCTGGAGGAGCTGCAAGCCACCATGAAAAGCGTCAACGCCTATTATCGCAAACACAAGACTTTGGAGGGCTGCCCCGGCCTGTCCGACGAGGATATTGGCAGGCTGCAATCCTCTATGGCGAATGACTGGCGCAAAGACCCGGTGCCGTACCCCTCTTTTCTGCTGACAAACAACAACGCCAATATCCGCCGGGTGCGCCAGCGCATTGACGATCTGAAAAACCGCAGCGAGTTTGTGGGCTGGACTTTCCCCGGCGGCGAGGCCAAGATCAACGAGGCCGAGAACCGCCTGCAACTGCTTTTCGATGAAAAGCCCCCGGAGGATCAGCGGCGGGCGCTGAAATCCGAGGGCTTCAAGTGGGCTCCCAGCCAAGGCGCGTGGCAGCGGCAGCTCAATCAGAACGCGATCCGGGCGGCGGCTCGTCTGGACTTCCTGCGTCCCGAGGACGGCCAGAGCCCCTATCAGCTCCAGCCCTTTGCCCGGAAAGCGGAAAAGGATATATCACGATAAGGAGGAACGATGGATAAAAACCAAGGCTATGCCATTCTGAAGGCCGTCATGCTGGAAAACGGCAGGGGCTTTGCGCTGGGGGAACACCCCACCGCTCCGTCCCCCTATGTCACATGGGCCTGTTACGATGACAAAAACGGCCAGCGTCAATATGAGTGGGGGCACTACGGAAACGATCTGACCGCTATGGAAAAGGATTTTGCAGACCGGGTGCAGGATTATCAGCGGCTTTTCAAGGTCAAAGTCGTGCAGATCGAGGCCCCCGGCCTTTACAAGTATTATTCCACCCAGCGGCCCGTGGACATCGGCACATTCCCGAAACCGCCCCACAACGCCCCGGATGAGATCGTCAACTACGATCAGCGCGTCCCCGTGGAGGGCGGCGCGTTTGTGGCGTGGGGCCATCTGACCTACACCAAGCCGCTGACGGAAAAGCAGGCGTCCGACTATGAGCTCCGTCCCGCACCCAATATTTCCGAGCTGCGGCGGGAAAGCGGCGACAGGCCCCGGTCGATTGCCCAGCAGATGAAGGAGGCTGCTGCTCTGGCCGAGGCCAACCGGGGCGATCCTGCCCCCAAGAAAAAAGCCCCCGACCGGGGCGACCGATAGGAGGAACGAAAATGGAAGATAGATATAATCCCATGAAAAGTGCGGAGATCGCCGCCGAGCATAACTACAACATGATCGACGGTGTTCTGAACAACCAGCTCCCGGCTCTGCCCCCGGAACAGGAAAAGGAGCTGGATAAGGTGAAAGAGCCGCCCAACAAGCGCCGCAGCCGGGAGCGCGAGGAGCGATGACAAAAAAGCGCGTCCGCTGTATGCCGATCTATGTATGGGTGCGCCCCGATGAAATGGAGGTTATTCAAGGGCGTATGGCCGAGGCCGGGATCAGTAATCTGAGCGCCTATGTCCGCAAAATGGCGCTCAATGGGTATGTGCTCCATGTTGACCTCTCGGACATCCGGGAGCTGGTTTCCTTACAGCGCCGGTGTGCAAATAACCTCAATCAAGTTGCGATACAGGCCAATACCTACGGGGGCATCTACCCCGAGGAGATTGCCCAGCTTCAAAAGGACTATGCCGCTTTGTGGGAGCCGCTGTCCGATCTGCTGAAGAAGCTCTCCGCTGTGACGGCGCTCTGAATGTCCGGGGGATGGCCTTGTGCCATCCCCCGGTTTTCTCGACTTCGGGACAAAGTGTCCCGAAGTGGGGAAAGCCAAAGGCATCTATGCTGTCCCATTTTGTAGGGGCGTAAAGGGACTAAACATAGTTATATTTATTTCTATTTCTAATTATACATATAACTGTTACGAATAACGCTAATATCTCCGCCACCGTAACAGATAGCCATATCCCATTTGCATCAAGTACCAACGGCAACAGCAGAACAGCGGCAGACTGGAATACAAGTGTCCTTAAAAATGAAATAAGTGCAGATATTGTTCCATTGTTCAATGCCGTAAAAAAGGCAGAGCCGTAAATATTTATTCCCATGAACAAAAAAGATATGGAATATAACTGAAACGCACGGGTGGTAAAATCAAGCAACTCCTTGTCATAGCTCACAAAAAGCATGGATAGTGGTCTGGCCAGCAGGACGGCAGATATTGTCATGGCAGCCTGTAAGCATAGGACGATCCGCAGGCTCATTTTCAGCAGATTTTTTAGTTCCTCATGATTTCCCGCTCCGTTGTTATATGCAACGATTGGTGACGATCCAATAGAATAGCCATTAAAGAAGGATATAAAT
Organism: uncultured Clostridia bacterium; assembly: GCA_944391625.1. Classification (GTDB taxonomy): domain Bacteria; phylum Bacillota; class Peptococcia; order Peptococcales; family Peptococcaceae; genus UBA7185. Next base: position 11,725 of record CALXUG010000005.1, read on the forward strand.
ATCATGTTAATATACATGATAACGCCGAAAGCTGCCACTCCATTTTCTCCATTCAATCTAAGAAGCTGATAGTTGAACAGAATACCAATAATATAAATAGACAGATTGATGACCAGTTCGGAAGAACCATTTACACAGGTTTGTAAAAAATCCTTTAGATTGAAAATGGGTTTTGTTATATGTAGTGCGCTGTCATTCCTTTTACTGAAAAAATAGAACAGCGGACAGATGCCTCCGATTGTCTGACTAACACCGTTTGCCAGTCCTGCCCCAAGCACACCCATATCCAGTATGCCGACAAATAAAATGACAAACAAAATATTCGACAATCCCCCGATAACCGTAAAATACATTCCCAGTTTCGATTTTTCTGCCGTTGGAAACATATACTGGTTGAAATACTGGAGCATCAGCGCCGGGATGAACAGTAGGGACATCCTGCCGTACACAAGCCCTTTGTCAAGAAGATCTCCCTCAGCCCCCATTGCCTGTGCCGCAAAGGGAAGAAAAAGTTGTCCGAGTAGGGAGAGGACAAATCCGCTGATAACCGTAGTAATCAACATGAAGGTAAAAAGCCCGTCTGCCCTTTTGGTATTTCCTTCTCCCAGCGCCTTTGCAATTAGTGCAGCTCCACCAGAGCCAAAGAGAAACCCAAACGCTGCCATAATGGACGAAAAAGGGATGATAAGGTTGATTGCCGCAAATGCAGTTTTACCCACAAGGTTTGAAACCGCAAGACCGTTTACAAGACCATAGATTACGGTAAAAAACATCATGACAACAGACGGCGCAACGAACTTAAAAAGTTTTCTGTATGTGAAATGATCTGAGAGCTGTATTTTCATTTCTGCACCCCCTTTTTATCTGTTAAAATTTCCGCGGTTCTTGTACCTACAAAATGCAGATATTTTTGGAATGCAGATAAAAATATTTCCCTCTCTTTGCCATCCAAACTTTCAAAAGCCTCCTGCTCTATTCCGACTAACGGATAAATAAACTCTTTACAAAAATCTTCACCTCTTGCAGTAAGAGTGAGGGCTTTCCGTTTTCTTGCGTCCTGCATATCTTCAAGTTTGATATAGCCATTTTTTACAAGTTGATTGACGGAAGCATTGATTGTCTGCTTGGCAAAATTCCACTCTCTGCAAAGATCATACTGTGTCAGCGGAGCTCCAAACACACATACCGCATACATAATCCAGAGCTGCGTTTTTTGAAATTTAATTGCTGTCGCATAACTGTCATAAATCCCCTCATAATCCCTATATAACCTGTTCAGTTGTCGCTGGCACTCATTTAATTGCTCCATTTCATACCTCCAAACCAAGACCATTTACCCATTTCACAAGGCTTTCCGGTGTAATCCTTCCATTCAGCAATTTTCCTTTTTTCCAGTTGGTATTTTCAGAGCAGTATTTATGCAGATGATGTCCTATGCTCCCCCGAATACTTCCACCAGAAGTAGAAAAAGGAATGATCGTCTTTCCTGAAAAATCATATCTCTCCAAAAAGGAATAGATAATGTTCGGGGCTTTTTCCCACCATATAGGATAACCCACAAATACATACTCATAGCCGTCAATGCTCGGGACATCAAGTTGAAACGACGGGCGGCTATCTTTGTCTTTCCATTCCCGGTAACAACGACTGTTCTTATCATTCCAGTCTAAATCAGCCTGTGAATAGGGTAATACCGCTTTTATCTCGCTGATGTCTGCCCCGACAGCCTTTGCCAGTTCCACTGCGACACTTTTCGTTGTTCCAGAAGCGGAAAAATATGTAACTATCATTTTCTTCAATCGAACAACCTCCATTCATTATAATAATCCCAAAACGGACTATTTGAAGTATAGTCTGATTTGGGATTATTGTCAATATCTTTATACAACTTTGAATATTACCGCAATTATAAATTGACCTCTGCATCCACCCATATTTGCAGATTTCCGTCGAGTGCCAATCTTGCGTGTTCAAACGGTTCATTAAACTTTCTGTTTACAGGGCTGCTATATTCGGCTCTGCTGCTTCCCCGATATTGACACCAACTACTTTGGGACACTTTGTCCCGAAGTAACAAAGCGGCGACTGATTACAGCCGCCGCTTTTCTCTTGGAAAGGAGGGATACCCACGGCCACAACCTACTTAAAGGCTCACCATATCAGCAAGGGGGAAACCATCGCCCAATCGCTGAAAGACCGTTTTGAATATGGGCAGAACCCGGACAAGACCGAGGGCGGGGAGCTGATCTCCTCCTATGAGTGCGACCACATGACCGCCGATGCGGAGTTCCTGCTCTCCAAGGCAAAATACAAGGCCATCACGGGCCGGGAGCAGCGGCGGGATGCGGATGTGCTGTGCTATCAGATCCGCCAGTCTTTCAAGCCCGGAGAGATCACCCCCGAGGAGGCAAACCGTGTGGGATATGAGACAGCCATGCGCTGGACGAAGGGCAAACACGCCTTTTTCGTTGCCACCCATACAGACCGCCGCCATATCCATAACCACATTTATTATAATTCAACCGCGCTGGACTGTGCCCACAAATACCGGGATTTTTTCAGATCGGCCAGCGCCCTGCGGCGGCTCTCTGACCGGGTATGTCTGGAAAATGACCTGTCCGTGATTACCAGTCCCAAGCTGCACAGCAAGGGGCGTTTCCTCAACTACGGCCAATGGATCGGTGAGCGTCCCCCGTCTGCCCAGCAGAGGCTTCGTCTTGCCATCGGGGACACGCTGGCAAAAAAGCCCGCCGACTTCGAGGCGTTCCTGCGGCTTATGGAGGGAGCCGGGTATGCCGTGAAGCGTGGGCGGGGCGGCGTGATCTCGTTCCTTGTGCCGGGGCAGAAGAAACCCACCCGGCTCCGGGCATCCACCTTGGGGGAAGGCTACGATCCCGAGGACATCCGGGCGGTGATTGCCGGGGAACGGCCTGCCCCGGAGATCCCGGACGAGGCCCCGCCGCCCCAGCGGATCAATCTCATTATCGACATTCAAGAGCGGTTGAGCCAAGGCAAAGGCCCGGCCTATGAACGGTGGGCCAAGGTCTACAACCTCAAACAGATGGCCGCCGCCCTGCAATATCTCCGGGAGCATGAGCTGGGCGACTATGACGCGCTGGCCGCCAAGACCTCCGGGGCCGTGGATCGCTTTCATGCGCTGGCCGGGGAGCTGCGGGACACCGAGACGGCCCTTGCCAAAACCTCTGAGCTCATGGCTGCCACGGTGGAATATGCCAAGACCCGCCCCGTGTTCGACGGCTACAAGGCGGCACGGTACAGCAAGAAATATCTTGCCGAGTATGAGGCCGAACTTGCCAGCTACCGGGCGGCCAAGGCTGCTATGAATGATATTCTGGCCGGGGCCAAGCTCCCCAAGATGGATGCGCTCAAAAAATCCCGCCGTGAACTGGCTGAAAAGAAAAAGGCCCTTTATGCGGAATATCGCAAAGCCCAGCAGGATATGCGGGAGGCCGTGGCGATCAAGGCCAACATCGATCATCTGCTCGGCGTAACCGGCGGGCGGGAAAATAAGGCACAGGAGCGATAGCGACCGGCCGCAGACAAAAGGCGCTATGCGCCGCCACTTCGGGACACTTTGTCCCGAAGTCTGCCGGGTTTGGGGAGGCTCCCCAACAAGCATTTTTGCGGGTCCCTCGGGGCGCAAAAATAGCGAGTGTCTATACACTCGCCCTGCTTGCCGTTCCGTGCAACCCCGAAAATGGCACAAAAAAACGGAGTTCGCGTTTTCACACTTCCCCCGTTTCTTTGGCGTCTTTGATTGCCCGGATTATAGTTTCTACCAGCCGCAAGTCCTTTTCGTCCATAGTGTTGAGCATAATACTGATGCGCTTTTTGCAAGTGTCATCAGCACTTGTGTCTGGATAAAAGAACTGATCCACCGATATACCGAACCTTGTCACCAGTTGATAAAAGATGTTCAAGCTGGGATGTTGGCCGTCGTTTTCGTGGTACATGACGGTGCGGGGATCGCGGTCAATAATATATGCCAGTTGCTCCTGTGTCATCCCGCTGGCTTCACGCGCCCGCTTGATAGCGAGCCCTATATCATGGAAATCAAATTTGCGCTCATCGCGTTCAAATTTCATAGACATCACCCAATGTAATTTTACATTTCAGGTGTTAGTATTTGAACGACTTACCTTTTTATACTACCTCATATTTATTTTCATGTCATGATATACATATTCTCATTCTTTTTTGGCCGCTCGCTCTAAAATATCGTGGAACTCTGCGGGTACATCTTCTTTGGAAATACTATCGTGGACAGCGCAAGTCCCGGCATTTTTTGCCGTTTCATAGTACCAATATTTATAATCCAACATATGAAGTGTATTTTGCATCTGTTGGATTTGGGCCTGCACGACTTTTCGCTGACGGTCAACCAGCTCGAGGCGTTGTTCAATGGTGGAGTCACCCTCCATACACCAGTCCACAAATTTTTTGATTTCCTTGATTGGCATTCCAGTCTGCTTTAGGCACTCAATGATATGCAGCCAACTAAAATCTTCATCCTTAAACATCCGAATGCCGCCACCAGAACGCTCCACAAAGGGGAGCAGTCCCTCTTTGTCATAATAACGCAAAGTAGATGGAGCTATATTCAATATCTTCGCCATTTCTCCAACGGTATAAAGCATCGTATCATCTCCAACCTGTTCATAAATTATTTTCAAATCAGGTCTTGACTTAAACCTGACTTTAAGTTGTATTCTTTAGGTGAACTTGCAAAAGCGATTATAGCATTACACAGAATTATCGTCAATAGGAGGACACCAAAATGGAATATAATAAAATACTGGAAGAAACCTATACCCTCGCAAATGGCGTGGATATTCCGAAGCTGGGACTTGGTACATGGTTTATCCCGGATGATCAGGCTGCGTCCGCCGTCCGGGAAGCAGTAAAAATCGGCTATCGTCACATCGACACCGCGCAGGCTTACGAAAATGAGAGCGGCGTGGGAGAGGGCATCCGTACCTGCGGCATTGACCGTGAAAAACTATTTGTAACCACAAAGCTGGCTGCCGAGATTAAAACCTATGAGGGTGCAGCAGAGGCCATTGACGGCTCCCTTGCCAAAATGGGCTTGGATTATATTGATCTGATGCTCATTCACAGCCCTCAGCCTTGGACAGATTTCCGGGGCGGCGATTATGCTGAAGGCAACCGCCAAGCATGGCTGGCCTTAGAGGATGCCTACAAAGCGGGCAAACTACGGGCTATTGGCGTATCCAATTTCAAGGAGCAGGATGTGGAGAACATCCTATCGTCCTGCACGGTTGCACCGATGGTCAACCAGCTTCTTGTGCATATCGGCAATACGCCCGCTGCTCTGATGGAATACTGCCGGGAAAAAAACATCTTGGTTGAGGCATATTCCCCTGTGGCTCACGGTGAAATCATGAAGCACCCGGAAGTAGCTGTAATGGCAGAAAAATACCATGTAACCATTCCGCAGCTTTGTATTCGTTATGATTTGCAGTTGGGCGCACTTCCTCTGCCTAAGACGGCAAATCCGACGCACATGAGCGATAATGCGAAGCTGGACTTTATCATTTCTGAGCAGGACATGGAAACTTTGAAAAGCATGAAGCCGCTGAAGGACTATGGCGAGTTTAGTGCTTTCCCTGTGTTCAGCGGCAAATAACATTCAATCACAGGAGAAACTCAATATGAGTAAAACAGTTGATTTTCTGCATGAAGCAGAGGTGTTCTATCATGCAACGGTAGATGGAGCCCAAGCACAGGTGCGCCCCATCAATTCTGTCATGGTGTATGATGGAAAAATCTATTTTGAGACAAGCAACAAAAAGGCCATGTATCGCCAGATGCTTGAAAATCCCAATATCGCAGTCTGCGGTATGGCTGGCTCCCGGTGGCTCCGGCTCACCGCCAAGGTGGTCATGGATGAGAGCGACGAGGCTAAGCGGGCAATCTTCGAGGCAATCCCCGCCCTCAAAGAAGTGTATTCCTATGAGGAGCTTGTCCCTTACTATATTACCGACATGAACTCGGTTGTATATTCTTTTGGCACAGAGCCGGTTGTGTTGGATGACTGATTTACGGAGGAAATAAAAATGAACAGACCTTATATTTTTTGCCACATGATGACCTCTCTTGATGGAAAGATCATGGGCAACTACATGGAAACTGCCGAGGGCGCTGCCGCCGGGGATGTGTTTTACAACATTTCTTTTGGCAAAAATCCTTATTACAAACATCAAGGCTGGCTCTCTGGCAGAGTGACCACCGATGATAACTTCACCTTCTATGAAAAGCCTGAGCTGGATGAAAACGCCCCGTCCGTCCCCGAAGGGGATTTCGTGGCAAAGCCCCATGAACCCATGTACTATGTCTCTGTTGACCCCTCTGGTAAGCTGGGCTGGAAGAGCTGCGACCTGACCTACATTGACACCCATGCCCATGTGCTGGAGGTGCTGACGGAAAAAGTCAGCAACGCATACAAGGCATTTCTGCGGAAGCTGGGCATCTCCTATATTATCGCCGGAGAAGATACCTTGGACTATGCTGTGGCAATGGAAAAGCTGAAAAACCTGTTTGGCATTGAAACGCTGATGCTTGGCGGCGGCGGTGTGCTGAACTGGTCGTTTATCCAAGCTGGAATGTGCGACGAGGTCAGCGTGGTCATCGCTCCCTCCGCTGATGGTTCCTCCGAGACGCCTGCTCTCTTTGCTACAAGGGGCGGCCTTGCTACTGACAAGGCGGTTGGATTTGAGCTGCAAAGCGCAGAAGTAAAGGACGGCGGTAGCGTATGGCTGCGGTATCTGGTAAAGAAGTAAGGGGGACAAATATGGATTTGGAGAAAATCAGCATTTTCCCCACCGGGGAAAAGAACGAGGCTTTTGCAAGGTATTTTGTGGGACAGAGCTATCTGAATATGCTCTCCACAGAGCGGGTAGTTATCGGGAATGTAACCTTTGAGCCGGGGTGCCGCAACAACTGGCACATTCATCACAAAGGCGGTCAGATTTTGCTTTGCACCGCCGGGCGTGGATACTATCAGGAATGGGGCCAGCCTGCACAAGAGCTACATCCCGGCGATGTGGTCAATATTCCTCCTGAGGTCAAGCATTGGCACGGTGCAGCTCCCGACAGTTGGTTTGTCCATCTGGCGGTGGAGGTTCCCGCAGAAGGCGCATCCAATGAATGGCTGGAAGCAGTTTCGGACGAAGAATACAATAAGCTGATTTAAGCAGGAGGATGTAATATGGCAAAGCAGACTGCTGGGCGTGATGCCCTTGGAAACTTTGCTCCCAAGTTTGCGGAGCTGAATGACGATATTTTATTTGGCGAGGTATGGAGCCGGGAGCAGCAGCTTTCTCTCCGTGATCGGAGTATCGTGACCGTTGTTTCTCTGATGGCGCAGGGATTGGTGGATAGCTCTTTCCGCTATCATTTGGAGACAGCAAAGAAAAACGGTGTCACCGCAGACGAGATGGCCGAAATTCTGACCCACGCCGCTTTCTATGCTGGCTGGCCCAAGGCGTGGGCTGCATTTCGTATGGCTAAGGAAGTATACGGAGACTGACGGAGGATCACGATGAAAACATTGATTTTGTATTATTCCTACGGCGGAAATACAAGAAAAATCGCACGGATGCTCCAACAGGAAATTGGGGGCGATTTGGAAGAAATTGAAACGGTAAAGCCCTATACTGGATCATACAACGCCATCGTAGATCAGGGACAGCGAGAAATCGACAGCGGATTTATGCCAGCGATCAAGCCCTTAAAGGCTGATATTTCCGACTATGACTGTATTGTGTTGGGAAGTCCTGTCTGGTGGTACACCTTTGCCCCAGCGGTGAAAACCTTTCTGCACAATCATGACCTGTCTGGTAAAGTGGTTTATCCGTTTGCGACCAACGGCGGCTGGATCGGACATACATTCAAGGACTTTGAGAAAGCCTGCCCTCAAGCGGTAGTAAAAAACGGATTAAATATCCGCTTTGATGAAAAACGGTTGAATACGAATGAAAAAACAATCCGAGAATGGGCAGCGCTGTTGAAAAAGTAGTTTTCACTCATTCTATCCCATGTGATAACAAAGACAATAACTTATTATTCTGCCGCACGACGGCAAAAGAAAAAAAAGCCGTCGTATAGCAGATGATTTGACACGCAACTAAGAAGCGGCGGTTTTGATTGTTCAATCAGAGCCGCCGTTTTCCTTATGAAAAATTGGAATATGGGGGGCGTGTTAAAGTCGCCCTTTTTTGAGGACACGGCGGTATCCGGGAGGTATCGTCGTGTTCATTTTGTTTTTTCACACTACCCATGATCTTCATCTGCTAAAAAAAGCGTAGCGCCCCCTCCGGGATCGTCTGGCTATGAACATGAAATTAGTCAGTACATTAAATGTAATTATTTTTCGTGCGTCCGTATAGCGTCATGCTGTGCGGACGCTTTTCTTTTATCCTTTGCCAGCTTCGAGACACTTTGTCCCGAGGTTGGTAGAGGCGGCCCCGGCTGCCGATCCCCGCCGTCCCTCCGTCCAGATCGCCACCTGTCACCCAAAATCTGAACGGAGGAAAAGATAATGACTACAATCAATTTGAAAGATTTTTACTCTTGGTACTTAACCGATGAATATATTGAGGTTTCCGATGAAGTGGCTGCGGTGTTCTTGGCCGATGTCCGTTATGAGATGGCCTACCAGCGGCGGCTCTCCCGCCACAAGGCGCAGTATTCTCTCGACTGTGACGATGGCATCGAATACTCCGCTTGTCTGCATGAGCCTACGCCCCAAGAATTGTTGGAGCGTATGGAGCGGTTTTGCCTTTTGTGGAACGCCCTCAACTCTTTGCCCGAAGCACAGGGCCGCCGCCGTGTGAAAAGCTACAAGGTACATGAGATTGAAGCCGTCCCCGAGGATGAATGGGTAACGGTTCCCGATACCCACGAAGCCATTATCGACAAGGAGTCCTTTGAAAAGGTACAGGCGCTTTTGAAGCGTGATACCCGGTCAGCACCTAAAAGCCGGGAACTTCACCTGTTCAGCGGGTTTTTACGGTGTGCCGACTGCGGCAAGGCCATTACCCGGAGCCAGAGCGGAAAAAATGTCTACTACGCTTGTTCTACTTACAAAAACCGTTCCCGGCTGGCTTGCTCCATGCACTCTATCAAGCACAACCGTCTGGAGGCCGCCGTCCTGTTTGCCATTCAACAGCAGGTGCATTTGGCGGTTTCCTACTCAGAGCTGGTGGCTCGTATCAATTCGGCTCCAATCAAAAAAAGCCAGTCTTTCCGACTGGACGATTTGATTACCACCAAGGAGCGGGAGCTGGCAAAAGTCACCCGATACAAGCAGTCTATTTATCAAGACTGGAAAGACGGTGAAATTACCCAGCAGGAATACCGCACCATGAAAGCCGACTACGAACAGCAGTCCCAGCGGCTCTCCGATATTCTGGAGCGGCTGACCGCTGAACGGGCTGAACTGGCAAATGGCGTTGATCAAGAACACCCGGCGCTGGTGGCCTTTATGAAGTTTGAGAACATCGACGGGCTGTCCCGCGAAATCCTTATTGAGCTGATCGACCACATCAAGGTTTATGAAAACGGCAATATTAGCGTTCGCTTCAAGTTTGCCGATGAACTTCGCAAGATTGCGGAATACATTGAAATCAACACCACAACCGATCCCGCCGTAGCGGGCTGAGCCCGCTACACACCCTTTCGACAGTGTGTTTTCCTAATAGGAAACATTCATAAGAACTAGATAAACTTGCAGGAGCAAAATCATTTGTTCCTGCTTTTTTTCGTCTTGATTTCATAAAAAACAAAATTTGGCGTGATAATCCATCCCAATTTAGAGTTTTTGCAAAGGATAGGCCAGCCTTATGCACGCAAACTAGGGAGATGTTTTGTTGCCGTTGTCGAGATTGAAACGGACAGATGCGCAGTCTGTCTAGCCGAACTGGACGCAGTCCAAAGTGAGGCAGACATACAAGCAAATGTCCGGTGCCCGACGCTTTTCTGGTCGGGTACGCGGGCAAGCAACAAACAATCTTCCGATAATGGAGAATTGCAAACAAAAATGTTTCACATGAAACATAGTTATTAACCAAATAAATTGCAAACAGCAAGATTTTATCCATGACAGCAGGGCTGGCAATAAACAGTATCCCGACAATGCAGCATCACAAACAATGGTTAATACGATACTTTCGTTTTGTTGTTTGTGTAATTGGTGTGGTAAAATTGCTATAGATTTTTCTGCCGGTGGAAAAGTTATGGGGAAATGAGAACTTTACAGTATTTGCTACGATATTTTACGGTTGACGAATAATTTTTTCTGTGCTAGGATATAAATACAAAGAGAGTAACCGCGGCGTACGGCTAATACGCTGATAAACGGTTTTCTCCCTATACGATGAGACTATTCGCCCATCTGGCTAAGGATTAAGGCGGATAGTCATTTTTATTTATAAGACTTGGGCCTTGTTACTTGCGTAGCAAGGCGATAACAGCGACAAGCAGAGTCAATGTTGCGATAATCGCCCCATATAATTCGTATGTCATCGTTATCACCTCCCCTCAAAGGGAGGAAAACCGCCTACCGTTTTTGGTTACTCTCATGTGGTATTATAACATGCAAACACATATTCTTTCAATCTGATATTCATTTTGTAATTACTTTTCGGCAGCATTTTTACACAAGTTTGGAGTAAAAATATATCTTGTTGAAAAAATTCCCTTATGATAGAATAAACTTAAGAAGGGTACATACAGTTTTGGTACGTGCGCGAAAGGCGGTGGTCGTTATGCTGGGAGAAATTCTTATGTGGTTGATGATGTGGTTTCTTGTACCGGTGGCAGGAGTTATTATAACACTTGAGAATTATTTTGAAATTGTTTCACTACCGATTTTTTTATTACTTTTTTTTGCAACCGCACTTATTACCTATTTTCTTGCCAAAAAGACTAAATTCTACTGGTATTGTCCACTGATTGGTTTATTAGTAGGTTTTTCTACAGTCGGAGTAATCGGATGGCATACCTTGCAGCTTGCATGCTGGATTGGCGTGATTCCGGCGTTGTTTGGTATCATTATTGGTAAATGGCTGCGTTGGCTGAAAATTAACTAACTTGTTGTTTTTAGAAAAGAGGGATTGATATGCTGCAAAAATTGAAACTGATGTGGAAAGCTATACGGTGGCCTCTGGCCTCGTTGTTATTTGTGCTTTGGGCTCTTAGTGTACGGTTTGCTGAATATTTTCCTCAACCTATACTAGTTATTGTATGGAGTCCTTTTATCTTATTGTATTTTGCTATCACTATGCCGGAATGGACAATGGCAGGACACGGAATTTTTCTTGCATTGATCGTTGCAGTCTGCTTTTTTTGTTTTCCTTTGCGTTGTGCAGATATCTGCCGCGGGAAAGCAGGGGATTTGCAATGCTTAGTCCTGCACTTTGTTATATGATAGGATTATCAAGCTGGTATTTGATTAGCCGGTGTTATATAGGATACTATTCTGGTGTGATACAATGGATCACATTGTTCTGGATTTGTCTGCTGCCTGCATTGCTTGGCTTATGGGTAGGAAATTTAGCGCAGCGCAGACAGTCTGAAAAATAATATAGTTTTGATGATTGCACAGAGCCTGTCGGGATTGTCGGCGGGCTTTTTTGCATTCTGTTTTTCAGTTTGCTGCGTCTTTTCCGCAGTTTTGCGTTGCAGTTGCTGCAAAAAAACGATATAATATAATTTACGGTAATTTTGAAATGAAACATCAATACAGATCAGCGGATATGTGAAAACAGCGTGTATGGTGATGTGTATTGCAGGACAATAGAGGAGGAAAAACTATGCAGGAACGAATCCGTAATTTTTGTATTATTGCCCATATTGACCATGGAAAATCCACCCTGGCTGACCGTATCTTAGAGTACACCGGTGCGCTGAGCAAGCGAGAAATGGTAGACCAGGTGCTGGATAATATGGATTTGGAACGGGAACGGGGAATCACCATCAAGCTGCAGTCGGTGCGGTTGAATTATAAAGCCGATGACGGCAACGAGTATATTATCAATTTGATTGACACCCCCGGTCATGTGGACTTTACCTATGAAGTATCCCGCAGTCTGGCCGCTTGCGAAGGGGCTATTCTGGTGGTGGACGCAGCGCAGGGCATTGAGGCGCAGACCTTGGCCAATGTGTATCTGGCATTGGAAAATGATTTGGAAATTATTCCGGTTATCAATAAAATTGACCTGCCCAGCGCCGATCCGGAACGGGTGCGGCAGGAAATTGAAGATGTGATTGGTCTGGATGCCAGTGAAGCCATCTTGTGCTCTGCCAAAGAGGGGATTGGAATCAAGGAAATTCTGGAAGCCATTGTGCAAAAAGTGCCGGCGCCAAAAGGTGATGCCGATAAACCGCTGCAGGCGTTAATCTACGATTCTTTGTATGATGCATACCGCGGCGCATTGTCTTATGTGCGCGTGGTGGAAGGTACATTGCGTAATGACATGACCATCCGCATGATGAACAAAGGCAAAGAATTTGAAGTAACGGAAGTTGGCGTATTTGCGCCGTCTATGAAACAGGTGAAGCAGTTGCTGCCCGGCGAGGTTGGCTACGTGGCAGCCAGCATCAAGAACGTGACCGACACCGAAGTGGGGGATACCATTACCGATGCGGACAATTCTGCCGATGCGCCGCTGCCCGGCTATCGCAAGGCTACGCCAATGGTGTACTGCGGGCTGTATCCTGTAGAAAACAATCAGTATACCGAATTGCGGGATGCGTTAGAAAAACTGCGCCTTAACGATGCGGCGTTGATTTTTGAACCGGAAACATCATCTGCTCTGGGTTTTGGATTCCGCTGCGGATTTTTGGGTCTGCTGCATATGGAGATTATTCAGGAACGATTGGAACGGGAATATAATCTGGATTTGATTACTACCGCGCCAAGCGTTATCTATCAGATTACCAAGACCGACGGTACTGTGATTCAGATTGATAATCCTGCCCAGATGCCGGATCCGTCCAGCATTGAAAAAATCGAAGAACCTTATGTGGAAGCAACCATTATGGTGCCTACTGACTATGTAGGCGCAGTTATGAAGATTTCTCAGGACAAACGGGGCACCTTCACCAATATGGAATACATGACCGAAACCCGGGTAAATATCAAATATGAATTACCATTGAGTGAAATTGTGTATGATTTCTTTGACCAACTGAAAACTCAAACCAAAGGATATGCGTCGCTGGATTATGAAATGATCGGCTATCGGGAATCCAAGCTGGCCAAGTTGGATATTTTGGTCAATGGTGAGCTGGTGGATGCGCTGTCCTGTATTGTACACCGGGATAAAGCTTATGCCCATGGTCGGTTGTTGGTAGAAAAACTGCGGGGCATCATTCCTCGTCAGATGTTTGAAGTTCCAATTCAGGCTGCTATCGGTAACAAAATTATTGCTCGTGAAACGGTAAAAGCATTGCGCAAAAGCGTGCTGGATAAATGTTACGGCGGCGATATTTCCCGTAAACGCAAGCTGTTGGAAAAACAGAAGGAAGGGAAAAAGCGCATGAAGCAGGTGGGCCGTGTAGAAATCCCACAGGAAGCCTTCATGGCAGTGCTGCAGTTGGATGACTAATTGTATTGCAAATTAAATAAATGATTTACAAGAGCTTGTCGTATCATTGCGGCAGGCTCTTTTTGATTCACTTTCTGTGCGGCTTTGATGAAAAGCTGCTGTTGGGTTGCCGGTTGCTTCAACATTTATTATAGAATCCATTTTGCTTGTAACTGTGCAAGGGTTGTTATATGATGAAGAAAGAAGCATATTTTGTAATGATTATGTTTATATAACACAGAAAGGATGAGTTCCATGTATTTATTTGTACAGTATCCAAAATGCAGTACCTGTCAGAAAGCAAAAAAATGGCTGGAAGCAAACAGTGTGGAATTTGTAAGCCGTCATATTGCAGAAGAAAATCCCAAAGCCGATGAATTGGCGCGCTGGATTGAACGCAGCGGTTTGCCGATGAAAAAGTTTTTTAACACCAGCGGTATGAAGTATAAGGAGCTGGGTTTAAAAGACAAGCTGCCAACTATGAGCCCTGAGGAACAGATTTCCTTGCTGGCCAGTGATGGTATGCTGGTAAAGCGTCCGCTGCTGATTGACGGCAACACAGTGCTGGTGGGCTTTAAAGAAGAACAGTGGGCAGAGGCGTTAAAAAAATAACGTGCCAAGAGAGTGAAAGAAAGGATTACGCTATGAATACCAAACATTTAGCCTATTTGGTAGAGGTGGCAAAGTGTGGATCTATTTCTAAAGCTGCAAAAAAATTGTATTTGTCGCAGCCTTCTTTGAGTGCTTCCATTGCTGCATTGGAAGAAGAAATCGGCGTGGCGTTGTTCCGCCGTTCCAGATCCGGCGTGGTTTTGACAGAACAGGGCGAACAAATTATAGAGGTTGCGGTGGAAATTTTGCGCGGTGTCGACCAGATTGAGGAGATAGCCAGGCAGGACCATGTTTTAACAGGACAGATTCGTCTTTCAGCCATTCCGGCGGCATGCGGCAGTTTTTTGGTGGATTTGATTGGCAAGGCGCAGGAGCGGTATCCTCATTTATCAATCGTGGTGCAGGAACAACGCCCGCGGTATATTATTCAGCAAGTGTTGCGCGGTGAAATCAACTTGGGTGTAACGTCTGTTTTGCAGTCGCAAGCGGCGGATTATCGCAATTTGTTTCAGGAAACGCGGTTGACCTATGAAGCATTGTATGAGGATAAATTGTGTTTATTCGTGGCTGCAGAGCACCCTTTGGCAAAGCGAACGGTGGCAACGGTGGACGAGATAAACCAATATCCTATGACCTGTTTTCAGGAAGATGTCTATTTACACCAGCTGGCGCATCAGAATCATAGTGAGCAGGCAAAAGGTGTTGGTCTGGTGCGAATCACTTATCAGTTCAATAATTTGGATAACATTAAAAAAATTGCCTGCAATAACCTGGCCGGCGCCGTTCTTCCCAAACGTATGGCGCAGCAGGATGAATTTATTCGCAGCCATTTGATACCGGTGGATATCGCAGGGCAGGATGTAGATTTTAGTGTGGGCGCTATTTACCGCAGCGGCGGATTGCTGTCTAACGGGGAGCGCCGCCTGATAGAAATGCTGCGGGAATTTGCTGAAACAGAGATAATTTAATGGTTTGTTATAGGATTTTTTTGTGACCAGTACGTAATATAAGTATTATGCAAATAGAGAAATAGATACTATAATAAACTTATTGATAGGTAGCAAAAAATATATTATTGACTTTGCGATGATTACAAAGAGTATGTTCGTCATTTTAAATTTTTTAGGAGGTTTTTATTATGGGTAAACCAACGGTACACCCTACAGGGGTTACAATTTACAAACCAGAAAAATGTTACAATGGCTACACCGTATTTCCAGCGCCGGAGCATGGTGTTGTGCTGATGGATATGAACGGCGGCGTAGTAAACTTTTGGGACAAACTGCAGGCGTTTCCTGCCAAATTACTGCCGGGCGGTCAGGTGTTTGGCTCTTTGGGCGCACGTAATGTAGAATACGGCTATCAAGACCAGATGGATCTGGTGCAGGTGGACTGGGACGGCAATGTAGTATGGAAATTTGATAAACTGGAATATATCGAAGATCCGGGCTACGAACCACAATGGATGGCTCGTCAGCATCATGACTATCAGCGTGAAGGCAATCCTGTCGGTTATTATGTACCGGGAATGGAATGCAAAACAGAAAACGGCAACACCTTACTGTTGTGCCATCACAATGTACAGGATCCGGAAATTTCTGATAAAGTGCTGCAGGATGACTGCGTAATTGAAGTGGACTGGGAAGGCAATATTGTATGGCGTTGGAACAGCCATGAACATTTCCGTGAATATGGATTTGACAATGCTGCCAAAAACGCATTGTTCCGCAATCCAAATATGACAGCGGCAGGCGGCGACTGGATGCACATCAACTCCATGAGCGTGCTGGGGCCAAATAAATGGTATGACGGCGGTGATGAACGGTTCCATCCGGACAACATCATTATGGATGGTCGTGAAACCAACATCATCTTTATCATTTCTAAAAAAACCGGAAAAGTAGTTTGGAAACTAGGACCTGATTACGGTACAAAAGAAGGCCGCAGAGTTGGCCAAATTATCGGTCAGCACCATGCCCACATGATTCCGAAAGGTCTGCCTGGTGAAGGCAACATCATGGTATATGACAATGGCGGCTGGGCCGGTTACACCAATCCTAACGAAATTACTGATACTGGTAATAAAGGGATTCGCCGTGATAACACCAGAGTGCTGGAAATTAACCCAATCACTATGTTGACTGAATGGCGCTGCACACCAACAGAAATGGGGCATTTACAGCCATTCCATTCTCACTATTTCTATAGCCCATTCATTAGCTCTGCTCAGAGATTGCCGAACGGTAATACGCTGATTACCGAAGGGTCCGGCGGTCGTCTGATTGAAGTTACAAAAGATCATGAAATCGTATGGGAATATATTTCTCCATATTGGGGCAAAAACTTCCGTCTGAATATGATCTACCGTGCTTATCGGTATCCGTATGAATATGTACCGCAGGTAGAAAAACCGGAAGAGGTTGCTATTGAACCAATCGACAACAACGATTTCCGTCTGCCGGGTGCCAAAGGTAAAGAATTCACCCGTACCACATCGGTAGCAGGCACCAAAGGTTTTGGTAATAAAGCAGTTGGTTTCTGTGTAGCCATTGAAGAAGAATAAGAATTCATCAAAAAGCTGCGTATCCCCCAATTATTTTACGCTGGTTTGGATTTGTCTGATGAAATACTGCTGTGTGTTTCATTGTTAAAACAGGCATGAGTCACTAATTTTGTAAATCATTTTGAAAACAAAGTATGAACAGAATTTAGATGACTCGTGCCATTTTTATTGGAATTATTGAGAATTTTATACTTTTCTGGGTAATAAAAAAAGTGGATATATAGTGAGAAAAACACTATATATCCACAAAATAGACGGTATTAATTCATATCCGAAAAGGTATGCCGTATCAGAATGCGCTGTATCTGATTTTCTTTGGGTTTGGCGCAATGCGGGTAAACGATTTTATGAAAATTATGAGTGTGAAAATGGGGCTTAACTTTATTATTATGTTTGCCATGTTATTACCATGGTGGAACTTCCTTGGATTCTTATTTAAGTAAAATGAGAATGGGGTATGGCAGTGCTATTTGATGAATCAGAAGTATAAAAAAGTGGTCGTTGTACAGTTTAGTACAGCGGCCGCCTTTTTTGTGGGTGAAAGAGTTGGAAAAATGGGCTATCGTTCGTCGGACAATATCTGTTGCAGCGTCCACGCGCTGTTCTGGACATTTCTTAGCCTGTCCATCTTAGTCAGATTGGGTCTGCCACCATTTGGACAGCCCGCAGAAATTTCCATCCAGAGGTGGACTTTTTGCAAAGATATTGCCCTTTTAGTGGATTGGAGAAATACTATTACGGATGGAGTAATCGTATCGTTCATCGGACAATGCAACAGATGAATATGTAAAAACTATTTCAAGATCAGGCAAAGCAGATGTGATTCTACAATGATAAATGAAACTCTTGACAAATGCAATTTATGGTGACAGAATATAGCGAAAGTCAACAGCTTTTTATGGAGCTGCTATTTTCAGCCCACTGTGACTCTGGCTGTAGATAAATTGATTGGTTGTTTATAAAAATAAGAATGTGCTGGCCACTCTACGCTGCGTAGGTTGTCTATGCATTGCAGAGCTGTTATGCTGTTGGAAGAAAGGAGTTGCAGCAACATGAATAATTATATTACAGGCGCGACAATCAAAATGCTGAGAGAAAAGCAGCAGTTGACCCAATCACAGTTAGCAGACAAATTGTGCGTCAGCGATAAAACTATTTCAAAATGGGAGACGGGCAAAGGGTTTCCCGATATTTCGCTGCTGGAGCCGCTGGCCAGCTTGCTGAGAGTTTCCCTTCCGGAATTATTGTCCGGGGAACAAATTATCAATAAAAACCGTTCTGCCAATATTTTAAAGTCTAATATATATGTTTGCCCAATTTGCGGCAATATTTTACATGCTACCGGTTCCGCTATGGTTTCGTGCTGCGGGGTTATATTGCCGCCGCAGGAGGCGGAAGCAGCGGATGAGACCCATAGGGTAGTATGCCAAAAAATAGATGATGAATATCGTGTGTCTATCAATCATCCCATGACCAAAGACCACTACATTTCCTTTTTGGCTTATTGCACAGGAGGACGATTTGAATTGATAAAGCTTTATCCGGAAGGCGTTGCAGAAGCAAGCTTTTTTACTCGGGGACGCGGCCTGCTTTTATGGTATTGTAACCATCATGGATTATTCAGCCAAAAGATTTAAAGGAGAGCGAGATATGAAGATAACAGTGTTTAATGGCAGCCCTGCAGGGGAACACAGCGCAACCAATGTCATTGCACAGGCCTTTCTGAAAGGCGCCCGATCGGCAGGGGCAGAAACCAGAACGGTCTTTTTGGCAAAACAGAATATTCTTCAATGTCAGGGTTGTTTTTTCTGCTGGTTTCAAAACCCGGGAAAATGTGTATTGCAGGATGATATGCAGCAGCTTTTAGAATTTTATCAGCAATCGGACATGGTGTGTTTTGCAACACCCATTTATACATGGAATATGACAGCGTTGCTCAAAAATTTTGTGGATCGGCTTGCTCCATTGAAATGCCCCAAAATAACAGAGCAGCAGGGAAATTTTGATTTGCAGGATGCAGCAGCAAAGATGCAAAAATTTGTGGTTATTTCCAACTGTGGTTTCCCAGGGGACAATAACTTTGAAGTTTTGCGTACTTCCGTTGCCTGCTGCAATCCATCTCTTGAAATCTATCGCAATTGCGGCAAATTATTAAAAAGTAAAAATCCTATAGCAGAGCAAGCCGTTGCTCAGTGGCTGCCAATTGTGGAGCAGGCCGGACGGGAAATGGTTCTGCAGCAAACAGTGTCTGCGGAAACTGCTGAAGCCTTGAAGATGCCGCTGATGTCCGTTCAGGAATATGTATCATTTTTGGGAATGTAACGGGATAGGAGCATTTATAGAATTTTGAGAACCAGGTATAAATTTAGACGGGTTTGTGTGATTTATGTTGAGTCTTGACTGCCTATGTAAAAATGTGTACCGATTATTGTCCTTTTATGGCTGAAAAAATTTTTTGCAGTAATTACAGAGTTCATTGTTATGCAGCGGAGCAAAGACGGCAAATTCAGCAGATGATGCACTATGCTGCGCCAAGAATGCTTTATCACAGGCATATCATGTATACTGTACGTTGGGTGAAAAAAGAGGATATAAAAAGGAAAATGCCAAAATGGATAAAAATTAGAATAATTGGATATTTTTTATCTGTTGGAGTGATACTAAAAAACATGGTATAGATAAAATATATAAATATTTTATTTGTAAAAGAAAATATTTTTTACAGAAAATATAGAGAAATCGCAAATTAATAACAACAATACTTATTATTAGGGTAAATATTGTTGCTTTATGTGATAACTTCAATCGCAGAAATACTTATCTTATGAGTAAATGGCGGTTGAATGCGATGAAAATTTATGAGTATCAGGGAAAAAAGAATCTTTGTGGAAAACAGGTAAGAGAATGCCGGCGACGGCAAAAAATGACACAAAGCGAACTGGCTGCAAGGCTGCAGTTATGTAACGTCATGTTGGATCAGAAAGCAGTTAGCCGAATTGAATTGCAAGACCGTATCGTTGCCGATTATGAGCTGTGGGCATTGGCAAGGGTGTTGCGAGTAGAGATAGGCCAATTGCTGCATGCGGAGAGCAAAACAGAATGTTAAAGAGGAGAGCTGTGAAAAAAGCTCTGAATAAAAAAGAGGACTTTCCACTCAAATAAATGAGCAGAAGGTCCTCTTTTTGTGGTAAAATTTAACTAAGGTAAAGCTAATGGTGGGTTATCGGTATTCAAAAGTGGGAAGTGCGTTCTGTCATTGATTCTAAGAGTAATTTTGACGAAAGATGAGTGCGAACAGCAGCTGCGATGAAGCAACAAAAAAGCTTGTATGTGAAAAAGCAGTATGTAAAAATTTTTTAACAGAAAACTTTTTATTTGTCAGGATATTTTAATTGATTTTATCGCTTTAGCGTGCTAAAATGATAAAGAGGTTGGAGATTGAATTTTTATAAGCGGGTGATGAAATGAAACGGTATGATAAAGTAACGCCGGAAGGAACAAAGGATTATTTGTTTGATGAATGCAACCGCCGTTCTACGGTAACGGGGGTATTAAAAGATATTTTTAAGGCCAGAGGGTATCAGCGGGTTATGACACCGGCCATTGAATTTTATGATGTGTTTGGCGCGTCAGCAGCTTATTTACCGCAGGAGAATATGTATAAATTTATGGACCAAAAAGGAAGGCTGTTGGTACTTTGCCCTGACGGCACAATTCCTATTGCACGGTTGGCAGCAACCAGGTTGATGAACATGGAACTGCCTTTGCGGCTGTACTATAGCCACAATGTATATCGTATGGCCAACGATTTGCGCGGACACAGCAGTGAAATTTATCAATGCGGTGTAGAGCTGATTGGCAGCGGTTCTGTTCGCAGTGATCTGGAAATGATTGAGATGGCGGCCAGCAGTTTGGAGGCCATCAGCGCAGGTGGTTATCGTTTGGAAATTTGTCATATCGGTTATTTTAAAGCATTGATAGACAGCTTGGGAACCGATGAAGATACAAAAGAGGAAATTCGCCATCATATTGAGCAGAAAAATTTCGCTTCCTTAAATGATGTATTAGAACAGTTCCCTGATAATAAGGCTGCTAATGCGCTGCGTTATCTGCCGCGGTTATTTGGCGGAGAGGAAGTATTTGAACAGGCATATGCTTTATTTGATGATGAAGCGGCGCGGGAAAGTTTGGATTATTTGCAGAATATTTATCGCTGTTTGCAGCAGCTGGGTTTGGCAGAGCATGTGATTATTGACTTGGGGTTGGTAAATCAGGCTGAATATTATACCGGTATCATTTTCCGCGGATATTTTGATGAGGTAGGCGAACCGGTATTATCCGGCGGACGTTATGATAATCTGCTTAGTGATTTTGGTGCGGCGCAGCCTGCTATTGGTTTTGCGGTACATGTGGATTTAGCCAGCAGTGTGCTGGAAAAACGGTTGCCGGCAGTTGCTGATGTGCTGGTGATGGCAGCAGCAGATGAGTATTTGGTGAAGGCTGTACTGTATGGCAAACAGTTGATTGCCAAAGGGCAGATTGTGGAAAACTGTGTGCTGGAAGAACGGGAGGCAGCCATTGCCTATGCAGCCCGCTGTGGTATTAGTCAGCTGCATGTGATTGGAAAAACAACAGAAATGATTGATATTGAACGAGAATGCTGAGGAAAAGTAGGGGAGCATATGAAACCAATTCGGATTGCCTTGACAAAAGGCCGGTTAGAAGAAAAAAGCATCGAAATGTTTGAAGCGTTGGGTTATGATTGCAGTGAAGTGCGCAACAAAGGACGGCGGCTTATTTTGCCAGTAAAGAATGCCAATATAGAAATTGTGCTGGCCAAAGCAGCAGATGTTATCACTTATGTGGAAAATGGCGTTTGCGATCTGGGCGTAGTTGGTAAGGATACTATTATGGAAGCTGGTGGCACCTTTTATGAGGTGGCTGATTTGGGCTTCGGCCGCTGCAAGTTTGCGTTGGCTTTGCCGACAGGGGTTAATTTTTATGAAGGTTATCACACCCGCTGCATCGCCAGTAAATATGTCAATGTAGCCCGTAGTTATTTTGAAAAGAAAAACATGGATGTGGATATTGTAAAAATTGAAGGATCTGTAGAGCTGGCGCCAATTTTAGGTTTATCTGACGCGATTGTAGATATTGTAGAAACGGGAACCACCTTGCGGGAAAATGGCCTGGTGGTGGCGGAAGAAATTTGCCAGGTCAGCGCACGATTGATTGTAAATATCGCCAGTATGAAGCTGAGAAAAACGGAAATCAATGAACTGATCACCCAGATAGAATCCTTTGTACAGGAGCAAAAAGAACGGCGCAAGGAAAAAGAAGCGCAGAAGGAGGCAGCGGCGCAATGATAGAAATTACAATGGCCGATGGCACAGCCGAACGGGAGTTGTTAAAGAATCTGCGGCAGCGCAGCGGTGAAACGGATAAAAAGGTGACAGTTGCAGTCACAGAAATTTTAGAACAGGTAAAAGCAGATGGAGATGCTGCGGTAAAGGCATATACATTACAGTTTGACGGGCATTGTCCGGAGCAGGCTGAAGTGAGCAGGGAGCAGATGGACGCAGCAGTTGCCAGTGCTGACCCTCGGTTTGTGCAGGCGCTGCGCAATGCTATGGAAAATATTCGGACGTTTCATAGCCGCCAAAAACAGCAGAGCTTTATTGATGCGCAGCCCAACGGTGTGATGATGGGGCAGCGGATTCGCGGCTTAAAACGGGTAGGGTTGTATGTACCAGGTGGTACGGCCGCTTATCCTTCTTCGGTGCTGATGAATGCCATTCCGGCTAAGATTGCCGGTGTGGAGGAAGTCATTATGGTGACACCGCCGTTAAAAGACGGTACAGCCAATCCGGATATTTTGGTGGCAGCGGCGCTGGCCGGTGTGGATCGCATATTCTTGATGGGTGGGGCACAGGCTGTGGGTGCATTGGCTTATGGTACTGAAACTGTCCCCAAAGTAGATAAAATTGTGGGGCCGGGCAATATTTATGTAGCCACTGCCAAACGGATTTTATATGGCGTGGTTGATATTGATATGATTGCAGGGCCCAGTGAGATTTTGGTGATGGCAGATGAGACAGCTGATCCCAAATTTTTGGCCGCTGATTTGATGAGCCAGGCTGAGCATGATGTATTGGCTTCTGCCATTTTATTGACTACGGAACGGCAGATTGGGGAAGCTACGCTGGCAGAATTGGAAAAGCAGATGGCGGCATTGTCCCGTAAAGAGATCATTGCACAGGCATTGCAGAATTATGGCGCTGTGATTGTCTGCCGCACTGTGGATGAGATGGTTGATTTGGCCAATGAACTGGCGCCGGAGCATTTGGAAGTGATGATGGAAAATCCAATGTCCTATCTGGGACGGTTGGATAATGCCGGTTCGATCTTTTTGGGCAAGTATGCGCCGGAACCATTGGGAGATTATTATGCCGGCCCTAACCATGTGCTGCCCACCAGCGGCACTGCGCGGTTCTTTTCGCCATTGGGGGTAGACAGCTTTATTAAAAAATCCAGTTACATCTATTATACAGAAGAGGCCCTGCGTGCTGCCCATGACGATATTGTCTGTATTGCAGAGCGGGAGCAGTTGACGGCTCATGCCAATTCAATTAGAGTGAGGTTTACAGAATCATGACCTATCAATTACCGGAAAAATTAAAAAAGCTGGAAGCATACCAGCCCATATCTGGAGATTATAAAGTGCGGCTGGATGCCAATGAAAGTTTTTTAAGTCTGCCCGATGAAATCCGGCACGAAATCAGCGTGGGGATATCCCGCATTGCATTTAACCGTTATCCTGACCCGTATGCAGTGGAGTTGTGCCAGAGTTTTAGCAGATATTTTCAGGTACCGGCAGATTTGATTGTGGCCGGAAACGGTTCCGATGAATTATTGTTTTTGCTGACAACCTGCTTTGCTTCCGCCGGTGATACATTGATGACAGTAAAGCCGGACTTTTCCATGTATCGAGTATATGGGGAGATGGCCGGTCTGCAGGTAGAAGTGTTTGAAAAAGACTGCGACTTGTCTTTGGATGCGGATGTATTTATTGCCGCTGCCAAAGAAAAAAATGTGAATATGGTGATATTCTCCAACCCATGCAATCCGTCTTCCCTGCTGCTTTCAAAAGAAGATGTGCTGAAAATTGTGGCAGGATTGGAAGATGTGCTGGTGGTTGTGGATGAAGCTTACATGGAATTTGCTGAAGGCTCTGTACTGCAGGAAATTGAAAATTATCCTAACCTGATGGTGCTGAAAACATTCTCTAAGGCCTTTGGGCTGGCAGCGGCCCGGTTAGGCTTTGCTGTATCTAACAAAACCATTATTGATGCTTTGAAAGCGGCAAAATCGCCTTACAATGTCAACACCATGTCTCAGGTGGTGGGGACCATTTTGCTGGAGCATCCGGCTTATCTGGAAGAATGTACGCTGTTAATTAAGGAATCGCGGGATTATTTGTTTGGTATGCTGCAAGCGATGGCAGGCAGTTTTCCGCAGATTCAATCGATACAGAATACCCGCTCCAATTTTGTATATATGAAAGTGGACGGCGCTGCCGATATCTATCGGGCATTACAGCAGCAGGGCATTGCCATTCGGCTGATGGGAGATTATCTGCGCATTTGCGCCGGCAGCGAGGATGAAAATGAAGCATTGCTTGCAGCGTTGCAGGCATATCTGAAAGGAGCCGAAGTATGCGCTGTACAGAAATAAAGCGGGAAACGAAAGAGACCAGCATCACGCTGCGGCTGAATCTTGATGGTGCCGGAGTTTTTCAGGGCAGCAGCGGCATTGGTTTTTTTGATCATATGCTCACTGCGCTGGCGGTGCACAGTGGTTTTGATATTGACTTGGAAATGAAAGGCGATCTGGAGGTAGACGGGCATCACAGTGTGGAAGATGTGGGGATTGTTTTGGGACAGGCCTTTGCACAGGTAGTAGACAAAAAAAATATTCAGCGGTTTGGCAGCTTTTATGTGCCAATGGATGAGTCGCTGGCTTTTTGCGCATTGGATATCAGCGGGCGGCCTTATCTGGTTTTTGACGCAGCTTTTTCTAATCCCAGTGTAGGAGCGTATGATTGCTGCTTGACAGAAGAATTTTTTCGTGCGTTTGCTATGCACAGCGGCATTACGCTGCATATCCGGCTGGAATATGGAAGCAATGACCATCATAAAATAGAGGCGATTTTTAAAGCGGTGGCCCATGGGCTGCAGCAGGCAGTAACGTTGCGGCAAGGGAGTGTCCTTTCGTCGAAAGGTGTGTTAGAATGATAGCGATTATTGACTATGGAGCTGGAAATTTGTTCAGTGTAAAAAATGCACTGGATTATTTGCAGATTGAAAATAAAATTACAGCCAACCCAGCGGAGCTGGCAGCTGCTGATGGTATGATTCTGCCCGGTGTGGGCGCTTTCCGTGATGCCATGACTATGCTGAATCAAAGCGGCTTTACCGAGGCGATAAAACAGCAGGTAAAGGCAGGCAAGCCATTGCTGGGCATCTGCCTTGGTATGCAGATGCTGTTTGAAAAAGGATATGAGTTTGGCGAAACTGATGGATTGGGTTTGATTCCCGGCTGTGTGCAGCGGATTGACAGCGGTGGATTAAAGATTCCCCATATGGGCTGGAATGATCTGACTGTGCTGCATGATTGCGCTCTCAGTGCCGATGTACAAGATGGCGATTATGTTTATTTTGTGCATTCTTATCGGGCGGAAACCAGCGATGATTATATTAGCTGCTATGCCACCTATCATGAAAAAATTCCGGGATTGGTATTTCATGACAACATTTACGGTGCACAGTTTCATCCAGAAAAAAGCGGTCAGGTGGGCATGGGAATTTTGAAAAATTTTGCAAGGTTGGTGACAACATGATTATTTTACCAGCAATTGATATCAAAGACGGCAAATGTGTGCGGCTGCGTAAAGGAGAATTTGACACTGCAGAGCAGGTGGCGGCCAATCCTTATGATACAGCGGATGGTTTCCGTAAAGCAGGTGCAGCGTGGATTCATATGGTGGATTTGGATGGCGCCAAAGATGCCAAACCGATTAATGCAGAAATTTTCTGTAAAGTGGCAGCAGAATCTGGTTTAAAAGTGGAGCTGGGTGGCGGTATCCGCAGTATGGATACTATTGAATATTATCTGGAACGGGGCATTGAACGGGTGATACTGGGATCGGTGGCAGTGAAAAATCCAGCCTTGGTGAAAGAGGCGGTGCAACACTTTGGCAGCCAGATTGCAGTGGGTATTGATGCTAAGCAGGAGATGGTGGCTACAGAAGGTTGGCTGGACACCAGCAATGTACATTATATTGAGATGGCAAAAATGATGGAAGCTGTCGGCGTACAGACCATTATTTATACCGATATTTCCAAAGACGGCATGTTATCCGGTGTGAACGGTGAGCAGTTAGATGCCATCAATCAGGCGGTAGAATGTAATATTATTGCTAGCGGCGGTGTGAAATCATTAGCTGATATTGAGTTGTGCAAACAGTTGAATTTGTATGGCGTGATCTGCGGCAAATCTATTTACAGCGGCAGCTTAAGCCTGGCAGAGGCTGTGGCGAAAGCGGGTGTACAGATATGTTAGCCAAACGAATTATACCCTGCCTGGATGTGCGGGACGGTAAGGTGGTAAAAGGCGTAAACTTTGTGGGCATCAAAGAAGTGGGCGATCCGGTACAGTGCGCTATCGACTATGACCGTCAGGGCGCTGATGAGATTACATTTTTAGATATTACGGCAACGCACGAAGGCCGTAGTACCATGATTGATGTGGTGCGCAATACAGCCAAAAATGTATTCGTACCATTAACAGTGGGTGGCGGTATTCGTACTGTAGATGATTTTCGTCAGTTGCTGCGGGCTGGTGCCGATAAAATATCGGTGAATTCGGCAGCGGTACGTAATCCGCAGCTAATCAGTGAAGCGGCGGATAAATTTGGCAGCCAGTGTGTAGTGGTAGCCATTGATGCGCGTCGTAAAGAAGACGGTGGATTTACCGTAGTAGTCAACGGAGGCCGTATTGATATGCAGATGGATGCCATTGCATGGGCCAAAGAATGTGAACGGCGCGGTGCCGGGGAAATTTTGCTGACCTCTATGGACACAGATGGCTGTAAGCAGGGGTTTGATTTGGAGCTGACCAATGCTATCAGTCAGGTGGTGCATATTCCTGTGATTGCTTCTGGCGGCTGCGGCAAATTGGATCATTTTTCTGAGGTGTTTGAAAAAACCGGAGCTGATGCGGCATTGGCGGCATCGCTGTTCCACTTCAAGGAATTGACAGTGCAGCAGGTAAAAGAACATTTGCGCAGTCATAATATTCCGGTAAGGAGATAGCAATATGAAAGATTTGAAAAAATATTTTGTAAAAAGTGAACTGATTCCGGCTGTGGTACAAGAAAAAAGTACCGGTGAAGTACTGATGCTGGCTTACATGAATGAGGAAAGCCTGCGCAAAACCATGGAAACCGGTTACACGTGGTTTTACAGCCGTTCTCGTCAGGAATTATGGAACAAAGGCGCTACATCTGGCCATGTACAGCGGGTGATTGAACTGCGAGCCGACTGTGACAATGATACCCTGCTGGTTATCGTGGAACAGACAGGGGCTGCCTGCCATACCGGAAATCATAGCTGCTTTTACACAACAATCTGGGAGGAACAATAAATGCAGGATGTATTAGAAGGATTGTATGCCGTAGTGCAACAGCGCAAAGCAGAACCGCAGGAGGGCTCGTATACCTGCTATCTGTTTGATAAGGGGCTGGATAAAATTTTAAAGAAGTGCGGTGAGGAATGCAGTGAAGTGATCATTGCCGCCAAAAATGGGGAGCAGGAAGAAACAGTGGGAGAAATCTGCGATTTGTTATATCATCTGTTGGTGATGATGGTGGATCAGAATATCCCGCTGGAAGCTGTGGAAGCTGTATTAGAAGAACGCCGTCAAAAAATCGGCAATCTCAAACAGTTCCATGTGAGTGATCATAATAGTTAATAAGGATTTATCTGTAGCGAAACCTCAGTCTTATAACGACTGGGGTTTTCTGTTTATACGATAGTGTTCCGCTGACTCGTTTGCTGCCGCCCTCGTTCATCGGACATGGCAGCAGAGAAGTCAGCTGTGTATTAGTAAAGCCTGCTGATTTTTTGGCAAATCCTTTCTTGTCTACCGAGAATCGTAATGTAAATTAGCATGATGCAGCTATTTTATGTTATACTGTTCGTTATGACAGAATGATACGAGAGGCGACAAAAATGAAACGAACATTTTATACCATGCTGTGGACCATCGGCTTGCCGGTGGCCTTGCAAAATTTAATCTCAACCAGTGTTAATTTGATGGATACGCTGATGGTGGGGCGCTTGGGGGAAAGTGCTTTGTCGGCAGTCAGCATAGCCAATCAGATTTTTTTCTTTTATAGCATTTCTATTTTTGGTATCACCAGCGCAGCAGTGATTTTGTGCAGCCAGTATTGGGGCAGTAAAAAGGTGCAGGCTATTCAGAAAGTATTGACGTTGAGTCTGCGTTTAGCAGCAGTGGCGGGTGCAGTGTTTGCCATGTTGTTATTGCTGATTCCAAAGCAGCTGATGTGCTTGTTTACACCTGACGCAGCTGTTATCGAGATGGGTGTCGGGTATTTGCGCATAGTGGCAGTGGCTTATCTGTTTTATGGGCTCACCACCACTTGTCTGATGGTATTACGCAGTGTGGAAGATGTGAAGATTGCCATGTGTATTTACAGCCTTTCTGTTGTGGTTAA
Organism: uncultured Clostridia bacterium; assembly: GCA_944391625.1. Lineage (GTDB taxonomy): Bacteria > Bacillota > Peptococcia > Peptococcales > Peptococcaceae > UBA7185. The sequence continues at coordinate 40,328 of CALXUG010000005.1, forward strand.
TATATTTTTCAACTATATGTTCATCTTTGGTAAATTTGGTGCGCCTGCGCTGGGTGTGGCTGGTGCGGCAATGGGCACATTGATTGCCCGCTCGCTGGAATTTGTAATTATGTTGATATATATGCTGCGTGTAGAGAACAAAATTAGGTATCGTCTTTTTATGCTGGGGCAGGTAGAATCTGTACTGCTGAAAGATATGATTCATTACGGAACGCCAGTGATGATAAATGAGTTGTTGTGGGGAGCAGCCCATTCGCTGCATTTGATTATCTTAGGTCATATGAGCGTAGATGCGGTAGCAGCTAACAGTATTTGTAGTGTAATTTATCAGATGACGCTATCCTTCGTAATTGGGGTATCCAGTGCTTCGGCAGTGATTATTGGAAAAACAGTGGGGCAGGGGGATTTGTCGCAGACTTCTCAGTATGCCCATAAGCTGCTGCGCGTGTATTTTGTGGTCGGCTTGGCTCTGGCTGGTCTGATTTTGCTGCTGCGGGAACCAATGGTTCAATTTTACAAGATTGCGCCGGAGACAGCAGCAATGGCACAGCAGTTTATGTTGGTGTATGCAGTAGTAATGTTTTGTACTGGATTTTGTCATCCGCTGATAACGGGTATATTGCGCGGCGGCGGGGATATTATGTATGCCGCTGTAACAGATGTTGGATGTTTGTGGATGTTTCTGCCTATTGGGGCAGTTGCGGCGTTCTTGCTGCAATTGGAACCGCCGTTGGTATATTTTGTCCTGCGGCTGGAAATTGTACTGAAAACAGTGCTGTGCTTGTTCCGTTTGCGCAATGACAATTGGATTCATGTTGTGACACGGGATAATGTGTGAGTAAAATACTATAAAAATAGAAAAGACAGGAAGAAAGCAAAGTCGGTAGTGTGAACTGATGCTGTTATCTTCCTGTCTTTTTTTGGCATATCTGCTTGGTTAAAACTCAAAGATAAATTGGTCACTGCGATAGATGGTGCGGGCAATTTCTACAACAATACCTTCTGGCTGAGTAACAGAACAGGAGGTCAGAATCAGACTTGGTGCGTATCCTTGGATATTAAGATAGGTGCGTTCTTTTTTATTCAAAGAGGAAACCATTAGTTGAGTGTTGCGGGTTTCCAGTGTTGAAAATCCATGATTGTGGATATAGTCGTAAACAGAAGAAATCTGCTCTCCTTCAACATCCAGGTTGGGAAAAAGGCTGCCGGGTAGAAAGCTGGTGTGAATGGCGATTGGTTCATCGTCGAGTAAGCGCAGCCGAGTGATTTTATAGACAGGAACAGTTTTATCTATCTGCAGCATTTCATAGAGCAGAGAATCTGAGCGGACTTTCTGACAGCCTAAATTGCGTGTTTCGATGGGCAGGTGAAGCGCTGCCATTTTTTGAGAAAAACTCTCATGGTTCATGACCAGACGGATTTTTTTACGTTTACCAGAGTAGAAGCTGCCGTAGCCCTGCATGGAATATACATAACCCAATTCTTTCAATCGTTCGTAGGCTTTTCGTATTTCCGCCCGCGTAACGCCGTATTGTCCAGCCAGTTTATTTTCGCTGGGCATTTTTTCTCCTTTTTTGTAAGTATCCCGCTTGAATTCTGCAATTAATGTATCGACGATAGTTTCCCAAGTCCATTCTTTTTTCATAACGTGTCATCCTTTTTTGTGGAATTAGTATTTAAGGCAATTATAACAGCGGCGAGATGAATGCGACAACGGAAAACGGAAATCCTTTACGTAGAATTTACATGGCGTAGTTGGCGACTTTACAAAGATTTTTTAAACTGAACACGAATTCAAGAACAAATGAGGAGGAACGGATATGACCAAACGGGAAGTGTCTGCGATTTTGGCTAAGGCATCTGCCGAAGAAGTGGCGGTACTTGCAGAGCCAATCAAAGCGAAAGCACAGATTCAGGTGTTAAAAGAACCGCAGAAAACGTTAGTGATGGTGAAAGTGCGAGAGTCTATAAAAAATTCCTTGTTTTATTTAGGAGAAGTATTGGCCACGGAATGTATGGTGACCGTGAATGGTGTAAAAGGTATGAGTGTCATAGCTGGCGATCAGTTCGACAAAGCGATGAATATTGCTGTAATTGATGGTTATCTGAATGGCAATGCGAGCAGTGCAGAGATACTGGAACAGATTGCTGTGTTAGGTGCAAGCCAACAGCAAGCTCGTCAGCATATGAACCGTCAGATACGTAAATCGAAAGTAAACTTTAACGTGATGGGAGAATGAAGGATGGTATCAGAAATGAACTTAGCCTATCAGTTTGATTTTGTCTACGATGGACAGAAAATTTTCCGAGAATTGCTAAGTGCGGTAGCAAATCCGGGAATGATTAAAAATATTAGTAATGAGGTTGAGAAATTTCAGCAAGCGTATGCGCCTTTGTTGGCAATAGGTTGCACGTTGCTGGATAACGAGGAAAAAATGTATGTGGAAAAAAATCCAAAACTGGCAGCAGAGTTGCATAACCTGACATTGTGCGGAGAAACCAAATTGGATCAGGCTGACTATATTTTTTTATCTGCTGAACTGAACTATGGTTCTCTGGAGGAAGTGCTGCGTAATGTTAAGCATGGCACTTATGCTGACCCCCATCAGTCGGCAACAGTCATTTTATTGTGCAGCAGCATTGACGGGGCGGAACAGTTAAATTTGTGTGGGCCCGGTGTAAAAGATATGAAGACGGTTTGGGTGTCCTCTTATGTCAAAAAGGTGATTACGCTTCGCAACAGTTTGCAGATTGAATACCCATTAGGTACGGACTTGGTGTTTACCGATCAGGCCGGAAACTTGTTAGGGATTCCGCGTCTTACAAAGATTGCAGAGCAGGGGGCGTAAATATGGCATATGTTGCAGTGACAGGCGGTAAAGAAGCTATTGAACAGTCGTTAAAGTTGTTAGAACTTTTTCGGGAGAGCGGCGAAGATATTACAGTGTCCTGTATCAAAGAAAATATGAGATTGTTGGTAGACAAAATTATGAGTGAGGCAGGCTTTTACTCAGAAGAGTATGCGGCATTGGCATTAAAACAATGTGAAGGCAGCGTGGAAGAAGCTGTATTTTTACTGCGTGCGTATCGTTCAACCTTACCGCGCAATTATTATTCCAGTCCGGTGGATACCAGAGAGATGCGGTTGATTCGTCGAATTTCCGCAGCGTTTAAAGATATTCCTGGCGGGCAAATTTTGGGGCCGACTTATGACTACTCTCATCGGTTATTGAATTTCTCGCTATTAGAAGAACGTCCGGATAGTATCAATCATGAATCAGAGGATGAAACCCTGTCTGACTTGTCTGGTGATGATATCTACTGCGGCCGTGTAACGGATTTATTGCGGGCGGAAAATTTATTAAAAGAAGTTCCGGAGGATAATACGGAACCGTTTGATGTAACCAGTAATTTGCTTACGTTTCCGGCACCGCGCAGCGCCAGACTGCAGACCTTTGCCAGAAGTGATGCCGGATTTTTGGGCGGTGTGGCGTACAGTTCGATGCGTGGCTATGGTGCAGTGCATCCGACAGTATCCGAACTGCGTTGTGGGTATGTGGAAGTGTGTGTGCCTTATGTGTTGGACGAAACAGAAACTCTGTGTATTGGTGAAATTCTGGTGACGGAAGTAGAAGCATTGGTGCCATCTCACACCGAGACTGCTGATGAATTTGACAAAATGACATTAGCAGGTGGTTACGGTATGATTTTTGGCAGAAATGAGAATAAAGCCATAGCGATGTCGATTGCAGATGCTAGCTTGGAGACAGAAGGCAACACCCCATCGCAGGATCAGGAATTTGTACTGACTCATGGCGACAGTCTGGAAATGAGCGGTTTTATTTCTCATTTGAAATTGCCGCATTATGTAACGTTCCAGTCTAAGTTGGATCGCGTGAGAGAAAAGGAGGAAGCCTAGGTGATTGATACAAAACATTACAACTTTGCATTTCTGGATGAAGGTTCTAAGCGTGAAATCAGGAGAAGCATTTTAAAAGCGGTAGCAATCCCTGGCTATCAGGTACCGTTTGGTTCCAGAGAATTGCCAATTGGCAGAGGCTGGGGGACAGGCGGTATACAGATTACGCTTTCTATTATCGGGAAAGAAGATGTGCTGAAAGTAATCGATCAGGGCAGCGATGAAAGTGTGAATGCTGTTAATATCAAAAAAATGGTGGAAGAATGTACTGGTGTGGAGATTACCACAGATTCAGAGAAAGCTACGATTATTCAAAGTCGTCATCGTATTCCGGAGATTCCCATGCGTAATGATCAGATTCTTGTGCTGCAAGTGCCGACGCCGGAACCATTGCGTATTGTAGAACCAAAAGAATCTGTTACCAAGCAGATGCATGCCGAAGCAGAATATAGTGGCATGTGGTTATCTTTGTTTGAAGATTTGACGCTATATGACAAAATCAGTATCAGCTCAGAATACCCGACTATGGTGGAAAACCGTTATATTATGAATCCCAGCCCGATTCCTCGTTATGATAACAGAAAGCTGAATGACAGCGAAACATTGTATTTGTTTGGGGCTGGTCGTGAAAAGAAGATTTATGCAATACCGCCGCATACGAAAGTGGAGTCGTTGTTTTTTGATGATGTACCATTCGAGACAGAAAATTTTGAAGGAAAAAGCTGTCGCTTGTGCGGTGCTACCGGAGTCTTTTTGGATGAAATAGTAGATGAAGCGACAGGTGAAAAAGTATACGAATGCAATGATACAGGATTCTGCAAAGGAAGAAGGGACAGACAGCATGGAAACACCAATTTTAAGAATTGATCATCTAACAGTGCGGTACGGCAATACTTGCGAATACTGCAGAAACGGCGGTGCTTTGAATAAAAATACCTGTCCTCATTGTAAAACTGTTTGGGCTTGCAATGATGTAAATGTGCAGCTGTATGAAGGGGAAATTTTAGGAATCGTAGGGGAATCAGGTTCCGGCAAATCTACTCTGATGAAAAGTTTGTATTTTGATTTTGATATTACCGAAGGTCAGGGGTATTTACAGGCATATAAAAATGGTCAAGAGGATATTTTTGCGCAGAGTTTGCAGCAGAAAAAATATATTAGAAATCATATCATGGGTATGGTATACCAGAACCCGATGCTGGGGCTGCGGATGGATTATTCCAGTGCCGGTAATATTGCAGAGAAATTGATTGCGGCTGGACAGCGTAATTTTGGTGCTATGAATGATCGTGTGGCGGAATTATTAGATGCAGTGGAAATTTTGCAATCTAGAAAAAAAGAGCCGCCGAAGAATTTCAGTGGCGGCATGCAGCAACGAGTGCAGATTTCTAAGGCATTGGCGAATAATCCGGCGGTATTGCTGCTGGATGAAGTGACCACGGGGTTAGATTTATCGGTGCAGGTAAAAGTATTGGAACTGATTCGGGAAATCCGGCAAAAATTTAATGTATCAATGATGTTGGTATCCCATGATTTGGCCGTTATTCGTATGTTGGCTGACCGCACGATTGTGATGTTGGACGGAAAAATTATAGAGCAGGGGTTAACGGACCAAATTTTAGACGACCCACAACAGCCGTATACCCAGCAGCTAGTACATTCTTTATTGTAAGCAGCAAAGCAGATGATGTTTCATAAACGAATCTGAAAGAAGATAAAGGAGATTTTTATGCGTACAATTATTACAAACGGAAAATTGATTTTACCGGATATGATGATAGAGGAACAAGAACTTGTACTGGAAGGCGGTCGCATTCAGGCAATTTGTCCGGTTGGCGAAGCTGACCGTACGGATGCTGTTTTAGTGGATGCGGCAGGTGCTTGCATTATGCCTGGGATTATCGACATTCACTCTGATATGATAGAGTCCTATATTCAGCCGCGCAGCACCGCAGTGATGGATTTTGAAATGGGATTAAAAGAAGCGGAACGGGTGTTGGCTGGATGCGGTATTACTACTATGTTTCATTCTATTTCTATGTATCGGCCCGGAACATGGGATGTAAAAGAAATTAGACAGGCACCGCAGGTAAAAAAACTGGCTGCATTAGTGGCACGTTATCGTCACGATGAACGATTAATTCGTCATCGGTATCATTTGCGCTATGAGATTGACAATCTGGCTTGCTATGATGATGTAATGGATATGATGCGCAAAGGCTATGTGGATTTACTGTCATTCATGGATCATACGCCGGGACAAGGACAGTATAAAAATTTGGAAATTTATCGGAAACATCAAGCGAATGATGGTCGTGACCTGACAGAAGAAACATTTGCGAAATTAGTGAAAACTGAGCAGGAAAAAGAACTTATTACACTGGAACAGTTGAAAACGATGGCAGCCCTGGCGAAAGAGCTGGGAATATCTGTGGCGAGCCATGATGATGATACGTTAGAAAAATTGGAATTGAATGAACAACTGGGTGTAGCTATTAGTGAATTCCCGATTACGATTGAAGTAGCAAAAGCAGCACGAAAGAAAGGGTTTCGTACTGTAGTGGGTGCACCGAATGTATTGTTGGGTGGTTCGCACTCTGGGAATTTGTCGGCGTTGGAAGCTATTAAAGCAGAGGCTGCAGATGTATTGGTTTCTGATTATTATCCGCAGGCGTTATTACAAGCTGCGTTTCAATTGTTTGAGAAAGAAGATATCCCTATTTGGGAAGCGGTACGTTATGTAACACTGAATCCGGCGATAGCAGTAGGATTAGGACAAGAGTTAGGCTCTATTGAGGTTGGAAAACGGGCTGATTTGTTATTGGTACGCAGTAAAAATTGTCGGCCGGTGTTAGAGCAGGTTTTTGTGGAAGGTGCGTGTATTTTGGATTGCCAATATCGGAAAGCAGATTAGGAGGACACATGGAAACCATATTAGAGATTCACAATTTATCAAAAGAATTTTTTCTGCATGCACAGGGCAGAGCAATCAAAAGTTGTAAGAATATTTCTTTTACTTTGCCTAAGGGTGGATTTATCGGTATTGTGGGTACATCTGGCGCCGGCAAGTCTACGGTGCTGCGTTGTATTTACCGAACCTATTTGGCTACTACAGGCAGTGTGATGTATGATTCACTTTCCTATGGTAAGCTGGATTTGGTGAAAGCGACAGAGCGACAGATGATTCATTTGCGCAAAGTGGAAATTGGATATGTATCACAATTTTTAACAATCTTACCGCGTACTACGGCGAAAGAACACGTCATCAACGGCGCATTGGATGCAGGCTTTTCGTACGAGGAGTCTATGCAAAAAGCAGAGGAAATGTTGCGCTATTTTAAATTGAATGAAAATTTATGGGATATTTATCCCAATACGTTTTCTGGCGGTGAAAAACTGCGCTTGAATTTGGCTCATGCAATGGTAAAAGCCCCTCGTTTGCTTTTGCTGGATGAACCGACTGCTTCACTGGACAACAATACTAAAATTCTGGTGAAGGAGTTATTGATGAAACTAAAAGCAGAGGGAACCTCTATCATTGGCATTTTTCATGACTTGGAATTTATGGAAGGGCTTTGCGATGAAGTGTATAACATTTCTGCCGGGCAATTTCAGAACAGCAAGGAGGTTTCTTGATGTATGTCGCAGATTTGCATGTACACACGGCAGTATCCGATTGTAGCCTTACGGCAGAAGAAGTGCTGCAGCTTGCACAGGGAAACGGATTAACACATATTGCATTTACAGATCATGATACCACCAAGTTGGCAGCGGAACATGTGCAGTTAGCAGCCAGCTATGGATTGACTGCAGTTCCGGCGGTAGAATTATCAGCTTACGATAGTCAACGGCAAAAGAAAGTGCATATTCTGGGCTTTGCTTATCAGACAACAGAATACATTGAAGCCATTGGCAGTGAAACATTGCGGAAACGAGATGCCAATTGTCGGCGGCAAATAGAAATTTTGAATACGTTGGGCTATCAAATTTCAGTGGAAGATATCGCTGAAATAGCAGGTGATTGTATCTATAAACAACATATTTTAGATTATCTGGTGCGCACGGGACAGAGTTCAGAATTATTTGGTGCAATCTATCAGAATATTTTTAAAAATAATGGTCCGTGTCATTTTGATATTGATTATCCGGAGGCGGTAGATGCTGTGCGAGCGATTAAGGCGGATGGCGGTTTGGCCGTGTTGGCGCATCCGGGGCAGCAGGACAACTATGAGATGATTCCAGAGTTAGTGGCAGCTGGGTTAGATGGCATCGAGTGGAATCATCCTTCACACAGTGCTGAGGATTGTGAAAAAGCACAGAAGTATGCAGATGCATATGGATTGTTCTTAACTGGCGGTAGTGACTTTCACGGCATTTATGAAAAAAACAGTGCTGTGCTGGGTTCTCATCCTGCCCATGCAAGCAGTCAGATTATTTTTGCAGAAACAATAAAATGAATGCGTAAAATAAATCTTACAAGAGGGCCGAAAAATTGGCCAATCTCTAACGAAATCCTCATAAAAGGTCAAGATTAAATTGGTAAATTATATATTAGCAAGGATATTTAAGGAGGAACATAAAATATGAAGAAAACGAAATGGAAGCAATTAGTAGCAATGTGTTTGGTGGCCGCTATTACTGTGGGGACTATGGCAGGGTGTGTACAAAAGAATGGTACAGACAGTGCTAGTGGAGACGCGGCAGAGCAAAATGAAAATGTACTGAATGTATATACAGCGCTGGAAGATGATCAGATTGCAGATTATCTGGAAGAATTTAAAGAACAGAATTCAGATGTAACAGTTAATATTACCAGAGAGTCTACAGGCATTATCACATCTAAATTACTGGCAGAAAAAGATAATCCTGTGGCCGATGTTGTGTGGGGATTATCTGCAACTAGCTTGCTGGTATTGAAACAGGAAGGCATGTTGGAACCATATGCGCCGGCAGGTGTTGAAAATGTTTTGGAGCAATTTAAAGATGATGCGGATGTTCCTTCTTGGGTTGGTATTGACGCTTGGGAAACTGCATGGATTGTCAACAAAGAAGTATTGAAATCCAAAGGAATTGACACAGTACCAACTTCTTATACGGATTTATTGGACCCTAAATATCAAGGTCTGATTGCGATGAGTAACCCGGCTTCTTCTGGTACAGGTTTACTGACAGTGAACGGTATTTTGAATTTGTACGGTGAAGAAGAAGGATGGAATTACTTAGATGAGCTGGATAAAAACGTAGCTGTATATATGCATTCTGGCAGTCAGCCTGCAAAAGAGACCGCTACAGGTGAATATGGTATCGGTGTATCATTTGGTTATAGATGTTTATTATCTGCGCAAGAAGTGGGTAGCGATATCTGTGAAGCAGTATTTCCAGAAGAAGGTTCTGGTTGGGACATGGAAGCCAATGCTTTGATTAAAAAAGATGGTGAAAAAGAGATTGCTAAAAGATTTTTAGATTGGGCGATTTCGGACAATGCTATGAAAAAATATGCAACCAACTATCCAATCGTAGCGACAGGTGTAGGTGGTACAATTCCGGAAGGATATCCTGAAAATCCGGTAGAACAGCTGTTGCCAATTGATTTCAATGTTGCGGCTCAGAATAGAGAGGCGACATTGGAACAGTGGTCTGAGCGATATGATGCGAAAAGCGCACAGAAAGAACAGTAAGACAGAAGGAGATTATTATGAGCGTTAGTTTAAAGGTATCGGATGTGTCAAAGGTATTCGAGAAAAACGTGGCGCTGAACAATGTCAATTTGGAAATCCAAGCAGGTGAATTTGTATGCCTGCTTGGTCCTTCTGGTTGTGGCAAATCTACATTGTTGCGGTTGATTGCCGGGCTGGATCGTCCAACTTCCGGGCAGATTTATATTGGAAACAGGGAGGTAACCAATCTTCCGCCGTCCAGAAGAAACTTTGGCATTATGTTTCAGTCCTATGCGTTATTTCCTAACTTAACTGCATACGAAAACGTAGCCTATGGATTACGAAATAAGAGGATGAAAAAGAGTGATATTGACGCACGTGTCAATCGGCTTTTTGATATGATTCGATTATCTCATGCAAAAAATCGTTTGCCGGCACAAATGTCCGGCGGGGAGCAGCAACGTGTGGCTTTAGCGAGAGCGTTGGCTACGGAACCTGATTTTTTACTGTTAGATGAACCATTGTCTGCGTTGGACGCCAAGGTACGATTGTCATTGCGTAAAGAGATATGCAATATTCAGAAAGAAATGAAGTTAACTACGATTATGGTGACGCATGATCAGGACGAAGCGCTGACTATGGCAGATCGTATCGTAGTAATGAATAAATCAGTGATCATGCAATCTGGTACACCGGAAGAAATTTATGAGCATCCAGAAAATCCTTTTGTGGCTGATTTTATTGGCTCAATTAATTTTATTGATGCAGAAAAAAGTAAAACGTATGGTTTAGGTGATAAAGGGCAGACTGCGATTCGTCCTGAAAAAATTGTATTATCTCGAAAAGAAAGCGGTTCTAGTTTACGCGGTGAGATTACAGATATTGAATTTCGCGGTTTTTATGATCGTGTTACAGTAGTAATTACCAATTGCTTGTGTGGCGATATAACACTGGCAGTAGATGTTCCGTTTCAGACAGCAAAGTATATGGATTTCCATGTGCATGAAAGTGTATATGTAAACCTTCCAAAGGAAGAAGTACTAGCCTTTGAATAAATATTTGGAAGGAAGGTAATTCAAGCTAATGAGTATGATAAGAGAAAAATTAGAACAGATTACAAGAGAAGATATCATGCGTTTTGTAGCATTATATTCGGTAGCTGCTTTTTTAGTATTGTTCTTGGTGTGTCCGCTATGTATATTATTTGCAAAAGCGTTTCAATATAAAGATGGTAGCTTTGCGGGTTTCACGCAGTTCATAAAATATTTCTCCAGCAATGCTATGGTATACTCTATTTCAAATACTTTTTTTATTGCTATTGTATCTACAATCATTGCAGTTACATTGGCATTTTTATTCGCCTATTCGTTGTCACGGAAAAATGTACCGATGAAAGAATTCTTTCGCTATGTAGGTATGGTGCCTCTTTTTGCACCCACTATGCTCTTGGGGATTGCATTGATTTATTTATTTGGCAATAAGGGAATGTTGACAACGTTGGGAATACAAATTCCTCTATATGGAAAAGTTGGTATCATTATAGCAGAAAGTATCTATTGTTTTCCGGTAGCAACAACTATTTTGATGGTAGCTTTTTCAGCAGCAGATAATCGCTTATATGAGGCGGCAGATACTATGGGGACGTCTGCATTGCGCAAAATGCTTACAATTACAATTCCAAATGTTAAATATGGGCTTATTAGTGCAATTTTTGTGGCTTTTACCTACAGCTTTACCGATTTTGGTGCTCCGTCTGTGGTGGGTGGTAATTTCAATGTACTGGCTACAGACGTGTACAAGCAGGTGGTAGGACAGCAGAATTTTAATATGGGTGCTGTAGTTGGCATTATTTTGTTGTTTCCGGCAGTGTTGTCTTTTGTGGTAGATCGTATTACCAGCCAGAAACAAAGTGCAGCAATCAGTGCTAAATCTGTGCCATATCAGATTAAACCGCATAAAATAACGGATTTTGTTGCCACGGTATTTTGCAGTATTGTTGCAATAGCGATGATTTTGTTTTTCGCAGTTGCGTTATTTGCTTCTCTGATTAAATTGTGGCCATATAATTTGACACTTACATTGTCTAATTATGATTTGAGTCATGTTTCAGCTGGCAATGGTGTTATTGGATTCCGTAACTCCGTATTGATTTCACTAATGACGGCATTTCTAGGGACAATTTTGACATTTGTGGGTGCATATATGATAGAGAAGAATTATAGGTTCCCATTAAGCAGAAAAATTACTTACTTTTTATCTATAATGCCGTTGGCTATTCCGGGTACAGTGGTAGGTTTGAGTTTTATTTTATTTTTCAATGCTTCTGCTTTTCAAATTCCCTTTACGGATTACAGTATAATTAATCCGTTTCATAGTATTTACGGTACAATCTGGATTATCATGCTGGCAAATATGGTACACTTTTATTCTGTGCCGTTTTCTACCGCTACAACAGCGTTGAAACGGATTGACAGAGAGTTTGAAACAGTGTCCGAATCGTTAAATGTACCATTTTATAAAACGCTGTGGCGTGTTACATTACCAATGTGTTTTCCAGCCATTTGCGAAATGTGGGTGTATTTTTTTGTTAACTCGTTGGTAACAATATCTGCGGTAGTGTTTTTATATTTTCCAACAGCACCAATTGCGTCCGTCATGATTGTTAGTATGCAGGGAGCAGGACAAACAGCACCTGCTGCAGCAATGTGTATGGTATTACTGTTTATCAATTTGGGTGTGCGTTTGATTTATGAAATCATTCATAGACGGCAGAGTCATGGCATCTGAAAATAAAAAATAGCAAATTGTAAAAGAACCCCCTGGTTTTAATATTTGTTCAAAAGATGAGAACATATATCAAAATCAGGGGGTTCTTAACAGTGAAAAATTTAAGTTTTCATCGTTTAACAAGACTATTTTTTCTTATTGCTTTTTTTATTGGCAGTGCTGTTCTTTTTATTGCTGGGTTTGTTGTTATTGCCATTGTTATTTTTCTCTAATTTTTTCTGTTGAAATTCTTTAAATTTGCCGAAAGTCATCATCAGATAGTAGGTCCCTAAACCTGCACAGACAGAGAAAAACATGACCGGCAGATAAATCCACCAAGGTGCGGCGGTTTGCTCTAAAATGCCGGAAGTAAAGGTCCAGACATCGTAATAGATAATGGACAGGCAGGACCAGATAATTAAGAAAATGCTGAAAATCCGTTGTTGCGGCAGACGGTTTTCTTTGCGAAACTTTCTGGTAAGGAAAATCAACGCCAGCAGCCAAATGGTTAGAATGATTTGTATGAACATAAAGCAGTTAAATGCCTCCTTAATTGAAAATGATATGTCATTAAGTGTAACATATTTTAAAATAACTGAAAATGGGTAATTTTTTTATTTTTGTTACACTTTTTTCTAATTCTGTAGTATAATATATATAAATAAAAGTAAAGTTTATGTTTTAAAAATGAACATCCAATAATAAAAATAACAGCAGGTGGAACGACAGATGTAATACCGTTCTTACTGCTGTTTTTTATTTTATGTTGCGGTTTTTCGGTTTTATATGCCTTGCGAAGAAGGTGCAATGGTGGAGGACGGAAACGGGAAAGGAGAATGGAGACAATTGTCAATGCGGCATATAACATAGAAGGGATAATTTTATGGAAGATTATAAAAAACGTTGGTCCTATTTATGTCAGTTATTAGTAAAGCAATTTATTACCTGTGAAAATCAAACGGTGCAGAAACAATACTTTGCTCAGTTGACAGAGCGAGAACAGGAGATTATCTGTATTCACTTATTAACCTTTTATATGGCAAGAGGGGGATTACTGCGGTTTTATAGCAGCTGTAACGTAAAGCAGGTACAGATCGCGGCCTGTGCCATGTTTAAAATGGATGTTGCAGTTGTGGGAACATTGATTCAGGAAGGATATCAGATTTTGGAGCCAGTTCTGCAAATCTGGCAGGGCAATACCATGCAGGATTTACTGTGTCATCTGACGGAAGCGGAAAAGCAAAAAATATATCTACTGGATCAGTCTTATCGGCAAACGGAACAAAAAATTTTTTTACAGGCATACAGTCGTTATGCTGGATAACAAATGAAAATGAAAAGTACAGGCAAGGTTAATACAAAATGAAAAACGAAATGGTAGAACAAATAATCAGAATAAAATGATGCTTAAAAGCAGTCAGTTTCTAGTCATTTAAGACGGAAAACTGGCTGCTTTTTGGAAATAGATTGAACTTGCAGTTTGGTCTTTTCGAGAATTTCAAATGATGCTAATAATATAAGAAATCTAAACCGATTTTGATGCCCGAAGGTAAAGAACAGCATTCATTAGTTGCGTTCATAGTCGGCTCGTAGTTGTCCGCAGGCTGCATTAACGGATGAGCCGAATTCACGGCGCATAGTTACAGTGATATGGTTCTTTTTTAAGATATCGTAAAAAGTAATAATTTGTTGCTGGCTACTTTTTGTAAAGCCTAAATTTTGTGTTTGATTATACGGGATCAGATTAACATGAAAAGCATCGGAACCAATTAAATCAGACAACATCTGCGCTTGCTGTGGTGTGTCATTGATATCCTGCAGCATTGTGTATTCTAACATTATTTTTTTTCCTGTTTGTTGAATATAAAAACGAGCTGCATCCATCAATTGTGTTATTGGGTAGCGACGATTGATCGGCATCAGCCTGCTGCGGGTTTGCTCATCTGGTGCATGAAGACTGATAGCCAGTAACCCATGGTAAGTATGTGTGGCATATGCTTCAATTTGCGGTGCCAGACCGCAGGTAGATACTGTGATATGGTTGGAGCCGAGAGCCAATCCATAAGGATGCTGGATAATTTCTAAAAACTGCATGACATTTTGATAATTATCAAAGGGTTCACCGATTCCCATCAGCACAATGTTGGATATGGTAACGTGCAGAAACTTCTGTACGAAGATAATCTGGCTTACCAATTCCTGCGGCTGCAAATTGCGTACTTTTTTAAAACGGCCGCTCTGACAGAAATTACAGGCCATGTTGCAGCCTACCTGACTGGAAATGCAAAGACTGTTTCCGTATTTTTGACGCATGAGAACAGCCTCGATTAAGCTGTCATCCTGTAAGGCAAAAAGAAATTTTTCTGTGTTTTCTCCGCTGCTTTGTTGTAAAAGACGTGGCAGAGACAGTGAAAAGTCGGTTTGCAATTGTTCCTTTAAGCTTTGTCGGATGTTTAGAAGCTCTTGAAAAGAATTGATTTGCTGCTGATATAAGCCTTTAAAAATAAAAGGTGCTTTGGTAATTTTCTCACCGGAGGCTATGAGATAGTCTTCCAATTGAGAAAAGGTAAGTCCATAAATATTCATATAGGTGCTCCTTAATTACTCATCTTTCTTTTTTTATCTTATCATAAGATAAGATAAAAGAAAACGCAAAGCTGCTGCAAAATTATTTATGAAAGATGTGAAACATGGAAATGATATTTAACCTAAATGTAGAAAGAACCTTGCGAAAGAGGAGGCCAACAATGGTTCGTCTTTCAGCAAGGTTTTGGAATGATCTGCTGCATTAATTGTAACGATAAGTATATTTGGGCGAAAATGTTCCTGTTTTACAATGAATAGACGTAGTTATGAAAAAAATACGTTTGTCCATAATAAAACTATATCAGGAATTTTGCATTTAGGCATAAATATAGTAAAAATATTAGTTTTTGCGGTTAAAATTGTTATAAAGATATTACGTTTTTTGTTTTTGCTGTTCTTCTTTTTGTCTCGCTAATAAGTAACTGAGAAAATCCAACAACATTTTCCGTTTTTCAGTGGATAAGGTTGACAAAGCGGAAGCGATTTCACCAAGCGTTTTTCCCTGAACGTAAATTTTGTCCATTTCTGTTGATGGCTTTTGAAAAGTTGTCAGGCCCAGTAGAAAATCGGAGGAGACGTTGTAGAACTTTGCCAGCTTAACCAAATAGTCAAGCGGAAGGGAAGTGTGACCTTTTTCGTAGTTCGAATAGGTTTGCTGTACGACACCCAAATGCTTAGCGATGGTGTCCTGTTTTAATTCGTGATCTTCCCGCAAATTGCGGATAATTTCAGGTGTGCGTTCTGACATGATAACACCTCTCATTTTATTAAAATAGTTGCGAATTCAATGTACCATACCCTCAAAAGAAAGACTGCTTTTTACCTGATTCTTATGTATTATTATTCATTAAAACTATAAATATTAGTGTAAAACTACAGAAAATGTGGTATATTATTCTTTTTATGCATATTTTTTATAAAAACAGGAATTTATAAGATAATAAAAGATATTTTGTAATTGAATATAAATTAAGGATTCAAAGTTAAATATATACAATCGCATTAGAATTATATAAACGTTCCTATTCTATCATTCGTGTAGGGATGTTTTTTTATATAAAAATATCATACCTGTTTGTGAATTCTTTTCATTTTCTGGGGAGCAATGATACACTTTTAATGTCAGCAGTTTACTTTAAAGATGAGTAGAAATAGTTGTAGCAGATTGATCACAAAAGGAGCGGAAAAGAATGGCAATTTATGGTTATGTAAGAGTATCAACAAGAGAACAGAATGAAGACAGACAGTTGGCTGCTTTAACCCAATATGATATTCCAGAAGGCAATTTATATATGGATAAACTTAGCGGGAAGGATTTTAAACGGCCCGCTTATCGAAAATTGATGCGGCGCTTAAAACCGGATGATGTATTAATTGTAAAGAGTATTGATCGGTTGGGGCGTAACTATAAAGAAATTATGGAGCAATGGAGGATTATTACCAAAGAGAAGCGGGCGGATATTCGCGTGATTGATACTCCATTGTTAGATACCACATACTGTAAAGATTTATTGGGAACTTTTATCGCAGATCTTGTCTTAGCGGTTATGTCCTATACTGCCCAGATGGAACGAGAAAATATCAGACAACGGCAGGCAGAAGGCATTGCTGCTGCGAAAGCCCGTGGTGTACAATTTGGGCGTCCGCAGATTGAATTGCCGGAAGATTTTGCACAGCAGTATGGGCTGTGGCGCAGCGGAGAAATTACCATTCTGGAATTGGCTGAATATTGTGGTATCTCCCGCAGTACATTGTATGTTCGCTTGAAAGAATATGAAGAAAGAAACTAACTTAGGATTTCCTTTTCGCATGATAAAAAAATAAAGATGGAAGCAGGATTTTTTTAATTTTTGCAGTAATTGAATCAAAGAGAACGGCTGACAAGAGAAATTTGCAGAAAAACAGTGATTTATTTAAAGAAAAATTCAAAAAAAACTTTTCTAGCAGAGCATTTCGAGGTATAATAATCTGGATGCACAATGCTTAAATCATAATAAATTAATATATTACTATTTAGGAGGAATTTTGAAATGACTGTAAGTATTGAAAAACTGGATAAAGTAAAGGTAGAAATGACCATTACTGTGCCAGCTGAAATTTTTGGAGAAGCAATGAAAAGAGCATATAAAGAAATGGCGCCAAAAATTAAAATCCCTGGTTTCCGTCCAGGGAAAGTGCCTATGAATGTGGTTGAAAAAATGTATGGCCCAGAAGTATTTTATGAAGAAGCAGCAAATACTCTGGTTATGCCACAATATGTAGATGCGGTAAGAGAAGCTGTAGAAGCTGATCCGTTCTTCCAGCCAATTGCCCGTCCTGAATTTGATATCGTACAAGTTGAAAAAGGAAAAGAATTTATCTTTAAAGCAACTGTAGATACCAAACAGAAAGTAGAAACTGGCGAATATAAAGGTATCGAAATTCAGGAAATCGACGGAGAAGTTTCTGATAAAGAAATTACCCAGTATCTGGATGATATCAGAGACAAACATGCAGAAGTAAAAACAATTACTGATAAACGCACTGTATTAAAAGAAGGCGATACTGCTAATATCAATTTTGTTGGTAAAAAAGATGGCGAACCTTTTGCTGGCGGTTCCGCTGAAGGTTATGATTTAGTAATTGGTTCCGGATCCTTCATTCCTGGTTTTGAAGAAAAAATGCAGGGTATGAAAGTGGAAGAAGTACGTGATATTGAACTGAGTTTCCCAGAAGATTACTATGTAAGTGATTTAGCTGGTCAGCCTGTTGTTTTTGAAGTAACTTTAAACAGCATTAAACGGAAAACATTGCCTGAATTAAATGATGAATTTGTAAAAGATGTAAGCAATTTTGAAACAGTTGATGCATATAAAGAAGATATTAAAGCTATGCTGACTGAAGAAAAAGCTGCTGAAATCAAAAACAGATATAAAGCAGAAGTTGCTATAAAAGTGACAGAACAGAGCGATGTTGTTGCTCCAGAATCTCAGGTAAAAGCAGAAGCAGAAAGCTTTATGAATGACATTCGGTTCCAGATGAGCCAGCAGGGAATCAGTTTAGAAGATTATGTAAAACTGACTAACGGCAATATGGAGGATATCCAAAACGAATGTAATGCCAGAGCAGAAAGCTTTGTAAAACAGCAGATCGTATTTGAAGCAATTGCAGAAAAAGAAAATCTGGAAATTTCTGATGAAGAACTGGAAGCAGAATACAACAAAATGGCTGACATGTACAAACAGCCAGTAGAAACCATCAAAGAAGTATTTACAATGAGAGGTCAGGTAAACGCAATTAAACGTAATTTATTATTAGAAAAAGTTTCCGATTTCCTTTTAGAAAATGCAAAAATTGGTTAAGATATAAGAGAAATTCAATTAGCAAAGGAGGATAATCAGGATGAGCTATTTAGTTCCAATGGTTGTCGAACAAACCAATCGCGGTGAACGATCTTACGATATTTATTCCAGATTATTAAAGGACAGAATTATTCTTTTAGGAGATGAGGTAAATAATGTAACAGCCAATGCGATTATTGCGCAGTTGTTATTTTTAGAGGCAGATGATCCGGATAAAGATATTTCTTTGTACATTAATAGTCCAGGTGGTTCGGTGACTGCCGGTTTGGCAATTTTTGATACTATGAACTATATCAAGCCTGATGTATCCACTGTGTGTCTGGGAATGGCTGCCAGTATGGGAGCCTTTTTACTGGCAGCTGGTGCAAAAGGAAAACGTTTTGCACTGCCAAACAGTGAAATTATGATCCATCAGCCTATGGGTGGTGCCAGTGGTCAGGCTACAGATATTGCCATTCATGCAGAACATATCTTAAGAACCAGAGAAACCTTAAATAAAATTTTGGCAGAACGAACAGGACAGAGTCTGGAAAAAATTAAGCAGGATACAGAGCGTGATAATTTCATGACAGCTGAGCAGGCAAAAGCATATGGACTGGTTGACGAGGTTATGAGCAAACATTAATGGCTTTTATGAGGTGAGTACATGCATAACTTGGAAGATGAGAAAGAACTGATTCGGTGTTCCTTTTGTGGAAAAACACAGGATCAGGTAAGAAAAATCGTAGCAGGGCCTAACGTATACATCTGTGATGAATGCATTAATCTGTGTCATGAAATTGTGATTGAAGAGCTGGGTGTAGAACAGGATATTGATATTTCAGAGATGTTAAAACCCATTGAAATAAAAGAAATTCTGGATACCTATGTGATTGGGCAGGATGAAGCTAAAAAAACATTGGCGGTTTCTGTTTACAATCATTACAAACGAATTAACAGTACAGCAGTCAGCGATGACGTTGAACTGCAAAAATCAAATATTTGCCTGATTGGACCTACCGGCAGCGGGAAGACGCTGTTGGCACAGACTTTGGCTAAAATTTTGAAGGTGCCGTTTGCTATTGCGGATGCTACCTCTTTGACAGAAGCCGGTTATGTAGGGGAAGACGTGGAAAATATTTTACTGAAAATTATTCAGGCAGCTGATTTTGATATGGATATGGCGCAAAAGGGTATTATTTATATTGACGAAATTGATAAAATTGCCCGTAAAAGTGACAATCCATCTATCACCCGGGATGTATCCGGTGAAGGTGTGCAGCAGGCATTATTAAAGATTGTGGAAGGAACAGTTGCTAACGTACCTCCACAGGGTGGTCGTAAGCATCCCCATCAGGAATTTATCCAATTGGATACCAATAATATCCTGTTCATTTTAGGCGGCGCTTTTGATGGTCTGGAAAAGATTATCGAAAGCAGAGTAGGCAAAAAAGGTTTAGGATTCAATGCCGAAGTAAAAACAAAGGAAGAAAAACAACAGCACAATCTGCTAAAAGACTTAGTTCCAGAGGATTTGTTGAAATTTGGTTTGATTCCAGAATTTATTGGACGGGTGCCGGTGATTGTTACCTTGGATGCTTTGGATAAAGATGCGTTGATTCGTATTTTAACAGAGCCTAAAAATGCTTTGATTAAACAATATCAGCGTTTGCTGAAAATGGACGATGTAGAACTGGAGTTTACAGACGAATCTTTGATTGCCATTGCAGAAGCAGCTTTGGCGCGTAACACAGGTGCCAGGGGCTTGCGTTCTATCGTAGAAAAAACAATGAACGATATTATGTACGAAGTTCCGTCTAATCCGCAGATTGCAAAGGTAATCATTCATAAAGAATGTATTACTGACGGTAAAGTACCAGAGATCGTTTTACACAAAAAGAAAAAAACAACGGCAGCTAATTAAATTAGTGATGACAGGGGAAAGAGCCATTGCACCGAAACGTGTGATGGTTCTTTTTTTACTTTCAATAAACGGAATTCCTTTCCACGCACTTACTTTTATCCTTGTAACAGATATGATATAATAAGTTGGAATACATAAAGTCAGGGGATTTTTTATGAAAATAAAACTATATTTTCTGTGTTGTCTGCTAAGTTTACTGCTTGTTGGCTGTGAATTTGAATTTGTATCTCCGGATAGTTTAATTCAAGCGCCGGCGTCCAATCAGGAAAAGCTACAGCAGAAACAATTGATCACATCTTTTTTAGGGCGTGAGGAAAATCTGATTGTGCCAAAAGGGATGGATAATAACAATGCCTATCAATTTATTGATTTAGATCGGGATGGCGAGGATGAAATTATAGCCTTTTATGCCAATAAAGAGAATAATTTTATGTTGGGTTTTTTAATTTTGGATCAATCAGATAGGCAATGGTTTCTGTCCCATAAGGCAATTGCTTATGGAACGGATATTCATTATTTTTCAGTAAAAGATTTAGATGATGATGGCAATATGGAACTGCTGCTTGGTGTACGTACAGGATATGGTTCTTTAAAAGAATTGTATCTGTATCAGTTAAAACAAGGTGAAATGCAGGAAGTGACCAGCGGCGACAGAATTACATATGATGAAATTACTTTGGCCAAAAATGTGAATAATAAAAATGTAATTGTGACAGCCCATACTGATACAACTGTATTGGTAGGTAGCAGTAATATTGTAGTATATGAATATGGACAGGATGGAATTTATTCCGTTTATGATGAAACGTTTGATGGATACTGCAGCGAAATGCGGTTTGACAAGGTAAGTAAGGACCAGTATGGTGTTTACTTGGCTATGCGGCATAATCATTTTGTAAATGTATTGCTATTGAAGGAAACAGAGGAAGGTTTTGCTATGCTGTTGGAGCAAACTTTACCCTATGATTATGAGGATATGAGCAATATGGATTTGTTCCGAGATGAGAATGGTGATGGAATATTGGAGGTTTGTTCTTTATGGGAGCCGGAAAATAATAATACAACCAAAACCTATCAGGATTATATTCAGGTTTGGCTGCAATGGGATGGGCAAGAAGGTATGAAAGCGGTAGATGCAGTTTTGGAAAATCATGCCGAAGGATATCGTTTTTCTGTACCTCTGGAATGGATGGATTCTTTGTATTATGATTTCCGCACAGAGGGAACTTTAAGCTGGGTAGATTTTTATTATGAAACAGGAACCTTTGTATTTGAAACTGTCTTTTCTATTGCTGCCGTTGATCAGTTGACTTGGGATACGATGAAATTAAAAGAGGATATGGTTGTGTTGGGTAATAACCCAATTAACAATAAGATATACATTGCTGATATTCAAAATCAGCAGTTTAATGGATTTCAGGTAGATGCAAGCAGATTAATTTCTTGCTTGCAGATAGAAGGAGGAGAGCGTAAATGACAAAAATCTTAGTTTTGGAAGATGAGGCGTCTATCCGAAGTTTTATCTTGGTTAATTTAAAACGGTATAATTTTGATATTGTTGAAGCGGCAAGTGGAGAGGAAGCTTTGGAAAAGATAGATGAGACTGTAGATATTGCCTTGTTGGATGTGATGCTGCCGGGAATCAGCGGTTTTGAAGTATGCAAAAGGATTCGGGAAAAGTATCCGTCTATGGGAATTATCATGTTGACAGCCAAGGGGCAGGAAGAAAATAAAATAGAAGGACTGGAGTTGGGAGCAGACGATTATATTGTAAAACCATTCAGTCCGAAAGAATTATTGGCCAGAATCAATGCTTTGGTGCGTAGGTTGCATGTTTCAGATAAACATGAAAATATGCAGAGCAATCAGATTGTTTCTGGAAAGTTTGTGATTTTGCAAGATGAACGAAAGTTATTGAAAGACGGCAAAGAAATTGAATTGACACCAATTGAATTTACTCTTGTAAAATACTTTATGGAGAATGCCAATAAAGCTGTACATCGGGATGAAATATTGAATAACGTGTGGGGATATAACTATGTTGGCGATTTCAAGATTGTGGATGTAAACATTCGCCGTATTCGTCAAAAGATAGAAGATGATCCGTCCAATCCTAAATATATTGAAAAGGTTTGGGGATATGGTTACCGCTGGTGGGGAGGCGATGAATAACCGTGCAAAGCATTCGTAAACGGTTGGTCAGTAACTATGTGGCAATTGCATTATTTACTGTACTTTTACTGGAATGTATCTTTACCATTGTAATCAGCCAATATTATTTGGGTGGTGTTGAACGGACTTTGGTGAATCATACGGAAACGGCTGCCAATTTTTTTAATCGGTATGCAGATGCCGGAGATATCTATACAAAATCCAATTACATTTTTGAAAATATGGATGTGGAAGAAAATGCCTTAGTTGAAGTGTTAGATTTGAGCGGGAAAGTGGTTATTGACAGCACCGGCTCTGCTTCTGATGAGATTGTGACAACTGGTGATTTTATTCAGGCTTTAAGCGGCAAAGTGGACACTTGGAAAGGCCGCAGTGAATTAGATGAATTGATTATTGCAGTTTCGGCACCTATTTATGACGATAATACAATTGTTGGCGTGCTGAGATATGTGTCTAGTCTGGAGCCTACGTATAAAATTATTGTTAATTATACATTATTTGTGGCTCTTTGCGGTGTATTTGTAATTAGTGTGGCGTATATTTTTGGGCGGACCATGTCTTTACGGATTTTAGTTCCTATTCAGGAATTGGTTCGTGTTACTGAGGAAGTTGCTCAGGGAAATTATAAAGTCACTGCTATTAAATATCATAATGATGAAATTGGGCAATTGGTAGATGCGGTCAATATTATGACAAAGGAAATTACAAAATCAGACCAGGCCAAGAATGAGTTTATTTCTTCTATTTCTCATGAACTGCGCACGCCGCTGACTTCTATTAAAGGCTGGGCAGAGACCATGCAGGATTTGCAGGATGATCCAGCGGTGGTAGAAGAAGGTTTGCATATTATCAGTAAAGAAACAGACCGACTAATTATTTTGGTGAATGATTTGCTGGATTTTTCCAAATTGCAAGGGCATCGGATTGCGCTAAAAAAAGAAGAGTTTTCTATCAATCATTTATTGACTGATATTCATAACCAATTTTCTGTGCGTTGTCACCAGGAAAAAGTGAAGATGACGATATTGACTGATAATAAAGAAAGTTGGGTCATTGCCGATTATAATCGTCTAAAGCAAGTATTTGTCAATATTGTAGACAATGCTTTGAAATTTACAGCAGGAAAGCCAAGAGCTGAAATAAAAATCAGCAGTCAGGTGTTAGATGATCAAATTGTTATGATTATAGAAGACAATGGTAGTGGTATTTCGCCGGAAGATTTGAAACGAGTAAAAGAAAAATTCTATAAAGGCAGCAGTAACAAAAGTGGTACAGGCTTGGGATTATCTATTGCAAGTGAGATCATGGAACTGCATGGAGGAAAAATGTTGATTGACAGTGCGCTTGGCAAAGGGACGAAAGTAGTATTGGTTATGCCGTATTATTATGATACGCAGCAATTTGAAAATTAATAAAAAAAAGCTTGCAATATAAGGAAAGTGTGATATAATAAGTCTTGTGATTTTGCTGGGGTATCGCCAAGCGGTAAGGCAACGGACTCTGACTCCGTCATCCTAGGTTCGAATCCTAGTACCCCAGCCAATGTAAATTCACCGGTTCAGATTCTCTGAGCCGGTTTTTTTGTGCTTAAAAGCCGGAAATTGAGAGATATTTTGATATCTTACTTGTTATTTTCTAAAATAATGTTATTATATAGATTTTTTGTCTGTGTTGGTAAAGCGGTTTCTTTTTACAAATACCATTCCAATATGGTACAATAATAATAGACGGATAAAGGAGTGGAGGATATGTTTTCACAATGTTTAGAACAAGTGCAGCAGAAAAAACCGTTGTTGCATTGTATTACAAACTATGTAACTGTAAATGATTGCGCTAATATTGTATTGGCTTGTGGCGCATCTCCCATTATGGCTGATGATATTCATGAGGTAGAAGATATCACTACAATCTGTAATGGGTTGGTTATTAATATTGGTACATTAAATGAACGTACCGTTGCGTCTATGATAAAGGCAGGAAAAAAAGCCAATGCGTTAGGGCATCCGGTTATTTTGGATCCTGTCGGTGCTGGTGCTTCTACGTTTCGTACACAAACAGTATTTCAATTGTTGCAAGAAGTAAATTTTACAGCAATTCGTGGTAATATTTCAGAAATCAAAACGGTTGCATTGGGTAGTGGCACTACAAAAGGTGTGGATGCTGATATAGCAGATGAAGTAAATGCACAAACCTTGCCGGAAGTGGTACAATTTGCCCGTGCATTGGCTGGACGCACAGGCGCTGTGATTATCATAACCGGAAAGCAGGATTTGATTACAACCAAAGAAAAAAGTTGTCTGATTTCCAATGGAACTGCGAAAATGTCCCGCATTACAGGAAGCGGTTGCATGTTGACTTGTTTATTAGGGGCTTATCTGGCGGCCAATCAAGAAGATGTTTTTTCAGCTTGTGTTGCAGCTGTTGCTGCTATGGGACTTGCCGGAGAAATTGCAGATCGTCCTGCGTATGGGACACTTACGTTCCGCGCAGCCATGGTAGATGCTATCAGTTTAATGACAGCTGCACAACTGGATGGAGGTGCTAAAGTTGAATATATCTGAAAAGAAGTTGGCTTTATATGCAGTAACTGACCGCAAATGGCTGCAACCAGGACAAAGTTTGGCTCAGCAAGTGGAACAAGCCATTTTGGGTGGTGTAACGGTTGTACAGTTGCGGGAGAAGCAGATTGACGAAAAGGAATTTTTAGCATTGGCGCAAGAAGTAAAGCAGGTAACAGATGATTATCAGATTCCGTTGATTATTAATGATAATCTTGCAATCGCTATGGCTGTAGATGCGGCTGGTGTCCATGTGGGACAGGAAGATATGGCTGCATTGGAAGTGCGGCAAAAGATTGGAAATAAAAAGGTAGTTGGTGTATCGGCGCAAACGGTAGAACAAGCCTTAGCTGCTGAAAAAGCTGGTGCCGATTATCTTGGAGTTGGTGCTGTTTTTCCGACAAGCAGCAAAGCAGATGCTGTAGAAGTAGACTTTGCAACATTGCGGGCTATCTGTCAAGCTGTGCAGATTCCTGTTGTGGCCATTGGAGGTATTTCGGCGGATAATATGTCTGCATTGAAAGGCTCTGGCGTTATTGGCGTGGCAGTTATATCTGCGATTTTTGGACAGACTGATGTAAAAGCTGCTGCAGAACAGTTAATGTGTAATTGGCAGGCGCTGCAGGGATAAATATAAATACTGTATTTTTTGATAAAATGAAGCAGAAATGATTTTGACAGCAGTGAATGTGTTATAAGGATGGCTGTATACTTTACCGATAAATAAAATTTATTGGCTTTTAGAAATGGGTAATTATTTATGAAAACAAAGAAACAGGATTTGTTGTTCGAATGGAATAACGAGAATCTGTTTGGAGAAAGATTGATTCTTTTAAGAAAGCGAAGAGCGTTAACACAACAAGAACTGGCGGATATTTTATTTGTAAGCAAATATACCATATCTTCTTACGAGCATGGTAAGACGACACCAGATGATTGCAGCAAAATAATGCTGGCAAAATTTTTTGATGTTTCATTGGATTATCTATTTGGTTTAATTGACACTGCTGTTTCCTATGAGCGTTCTGATACTTGTATTCATTTACCAGATGACTTTAGCGATAGTCAGCGAAGTCAGGTACAGGAATATGTAGAATTTTTAAAGTTTTTGAATAAACAGGTATAACTTTGACATAAGGAACCGTAGATACAAAATAGAAAGAATGTTATATATTTTTTTATAGAACTTGTATCTGTTTCTTATATGGTGTAAAATATGTTTGAAATTTTTTATGGATGGTGGAAAAAATGAGTGATACGATGATTTTTGTAACAGGTCATAAAAACCCAGATACTGACTCCATTTGTTCTGCAATTGGATATGCAGTTTTAAAAGGTGATGGATATGCAGCTGGACGGGCTGGTGAATTAAACCCGGAAACACAGTTTGTGTTAAATCGGTTTGGTTTGGAAGCGCCGCAGTTACTGACCAATGTAGCTGGACAAGATGTAATCTTGGTAGATCACAATGAGGCTGGACAAGCTGTTGATGGTATTCAGGATGCTAAGATTCTGGAAATTTTGGATCATCACAAAATTGGAGGTTTGCAAACCTCTGAACCAATTTTATTTTGTAACATTCCAGTAGGGTGTACAGCGACGATTGTTGCGATGTTTTATCATCAGCAGAATCGTAAACCGGAGCCTGCAGTAGCCGGGGTTTTGTGCTCGGCAATTCTCTCTGATACATTAGCGTTCCGTTCTCCAACCTGTACTGCGCAGGATAAAGAAATCGCTCAGAAGTTGGCTGCTTTAGCCGGTATTACAGATATTGAAGCATATGCCAAAGATATGTTTGTGGCAGGCAGTGAACTGGGCAACAAGACAGAGAAAGAAATTTTGTATTTGGACTTCAAAAAATTTACTTCCGGCGGTAAAACCTTTGGTGTGGGCCAGGTAACCTCTATGAGCGGTGAAGAACTGCAGGAATTAAAACCAAAAATGCAGAAGTATATGCGGGAAAGTTTTGCGGAACATGGTGCAGATATGTTATTTTTGATGCTGACAGATATTATGGACGAATCTACAGATCTGATTTATTGCGGCGAAGGCGCTGAAGCAGCGGTAAAGGCTGCATTCAACTCTGATGCGACAGACAGAACCTATTTAAAAGGTGTAATGTCTCGCAAAAAACAGATTGTACCGCAGTTGACAGATGCATTGAAATAAGTAAACAACATAGGTTTGCTGCATAAATGGGAGGCATCGTTTATGTGGCAATATGTTATTGTTTTGTTGTTGGAAAACAATAAATAGCGCACAATACAAAAAAAAGACTTGCAAATAGAAAATTATATGCTATAATATATTTTGTGGTTTTTGCTGGGGTATCGCCAAGCGGTAAGGCAACGGACTCTGACTCCGTCATCCTAGGTTCGAATCCTAGTACCCCAGCCAATGTAAATTCACCGGTTCAGGTTCTCTGGGCCGGTTTTTTTATTGAATTTAACTGTTCTTTATCAGTAGTTGAAGTAAAGAAAAGGCTCTTTGTCAATAGTTGATGGGAAATTTTCTGTTTCAATGAATTATGATGGTTTGTTATAGATATGTAATTGGGACGGTCTGATATTTCATGTAAAATTTATTGAAATGATTATTTTTGTTGAGGTTGTTCCGAAATTTTTCATTCTTTCGTTGACTTTATTTAGAAAAAATAGTATAATTCTATTTTGTAAGCGCATGTCGCTGAAACCGCGCGGGCTGGGTTTGAAAACATATGCATAATAGCGACGTTACCTAAGTTCAGGCGAGTATTTTGAAGGAGGTGCAGAGAATGTACGCAATTATCGAAACAGGTGGCAAACAGTATAAAGTTCAGGAAGGCGATGTAATCACAGTTGAATTATTACACGCTGAAGCTGGTGAAACCGTTAATATTGACAAAGTATTGATGGTAAACAAAGATGGTCAGTTAACCGTTGGTGCTCCATATGTTGCTGGCGCTAAAGTTGAACTGAAAGTAGAAGAAAACGGCAAAGCTCCAAAAATTGTTGTTTTCAAATATAAAGCTAAGAAAAATTCCCGTAGAAAAAAAGGTCATCGTCAGCCTTTCACAAAAGCAACTGTAGTAAAAATCGAAGCGTAAGCTTATGATTCAGGTACAGATTGTAAAATCGGGAACCAACATTGCGGGATTTCAAATCTCGGGACATGCCGGGTATGCACCCAGCGGTCAGGATATTGTCTGTGCAGCGGCTTCTTTTCTGGCAATCACTGTGATTAACAGTTTGGAAGTACAGCTTGGTGTAGAAGGTACTGTAAAAAGCCAAGACGGTTTTTTATATTATCGTTTGCCTGTTGATTTACAGCAGGAACAACAGTATACAGCGCAGATTATTTTGCAGACTCTGGTAACAGGGTTTCAGAATTTAAAAGAAGAGTATCCCAAATATATTTCAATACAGAATTTGAGAATAAAGGGAGGTGCATTGGAATGTTGAAATTAAATCTTCAGTTGTTCGCATCTAAAAAAGGGGTAGGTTCTACAAAGAACGGTCGTGACTCCGAATCCAAACGTCTGGGTGCCAAAAGAGCTGACGGACAGTTTGTACTGGCTGGCAACATTCTGTACAGACAGAGAGGTACCAAAATCCATCCAGGTACTAATGTAGGCATTGGTGGCGATGACACTTTGTTTGCAAAAGTGGATGGTATCGTTAAATTTGAAAGAAAAGGCAGAGATAAAAAACAGGTTAGTGTATATCCTGTTGCTGAATAATTGCCGCTGAACAGGCTGTGTAGAGGAGACTCTATGTAGCCTGTTTTTTTGTGTTTCTTATTTGTGGCGCAGGACTAACAGCCATCGGTTGTGGATGTAAAAGAAAGTTGGCGGATGGATGTTTCACAATGAAATATTGGCAACGTATAATGAAAATATATAAACTATAGAAAGGAGCGGTGACAGATGGCGATTTTGAAAGCAGAAAATTTGAGTTTGAAAAATGGTTCTAAATATATTGTGAAGGACTTAAGCTGGGAAGTGAAACCTGGGGAAAATTGGGTTCTGTTTGGATTGAATGGTTGTGGAAAAACAACATTGTTGAGTATATTAGCAGGATATAAAAGTGGAAATTTTGGAGAAACCTATCTGTTTGACCAATTGGTTGATGATGAAAATTTTATTACATTACGTAAAAATGTTGGATTTGTCAGCAGTTCTTTTTTTGACAGATATTTGCAAAAAGAAATTATTTTAGATATTGTTCTTGCAGGAAAATACGGAACTTTGGGGTTTCAGCAGGAAGAACCTTCTGATAAGGATATTCGGCAGGCTAAGGCGCTTTTACGGGAGTTTGGTCTGGACAAACGGAGCCGTTATCCTTATGATACCTTATCCAAGGGGCAACAGCAGCGTGTTTTGATTGCGCGGGCGTTAATGGGTGATCCAAAAGTTTTAATGCTGGACGAACCTTGTAGTGGATTGGATATTTTTGCCCGAGAAAACTTTTTACGGATGATTCAGGAATTGGCAGATCAAAAACAGATTACTATAGTATACGTGACTCATCATACCGAAGAAATTTTGCCATTTTTTGATAAAGCGGCATTAATGCGAGATGGAAGATTACATTCTCAAGGTGATCTACAGGAAATTTTTACAGAAGAAAATTTGACAGACTTTTTTGGAACCAAAGCAACCGTACTTTGGACGGAACAACATTTTTTTATTAACATAGAATTTGCATCAGAGCATCATTTTACAAGAAAATTTAAAGTGTTGCAATAAGGAGGCAGGAGCAAATGGCAAAAGATCCTCAAATTATCAAAGAAAGGGCAGAACGTTGCGTTTGTAAGATGTGCGGTGGTCCATTAGAACCTAAAATTATAATTTATAATAAATACGGTGGCTCGGGAGTAGAATTATATTGCCCTAATTGTCATAAAATTGAGTATGGTACAGAGCCAGAGATTTATAAACTGGCTCAAGATTATGTGGAACATGTGGAATATGATTATTTTACGGAGATGGAAGAAGATAGGCGGCATAAACAGTTGAATATTTCAAAAGTATGTGAAACTTTAAGTTGGGCTATGAAACGACTTGAAGTTATGGACCGAGCTGGTATTCATAAAGAGAAACTGTGTAATTTTGACTATGAAACGGATGAATTATAAGTGTCCAATTTATGTAGGAACGTGGGCAATACTGTTGCGGTGCTTGGTATATTTGCACCGTTTTGGAATATAGTATATGGTTTCTTGTTATGATATGAAAATTCTGTTTTTTGTTTTAGGTGTGCGATTGTGATAGTGAAAAAGATTAAACATCTTTGCAGTTATTATATATTAAACTACAACTATTGGTTGTGCTGTTAAAAGAAAGGTGCGAAAGAGTAGTTTCTCAAATACCTTAAAGAAAGGTAAAATGTAAATATAAATTATACTACAAATAAATAATTTTGAAATAGTAGCAAAAGTTTATTAAGAGAGGAGTGTTTCAAATTTAGTTATTTTGTTATGAAAAGTTATTTGTAGGTAGTAACAATGTTCTAATTTATAGGTTTATTTTTTATATAAGGGAGTGTGAAACTTATGGCACAAGTACAACAAGGTGCAGCCAGCAATAATTATTTTGATGGGATGCAAAAATTGGGGAAGCCCCATAAACATTTTTTGTGGATTGCAGCAGTTTGCTATTTCTTTGATCAAATGGATATGCAGATGTTTGGAAATATTACACCAGCCGTTATGGAAGATTTAGGTTTTACATTAGCACAGATATCCCAGATGAATGCATTGAACTTTTTAGGTATGTGTTTGGGTGGTTTCTTTGGTGGTATGATTGCTACAAAGATCGGACGAAAAAACACGCTGATTGGTCTGGTGGGGTTATTTTCCATTGCTTCCATTGTCAATGCGTTAAGTGGTCATTATATTAACTTTTTAATTTGTCGGTTTTTGATTGGATTCGGCACCATTGGTATGGTTACAGTAGCTATGGTATATATGGCAGAAATGTTACCATCTCATAATCGTGGTAAATACCAGGCATTATCCATTGCAGCTGGTACATTAGGAATTCCTTTTGGGGCATTTTATTGTGCGGCCATGGTGGGGATTGGTGCCCACACTTGGCGTTTGTGTTTCCTGATTGGCGGTATCAGTATTTTGTTAGTGCCAGTGGCTATGCGCTGGTTAAAAGAATCCCCCCGTTGGTTGGTTATGAAAGGGCGGATTAAGGAAGCAGAAAAGATTGTTTCTGATTGTACTGGTCAGCCTTGCGATTTAAGTGCATTAGCGGTATCTTGTGTACAAACTAAAAATATTGGTATGATTGAAAGTTTAAAAATTATGTTCAGCAAACCGTTTTTCAAACAGACAATTGTTGTAGTTGTTTTGGCTTGGGGTGCAACTTTAGGGATTTTCTACATGTCAAACTATGGGACTACATTTAGTGTGGATATGGGGTTGCAATATCAGTTGACATTATTGGTTGCTGCTACTGGGGTTATCGGTACACCATTAGGTGATGTAGTTGTATCAATGATTTCCGATAAAGGCGGCCGTCGTATCCCGATTATCATCTTTTCCTGTATTGCTGGCGCTCTTTGTGTATTAAGAGGGTTTGCAACACAACCGTTGATTGATTTAATCAATAGTGGAAGTATGGCGCTGGGTTTAACTGCCTTGGTAGTGATGGGTGTAACATTTTCACTGTTTGGTGGCGGTACCATGACCATGATGTGGACTTATTTGGCAGAAAGCTTTCCAACAAAGATCAGAAGCAATGCTACAGGGATGGTTTTTGGTTCGGCTCGTTTAGTAGCGGTATTTATGACTTTAACAGTGCCTGCAGTTTATGCTATATCTGGTTATGCAGGTGTTAATATTGTGAATGCATTGTGGTATTTTATTCCTGCGTTCTTTGGTCTGATTTGGGGTGCAAGCTCTGCAGGGAAATCTTTAGAAGAGTTAGAAGCGGAAGCAGAACGAATGCATTGCTAGTTCGTTTGTAATGTTAAAAGATGCGGCTTTAACAGAAAGGGGAGAAGTAAGATGGTAACATGGTTTGCAGCTGGTGTAATTTGTATGCTGGTCGGGCTATTATTGATTGGCAGTACATTCTATGTGCAGAAGCAAGAGGATAAAGAGCGGCTTCCAGGATATTATACAACGGGCACCATTGTTGCCAATAAACCCGGGACAGGAAAATCTAATATGCAAAAACGGGAAGTTACCTTTGAATTTACAAAAGATTTTCAAGTTTTACGTTGTACCAACAGTTATCCAGAAAAAGATGCGGAAAATTGGAAAGTTGGTCGTAATACGTTAATCGTTTATGATGAAGCTGCTGACATGGTATATTATAATCCTATGAAAAAATCACGACAAAAACAGGCTGTATTGATGTCAGTAGGTGGAATTGTATTATTAGCGGGGATTTATTGGAGTATTGCGGTTTGCGGGCTGATGATGCAATAGAGGTCGTTCCTTTGGTACAGCGATAAAAGGATGTTGTATTTTTCTGAATCATTGCATATAATAAAGGGTAAGCTGACAAATAGATTGTTGGCTTGCCTTTTTATTTTATAAAAAATGTTCAGAATAGATATTATAGGAGAAGCTCTATGAATATTGAACAGTTACAGTATATTTGTATGGTAGCGCAGACCCATTCCATTACCACAGCGGCAGAACAACTGTATGTGACACAGCAAACAATTAGCAAAGCCATAAATAAACTGGAAACGGAGCTAGAGGTTCGTTTGCTGAATCGTTCCCATAAAGGTGTGACATTAACTCCAGAAGGCGAAGTTTTTGTTGCTCAGGCTGTAGAAATTGTAGAGCGTTTTCAGAAGCTTTATAATACCATGCGCCCGCAAACTTATGCGCCACAGTTGGAGGGAACACTGTCCTTTTATATGGTATCCTATGTGTTTGCTAGAGCGGGTTCGGAAATTTTATCGTTATTTCACAAAAAACATCCCAAAATCCGTTTGGAAATTGCAGAAAAATTAACATCTGACATTTTGGCTGTTTTGTTGGATAATCAGGTTGGTGTTGGATTGATTTCTATGGTGGATGGAGATACAGGCTGGGGTTCTTTAAATGATTTTCAAGATGACTTAACTTTCAAATTGTTATACGAAGATGAATTGCAGATTTTTGTATCTAAAAATAGTAAATTGGCAAAGAAAACAGAAATCAATTTTTGCGATTTAGATGGTTTATTTGCAGGATACGGTTATATGCCAGGCACATTTTATATTGTAGAAAAACGTTATGGTGTGAAAACACAAGCCATTACTGATTCTGCTAATATTACTGTGATTGGGCAGGCTGTGCAGGATGAGATTGCTTTTGGTGTAACTACAAAAGGGCTTGCGATGCGGGATCCTTTTTATAAAGATTTTGTACTACTTTCTTTGGATGATCATCCTACCGTACAGGTGTACTTTTTGTATCCGACACAATATCAGCCAAATGAGCTGGAACTTATTTTGTTAGAAGAAGTAGAAAAAATATTTGCAACGTTATAGGCTATAAAGAATATACTGTAAGCACTTGTTGTGAGCTGTGAGATGAAGCAGTTCGGCAAGTGCTTTTTGTTTTATTTTGCACACAACTTTCGGTTGTTCCCTATGTAAAAGTGGTCAATGCAGTTGTTTCCCCTCTTTAGAAAAACTGGCTATAATAAAGCCATAGGGTAAGATATCGTAGTATTTCAAAGGAGGAATTTTTATGAGTATGAAACGTGCGATGATGATTGGTTTAGATGGTGCCGATCCGGTTGTGGTAAGAAGACTGATTGATGAAGGCAGAATGCCAAATATGAAAAAATTACTGGAACAGGGCGTTGCCAGAGAAACTCTGGATATGATGGGTGTATTACCAACCATTACCCCACCAAACTGGGCATCCATTGCCACAGGGAACTATCCTAGAACTCATGGTGTTACTTGCTTTTTAAATCACACTTTGGGAAAATCTCTGGGAATTACAGAACTGAATTGGAACTCCATGCGTGTTGAATCTGAATTTATTTGGGAAGCTTTTGAAGATGAGGGTAAAAAATGTATCATGCTGAACTATTGTGAAGCATGGCCAAATCGTGTAGAAGGTAGTAATAATATCTTTATAGATGGTGTTGGTGTAGTGCCATTCCTACGTTCGTCTGCACAGTTCCAAAAAGTTGTTGTGTTTAATAGCGAATACACTAGTATGAAAGACGTAGCCCATACAGTAACCCAGAGTTCTGGCGACTGCGTTGTGTATAAAGATCAGGTTGACAAATTTGCAACTGAATCAGATTCTGCGCCAGCTGCCGAATATAGCGGTTTAGAAGATATTCCAGAAGGGATGACCATTGACGACATTTTAGCATCGGCTTCTCACTTTGGCGATATGCCTTTGGAATCTCCGGGGATGGTTATCAAGGGATTCTCTGCGGAAGAGGCATCTAATGATGATAAATATGATAAATTGTTTACGCCAATTAAAGATGCAGAAGGTTGGGCTTTTGAAGTACCGGAAGGTGCAAAAGAAGTTATCTTTACGATGAACAATTCTTTGATTCGTCGTGTAGCCTTGTTCTACGGAGAAAATTATGAAAATATTAGAATTTATAAAAATAAGAAAGTTGACCAGCCATTGGGAGAATGTACATTAAACACATGGTCGAAACCAATTTATGATACTTTTAATATTGATGATAAGGATGTAAAAGTTGCATATTATATTCGTGGAATGGAAATGGAAAAGGATGGATCTGCAGGTCGTTTCTATATTTCTCATGTAATGGACTGTGAGGATAAAACCTATTACTATCCACAATCTGTTCATGATGATTTGATGGAACATGTAGGACCAATGTGTTATTTTGCTAACGTGGATCGTCATACGGTATTGGGGGATACCATGGAATTGGAATCCTTTGACTTGGTAAATGATTGGCATATGAGAGCAACACAATATTTATTTGATACAAATCCAGACTGGCAGTTATTCTACATTCATTTACACAGTATTGACTTAGTAAATCATCACTACATGGAACAGGCTGTAGAAGGCCGTCATGAAGAATGGCAAAGATTCCGCGATATCATTGATGAAATCTATGTAATCAATGATAAATATATTGGCACTGTGTTAGATAATTTAGATGAAAATACAGTTGTCTGTGTTACCTCTGACCATGCTGCGATTCCGCGTTCTGCTGGCTATGAAAACCCGGGGATTGGTGAATTATCCGGCATCAACGCAGGCGTTATGGAAGAACTGGGCTATACAGTAACAGTACCGATGCCGGGTATTGAAGGGATGTATATGATTGACTGGAGCAAAACCAGAGCTATCAATCACAGAACCTCTCATATTTATATCAACTTGAAAGGACGCGACCCTGAGGGTATTGTAGAGCCAGAAGATTATGATAAGCTGGTACAGCAGATTATCAGTGATTTGTACAGCTACCGTGATCCACAACATCCAGAAGAGCGTGTTGTTGCTTTTGCAATGACCAGAGAAGAAATGGAAACAGTTGGTATGGGTGGTCCACATTGCGGCGATATCTTCTTCCAGTTAAAGAGAGAATATGGCTTTGAACATGGTAATGGTTTCCAGTACGTAACCAACGAAGGCTATTCTTTAGGAGCATTATGCATTTGGGCTGGTATGGGCTTGAAAAAAGGTGAATATATCACCCGTCCAATTCGTAATGTAGATATTGTGCCAACATTCTGTCATTTAGTTGGTAACAGACCACCAAAAGAAGTGGAAGGCGGCGTAATTTATCAGTTGCTGGAAGATGAAAATAGTCCTGCGTAATAACGTTCAGAAATAGCTGAAAATAATTAAAATAGCCAGTGGGGACTCTGAGATGAATCCCTGCTGGCTATTTATTTACAAAAGTAAAGCATATGAAACCAGCCAGTGAGATAGGAAATTCACTGGCTGGTTTCATTATGGAATAAATTCTTGTAAGAATATAGTTTCGCTCTTATTTGTTAAATGGCCAGAACTGAATGCCGCCCTGAACAAATTTAACATTGTCATAGCCAGCTTGATTCAGAATCAACTGACCTTCAAAACCACGAGTACTCAGGATACAGAAGACGATAACTTCTTTATCTTTTGGAACTTCGTTTGCACGAGCCCGTAATTCTTCAATTGGAATATGCAATTGATTTTTAGCTGGAATTGCTTTCTGAGCCCGTTCGTGAGCGGTACGCAGATCGACAAATACAACATCATCGCTGTCCAGCTTGGATTTAAACTCTTCAAAACGCATACTCTTTGCTTTGCCTTCAATGGTATTTTGAAGTACATTAGCGGCGTTGGTCAGGTTTTCCATAGCGGAAGACAGTGGTGGCGCATAGGACAGGTCTAAGTTAGCCAATTGTTTTGCGGTTACGCCAAATGTAATGGCAGCAACCATGGTGTCAATCCGTTTGTCCACTTTACCAGGACCAACAATCTGTACGCCCAGGATTCTGCCGGTAGCGCGGTCAGCTAATAAGCGAGTCATGATCAGTTTTTTGCCTGGCATGAAGTGTGTGATGTCTGGACCTGGAACGATGGCGGTTACAGTGTCATAACCCAATTGTTTTGCCACACGTTCAGATAAACCAACAGCGCCTAAAGACCAGTCAAACATTTTGCAGACAGCAGTCTGAACTACACCAGGATGGGTGGCATCGCCGCCGGTGATATTGGTGCCGATTACACGGCCCTGACGGTTTGCAGTGGAACCCATTGGGGAGTATACACGCTGACCGGAAACCAGGTTGGTGGTCATAACGCAGTCACCTGCTGCATAAATGTCTGGATCGCTTGTCTGGCAATGGTCATTGATAATAATTGCTTTTTCAACTTCCAGACCAGCATCAACAGCCAACTGTACCTGTGGGCGAACGCCGACAGCAACCAGTACTAACTGTGCATCAACAGCACCTTTGTCGGTTTGTACGCCGGATACTTTGCCTTCTTCATTAACCAGAATTTTTTCTACTTTGGTGTTCAACATGAAGTTCAAGTCTTCACCTTCCAGATAGTTCTGGAATACGGCACCCATTTCTGCATCTAATACCTGAGGGAAGATGGAACCCTGCATTTCAATAATGGTGACATCCAGTCCCCAGTTTGCAAATGCCTCCGCGCATTCCATGCCGATCAGGCCGGCACCGATTACAACAGCACTGGATACGCCTTCTGCTTTGATGTAGTTCTGCATGTCCAGAGCGTCTTTTGGTGTTTTCATACCAAATACACCGGTAGCATCAATGTTTTCCATTGGTGGTTTAAAGTTTTCTGCGCCTGTTGCTAAAACCAGTTTGTCGTAAGGCAAAATTTTAATTTCACCGGTTTTGCAATCTTTTACTTCGACAGTTTTTTCTGCGCGGTTGATTTTTGTAGCTTCCCAACCCAACAGCGTATCAATGTCTTTGGTGTTTTTCATAAATTCAGGTGTACGAACAGCTTCCCAGGAAGTTGTCATTAAGTCGTTAATATCCTTTACGGTAGCTCCCAAGAAATAAGGCAGACCACAGCCGCCATAAGAAATCCATTCACCTTTTTCAACCAGGGTTACCTGTGCGCTGGGGTCACATCTTTTTGCTCTTGCAGCTGCTTTTGGACCAGCGGCAACCCCACCGATTACAACGATTTTTAAATCTGACATGATGAAATCATCTCCTTTAAATAACTGATTTGATTATACCTCTAATAGTAAAAGAAAACAATGGTAATTCCCTACAGACTGTAATGAATTATTTTAATCGTTGTGAGTGGTTGAATTAATAATAGTTTTCACATTGTTAAAATTGTAAATAGGCAAAAAGGAAAGGTGAGAGATAACTTGAAAAAATTACAGAAAAATTACAAATAAAAAGCAGGAAATTATGTAGATAATAGCGAAATAAAAACTATTATGCAGCAGTCGTGAATAAAATTTTAGCAAACTTAAAGAAGAGAGGGGTTTGACATGCAGCACAAAAGAAAGCTATCAGTAATTCTGATGTTGGCATTTATTTTGACTATGGTTGTACCAGTCAGTGCTTTTGCCGCCGGTTTTTCTGATGTACCAAGCAATCACTGGGCAATTCAGCAAATTGATCGGATGAATGCAAGAGGGATTATTGGGGGATATGAGGATGGTACAGCCAGACCTAACAATCCTGTAACACAGTTTGAAGCGATTACAATGGCAACCAGAATGATGGGACTGCAATATGATGAGTCCAAAAATAAAGGGACTTATCTGCCTTTTAAGTATCCGGATTGGGCGGGTGCTTATGGTGTAGCGGTTGTCGCTTATGAAGCAGGTTTGGTCGATGCCAGCGATTTTAACCACAGTTCTGCAGCAAGCCGGGAATGGATTGCCAAACTGCTGATTAAAGTGATGAAGGCAGAAAGTGAATTGAATTCTGTCAGTGATGAGACATTATCTTTCAATGATACCAGCTCCATTGGAAGCGACTATTTGAATTATGTAAAATTGGCTTACGATAAAGGGTTGATTGGCGGATACACCGATGGTTCTTTTAAGCCTAAAAATACAGTAACCAGAGCAGAAATGGCTGCTTTTCTCTGCCGTGTGGAAGATAAGCTGAACACGACAGTTGATAATGTGGTAAAAGGCAAAGTTACCAATGTGACAGGTGTCAATGTGACCATTGATGGTGTGGACGGCAAAAGTTATAATTTGTTTGCTACGACCAACAGTATTTTATATAACAAATCCAGTCAGAAAATTGGTGTAACCGGTTTGGCAATCGGAGATTCGGTTTATGCTGTATATAAAAACAGTTTGCTGAATTATCTGGAAGTGCGCAGCGAAGAATACAATACCAATAATTCTCAGGTGATTACCAATTTGAGCGGTACAATCAATGCAGTCATTGGGGCTAAAAATACAATTGTAGTTAGTGATGAAGATGGTACTTTGCATACTGTTATTGTAGATAAAAATACAAAAATCAATAAAGAGGACAGCAATATTGCATTAGCATTTTCTGATTTACTCACAGATATGTCTGTACGAATTTCTGTAGATAAAGATGACCAGACGGCCAATCAAATCATTATTGAAGAAACAACAGATGGGCAGAAAGGCGGTACAATTTACAGTGTGGATGTATATGACAATCTGATTGTCATGAATGAAAAAACCGGTTTAAAATCTTACCGGATGTCTAAAAATATTGAAGTTAGCATTTCCGGTATGCTTTCCGCTACACCGAGCAGTTTAAAAGAAGGTGACATGGCTACCTATACTATTTCTGACGGTGTAATGGTTGCAATTGCAGTAGGCGGCAGTACAGACGCCTATGGCGGCAATGCTAAGGTAAAATCTATTGATACGGTTAATCGAATTATCAATTACCAAACCAGTTCTAATGAATTAAAGGCAGCTTTTTATAATAGCGGTCAGGTTGTAAAATTTAAAAATGGCGATACTGGTACTATGAGTGATTTACAAGTAGGCGACGGTATCAATATTACAGTAGATGATAATCAGGTAACCGCAATTACAGTTACCAGCCGTAATTTGAGTGAAGGGGCTATCAAAGGCACTGTATTCTCTGTAAATACTGCCGATGAGTATATTGTAATTACAACAAGCAGCGGTTCTAAAGAAACCTATGATTTGGCCAGCAATGTAAAGGTATCTTTGTATGGAGATAGTGCTTCGCTGGGCCGATTAAACAAAGGAATGAAAGTAGAACTGACATTACAGAACAATGAAGTAATCCGTATCAAAGCCAATGATTTGGTGGATGGTGTAGTGAAAGATGTAAACAGCAGCGCTCGCACCATTCAGGTAACCACAGACAGTGGTACAGAAATTTATGATGTGGCCAGCGATGTGGATATCAACTTCTACAGAACCAGCAGTTCTCGTTTGAGTGCTCTGGATGTTGGCGATACTGTCAGCATGAAGGTTGTCAATGATGAAGTTACCATCATCAATGTGAATGAACAGGTAGATATGACCGTTTATTCTCTGACATATAGCAATGATTATATTCGCCTGGAAGATGAGAATGGCAACAGAATTAGTGAATATTTGGATGATGTAGAACTGATTATTGACGGTGTTCACAGTTCTGATATTGATGATTTAAGTATTGGTGATGAAGTAGTGGCTACCTTTGCCGGCTCTGAGTTGATTAAAATTGAAACAATGGGCCAGGTAAAAAGCGGAGAAGTTACAAAAGTAAACACTTCTACCAATACCATCACTGTAAAAACATTCAGCAATGATATCAAAACAGTGCAGTTCAATAATGGAAGTTATGTAGTAAAAAATGGTTCCAGTTCCAGCAACATTTCTACTGTTAAAGTAGGTGACAGAATTTCTGTAAGTTCCGGCTCCAACAATAGTCGTGTCATTACAGTCATGAACAGTAAAACCGGGGATGTGCAATATGTAATTGGTAACCGGATTCAGTTTTTAGGTGATTCAAATACAAATTTTTATACGGCAATCAATGGTTGTTACTGTCACTATAAAGATTCCACCCGTCAGTTTGTTTTAGACAATAGTTATGTGACACGGGGTGACAGTATTACCATTTACTATACTGACCGTAACAGTGTTTATGAGGTTGTAAAAAATTAATTGCAACGTGAGATAAAGTCCATGATTAATAACAAAAGAGACGTCAAAGATGGAATCCTCCATCAAGGCGTCTTTTTTTGTTATCCTGCGGTAAGGAATTATTTTGACAGAAATGTCATTTTGAATATAATATAAAACTTTAGACATACCTAAATTAGGTTAATATAAAAGTATTCAGACTTTGAATATGGAATGCAGGTATATGTCTGGAGCTGGTAGAAAATTATAACAGGCCAGATTATTTTTTGAAACAGATAGTCAAAGAAAGCAGATAGAGCTGTTACTGTGAAAAGCTTATAATTTTTTATTGATTGTGATGTTGGTGTGCATGTAAAGATTAGGGGGAATTTTTATGGAAAAGAATGCTTGGAAAAAATATGATGCGACACAATTAGAACAGCTGGAGTTATTGGCTAATCAATATAAGCAATTCTTGAATGCTGGCAAAACTGAGCGGGAATGTGCCCGCGAAGCAATTCGTCAGGCAAAAGAAGCAGGCTATGTTGATTTACAAGATATTATTACAGGGAAAAGACCAATGCAATCAAAAATATATGCTGCGTCCATGGACAAAACAGTAGCCTTGTTCCATTTGGGTAAGGAACCGTTGGAACAGGGGCTGCGGATTGTGGCTGCACATATTGATTCACCGAGATTGGATTTAAAGCAAAATCCATTGTATGAAGAGGGTGGTATGGCCTATTTGGACACCCATTATTATGGGGGGATTAAAAAATATCAATGGGTTACACTGCCTTTGGCCATTCATGGAGTGGTGGCTAAAAAAGATGGCAGCTGTATAGATATTGTTATCGGAGAGCAGGAAGATGATCCTGTTTTTGGAGTAACAGATTTATTGGTGCATCTGGCCGGTGAGCAGCTGGATAAAAAAGGTGCTAAGGTTGTAGAAGGCGAAGCATTAGATTTGCTGGTGGGAAATAAGCCATTGGTAGGAGAGGAAAAAGAGGCAGTAAAAAAACAGATCTTGCAGATTTTGCAGCAGAAATATGGTATGGAAGAAAATGATTTTGTCTCTGCTGAATTAGAGGTTGTTCCTGCTGGCAAGGCGAGAGATTGCGGTTTTGATCGCAGCATGGTTATGGCTTATGGACATGATGATCGTGTATGCGCATTTGCCTCTTTGGCAGCATTATTGCATGTTGCGGATGCGGAAAAAACGGTGTGCTGTCTGTTGGTTGATAAAGAGGAAATAGGCAGTGTGGGAGCCACCGGTATGAAGTCCAGATTTTTTGAAAATACAGTAGCAGAATTAATGGCATTAACCGATGATTATTCTGAATTAAAATTGCGTCGCGCGTTATCCCGCAGTAAAATGCTGTCTGTTGATGTTAGTTCTGCATTTGATCCAACTTACGCTCAGGCCTTCGATAAACGCAATGCAGCTTATGTGGGGAATGGAATGGTCTTAAAAAAATATACCGGATCCCGCGGAAAATCCGGCGCCAATGATGCCAATGCGGAATATATTGGTATTTTGCGTAATGTAATGGATAATGCAGCAGTTACTTACCAAACTGCAGAGCTGGGCAAAGTGGATTATGGCGGAGGCGGTACGATTTCTTATATTGCTGCCCTATATGGGATGGATGTGATTGATTGTGGTGTGCCGGTATTAAACATGCATGCTCCGTGGGAGGTTATAAGCAAAGCCGATTTATACGAAGCTGCAAAAGGATACTATGCGTTTTTAAATATGAAAAATCGTTAAACTGCTGAATTATGATTGATTGGTGTTTATACAGTTGGCAGAGAGTTATAGATACGGTATGTTTGCATAATGACAGGCAGATAAAATAGGTGTAAATACACGAATATTGTATACTTGTTCTAAATAAATTGACAGTAAGATTTAAGATGACTAAACTATCTAAGTTAGAATAAATGTAATCATAGCATATTGGTAAATGGTAGCTTGGTTTTACTGATTGACGAGAAGGTTGTTTGACAGGTTGTATGGGGGAGGCATATTGGTATGGAACGTATTTTAACGGTCGCTGCTTCACAACAGGGACAACTGTTATTGCAGCAGTTGCTGCAGGAGTTGCCGCTTCCCAGCAGTCAACATGCCAGTACGGGTGCTGCGGCACGAAGACTTTTGCAAGAGGAGCAGTTTGATTTAGTTCTTATAAATGCGCCATTGTCAGATGAATATGGTGATTTGGTGGCCAAACTGGCTTTTTCAAAAAACGCAGCGGTTATTTTGTTAACAAAGGCTGAGCATATTGATGCGGTACGGGAAAAAATTGCTCAGACTGGCATCTATATGATAGCAAAACCGTTGAGGCGTGCTGTTTTTCTTCAGTTGGTACAATGTATCCTGCAGCAGGAAAAAAAGATGCGGCAGTTGCAAGAAGAACGGGATCATCTGAAACAGCAGATGCAGGAAATCAACCTGATTAACAGGGCGAAGCTGGTACTGATGCAGGTTTTAAAGCTTTCAGAACCACAAGCGCATCGCTATATTGAAAAACAGGCCATGGATCTGCGCATTACAAAAAGGGAAGTAGCAGAAGGCGTACTTAATACCTATGAAAGCTGATTATCTCATGTCATAACAAAACTTCAGCAGTAAATCAGAGACTATAAGTTCCATTTACGTATGAAGGAGGATGCCTGTCGATGTGTACAAAGTATATTTTTGTTACTGGTGGTGTTG
Source organism: uncultured Clostridia bacterium (assembly GCA_944391625.1). Taxonomy (GTDB): domain Bacteria; phylum Bacillota; class Peptococcia; order Peptococcales; family Peptococcaceae; genus UBA7185. The sequence goes on from CALXUG010000005.1 coordinate 83,469, forward strand.
TTTCTGGTTTGGGAAAAGGAATTACTGCTGCGTCGTTGGGAAGGTTGCTGAAGGCCAGAGGTCTGAAGGTGGCGGCCCAAAAGTTGGATCCTTATATTAATGTGGACCCCGGAACCATGAGTCCCTATCAACATGGGGAGGTATATGTAACAGAAGATGGTGCTGAAACAGATTTGGATTTGGGTCATTATGAACGATTCATTGACGAGGATTTGAATCGATATTCTAACCTGACAACGGGAAAGGTGTATTGGAATGTACTGACCAAGGAACGCAACGGAGAATATTTAGGAGAAACTGTTCAGGTAATACCGCATATTACCAACGAAATCAAATCTTTTGTTTATAGTGTAGGGCAAAGTTCCAATGCTGATGTTGTCATTACGGAAATCGGCGGTACAACTGGCGACATTGAAAGTCAGCCTTTTTTAGAAGCGATTCGACAGATTTCTTTGGAAGTCGGGAAAGATAATTGTTTATTTTTGCATGTGACGTTGGTGCCATATATCAGCAGTTCTGGAGAACACAAATCAAAGCCGACACAGCATTCAGTTAAAGAATTGCGTTCGCTGGGAATTGTTCCTGATATTATTATCGCCCGCTGTGACCAACCTATTGATGAGCATGTTCTACAAAAAATCGCCATGTTTGGGAATGTAAAACCGGATTGTGTTATTGAAAATTTAACGCTGCCGGTGTTATACCAAGCTCCGATTATGTTAGAGAAAAATCATTTATCCGATATTGTATGCCGAGAATTAAAATTGGATGTTCCATCTGCTGATTTGACAGAATGGAATGAAATGTTAAAACGAATTGAACAGCGGAATAAAGCAGTGCGGATTGCTTTAGTAGGAAAATATGTAAAGCTGCATGATGCTTATTTATCTGTGGCGGAGGCGTTGCATCACGGCGGCTATGAACATGGCGCTGTAGTGGAAATCAAGTGGATTGATTCTGAAGATGTAACGTTGGAAACGGCGGCGGAATTATTGGAGGATTGTCAGGGTATTTTAGTACCGGGCGGTTTTGGAGATCGCGGCGTGGAAGGAATGATTATTACAGCTAAGTATGCTAGAGAGAATAACATTCCTTACTTGGGAATTTGTCTGGGAATGCAGATTTCGGTTATTGAATGTGCCCGTTCTCTTTTGGGATTCCAAGATGCCAATTCCAGCGAGTTTACGCCAGAAGGTTGCCATAATGTAATTGATTTAATGCCGGATCAGCAGGGAAATTTGCCTAAAGGCGGTACGATGCGTTTGGGTGCATACCCGTGTCAAATTAAGAAGAACTCTATTTTAGATGCTGCGTATGGAACACCTGTGGTACAAGAACGTCATCGTCATCGGTATGAATTTAATAATCAATATCGTGAACAACTAGAAGCTGCTGGGTTGATGATTACAGGGACAAGCCCTGATAATCATCTGGTAGAGGCGATAGAGCTGCCGGAAAATTCGTTTTATGTCGGCGTACAGTATCATCCGGAGTTTAAAAGCAGACCAAATCGCGCGCATCCGCTATTTCAGGCATTCGTTAAAGCTGCTTTAGCTAATAAATATAAAAATTAAACGTTTTTTAAACAGGCCGCTTTTATGTGGCCGTTGTAATATGATAAAGAAAAAGAATACGGAGGGTTTATGGTATGAAAATTAATGAAAATTATTTGAATTTGAAAGACAGTTATTTGTTTGCCACTGTGAACAGAAAGGCTCGAGAGTTTCAGCAGAATCATCCAGACAAAAAAGTAATTAAACTGGGGATTGGTGATGTTACCATTCCTTTGTGTACAGCTGTTACAGAGGCTATGCACAAAGCTGTAGATGAAATGGCTACCAAGGAAGGGTTTCATGGCTATGGTCCGGAACAAGGTTATGATTTCTTAAAAGAAGCATTGCAAAAATATTATGGTCAGCGTGCAGTCAACCTGGAATTAGAAGAAATTTTTATCAGTGATGGTGCAAAGAGTGACGTTGGAAATATTCTGGATATTTTCGGGAAAGACAATGTGGTATTGATTCCGGATCCGGTTTATCCCGTTTATGTAGATACCAATGTAATGGCCGGACGTCAGGTACAATTTATGAATGCCAGTGAAGAAAATGGATTTTTGGCTATGCCTAATCCTGAAATTCATGCCGATATTATTTATATGTGCTCTCCGAATAATCCAACCGGTGCAGTTTACAATAAAGAACAGCTGAAAGTATGGGTAGATTATGCCATTGCCAATGACGCAGTAATTTTATTTGATGCTGCTTATGAAGTATTTGTAGCTGATGAAAGTCTGCCAAGAAGTATCTTTGAAATTGAAGGCGCAGATCAATGTGCTATTGAGTTCGGCTCTTTTTCTAAAACTGCCGGATTTACCGGTACTCGTTGCGGTTACACAGTAGTGCCGATGAATTTAGTACGGGAAGGACAAAGCTTAAATAAATTATGGCTGCGGCGTCAGACCACCAAATTTAATGGCGTTCCTTATGTGGTGCAGCGCGGTGCAGAAGCTGTATTTACAGCTGAGGGGCAGCAACAGATCCATGAAGCCATTGCATATTATAAAGAAAATGCTAAAATTATTGCAGAAGCAATGGATGAATTGGGTATCTGGTATACAGGCGGCGTTAACTCCCCGTATATTTGGCTGAAATGCCCAAATGGAATGGGATCATGGGAATTCTTTGACTTTTTGTTGGAACAGGCCAATGTAGTAGGAACTCCGGGTGCCGGTTTTGGTGAAAATGGAGAAGGATTCTTCCGTTTAACAGCCTTTGGCGATAGAGAAAATACAAAAGAGGCTGTGAAACGAATCAAGGATGCACTAAAATAACAAAGTGTTTATTGGTAGAAGGTTGCACTGAAAAGTAATTCAATCATTTTTTACAATAACAAGCAGCATAGTTTTTTTACTATGCTGCTTGTTGTATATGCTGTAATGTACTGAAATAAAAAATTTCTATATGGAATTTTTTATAGACATACTGACAGATTCATAAAAGAATACGCCTTGATTATTAGAAGAATGTTGTTTAACAGGCTTTTATTTTGCACTTGTTATGATTAAATAAACGAAATTTTGAATGTTTTTGCTGTTTGGGATATCAATTAGTTAGGTGAATACGGAATATGAAGCCTGTTTGCCCAGAAAATGCATATTGAATTATTGGATAAAATGTGGTATTTTATGTTATATTGTTATATTGAAAAAATGGGATAGTTTTTATCCTCGGTAGTGATTTTAGTAAAGATTTTTGCAGGATGGCAGAATAAGAAAAGAGCGAGAAACGTATGATTCAATCAGAACCAATATTGGAAATTAAAGACTTATGTGTAGAATTTAAGACGATGGAAGGAACTGTAAAGGCGGTAGATCACTTAAGCTACACATTACATAAAGGGGAAAAGCTGGGCATCGTAGGTGAAAGCGGAAGCGGAAAAAGCGTTTCATCATTGGCTATTATGCAGCTGATTCCAAACCCTCCCGGAAAAATTACTGAGGGTGAAATTATATATAAAAAGCAGGATTTGGTAAAATTCTCAGAAGGCGATATGCAGAAAATCAGGGGTAACGATATTTCTATGATTTTTCAGGAGCCGATGACTTCTTTGAATCCAATTATCAAATGCGGAAAGCAGATTGCAGAATCGTTAGAGCTGCATCGCAATATGAAGAAAAAAGAAGCAATGGAAGAGGCTGTTCGGATGATGCGGGCAGTGGGCATTGCTAATCCGGAGGCGCGTGCGCATGAATACCCCCATCAAATGTCCGGTGGTATGCGGCAGCGTGTCATGATTGCTATGGCGTTGGCCTGTCAGCCGCAGGTGTTAATTGCCGATGAACCGACAACAGCGTTGGATGTAACCATCCAGGCGCAGATTTTAGATTTGATACGGGATATGAATCAGAGTATGAATACGTCTGTCCTGTTTATTACCCATGACTTGGGTGTGGTGAGTGAGCTTTGCGATACAGTGATTGTTATGTATACCGGACATATCGTAGAGCAGGCGCCGGTGAAAGAAATATTCAGGGAGCCGAAACACCCGTATACAGTGGGATTACTGCAAGCTATACCAACCATTACCAAAGAACGGAAGCCATTATCAGCCATTGAAGGGATGGTGCCCAATCCGACAGAACGCATTGCAGGCTGCAGTTTCTGGCCAAGATGTCCAAAAGCGATGGAGCAATGTAAAAGAGAAGTACCGCCAGTATGTCAGATTTCAGAGAAACGGCAGGTTCGGTGTTGGTTGTATGCAGAAAATAAAGAACAGGCAGGAGTTGGTTCTGATGGCAGCAGATGAAAAACAGGTGCTTGTGAAGGCTGACCATGTAAAAGTTTATTTTAAAGGAACGGATAAAAAAGCTGGCGTTGTGAAGGCTGTTGATGATGTCAGTTTTGAAATATTTAAAGGTGAAACCTTTGGTGTTGTAGGGGAAAGCGGCTGCGGAAAAAGTACATTGGGCAGAACACTGATTCAATTAATTAAACCAACCGAAGGCAGCGTTTTTTTGGATGGAAAAGAAATTTCCGCCATGAAAGGAAACGAGTTAAAACAGATTCGGAAAAAAGCGCAGATTATTTTTCAGGATCCGTCCGCTTGTTTAAACCCCCGGCGAACCATTCGTCAGATTTTGATGGAGCCTTTTGAGATTCATCGTATGCATAAGGTTATGGATGTAGATGCTCGTGTAAAAGAGTTGCTGCAGCTTGTAGGTTTGGATACTTACCATTTAAGTCGTTATCCTCATGAGCTTTCCGGCGGACAGAAACAGCGTATTGGTATCGCACGGGCGTTGGCGTTAAAACCGGACATTATTATTTGCGATGAAGCTGTCTCTGCTTTGGATGTATCGGTGCAGGCACAGGTATTAAATCTTTTGCAAGAGTTAAAAGAAAAATTGGGCTTAACTTATTTTTTTATTTCGCATAATTTAAACGTTGTTTATCAGATCAGTGACCGTGTCGGAGTTATGTATCTGGGCAAAATGGCAGAGATTGCCGCATATGATCAGTTGTATGAAAAACGGTATCATCCATATACAGAGGCGTTGCTTTCAGCCATTCCGCAAATTAATCAGGAGGGGCAGCCGGAGCGGATTCGTTTGCAGGGTGAGGTACCCAGTCCGTCCAATCCACCTGCCGGATGTCGGTTTCATACCCGTTGTCCCAAAGCGTCTGAAAAATGTCGTATAGCAGAGCCTCAGTTAAAGGAAATTGAACCAGGTCATTTTGTTGCTTGTCATTTGTATCAATAGGAGATATTGTCGCTTTGTGGCATCTCAATAAATTATGGGGGAGATTCATATGAAAAAGAAGTTTTTAGCTTTGGTATTAGCCCTGGCTGTAGCAGTGGGCGGAACTGCCTGCGGCGGAAAGACCAATGATGGTGATGCTGCTGCCACCAACACTAACACAGAGGGCACAGTCATTGTGGCAATGGGTTCTGGTTTTTCTACTTTGGACCCCGGATATGTATATGAAAAATATCCGCAAACAATTGTAAATGCTTGTTATGAAACATTATTTAAACTTCATGGCGATGGCACAGAACCACAGCCATGGTTAGCCGAAAGTTATGCATTCTCTGATGATGGTTTGACGCTGACTGTCAAATTAAGACCAGACGTTGTTTTTGCCAGCGGAAATCCGATGACTTCTGCGGATGTTGCGTTTAGTATTAATCGTTGCAAAAATCTGCATGGAAACCCATCCTTTATTTGCGACAGCATTGAGCAGATTGAAACACCGGATGACAGTACCGTTGTATTCAAACTGAATCAGGCTGACAGTGCAATTATATCCAAACTGACTTATCAGTCTCTGTCTATTTTAGATAGCGCTGTTGTGAAAGAAAATGGCGGTACTGATGCAGAAGATGCTGCTTCTACGGATACAGCTCAGGAATATTTGAATAATACCAGCGCCGGTACCGGTATGTATGTAATGACCAGTTATATTCCAAATGAACAAGTAGTTCTGGAAAAAAATCCAAATTATTGGACAGAATCTAATAATATTGAAAAATATATTCTGAACATTCAGCCGGATCCAAATACACAGATGATGACTTTATCTACAGGTGATATTGATATTGCTATGAATATGACCGACGATACCATGGCTGAATTAGAAGGATCTGAAAATGTTCAAATTGTAAATGACGCAACCAAAATGATTGGCTTTGTTATGATGAATATGGACGAAACGTATGGCGGTCCGGTTTCCGATCCAAAAGTACAGCAGGCTATCCGTAAAGCCCTGGATTATTCCGGTATTCAGATGATTTGCGGGGAAGGCACGATAACACCATATGATATTATTCAGGTTGGTTTTATGGGCAGTAAAGGGGAAAGACCTGTTGACTATACCAATATTGAAGAAGCAAAACAGCTTTTAGCAGAAGCAGGTTATCCAAATGGTTTTGATATTGATTTAACCGTATCTGATTTGGATATGGAAGGTGTTGCTTTGACTGACTTAGCGCAGAAAGTAAAAGACGATTGGCTCAGATCGGTATTAATGTAAATCTGGTAACACAGGCTTGGGCTGCTGGTTATGGTGATTCTTACCGTAATGGCACACTTGGATTCACCGTTATGTATTGGGGAATTGATTACAGTGACCCGAACGTGCAGCTGGAATTCCTGCCGGGCGCTTCTGTAGGTTTAAGAGCAGGTTGGACCGTTGACATGGATCCGGAACTTGCTGCTCTGTATCAGAAAACCATGGAAGCAACTGACAACGATGCTCGTATCGAAGTATTGGAAGAAATTCAGGATGCTATGTATGAACATGGTCCATTTATTGTAATTGCGCAGGCACCTGCTCATATTGCGCACAACACAAGATTAGAAGGTGTTGCAATTCGTGACTGCGTCACAATTGATTTAACTGAAATTAACCTGAAATAACAGGTTCTAATGGTCTTCAATCAGGGACAGTTGAAAAACTGTCCCTGAATGTTGGATTGGCACTAAAGAGGTATTTCCGTGAACGATATGGAGCCGTCCAATATCGTTGACGAAAATATCTACAGATAGGATTGAAATTTCTATGCAAAAGAGAGGTATCTTATGGAACAATTAAAATTTATCGGAAAAAGGCTGCTTAATTTAGTGATTATGCTGTTTGGCGTAGCAACGTTGGTCTTTATTTTGACAAAAATGGTTCCCGGTGAGCCGGAAGTTGCCAATTTGAGTCAAAGGGCGCTGAATGACCCTGAGATTGTTGCAGCCTATAGAGAAAAACATGGATTGGATCAGTCTATTTTTGTACAATATCTTTTGTATATTAAAAATTTGTTTCAGTTTGATTTAGGGACATCCATCCGTACCGGTCGTTTGGTATTAGAAGATTTGGCAAGATGCTATCCGGCTACCTTGGAACTGGCTTTATTTTCTATTGTAATTGCTTCAATTTTTGGTATTTTGTTTGGTGTAATTTCAGCAGTGCGGCGTAATAGCATTGCTGACCAGGTTGTCCGTGCAATTTCTGTAACCGGTGTTAGTATTCCGGCGTTCTGGTTTGCTTTGTTGGTGTTGTATTTCTTTTATTATAAATTAAATATATTCCCCGGTCCTGGGCGGCTTAGCAATACGTTTACAGCACCCGCTACCGTTACGGGACTATATGTAATAGACAGTCTTTTAGAAGGGGATATTGCCAAAGCATTAGACGCAGCCAGTCATCTCATATTGCCCGGAATTGTGCTTGCAGCATTTACAATGGGATTAATTACAAGAACAACAAGGTCAAACCTTTTGGATACCTTATCAACTGATTATATTCGAACAGCCAAAGCCAAAGGGTTAGGCAGCTTTGCATTAATTTTTAAACATGCGTTGTGCAATGCTTTGATTCCCGTATTGACAGTTATTGGGTTAGGTTTGGGAAACTTGCTGGGCGGTATGGTTTTGGTTGAAACGATTTTTGAATGGCCCGGTGTGGGGCAATATGCCTATGAGTCGGTATTGGCGGTGGATTATCCGGCTATCATTGGTGTTGCCCTTTTGATTGCATTAAACTATATGGTTATTAATACAATTGTTGATATTTTGTATGGAATCATTGACCCGAGAGTGAGGTGTAAATAGTGGTACATTCCATAAAAAAGCTATTGAAATCTAATTATTTATTTACGTTTGGTGTGGTTATCTGCTTAGGATGGATTTTAGCCGCTATTTTAGCGCCGCTGATTGCGCCTTATGATCCGTTGGCGCAGGATTTGGCCATGCGTTTTAAGCCGCCTTCTGCTGATCATTGGTTTGGCACAGATGATTTTGGGAGAGATATTTTCAGCCGTGTGATTTATGGTGGCCGTTACTCTCTGTTGGCAGGCTGTTTAACAGTTGTGATTGCCGGTGTGATTGGTACATTTTATGGCGCTATTGCCGGTTATGTAGGTGGTTGGTTAGATAATGTTATGATGCGTTTTTCTGAAATGATTTTATCCTTTCCATCTTTGATTCTTGCTATGATTATCAATGCTGTAATGGGTTCCAGTTTGTTTAACACCATGTTTGCTTTGGTTATTGTATCCTGGCCCACCTATGCTCGTTTGATGCGCAGTGTGGTATTGAGTGTAAAAGAGAATGAGTATGTAGTAGCTTCCGAAGCCATGGGTGCTTCTAGACTTAGAATTTTGTTGCTGGAAATTATTCCAAACAGTATCAGCTCTGTGTTGATTATGGCTACCACTGACGTTGGCAATAAGATATTGATGTTTTCTACATTGAGTTTCCTTGGTCTGGGTTCTGCGCCTCCGACTCCGGAATGGGGCATGATGGTATCAGACGGGGTGAACAATTTCAGTAAGTTTTGGATTGCCGGTTTTCCTGGTTTGGCTATTTTTACAATGGCTGTCGGCGCTAATTTTATTGGTGACGGTTTGCGGGACTTGTTAGATCCAAAATTAAGAACGCAATTTTAATAGTTCGTTTATTTGAGAGGAGAATAGGGCTATGAATCAGAGTCGTGTAGAGCGTGTGTTAGCTGCAATGGAAGAAAACGGTCTCAAACAGATTTTACTTGTAGATCCGATGTCTATCTATTATTTGACGGATATTTATATGGCACCTTTGGAGCGTTTTTATGCTCTTTGTCTGAGAACAGATGGAAATCATGCATATTTTCTCAATCATCTGTTTCATGTACCTGATGATGTTGGAATTCAAAAGGTGTGGTATTCTGATACCGATCCGGTTATGGAGCTGGTGGCTGCACATTTAGATTCACAGTCTGTACTGGGTGTAGATAAAGATTTAAAAGCCAGATTTTTGTTGCCATTGATGGAACAGAGGGCAGCAGCCGGTTTTGTCAATGCGTCATATATTTTGGATGTAACTCGCGGAGTGAAAGATAAAGAAGAACAAGAAAAGATGCGAATCGCTTCTGCAATTAACGATAGCGCCATGGCAGAATTTAAAAAACTGGTTCATGCAGGTGTAACAGAAAAAGAAGTTGCAGCGCAAATGCTGCAAATCTATCGCGATTTAGGAGCAGATGGATACTCTTTTTCTCCTTTGGTGGCCTTTGGTGCCAATGCGGCAGATCCGCATCATGCGCCGGATGATACCGTATTACAAGAAGGCGATTGTGTGCTGTTTGATGTAGGCTGCATAAAAGATGGCTATTGTTCTGATATGACGCGGACGTTCTATTATAAAACAGTTTCTGATGAACAGCGCCATATTTATCAAATTGTACAACGTGCTAACGAAGAAGCCATTGCCAAAATAAAGCCCGGTGTTCCGTTGTGTGAATTAGATGGAATTGCCCGCAAGATTATCACAAAAGAAGGTTACGGGCCAAATTTCAATCATAGGCTTGGTCATTTTATTGGATTAAGTGAACATGAGTATGGCGATGTATCTGCAACAAATGATCAGGCAGCTGTTCCCGGTATGATTTTTTCTATTGAACCGGGTATCTATCTTGCCGGCAATACGGGTGTGCGGATAGAGGATTTGGTTTTGGTAACAGAAGATGGCTGTGAAAGATTGAATCAATATAATAAAAATTTGGAGATTATTGAATCCATTTAGAACAATTTGTTTGTGGAGGACTGATTATGAACCCAAAAGCAACGCTGTGGATGGCAAATGGTAAAAAAATTGTGTTGGAATTGTTGCCGGAGGCTGCGCCGAATACAGTGAACAGTTTTATTTCGGCAGCTTCAAAAGGATATTTTGACCAGCATGCAATTGAACGGATTGTGCCGGGTAGCTGGATTGACATGAGTTACACAGCCTTTGGGCATCAAGAATGTCAATATCTGATTCCCAATGAATTTCAGTTAAATCCCCATATCGTTCCGTTGGACTCTCATCCCGGTGTGGTTGCAATGGGCGGCTATGGAGAGCATGGGCTTGCGGGCTGTGAATTCTTTTTTCCGTTGCGGGATTGTCCGGAACACAAAGGAACTTATCCGGTTTTTGCAAAAGTGCTGGAGGGTATGGAGGAACTTTATCGGTTGGAACACGTTGACACTGTGCCTGTGACAGATTTCCCTATCGCCGGTATTGAGGTAAATCGGCCGGTTCATCCAGAAGTCATTGAACGGGTGGAGCTGGAGCTTTATGGGCAGGTATATCCGGAGCCGATTAAAGTGGAAGATGATTGGAAGCCTGCTTGTTGGCCAAAAGAGTAATCAATAGAATCATAAATTGATAAAACAATTATGAAAGCGATTATGATAGCATATGTCATAATCGCTTTTTTGGATTTCGGATAGTGCTATCTTTTTTCCTACAGTAAATTTACACCATGAAAAAGTTATGCGGTGACGAGGTGACGACTTTTTCCGGATTTTTATCTTAATTTTTATTTTTTGTTTGTTTTCAAAAAAGTTTCCGGAAAAAGGTTCACATTGTTCACCACCCTATTGGTTGACACAAAAATGCTTCACCGAATCGTCACCAAAGGTTCACAACTCGTCACCGTTCCAAACATGGTTCTTACCCCTCCGCCCCTTTTCAAAGGGGAACGGCTCTGGAGAATGGTTTTATCCCCGTCGCGCAGGCAGATTTCAGCAGAACAGAAACAGCCCACTGTCAAGGATAACGCCGCTGCGCGGTGCAAAGCATCCTTGACTGTGGGCTGCGGTTCTGCTATGAGAAATCCGGCGACGGGGAATCAACAATCCTCAGAGCGTATTTTAGTTATGATAATTCAAACATGCCGTGATACAGCTGATAATATTTGCCTTGCTGTGCCAACAGCGATTCATGATTACCCTGCTCGATGATGCGTCCATGTTCCAGCACCAATATCTGATCGGCATTGCGAACAGTGGACAGTCGATGGGCAATGATAAATACAGTGCGGCCCTGCATCAGCTGATCCATTCCTTTTTCAATTAACAATTCGGTTCGTGTATCAATAGAACTGGTGGCCTCATCTAAAATTAATACAGTCGGATTGGCCACAGCAGCACGGGCAATGGCCAATAGCTGCCGTTGTCCCTGGCTGAGATTGGTGCCGTCGGAGGTCAGCACAGTATGGTATCCTTCCGGCAAATGCTGAATAAAGGAATGAGCGTTGGCCAGTTTTGCTGCTGCAATTACCTCATCGTCGGTGGCGTTTAAACGGCCATAACGAATATTTTCCATAACGGTGCCGGTAAATAAGTGAGTATCCTGCAACACCATGGATAAAGTGCTGCGCAAATCTGCTTTGCTTATCTGGCTGATATCAATGCCATCATAAGTGATGGCGCCGCCGGATAAATCAAAGAACCGATTGATTAGATTGGTAATACTGGTTTTGCCGGCGCCGGTAGAGCCTACAAGGGCTATTTTTTGTCCCGGTTTGGCATCCAGGCTTACATCCTGCAGCACCGGTTTATCAGGCTCATATTGGAAAAATACATGGTCAAAACGGATATGTCCCTGTACAGGGATTTGTTTGATGCTGCCATCAGTTTGTTTCACATTCCATACAGGTTTTTGCTGTGTTTCTTCCCGTGTTATGGTTCCCAAATCCGATTCGGGCAGTTCGTCCATCAGCTGAAAGATTCGCTCCGCACCCGCCAACGCATTTAGCAGGGAATTAAACTGCTGAGAAATTTGTGTAATTGGATGAGAAAATGAACGGGTATACTGTAAAAATGCTGCTACCGTCCCTAAATCCAATCGGCCAAAGATAGCCATGATACTGCCGAAAATAGCAGTAATGGCATAATTGATGTAAGATAGATTGCCCATGGTCGGCATTAGAATATTGGCAAAGGTGTGGGCGTTGGTAGATGCCTGGCAGAGATTGCCGTTCAGTTCATCAAAGCGTGCTTTGGCCTGTTCCTCGTAGCAAAAGACCTTAACCACTTTTTGTCCTTCCATCATTTCCTCGATATAACCATTCATTGCGCCGATCGCTTGCTGTTGTTTGCGGAAATACATACCGCTTTTGCCACCGATTTTACCAATGGCAAAAATCATAACCGCTACCATCAGCAAAACAAGTACAGTCAACAGAGGGCTTAAAATTAACATCATCACAAAAACACCGGTGACTGTGATGAAAGAAGATATAAACTGGGCAAAACTGCTGTTGAGTAAATCGCGCAGGGTATCGGTATCACTGGTAAATCGGCTCATCAGTTCTCCGTGGGTGTGACTGTCAAAAAAACTGACGGGCAGAGATTGCATACGATTGAACAAATCGGTACGGATTTGGTACAGGGTATGGGTAGAAATCACCAGCATTAATCGGCTGTAGGTGAAAGTTGTTACCACGCCCAGCAAATAAATGGCAGCCATGATAACCAGCATCAGAATGAAATCGGACAAATCGGGATTCTGCTGACCAATAAACGGTAAAATGTAATTATTAATCAGTGGCTTTAAAAAATAGGTTCCGGCAATAGAAGCAGCTGCGCTGACCACGATACAGAGTACAGCAAAAAATAGATGTACTTGAAAGCCACGCATATAACTGAGTATTCTCAGAATTGTTTTTTTGACATTCTTGGGTTTAACCGTTGATTTCATTTTCTTTGGCGGCATGAGATTTGGCTCCTTTCTGCTGAGAATAGTAAACTTCCTGATAAATTGCGTTGGCAGCCAGCAATTGTTTGTGGGTGCCGACAGCGTCGATGGTTCCATTATCCATAACAATAATGAGGTCAGCGTCCATTATTGATGTAATACGCTGCGCAATTATGATGGTGGTGGTGTCTGATAAATTTTGCCGAAATGCCTGGCGAATGCGGCTGTCTGTGGCAGTATCTACAGCACTGGTGCTATCATCCAAGATAATAATCTGCGGTTTTTTCAGTAACGCTCTGGCAATACACAACCGTTGTTTTTGTCCGCCGGACAGATTAACACCGCCCTGGCTTAAATCGGTATCGTAACCTTGCGGAAACGCCATAATAAAGTCATGAGCCTGGGCTGCCTGACAGGCTGTCATTAGTTCTTCGTCGGTAGCCTGCTCATTTCCCCAACGCAGGTTATCCTTAATAGTGCCGGAAAACAAAACATTTTTTTGCAGCACCATGGCCACCGCATTGTGCAGCGTATTTAATGCGTAGTCCTGCACGTTGTGACCGCCCACGATTACCTGTCCTTCGGTAGTGTCATACAGACGTGGAATTAATTGAACCAGTGTTGTTTTGGAGGCGCCGGTTCCCCCCAGAATACCTACGGTCTGTCCTGATTGAATAGATAAGTTGATATTTTGCAAAACCGGTTCGGCGTTATCCTGCAAGTTGTAACGGAAAGAAACATTTTTAAATTGAATAGAACCGTCTTTTAATTGCAGATTTTTGTCTGCTGTGTCATCGGTCAGATCCAAGAGCTCGTCAAATACTTCGCAAATGCGCAGCACGGAAGCGCGGGACATAATCAGCATAATAAAAATCATGGAAATCATCATCAGTGACATTAAAATCTGTGAAACATAACTGATGAAACTAAGCAGTTCACCGGTCTGCATATCGCCTGCGATGATCAGATTGCCTCCAAACCAGGCGATGGCAATCATACAACTGTACATGACCAGCTGCATGATAGGTGAAACCCAGATAAGCAGTTTTTCGGCGCGCAGCTGACTGTCCCGCAGCTGGTCTGCTGCTTGGCGGAAAGTTTCCCGCTCATGATCTTCCCGTACAAAGGCTTTTACTAAATGAATGGCGGTCAAATTTTCCTGCACGCGGGCGTTTAACTTGTCATATTTTTCAAGCATAGCCTGAAAAAGAGGATAGGCGCGGGAACTGATCAGATAGAGTGAAATGCCCAGCACAGGAATAGCAATCAGAAAAATCAGCGCCAGTTCTGCGTTGATATACACTGCCATTAATGTTGCGCAAATCAGCATCATGGGCGCCCGTACTGCGGTGCGGATCATCATCATAAATGCCATCTGTGTGTTGTTCACATCGGTTGTTAAACGGGTAATCAGAGATGCCGTTGTAAATTTATCAATATTGCGGAAGGAAAACGCCTGTATTTTATAAAAAAGCTTCTGGCGGATTCCTTTGGACAATCCGGCGCCGGCTACTGCGGCAAAACGGCCGGCCAATACACCGGCTGTTAATGAGATAAAGGCCATGCCGATCATCAACAAACCCATTTTGGCAACATAATGAATATCGCCATTGCCAATGCCGTTGTCGATAATTTTAGCCATAACCAACGGCATAAGAATTTCCATGCAGACCTCGATGGAAATAATCATCGGTGCTAATATGGCATATTTTTTATAGGTTCCTAAGCAGGATAGAATATGTTTGAGCATTGCATCAACGTCCTTTCGTTTATATTTATAGCATACAATGTTTAAGCTGTATTATTATAACGCTTTGCTCGGAACGATTTCAAGAGATTGGTTCTCTAATTTAACAGAGTTTTCATAAAGAGATTGTTAAGAATTTACAACGGCTTTACAATATGTCATATTGAAAGTAAAAATTATTGTTTTATTGCTTCTTTTAAAGAAAAGAATCATCTGAAAATATGTTATACTGCATAAGAAAATATTTTTGTATCAAGAAAGGTTGGTGTATTTATTTATGCTGAACGAAAAAAAAATTGTTTTGGTTACCGGTGCATCTCGTGGTATTGGACAGGCT
The DNA here is from genome assembly GCA_944391625.1 of uncultured Clostridia bacterium. Lineage (GTDB taxonomy): Bacteria > Bacillota > Peptococcia > Peptococcales > Peptococcaceae > UBA7185. The sequence continues at coordinate 98,541 of CALXUG010000005.1, forward strand.
ATTGCCAGGCGGTTTGCCAAAGAAGGCTATGCGGTGGTGATGCATTATCATACCGGCCGTTTACAGGCCGAGCAAACAGCGGCGGAACTGCAGGCCCAGGGCGCTTGTGTTTTGCTGCAGCAGGCGGATATCCGGGATAGTCAGCAGGTGCAGACTATGATAGAAACCGTCCAAAGACAGTGGGGAAATATAGACATTCTTGTCAATAACGCCGGAATCGGCCAGCAGAAATTATTTACTGATATTACCGATACAGAGTGGCGCAACATGTTTGCTGTGCATGTGGATGGTACGTTTTACTGCAGCAGGGCTGTATTGCCTGCAATGATTAGCCGGAAAGCAGGCTGTATTATTAATATTTCCTCTATGTGGGGGCAGATCGGCGGTTCCTGTGAAGTGCATTATTCAGCAGCAAAGGGCGCAATACAAGGTATGACAAAGGCATTGGCGAAGGAAGTTGGTCCGTCAGGTATACGAGTAAATTGTGTAGCGCCCGGAGTGATACGCACCGAAATGAATCGGCTGTTAGATGAAGAAACCTGGGCTGCATTAAAAGAAGAAACACCGTTAGAGTGTGTAGGTAACGCTGCGGATATTGCCAATATGGTTTATTTTTTGGCTACTGAAGAAGCGTCTTTCATTACTGGTCAGGTTATTGGTGTGAATGGGGGTATTGTTATTTAAAATGATAGCATAAATACAATATACAATATTATTTGTCTGTGAGAAAAATTTATGGAGGAAAGTACTTGTAATTTTCAATTTATAGTGTAAAATGCATTAAGAGGACATTTGTCTTTTTACAAAGGACAATACAGATGATTTTAAGAAGGGGAATGTATTGTCTTGAAAAATGCAGATGTTTTTACAGATACTGTTTGTATCTGTAGTGGTTTATTACAATTGTATAATGAATATTATGTGGTTTTGTAAGAGAACTACGTAGAAAAAGCCCTGTGCGCATTGGTACTGCTTATTCCGCATCCCCCTTTTGTGGAAAGTTCGAAATATACTTTTGCTGCAGGGTTTTTTCTATGCAAGTATGCCAGAGAAACATGTGTAATGATTGTGATAATGGTACAATTAAAAAGACACAAGTGGACATTTGTGTGTCATATATAGCTGTGCATACAATATTATTGAAAAATAAATTGTATTATGATGAAGAATAGATTGCAAAATGAAAATGAAGAAACTAGAAAATACTGGAATGTATGCATAATACAAATTATGAAAAACTGCCATTTAAAGCGTTCTGCACCATGATAGTCGGAGATAGATTTATTTGAGGATTTTTTCACAAAAAGAAAGGGAACAATATCTGCCCGGCAGGGTATTTTATAAATTAATTTAACTTATGGAAAAAGGGGTTGCAATTTGGAAAAGTGTTTAGTATTATGTCTACATACAAAAGAACAATGTCTGTTACACAAAGACATTATAAGGGGGAAACGGAATTATGTTAGACGTAATTGAAAAGGTGAATGGTGTCTTAAACGGCTTTGTCTGGGGACCGGTTATGTTGCTGTTACTGGTTGGTACAGGTATTCTGCTGACAGTACGTGCTGGATTTCCACAGTTGACAAAATTGGGCATCATCATGAAGAACACAATCGGGAGCTTGTTTGGTCCTGATGCACACAAAAAGGATGAAGCAGGGATTTCACCGTATCAGGCTGTAGCAACAGCGCTGGCTTCCACTGTAGGTACTGGTAATATTACCGGGGTAGCTACTGCGATTGTAGCAGGGGGTCCCGGTGCAGTATTCTGGATGTGGGTGAGTGCATTATTTGGTACAATGACCAAATTTGCCGAAGTAACCTTAGCTGTAAAATTCCGTCAGAAAAATGAACGGGGTGAATGGGTCGGCGGTCCGATGTATTACATGGAAAACGGTTTGAATGCCAAATGGTTGGGTGTGATCTTTGCCTGCCTGGCAACACTGGCTTCCTTCGGGATTGGGAACATGACCCAGTCCAACTCCATTGCAACTGCTTTGAATGAAACACTGCATATTCCTACTTTTGCAACCGGTTTGGCTATCATGGTTATCGTAGCAGTGGTAATTTTAGGCGGTATCAAACGTATTGCACAGGTTACAGAAAAACTGGTTCCTGTAATGGGTGTTATTTATGTAGTATTGGGAATTGTCACAATTGGTTTAAATTTGGATAAATTACCTGGCGCATTTGCAATCATTTTCCAGGGTGCTTTCGCTCCGCAGTCTGTATTTGGTGGTGTTATGGGTTATACCATTATGAATGCTATCCGGTTTGGTTTTGCCCGCGGCGTATTCTCCAATGAAGCCGGTTTAGGGAGTGCTCCAATTGCCCATGCTGCTGCTAATACTGACAATCCTGTAAAACAGGGTTGCTGGGGTGCATTTGAAGTTATCTTTGATACCTTTATTATTTGTACAATCACCGCTTTGGTTGTTGTAATGTCCGGTATGTATACACAAGAAGGTTTGGATGGTGCAGCATTGTCTATCGCAGCCTTTACAAATTCTGTAGGTGTATTTGGTACAGTTGGTGTTACAGTTGGTACTGTTCTGTTTGCGTTATCTACCTTATTAGGCTGGTCCTATTATGGTGAAAAAGCCATTGAGTATCTGTTCAAAACCAAATCTTATGTAGGTTCTGTTAAATTAGGTTATAGAATCGTATTTATCGTGATGAGTTTTGTTGGTTCTGTTGGCGGCTTGCAGTTAATCTGGAGCATTGCTGATACATTAAACGGTATGATGGCAATTCCAAACTTGATTGCTCTGGTTGCTCTGAGCGGTACTGTAACGAAGATGGTAAAAGATTACTTTAAAGAAGTAAAAATGCAGAAACAAGCTTTAAAATAAGTCAAAAAATTTAATTGATAATAATGACGATGAAGGGGAGAACCATTTGGCTCTCCCCTTTCTGCTATTTATTTCCTTCAAGAAAAAACATTAACAGTATAAAAAAAATATGTTACAATATAACAGATTATATTTTTAGGGGATAGACATTATGTTAGAATTTACAATGGAAGGGAATCCGGCTGAATTGCCCGGATTGACCCTGGCATATATTGGTGATGCAGTTTATGAGTTGTACGTGCGGCAGCAGCTGTTAAAAAAGAGTGTGAAGGCGCATACCTTGCATCAATTAGCGGTAAAGCGGGTAAATAATAATACACAGGCATCTTTACTGCTGAAATTGGAACCGGAGTTAACCGAATTAGAAAAAAGTATTGCGCGGCGAGGAAGAAATGCAAAAGGCATTGTGCCAAAAAATGCTGATGTGCAAACCTATCGCAAGAGTACAGGGTTGGAAGCGCTGGTTGGATATCTTTATTTAATGCAGGACCGGGAACGCCTGGATTGGGTGCTGGGACAGATTGAGGAGGTTGTGAATGGTGCAGATTACAAATTATGAGGGTACAGAGCTTGTGCGTGTGGCATTGTTTTTAGAAACGCACCCTGCGGCAAGCCGGGCTACAGTAGAAGAACTATTAAAAACATGTAATGTATCTTTTGTGTTGGAAGGCATTAACCGTTGGCAAAGCACAATGATTTGTGAGCTGAAAAATTCTTATGTACAGCAGAGCCAGCGTTATGTGACCTTGGATGCAGATGGTTATGTACTGCCTCAATTAAAAGAGGAGGATGGACAAAAAGCCCAGGAACTGATAGGACGAGCTTTTGAATTATATCAACGGATGTCAGTGCTGAAAGAATCCTTCAAAGGAAGACCGAAAAAAGAACATTATCTTTATGGAATTCCGGTGGAAGATGCCCGCTATATTCTGCCTTTGGCGGTAAAAACCAATCTGTCAGTTGCAACAACGGGAGATAAACTTTTAGACTGGTTTCATATGATGCAGCGGCCATTAGATAAAGTCATGTTTGCAGATATTCAGGAAGCGCTTTTGCAGGTTTTGCCGAAAACACTGGGGCAGTGGCTTGTAGAGCAGACATATACATACGAAGAAACCGGATTGGTGAATCAATATTATCAAGATGATTTGGATCGCATTTCAGCAAAAGATCCGGTTGTTTTATTGCATACATTTGCCAATCCGGAGTTAAAGGTTGGGCTGGGCGCTCTGACCAGCACCAAAAGGCAGCCGCCCTCTCAGGTGCTGCAGGATTGGGGGGATGATGCGGCTGAAAAAGCAAAGGGTGTTACGCAGCGTGTCTTAGGGTATGGACACACCAGCATTGCGGAGCAATGCCGCACCACCTTTGGTATGATGTTCAGCCTGGTAAGCTACCATCAGCAGGTGCGGCATCGTCTGCCCAGCACCTTTAGAGAACCTTGGTTAAATATCTTATTGGAGCCGGAGCGTCCGCCTGTGATTCCGCAGTCTGTTATTGACGGTGGTTTTGAGCAGGAATATCGGCGGTTGGTGCAGGATATGCAGCGGTTTCAGCAGCGAATTGCCGGTCATTATACCGGCGGTATATGGCGGTATTTTTTATTAAATTGTCAGCAGGTAAAAATTATTACCAGTACCAACGCTCGTATGGATTGCGGCATGCTGCAGGAAAGAATTTGCTGTAATGCCCAATGGGAAATTAATCAGATTGCTGTGGCTAAATTAGAAAAATTGAGAACGTTGTCGGATATTTTATATCAATATGCGGTTCCGTCCTGTGTGTATGGAGCATGTAAAGAAGGAAAAATGACTTGCGGCCGTGCAGAAGAAATGCGAGAAAAATACAGATTAAAATAAATTGTGTGAAAAGCGGTTTTGCAGAAAGAGGTGTATGATATGGGAGATATATTTGGAAGAAACCCTGTTTTGGAGGCGCTGAAGAGCAAAAGAACCATTAATAAAATTTGGTTGGCAAAGGGTGAGCAGAAAGGTTCGGTTCATGAAATTTTAGCCCTGGCGAAAGAACAGAAGATTACAGTGCAGTCGGTGGAACGCAGTAAATTGGATAAAATGTTTCCTCACGAAAATCATCAGGGAGTAGCAGCGTCTGTTGCTTCGGCCGATTATGTGGATTGGCAGGATATTGTTCATGCAGCTAAGGCCAAAGGTGAAGATCCCTTGCTGGTTATTTTGGATGAATTGGAAGATCCGCACAATCTGGGTGCTATTCTGCGCAGTGTAGATGCTGTCGGCGCTCATGGTGTTATCATTCCAAAGCGGCGGGCTGTTCCATTGACTGATGGTGTGGCCAAGGCATCTGCCGGTGCAATTGAGCATGTTCCGGTGGCGCGGGTTGGCAATATTGTGCAGGTGATAGGCGAATTAAAAAAACAGGGAATCTGGGTTGCAGGCGCCAGTATGCATGGGCAATATATGCATAAACAGGATTTAACCGGACCGTTGGCCATTGTGATTGGCAGTGAAGGAAAAGGGCTGGGAAAACTGGTCAGTGAAAGCTGCGATTATATTGTGTCCATTCCCATGGAAGGAAAAATTAATTCTCTGAATGCATCTGTGGCAGCAGGTGTATTGCTGTATGAAGCCTATCGGCAGCGAAAAGCGGGAAATTAATCATGAAAGAATATCTGATTGTAGATGGATATAATATCATTGGTGCGTGGCCGGAATTGCAAGATCTGAAAGAAACCAATCTGGAACACGCCAGAGCGCGGTTGATTGAAATTTTAGCCGTACATGCAGCGTTGACAAAACGACAGGTCATTTTGGTTTTTGACGCTTATCAAGTAAAGAAGAACAATGGTTCTCAGGAAATGATACAAGGGATAGAAGTCATTTACACAAAAGAAAATGTAACTGCTGATATGGCCATAGAACGGCTGACAGCGCAGATTCCCAAACATCAGAAGGTATTTGTCGCCACATCAGATCGATTGCAGCAGGAAACGATCTGGGGAAAAGGAGCATTCCGTATTTCTGCCATGGAATTAAAACGCGAGGTGGAAATGACAGAAAAAGAACATAAACCGCATTACACGCCAAAACCATATGTGTCTAATCGCTTAGAGGATAGAATTGATCCGGAAATTCGCAAAAAACTGGAAAAACTATCCAAAAACACATAAAGTGCATTGACAGAAGCCGATAAGTGTACTATAATCATGGTAAAAACTGGAAAGGGGCGGAGCGATGGAACAGACAGCATATCAAATGGAACAAATAGCACTGGAACATTTGACCGATGAGGAAATTGTAGGTTTGGCTAAAAATGGGAATGTAGATGGTTTAGAATATTTGATCAACAAATATAAAAATTTTGTGCGGGCAAAAGCTAGAACCTATTTTCTAATCGGCGCAGATAGAGAAGACATTATTCAGGAGGGGATGATCGGCCTGTATAAAGCAATTCGCGATTATCGCGGGGACAGGCAGGCATCTTTTCGTGCTTTTGCAGAAATTTGTGTGACACGGCAGATTATTACCGCTATAAAAACAGCAACAAGGCAAAAACATATTCCATTAAATTCTTACGTTTCATTAAATAAACCAGTTTTTGATGAAGATTCCGAACGCACTTTGGCAGAAGTCGTGCCAACAACGGGAAAGTCTGGAAACCCGGAAGATTTATTTATTAACCAGGAAAACCTGATGGATATAGAAAGCACCATGCACCGTATTCTAAGTCCTTTGGAACAGCAGGTGGTCAATCTGTATCTGGAAGGAAAATCTTATGTAGAAATTGCTCAGGATCTGAACCGTCATGTAAAGTCGGTGGACAATGCTTTGCAGCGTGTAAAAAGAAAATTAGAGCAGTATTTAGAAAAAAGAGAAGAAAGCGGAAAATAATTTAAAAAAATTGAAAAAAACAGTTGACAATTATGTGGGTTGTATATATAATAACATGTGTTGGCAACAAATCTGGAGGGGTTCCCGAGCGGCCAAAGGGGACGGACTGTAAATCCGTTGGCTCCGCCTTCGAAGGTTCGAATCCTTCTCCCTCCACTTTTTCCGTCGCGGGATGGAGCAGTTGGTAGCTCGTCGGGCTCATAACCCGAAGGCCGGAGGTTCGAGTCCTTCTCCCGCAACCATGTGCTTGTATAGCTCAGTCGGTAGAGCGTTACCTTGGTAAGGTAAAGGTCACCAGTTCGATTCTGGTTACAAGCTTTGAACTTCATATGGCGGCATAGCTCAGCTGGCTAGAGCATACGGTTCATACCCGTAGTGTCCGGGGTTCAAGTCCCTGTGCCGCCACTAATTTAAAGCAATCATCCAATTGGGTGGTTGCTTTTTTATTTCCTCTAAGCTGCGGTTATCATACAAAAATCCCTGGCTGTATCAGACAGGGATTTCAAATTTATTTTAAAGATTGTGATTTTCTATGCGTCTGGCGGCAAGTTCGTAGACTTCATCGTCTTCTCTGGCTCCAATAATGATAATTAACATTTGATCCTCTTGACGAACCAGTTTATAAACGATGCGAAGACCGGCACCGCGAAGTTTGATTTTGTAAAAGCCTGTTAAATTATTACCACCTTTGTTGCCAAGAGGTTTTCCGTATCCGCCTTCTTCCGAAGAAAGTGGATTGGTGGAAATCTTATCAATTGCTTTGCGAACAAGTAATCGCTGATTTCCGGCAAGGTCACGTAAATCTTTTACAGCTTCTGGTAGGTAGTCAATTTTCCATGTCATTCAAATTCCACCTCGTCAGCGTTTGCAATATCCTCTGCAGAAAAACCAAATTCATGATCTACTGCTTCCTGAGAGATTAGAGTGGATGTATCGAAATTAGATATCCGTTCTGTAGCCATTGCAAGAAGCCGGGCATCATTTACTTCGTTCATTAGTTTTACATATTCTTCTGGAGAAAGCAGAACACATTCAGCAGTATTATTTTTCATAACTACTTTAGCGCCACTTTTCTTTACCTCTTCAAAAATTTTACCAGCTAAACCGCGGTTAAAAAGAGAAATGGAAATTGTATTTTGAATTGCGCTCATAACAGAAGTCATAAGAGCCACCTCCTTATAAGTTTAGTATATGCAATTTTATATAATCAGTCAATAAATACTGCTAAAAATACTGATGAATATATAAATAAAAATATCAAGAAAAATTAGAATAAGGGAGAAGTAATATATTTAAACGATGGAAAGCTGAAATAAACGCAGCATCTATTATAAAACTGAAACACTAATTTAAAGCAATCATCCAATTGGGTGGTTGCTTTTTTCTCTGCCCTTTTTTCATGATGGATATGATGTAGCAGATAGTAGAATACTTTGGTTAGGTTGATAGGAAAAGCAAGTTTACAGTGCATTGCATAGTAACTTTTGGTTGATAGCAACTCTATGAATAAACTGATTCTATGCAATGTATTAGTATATAGTATAAAATCTAACTATAGAACAGAACAGTTCTGGTATTTCTAGCAGTGATTGGCGCCAAATCTATTGCTAATTGGCATAATAACAAACTATTTAAAAAGTATCCAATTAAAGTTTTATGAAAAGGGGTGTCTTTTCGTGGAGAAGAGTATGAAAAACAATAAGAATGTAGTTAGTTACATTCATGTAGCCATTATGATTGCTTTAATGCTTTGCGGAAGCTTTTTACCAACGTTTGGACAGATTACGCCTTTAGGCATGAAGGTATTTGGCGTTTTCTTAGGCTTATTATATGGCTGGGTCTTTGTTGGTATTTTATGGCCAAGTGTGCTGGGCTTTTTTACATTATCATTAACAGGAGTTACCAATCCATTGATGGCATTTGTTGCAGGTTTTTCCAACCCAACTACCACAATGGTTATCATGTCTTATGTACTTGCTTATAGTTTGGGTAAAATTGGTGTAACAGAAGCGGTTGCCTATTGGGCTATGAGTAAAAAAGTTTTTGTGAATCGCCCATGGTTATTTGTAACAGCCATTGTTCTTGTTACCTGTCTGTTGGGTATGTTGGGCGGAATGTTTGCAGCTATTTTTCTGATGTGGGGCGTTACCAAAACCATTGCTGATAAAAATGGTGTGGAAAAAGGTAACTTAGTAGTCAGTATGGTTTATGCACTGGTGTTGTTTGGCGGCTTTAGCGGTGGGCAAATGGTTCCGTTCTATGGCGGTGTTATCATGTATGGTGGATTTTTGACAGCTGCAACCGGCGTTGTGGTTGAGGGTTTGCCATTCTTGATTGCCGGGGAATTATACACCATGCTCTCTATGCTGGCGGTGATTCTTATTGTAAAAGTTGTATTTAAACCGGATGCATCTAAATTCTATTTGACAGAAGAAATGCGTGCAGAATATGCAAAATACAAATTGAATAAGAAGCAGAAAGTCGGTTTGATTTTGTTAGTATTCTATTTCTTGGCATTGTTGTTGCCGTCTGTTTTCCACGGTGGATTTTGGACCATGTTAAGCACTTGGGGTATGGTTGGTATGACTATTCTATATGTAGTAGTATTTTCTATCTGGAAAGATGAAGATGGTAATGATATGTGCTCTATGGAAGAATGTTTTTCCAAAGGTGTAGCTTGGGGACCGATTTTATTGTTTATGGTTACCATTCCGTTGGCTACTGCTATGGAATCGGAAGAAGTTGGTATTATGGCTACTGTCAGTGCAGCCTGCGCACCAATTTTCTCTGGTATGAGTCCGATGGTTTTCTTAATTGTAGTAGCGATTGTAATGGGGCTTTTGACACAGGTGCTGCACAATTTGGTTGTAGCGGCATTATTTACACCGGTACTGGCACCAATTTATATTGCCATGGGTGGAAATCCAATTACATTCTTCTTTGTTCTTTATGCAGCGTTATGTTGTTCCTTTGGTACTCCGGCAGCATCTATGCAGGCCGGTCTGTTGTACGGACATTCTGATGTTTCAACCAAAAACGCTTATTTGTTAGGATGGCTGTATTATATTGTAACAGTGATTATCGTGATTGCCATGATTCCGTTATGTGATCTTTTGTTTGCTTATTACATGGCTTAAGGGATAGAATGACTGTAGTGTAAAATTAAAATTTCTATAAATATTTTGTGTTTTGGAAGGAGAAGATGAAACATGTCAGACAACAAAGTGATTGTGTTAGGTATTGATGGTATGGATCCTAAAATGACAAGACGGTTGGTAGATGAAGGCCGCTTGCCAAACATTGAAAAATTAATCAAACAGGGTGGCGCTCGTCATGACTTGGTGTTACTGGGCGGTGTGCCAACCATTACCCCGCCAATGTGGACCACTTTGGCTACCGGCGCATATCCAAATACCCATGGTGTAACCTGTTACTGGAACTCCCATCCAACCGAACTGGATCGTTTGGTATACGCTTTTGATACATCCAAAATTACGGCAGAACAGGTTTGGGAAACCGCAGTGAAAGCTGGGAAAAAAGCGTTGGTTTGGACATGGCCCTGCTGCTGGCCGGCAAGAATTGACAGTCCAAATCTGCATATTGTAGGCGGACTAGCTCCATTAGGCCCTAACCATACATCTGCAATTGTGGATGACGATTATCTGACCTATGCTTCTGTGGATTGCAAAGCGATTGGCCCTCGTGAACATTTAGAAGCAAAAGGCGGCGCTGGCTGCATTATGACAGAGGATATGAAAGAATCCGGTCCGGTTGAAGGCTATGTGTCTAGCTTTAACGAAATGGGCGCAGGGAACGCATCTGCCGATACTGGTGAAGGTGTTCAGGTGGGTATTGCTCCCAAAACATGGTTGCTGTTTGACCATATGGAAGGGGAAGAAATGAACGAATCAGATAAATGTCTGAAAACCTATAATTCTCCTATTACAGAACCGAAAAACTGGAATCGGGAACTGCCGGAAGGTGCAAAAGAATTTCATGTTATTGTGGCTCAGGGTACAGTGCAGTATCCGAGCTTGATGCTTAAAAATGAAAATGGTCAGTATGACCGTGTAGAAATCTATAAAAACAAAAAGGCGGAAGTGCCATTTGTGGCCATAAAAGATGGTGAATATTATCCATTGGTAGAAACAGAATTGCTCTTTGGCGATAGAAAAGTGAAAACAACAAGACATTTCACTATTGTTAAGATGGATCCGCAAGGTACTTATGTTACTGTTTCTGCCGGTATTCCGATGGATATTGAAACAGAACGGAAAGAGTCTAACTGGCTGCCGCAATCTTTGTATCAGCAGTCTGTGGATATTGCAGGCTATATTCCATACGCCATCGGTGTAGGAGGCGGTTATCCGGAAATGATTAGCCGTCGTTCTCTGCCAAGCTGGGATGCATTCACCAAATGGCAGGCAAAAGCATTGCTGGGATTGATTGAACAGAATGGCTATGATTGTGTATTCACTCACCTGCACAGCTGTGACCACATTGGTCATCCTGCCTGGAGATGGGCAAAAACAAGAGAAAAATACGGCAATAATGATGAAAAAGTATATCAGAGCTTGTTAGAAGAAATCTATCTGCAGGCAGATGAATATGTAGGTCAATTCATGCCTCTGATGGAACAGGGCTGGAATATCATTGTGACGTCTGACCATGGTCTGCTGTGCAGTGAAGAAGATGATCTGCCATTCTTGGGAGAAGGTTTCGTTATGAATGTTGGTGTTATGCGCGAACTGGGCTATACAGTACTGAAAAAAGATGAAAACGGCAAAGAGATAAGGGAAATTGACTGGGAAAAAACCAAAGCCGTTGCACCGCGCGGCAACCATATTTATATCAACCTGAAAGGCCGTAATCCTCATGGTATTGTAGATCCGGAAGACCAATATGAATTAGAACGTCAGATTATTGATGATTTGTACAGCTATCGGATGAATGGTAAGCGTATTGTCAATATTGCTATGCGTAATAAAGATGCAGCGCTGTTGGGCCTGAGTGGTCCAAAATGCGGCGATATTATCTACTTCTTAGAAGAAGGGTTTAACAGACTGCACGGTGATGCCTTATCTACTACAGAAGGTTACTTTGGCACATCGGTATCTCCAATCTTTATCGCAGCAGGTCCTGGTATTAAAAAAGGTGTAGAAACCGACCGCGTAATCCGTGAAGTAGACGTAGCGCCAACTGTATCTGCATTACTGGGTATTCCAATCCCGGCTCAGTGCGAAGGAGCGCCTGCATATCAGATTTTAGAAAGCGGTACCTATCAAATTTAAGAATTGAGAGCATGTTATCATATAGCGAAATACGTTTATGTTGGTGATAACGCTGAAAAACAAAAAAGATCAGTGAGGATGTAAAAAATTCTCGCTGATTTTTTGTATCAATTTTTATATTGAATTGAAATTTGCACACAATAAAAATTAGAAAAAACTATCCTCACTCTTTGCTTAAAACAGTTTTTAAGCAAGATGAACAGAAGCGAAGTATGATAAAATAGTCATGATTAAGGTAGGGATAGTGGATGATGATAAATGATTACAGAAATTCAGGGAGGTTTTATCCATGAATATGATGCAGATACAATACTTATTAGATGCTGTTAAGTTTCACTCCATTCATAAGACAGCGGAAAAATATAATATTTCACCTCAAGGAGCCAGTAAAGCAATTCGGATGCTGGAACAGGAACTGGGTATTGTGTTGATAGAACGTTCAACGAAAGGCGTTGATCTGACAGAATACGGCGAACATTTAATACCTTACTTTGAAGAACTTTTGTGCAGTTATCATAAAATCAAAGCCTATTGCAATGAACTGAATCTATTACCGGACCCCAAGACGATCTCCGGAGAAATTAATCTGGCGGTAACACCACGATTTACCGATAGCTACCTTGGCTCGCTGCTTACAAGTTTTAACTTGCAATATCCCAATATTCGGATTCGGGTAGATTCTATGAATAACAGCAAGATTTTTCAAAAAATGCAGGAAGGAAAAAGTTTTGATATTGGCATTGTGACAGTTGCCAATATCGAACCCAATATAGAACAGTTATCCAGTTTTTTATTAAAATCCAATTTGCAGTTAATTTCTTATTGTACCAAATCACTGTATATATGTGGTCTTAAGAAAACCATAGAAAAAATAGGAAAGGTATTCCCCATTCATTCTGCTGATGCACCTCGTTCTATCGTTGCCTATGAATATGGAGGCATTATGGAAGATTACAGAGCGGACTACGATTATCAGATGGATTCCATTACAGCGCAGCTGAATTTCATCAATCAGCATGATATGGTGGGGGCCTATGCGTTGGATGAATTTAAACGGCACTTTAATACAAAAAAGCATGCATATATTCCTATGGATTCATCAATTACGTTAACCTACGGCAGTTTGATGAATGGTAATCATCGCTTATCAGAGGTGGAAAAGATTTTTTTGCAGTTCTTATATGAAAATTTTAAGGAATAATTGTGTAAAGACTGGCAATACTTCTGTTTGCGCAAAAGGAATTTTCTGTTGATACGGCGTAATTAATAGACATTGCATGATACCGAAAAAGCGGATATAATAATTCGGATAAAGCAAGAGAAATTCCATTGGAAAAGGGGTTACAAATGGTGGAGGAAGAACATATTACCCGCGTGGAGTATCAAGGTAAGGAAATTATTTTGATTGCGACGGCGCATGTGTCAAAGCAAAGCGCTGAGCTGGTAAAAGAAGTGATTGACCGGGAGCAGCCGGATAGTATTTGCGTAGAACTGGACGAAGACCGGTATCAGAACATTAAAAATCCTAAAAAATGGGAAAATACCGATTTGGTACAGGTTATCAAAGATAAAAAAGTTGGCTTTATGTTAGCCCAATTGGTACTGGCATCCTATCAGCGTAAATTGGCCAAGCAGCTGGATACCAATGTAGGCGAGGAAATGCTGCAGGGGATTCGTTCTGCCGAAGAAACAGGGGCAGAGCTGGTATTGGCTGACCGCAATATTCAAACTACGTTTATGCGCATCTGGCGCAAGATGAGTTTGAAAGAGAAATTTGATTTGCTGCTGAATTTATTCTTCGCATTGGATGAAGAAGATGAAACAGAAATCAGTGATGAGGAAATTGCCAAGCTGCTGCAAAAGGATATGCTGGAGGCAGCCATGACCAGCATGAAAGAGGAGTTTCCGAAAATCGGAGATATTTTACTGTGCGAGCGGGATCAGCATTTGGCCAATAAGATCAAAAATGCGCCCGGAAAGAAGATTGTGGCTGTATTGGGCGGTGCCCACGTAGCAGGTGTAAAAGAAGAAATTTTTAAAGAACAGAATATGGCAGAGATTACTTCTGTGCCGCCTGCCGGAAAAGCAGGAAAGATTATAGGCTGGGCAGTGCCGGTGGCCATTGTGGCTTTGATCGCTTATGGGTTTGTGCAAGGTTTTCAGACCGGTATGGAGCAAGTTTTAAGCTGGATTTTGTGGAATGGTTCTTTGGCAGCGTTATTTACAGCAATTATGCTGGGGCATCCGCTGAGTATTCTAACTGCATTTGTAGTGGCGCCCATTTCGTCTTTGAACCCCATGTTGGCCTGCGGATGGTTTGCCGGTTTGATGGAGGCTCATATCCGTAAGCCGAAAGTGGAAGATGTCAATAATATTTCCAATGATATATTTAGTATCAAAGGGTTGTTTCATAATCGTTTTTTGCGTACACTGCTGATTGTGATTATGGCCAATCTGGGCAGTACCTTGGGTACAATCATTGCAGGGATGGATATTATTAAAAATGTATTTTAATCTTATTTAGAACTGGCTGGGGTATGGTAAGTCTGTTTTGTAAATAGAATGTATTGCAGAGAAAGACAATTAACTTTGAAATTGTGCTTTGGCCTATACATGAAATGCTTCAGCATATGGATGCCGAGAAAATGGCATTTGTCAGAGTTGTTCAAAAACGGACTAAGAAAAAACAGAACAAAAAGGGTTGCTTGGGGATAAATCTGTGTTCTGTATACAGTATATACAATGAAACTCTATTGTGTAAAAGTTGCATTCACAGTATAATAGCTATACTAAAGAAAAATAACTTTACAGATAAAGGCGCCGAAAATGTGGCATGATGTACAAAGCTATTTTTTCGGTGTCTTTTTTGAATAGGAGGAACCGGTATGGATTTATTTACTGCCAAGGGTGCGGTTGAAGTTACCGAACCAAGATTATATAAGGATGCCTTTCCTTATGATGATTTCCCTAAAAATGCTTTTGTGGAAGGCACCTACCCCTATGATATTCCTGAAGATATATGGGTAACCGATACCACATTCCGCGACGGACAGCAATCCATGGAATCTTTTACACCAAAGCAGATTGAAGATATTTTTACCTACATGCATTTGTTGGACAATGGCAATGGCATTATCCGGCAGAGTGAATTTTTTATCTACAGCGATCGGGACAGAGAAGCCATTGAACGGTGCCAGGCTTTGGATTATCAGTTTCCGCAGATAACCACCTGGATTCGTCCTCTGCCCAATGATATTGCCCTGGCGGCAAGTATGGGCATTAAAGAAACCGGTGTATTAATGTCCTGTTCTGATTATCATATTTTTGGCAAGCTGAATAAAAACCGCCGGGAAGTTTTTGATATGTATTTGAAAGCAGCGGCTGATATTATGGAAAAAGGAATTCGGCCTCGCTGCCATCTGGAAGATATCACCCGCGCTGATGTGTTTGAATTTGTGATTCCGCTGATCAAAGCGCTGGACGAGCTGGGCAAATCCGGCGGTATGGATATCAAGTTCCGTTTATGCGACACACTGGGTGTGGGCAAACCGTTCAGCCGTATGGCTATCCCTCGCAGTGTACCGGCATTGGTGCATCATGTGAAAGAGGAAACCGGCGTTCGCGCTGAACAGCTGGAATGGCACGGACACAACGACTATTACTATGCAGTAGCCAATTCTACTGCGGCCTGGATGCATGGTGTATCCAGCATCAGCACCACACTGCTGGGTATTGGTGAACGGACCGGCAATACGCCGTTAGAGGCAATGCTGGTAGAATATGCCCAGTTAAAACACCCTGAAAAACCGATGAATTTTCATGCATTAACAGAAATTGCCCGTTATTTTGAACGGGAATTCCGCTATAGCGTTCCGCCGAAAACACCGTTTGTCGGTGAAGATTTCAATGCTACAAAAGCGGGAATTCATGCGGACGGTTTGTTAAAGCATGAAGATATCTATAATTCGGTAGATACCTTAAAAGTATTTAATCGGCCTATTCGGATCGCCATCAATCAGTTTTCGGGCAATGCGGGGATTGCCGCATGGATTAATGGCGAATATGGCTTCCTTGGCGATGAAAAAATCACCAAGAAAGACCCATTGGTGCATAAAATTAAAGCCTGGATTGATGATCAGTATGCCAGCGGTCGTAATACGGCAATCAGTGACTGTGAAATGCATTTTCTGGTAGGGAAGTTTATTGTAAGTATCCGTACCGGAAAAGATGAAGATTTAAAAAATATTGTAATACCAGGAGGTTGTGGAGAACGTGGCTAATTTAACAGAAAAAATTATCAGCCGTCACATCACAGACGGTGAAATGAAACCGGGAACGGAAATTGGTTTAAAAATCGATCAAACCTTAACCCAGGACTCTACAGGAACAATGGCTTATCTGGAACTGGAAGCAATGGGTATTGACAGAGTAAAAACAAAATTGTCTGTTGCCTATATTGACCACAATATGCTGCAGGCTGGTCCGGAAAATTTTGACGATCACCTGTTTATTCAAAGCGCAGCCAAAAATTATGGCATCTGGTTTTCCAAACCAGGCAACGGCATTTGCCACCAGGTGCATTTGGAACGGTTTGGCGTACCGGGCGATACCTTGATTGGTTCGGACAGCCATACACCTACTGCCGGTGGTTTGGGTATGCTGGCTATTGGCGCCGGCGGCGTAGACGTTGCGGCAGCTATGGCAGGGCGCAGCTATTATATCCAGATGCCTGATGTTATAGAAGTTCGTTTGCATGGTCATCTGCGTCCGGGTGTATCCGCAAAAGATATCATTTTATATGTATTGCAGCAGGAAACGGTAAAAGGCGGCGTCAACAAAGTTTATGAATACACCGGAGACGGCGTGGCAACTCTGAGCGTACCGGAACGGGCCACCATTACCAACATGGGCGCTGAATTGGGCGCTACCACCTCTATTTTCCCAAGCGATGAAGCTACTCGGGAATTTTTACAATCCATGGGCAGAGAAGATGCCTATCAGCCATTAAGCGCCGATGCCGATGCTGCTTATGTAAAAACCATTGAAGTAAACCTGGATGAACTGGTACCAATGGTAGCTTGTCCTCATAGTCCCGACAAAGTAGTGGCTGTCAGCCAATTAGCCGGTGAAGTGATTCAGCAGGTAGCCATCGGCAGCTGCACCAACTCCTCTTATTTGGATTTGGCAAAATGCGCTATGTTATTGAAAGGCAAAAAAGTAAATGAGAATGTGTCCCTGGTAATTTCTCCAGGCTCCCGTCAAATTTTAAAACGGTTGGCCGATGACGGATTGCTGTCCATCTTTTTGGAAGCAGGTGCTCGCGTACTGGAATGCGGTTGCGGTCCTTGCATCGGTATGGGGCAGGCGCCATGTAACAACGGCAAATCGCTGCGTACCTTTAACAGAAATTTCTATGGCCGCAGCGGCACCAAATCCGCTGATGTGTATCTGGTAAGTCCGGAAACTGCCATTGCCTCCGCTTTGACAGGTGTGATTACCGATCCAAGCGGCATCCAAGATTTCGGCGCAGCAAAAGTGCCGGAAAAATTTGAAATTGATGACAATCTGCTGATTGCGCCAAATGAAGCTTATATCGGCAAAACAGAACTGGTGAAAGGGCCTAACATCAAAGGCGTGCCAGCCGCTGTGCCGCCGCAGGATACCTTGAATGCCAAAGTGCTGACCGTATTGGAAGACAATATTACAACCGACCATATTATGCCGTCCAATGCATCTTTACTGCCATATCGTTCTAATATCCCACATCTGGCTGATTACTGCCTGACTCCCAGTGATGCCCAGTTCCCGGCCAAAGCAAAAGCTAACGGCGGCGGTATCATTGTGGCAGGCGAAAACTATGGGCAGGGATCCAGCCGTGAACATGCGGCGCTGGCTCCGCTGTATCTGGGCGTAAAAGCTGTCATTGCCAAATCTTTTGCCCGCATTCACAAACAGAATCTGGTGAACAACGGTATTATGCCGTTGGTATTTGCCAATGCAGCTGACTATGAAAAAATTCATGAAGGCGATGAACTGGCCTTTACCGATTTGATCGAACAGATTAAAAGCGGCAATGTTACCATGACCAACAAAACCACCGGCGATGTGATTGACTTGCACATTGAGCTGGGCGGCAGACAGGAAGGGTTGTTGTTGGCAGGGGGGCTATTAACCTCAATCAAGATGGCACGTTAAATTTCCGCATAACTGCGTTGTTTTCAAAACGGCTTGCTCGCATACTGTTTGTATAGCCTCGCGTCGCCGTTTTGAAAGCCGCCTTGTTCTGCGAAAATTTTCCTGTGCCATAATAAAAGTACTAATACTGTATCATTAGATGAAAAGAGGATGTATATGCAGACAATCACACTGATTTATGGGGACGGCATCGGCAAGGAAGTCATTGCTTCTGCTAAGGCTGTTGTAGAAGCGTCCGGCGCACAGGTGGACTGGGAAGTGCAGGAAGCCGGCGCAGAGGCTGCCGAAAAATACGGTAAACCAATTGATGATGCTGTGCTGGAAAGCATTTCCCGCAATGGCGTAGCGCTGAAAGGGCCAACTGCCACACCGGTTGGCAAAGGGTTCCGCAGTGTCAATGTAGAGATTCGCAAACGGCTGGATTTATATGTAAACCTGCGTCCGCTGCGTTCCTTTGAAGGGGTAAAATCGCTGTATCAGAATATTGACCTGACCATCGTGCGGGAAAATACAGAAGGATTATACATTGGTATCGAAAAGCAGGTAGATGAAGGTCGGGCAGAGGCTACCAAGGTGATTACCAAAAAAGCCAGCGACCGCATTGTAAAATATGCCTTCGATTATGCCAGAGATATGGGCAAAAAGAAAGTAACTGCCATTCACAAAGCCAATATTATGAAACTGACTGACGGTCTGTTTTTAAATTGCGCCAAAGAGATTGCCCAAGGCTATCCGGACATCGCTTTTAACGATAAAATTATTGACGCAGCCTGCATGGATTTGGCGTTGAATCCATATGCTTATGATGTGCTGGTGGCGCCAAACCTGTACGGCGATATCATCTCCGATCTGGGCAGCGCATTGGTAGGCGGACTGGGCGTAGCGCCCGGCGCCAATCTGGGTGACGGTGTAGCGGTGTTTGAAGCAGTGCATGGATCCGCGCCGGATATTGCTGGTAAAGACTTAGCAAATCCTACCTCAGCCATATTATCTTCAGCCATGATGCTGAAACATTTAGGGATGAAAGAAGAAGGACAGCGCATCGAAGATGCCATTGCCGCTTGCTTTGCCTCCGGACAGATGACCGGTGAACTGGGCGGTACCTTGGGCTGTAAAGCCTTTACCGAAGCTATTATTAAAAATATGAAATAGTTAGCGATACCTTTGTATCGCTTAAAACAGTAGAGAGCCTGTTTGTTGCAGTAAAACAAGTACTGCGGCAGACAGGCTTTTTGTAGTTCTTTCATCAAGATTCTGCATCCAAGTCACCTTTGCTACAGAATGTGAACAAGATAACCTGCAAGTACAGCCATGCCCAGTGAGTCGTAAAAATTCCGATTGCGGATGCGGAAACTTTACGACTTTGGATACGGAAAAAGTACGAGGTAATAAGACTGAGAGAAGTTATACTGAGCGAAATAAAAAAGAGGAGGGGGAGGCTGCGCCCCGCAGCTG
>CALXUG010000006.1 GCA_944391625.1 uncultured Clostridia bacterium
AGGGTTTCCATAAGCTGAGAATGGGCGGCAATGTCAGCGGTGAAAAGCTGCGCCAACAGGAAGCGCAGACGGGGAAATCCGGTTGGCAGCAGCAGAATACACGCCCGCAAAGTAATGGCATGGGTGGAAAGTTTGTGGGGGGAGCGACGGATTGGGATTTATCCTTCCTGGAAGAATGACGGGCTTGTCCTTTTTCCTTCTGGCGGCGTTGTTGGATTATGGATTTGCTTGCGTACCCTAAGTACGCGGCGCTGCATCCAGAATCCAACGGCCTGGCCGGAAGAAAAAAATCCTGCGCCCTTCGGTTGGTGGAACGGGAGTTCTGTATGGCTGGAAAGTAAAAAGCCGCCTTGCGCTAGAAAAATAGTTCCTTCTAAATTTTAAAAGAAACTTTATTTTATATATTGTGCAAACTATGGTGAAAAAATGATGCCTCTGTTATTGCGTTGGGGATGAACGGAACTGGATGTTTCTGTGATTCTGGACGCAGGCGGGTATTGTACATCTGCTTGGGTTTGTGATATGATATATAATTAAATAGACTTTTAGATGCTTTTGGTAGAAAAAGGTAGATTCTATCGAAAGGGGAGGGGGGAACGCTGTAATGAAAATGAATAAATGGGTCATACAAGAGACAGATTCCGGATTGCGGGATAAATTAGTGAGAGAATTGGGCATTTCCCCTATTTTGGCTAATCTGCTGTTAAATCGTGGTTTGCGTGATCCGCAGGAAATTACAGAGTTTTTAAATCCTTCGCTGCAGCAGCTTTCTTCGCCTTTTGAAATGGTGAATATGGGTGCGGCTGTGGAACGGATTTTGGAAGCAGTTGAAAAAAAAGAGAAGATTGTGATTTATGGTGATTATGATGTGGACGGCATTTGCGCCAGTGTCACGTTATATCAGGGTCTGCAGGTATTGCAGGCAGAGGTGGATTATTATGTGCCGGACCGTATGGAAGAAGGATACGGTGTCAATACAGCAGCGCTGCGGGCTATTTTTGAGGATGGCGCCAGACTGCTGGTAACAGTGGACTGCGGTATCAGCTCCTGGCAGGAGGTCGCAGCTGCAAAAAGCTGGGGCATGGATGTGATTGTAACCGATCATCACCAGCTGCCGGATCAGTTGCCGGATTGTATCATTGTCAATCCGGTGCTAAGCAATCGGGAGCAGGATAAATGGCGGTTTTTATGCGGTACAGGCGTGGCATTTAAGGTGGTGCAGGGTCTGTTTTCCCAGTATTATGGGGAGAGCGGCTTTACCAGACGGATGCTGCCCTTTTTGGATTTGGCGGCATTGGCCACAGTGGCTGATATTGTGCCGTTAAAAGGGGATAATCGTGTTCTGGTAAAGTTTGGTCTGGAGCAGATGGCTTTGGCAGAGCGGCCTGGTTTGGCGGCTTTATGGAAGGTTTCGCAAAATCATGAAAATGCAGTGCCCACTACCACTGCGGTAGGATTTGGTTTGGCGCCGCGGCTAAATGCCTGCGGCCGTATCGGTGATGTGCGCATGGGATTGCAGCTGCTGACCACCAAGGATGCCAGGGAGGCAGCGCAGATTGCTGCTGATTTGGACGAGGCCAACCGCAATCGGCAGAATATTGAGCGGGCTATCTATGAGGAAGCGCTGGAAAAAGTAAGCCAGCAGGGTCTGCATCAGCAGCAGGGCTTGATTGTGGTAGGTGAAAGCTGGCATCCCGGTGTAATTGGTATTGTGGCTTCCCGTTTGGTGGAACGGTTTTATACGCCTACCATTGTACTGACCTTGAACAATGGCTTATATAAAGGCTCCGGCCGTAGTATTGAAGGGTTTCATCTGCAGAAAGCGCTGAATCAGTGCGCCGATTTACTGGAGAACTTTGGCGGGCACAGTCAGGCGGCAGGGTTAGGTTTGAAACCGGAAAATCTGCCTGCTTTTCGGGAGCGGTTTGCGCAGATCGTGCAGGCCAATACAACCAGTGATTCGTTTGTACCTGCGCTGCTCATTGACAGTGAAATTGATATGCAGGATATTAATCATGAGATTTTTAAGGAAATTTCCAAAATTCAGCCAACCGGCACCATGAATCCCACGCCGGTGTTTGTCTGCCGGGGACAGCAGCCGCTGGAAACCAGAACGGTGGGCAATACCGGAGATCATTTGCGTTTAAAGCTGCATACCGGTCATGGAGATATTTTTGGCATTGGGTTTAAAAAAGCCGAGCTGGAACCGCTGGTGCGGGAGGGTTCGGTGGATATCGCTTTCAGTCTGGATAAAAATACCTTTAATAATAAGACCAGTTTGCAGATGCTGATTAAGGATATTAAATCTTACCGGCGCCCAGATCAGATGAATTTTTTAGACAGGCTGTTTTTCTATAAAGAAGAATATTTGGAGGACGATCCGTATCGTTCTATCGGTGAGCAGGATCAGTTTTATACCAAGCTGGTGGGCGTCACCTTTGAAAATCGTCAGGAACAGGTCAAGCAGCTGATTGCCGGTCAGCCGTTAGAGCTGCGGCGGGAGCAGAATAATGTCCATGATGAAAATGCTATCGCCGTTTTTGCCGATGGTGTGCAGGCAGGCTATTTAAAACGAAATATTGCCCGACATCTGGCACCTAACTTTGACAGGGGCGTCGGTTATGAGGCAATGGTTGTACAGGTAACCGGCAGTGATGATACCAACTGGGGCGCCAATATTTTTATCCAACGCACCGATCGCCGGGAGCTGGCTGCCGAAACGGAACAGCAGCAGCTGCGGGCAGCGCTGGAGCAGTTGGACGAAGATGCCTTGAAAGAGCAGATCCGACAGGCTCTTTTAGGCGAACATGCCTATCGGCCCAAGCAGCAGGAGGCCTTGGAGCGTTTGCATAACGGCGGTAATGTGCTGGCAATTTTAGGCACAGGCAGGGGAAAATCGGCTATTTTTCAAAGTTACAGCGCTTATCTGGCCTTATGGAAGCATCAGGTCACCATTATTGTTTATCCGCTGCGGGCATTGGTCAACGACCAGTATCAGGCGTTGGAGAAAAAACTGAAGCCTCTGGGATTACAGGTGCGCCTTGGCACCGGCGCTTTGGAAGGCGAGGAACGGGCTGCGTTTTTCCAGCAGATTATGGATGGAAAAGCAGATCTGATTTTAACTACACCGGAATTTTTGCTGTGCAACCGACAGCGGTTTCTGGAGCTGGGCAGTCGGCTGGGACTGGTGGTGGTGGATGAGGCCCATCATCTGGTCAGCCGTCGGCAGGGGTATAAGCAGCTGCCTGACGGACTGCGGGAAATCCGGCCCAAACAGATTCTGGCGGTAACAGCTACAGCCGGCGATGAGGCAGCAGAACAGATTACTTCTTTGCTGCAGATTGACCAAATTGTCATTGATCCCTTTGTGCGGCAGAATTTACAGATTGTGGACCAGCGGGAGAATCATAAAAAGAATGAGTATCTGCTGCAGCTGCTGCATAAAAACGAGAAAATTGTAATTTATGTGAACAGCAGGCAGAAGGTGGTGCAGCTGGCGGAGCTGCTGCGGGAAAAAGCGCCTGACGCTTTGCAGAATCAAATTTGTTATTATCATGGCGGATTGCCGGCGGCAGACCGTTTGACCATTGAAAATCAGTTCCGCAGCGGAGAGCTGCAGGTGATCGTGACCACCAGCGCTTTTGGAGAAGGGATTGACATTCCCGATATTCGCCATGTGGTATTGTATCATTTGAGCTTTTCCGGTGAAGAATATAATCAGCTGGCCGGGCGGGCTGGCCGGGACGGCAATCCTGCCTGGGTGCATCTTTTATATAACCGGCGGGACGAAACCTTAAATCGAAACGTGCTGTCTTCTGCATGTCCTGCCCGGGAATTGCTGGGGAAATTTTACCGGCTGCTGCAGTTTTTGATTCAGGGCAAACCGGCTATTGAACTGACCAACGGGCAGTTGGCAGAACTGGTGAAGCAGGAGCGTTTTGCAGAGCCGAATGAATCCTGCATCAGCCATTGGCTGGGCATTTTTGAAGAACTGGGGTTCTTGGAACGGGAACGGGAAGGCAGCAAACGAAAAATTATTATGACGCCAAGTCCTAATAAAATGGACTTATTTTCATCATTGCGCTATCAGGAATGTATGGCAGAGTTAGAAGATTTTCAAAAATATTTGCAGATTGCTTTTGATCATAATCAGGAAAATTTACTGACTGCTATCAATCGTCCAATTTATCCGGCACATTGGCAGTAAAAGCAGGGGGGAACCATATGATTCGATTTAAAGATTTATTAGATGCTGTATATGAAAATAATCCAAAGGCTGATTTGGAACTGTTGGAAGAAGTATATCGTTTTGCGGAAGATTTACACAAAGGGCAATTCCGCAAATCTGGTGAGCCATATATTATCCATCCGTTATCTGTGGCTTTGATCCTGGCTGAGCTGGGCATGGATGAAAAGGCAGTGGCAGCAGGGCTGCTCCATGATGTGGCCGAGGATACGCGCTGCAAACAAAATTGTCTGGAAAATAATTTTGGAGAAGAAGTTACGTTTTTGGTCAATGGTGTAACCAAACTGAATAAACTGGAATGCAATTCCAAAGAAGAGCAGCAGTTGGAAAGCTACCGAAAAATGTTTTTGTCCATGGCAGAAGATGTACGCGTGGTAATGATTAAGCTGGCGGACAGATTGCACAATATGCGGACATTAAAGTATCAGTCGCCGGAAAAACAAAGAGCCATCTCACAGGAAACCCTGGAAATTTATGCACCCATTGCCAATCGGTTGGGGATTTCCAAAGTAAAATGGGAACTGGAGGATTTGTGCCTGCGTTATCTGGAACCGGAAAAATTTTATGAATTGGTAGAACGGATTTCCATGAAGCGGGACGAGCGGGAGGAATATATTCAGGAGATTATCCGCAAACTGCATCAGGAACTGGATAAAGTGGGGATCGATGCAGAGATTTCCGGTCGACCCAAACATTTCTTCAGTATTTATAACAAAATGAAAAAGCAAAACAAAGATTTGGATGAATTGTACGATTTGATTGCGGTGCGGCTGCTGGTGGATTCGGTAAAAGATTGTTATGCGGCGCTGGGCATTGTGCATACGCTGTGGCGTCCTATTCCGATGCGTTTTAAGGATTATATTGCCATGCCCAAGCCCAATATGTATCAGTCGCTGCACACCACTGTAATCGGGCCGCAGGGCGATCCCTTTGAAATACAGATTCGCACCTACGAAATGCATCACACCGCTGAATATGGGATTGCTGCCCACTGGATTTACAAAGAAAGCGGCGGCAGTGAAATCAGCAAGGATTCCACCCAATTGAGCTGGCTGGAGCAGATCAAAGAAATGCAGAGCGAGGCCAACGATAATAAAGAATTTTTGAATTCGGTAAAAATTGACCTGTTCTCCGATACCGTGTTTGTATTTTCGCCAAAAGGAGAAGTGTATGAGCTGACTGCCGGCTCCAGTCCGCTGGACTTTGCCTATAAAGTACACACCGGCGTGGGCAACAGCTGTGTGGGCGCCAAAGTAAACAAACGGATTGTTCCGCTAGATTATCAGCTGAAAAACGGCGATATTGTAGAAATTTTAACCTCCAAGCAGGCCAAACCCAGCTTGGATTGGGTAAACTTATGTAAAACCTCACAGGCCCGCAATAAAATCCGGCAGTGGTTTAAAAAAGAAGGCCGAGAAGAAAACAAACTGCGGGGCAAGGATTTACTGGAATCAGAGCTGCGCAAGCGGGATATGGATTTCAGCTGTCTGAGCAAACCGGATAATCTGGTAGAATTGGCCCAGCGTATGGGTTACAGCAGCTGGGAAGATGTCTATGTCGGTCTGGGCAACGGTACGTTAACGGTGCTGCAGGTTGCCAATAAACTGCAGGATGAATATCAGAAAAACCACCCTGTTGCTGATACGGTAGAGTCCTTGCTGGCCAGCAAAGCCAATAAGGAAATTCACCGCAAAAATGCGGTAAGCGGCGGCAGCAGCGAAGGAGTCATTGTAGACGGTTTTGACGGTGTGCCTATTCGGTTTGCCCATTGCTGCAAACCGCTGCCCGGTGATGGTATCATCGGTTATATTACCAGAGGACGGGGCGTTACCATTCATCATCAGGACTGCCCCAATATCCGCGGCGCCATAGAAAAGGAGCCTGATCGGTTTGTGGCAGCGGCCTGGGATCAGAATAACGGCAGTGTTTATCAGGTAGAGGTTTTTGTTATTGCTATTGACCGACCAAAAATTACGCCGGAGGTTATGGCGTTGATTAATGATTCCAAGGTGCATATTACCGCCATTACTTCGCGGGTAAAAGAAGGTAAGACCTATATGCATATCAGTATTGAAGTGCATAATCTGGATCAGGTAATCGTCATGATTGACAAAATTAAGAGTATCAGCGATGTACTGGAAGTCAAACGTACCATTGCTGACTAATAGACAGAAATGGAGCAGAGCAGATGCGAGCAGTGGTACAAAAAGTTTCCAGAGGCAGTGTGCAGGTAGAAGGCGCTTGCGCCGGACAAATTGAGCAGGGGCTGCTGGTGTTTTTGGGTGTAACCCATGAAGATACCCAGCAGGATGCCCGTTATCTGGCAGAAAAAATTGCCAATTTGCGTATTTTTGAAGATGAAGCAGAAAAATTGAATTTGTCTGTGCAGGACATCGGCGGCGCTGTGTTGTCTGTTTCTCAGTTTACCCTGTATGGGGATTGTCGAAAGGGCCGCCGTCCCAGTTTTACGGAAGCTGCCCGTCCAGAGCAGGCCAATGAGCTGTATGAACAGTTTAATCAGTTTTTACAGCAGCAGGGTGTAACTGTAGAAACAGGTCGGTTTCAGACCCATATGCTGGTGGAGCTGGTGAACGATGGTCCGGTGACCATATTGCTGGACAGCAAAAAGAATTTTTAGGAGAATGGATATGAATATTGAAACACTGGTAGTAGGACCTATTGAAACCAATTGTTATATCCTCAGCGATCCGGTCAGTCGCGAAGCAGTGGTGATTGACGCCGGTGATGATGGCGACAGCATTTGGCAATTGATTCAGCAGAAACAGCTGCAGGTAAAATATATTTTAAATACCCATGGACATTTTGACCATATACAGGCCAATGACAGTCTGCGGGAAAAAACAGGAGCGCCGCTGGCCATCCATGCCGATGATGCAGAGCTTTTGCTTGCGCCGGAAAAGGTCAGCGCCGGTATGTATATGCAGGTAAACGGCTGTCGGGAGCCGGAAATTTTGCTGCATAATGGCGATGTGATTTCGTTTGGCCCGTATCAACTGCGTGTCATTTATACGCCGGGGCACAGCAGGGGCGGCTGTTGTTTTTATGAAGCGGCGGAGAAAGTTTGCTTTACCGGGGATACGTTATTTTTAGGCAGTATTGGCCGTACCGATTTGTATGGCGGCGATTATGCGCAGCTGCTGAAATCGGTGCGGGAGCGGCTGCAGCTGTTGGCGGATGATACAGTGATTTATCCTGGCCATGGTCCGGAAAGCACCATGGCTTTTGAGCGCAAAAATAATCCCTATTTGAAGTGAGCTGGAAGTGAGAAAAACACGATGACATCCATGCAATATTATTTGCAGCAAGACAGTCTGCAATATGACAGAACCATTTTTGATATCCTGCGTATTTTTGACCCTGCTTTTCAGTGGGGGACAGTGCAGGATGGAGCAGTTCCCATTGCAGTGCAATGTCAGGAAGACTGCTGGAGCATCTGTATGGGGGAAACGTCCCGTTCTTTTGCAGTGGCAGGATTGGATGAAAACCAGAAACGGCGGTTATTAAAGCAGCATTGTTATCTGTTATTGCAGCAGATTTCCGGTGATGCTGCCCATCCTTGGGGCATTATGACCGGCGTTCGTCCCACTAAAATTGTGCATCGCTACTGGGATAGCGGCATGAGCGCGGAGCAAATCAAAAAGGCAGTGCAGGAGGAATATTTTGTGCAGCCGGATAAAGCGGCGCTGTTGGCGGATGTTACCCAACGGCAGAGAGCCTTTTTGCTGCAGCGGGAGGAAGCTGCGCGGCAGGTCAGCGTTTATCTGAGCATTCCCTTTTGTCCCACTCGCTGCGCCTATTGTTCTTTTCCGGCATTCAGTCTGCCCAAACCGGCGCTGCAGGAAACCTATCTGACCAATTTGCTGGCCGAATGTCAGGCGGTAGGGCAGTTGCTGCGGCAGCAGGGCAAGCAGGTACAGACAGTGTATATTGGCGGCGGCACGCCCACCAGTCTTAACGCCGGCCAACTACAGCGATTGCTGGAAGGGGTACAGCGTTATTTGGTTTGGCAGCCATTACAGGAGTTTACGGTAGAAGCCGGACGGCCAGACACCATCACAGAGGAAAAACTGCAGCTGCTGCATCAATATCAGGTGGGGCGCGTCAGCATCAATCCGCAGAGCTTTTCCCAGCGGACACTGGACGCCATTGGGCGGCATCATACGGTGCAGCAGGTTTGGGATGTATACGCCATGGCCAGACAGATTGGCTTTGACAGTATCAATATGGATTTGATTACCGGTTTGACAGGTGAATCTCTGGAGGAATTTATGCACAGTCTGGATTGTGTTGCTCAGTTGCAGCCGGAAAATCTGACCGTACACACTCTGGCAGTCAAACGAACTGCGGCGCTGGGGCTGGATGTATTGTCTGTACAGCAGGGGCAGCTGGTGAATGCCATGCATCAGTATTTGCAGCAATGGCTGGCAACCCAGCAGTATGTACCTTACTATCTCTATCGGCAGAAGCATATGATTGGGGAGCAGGAGAATACAGGCTATTGTTTGCCTGGTAAGGAATCTCTGTACAATATTCAGATGATGGAGGAACGGCAGACCATTGTAGGACTGGGCGTGGGCTCCACTTCCAAATATGTCAATACCGAGGATTGGACGTTAACCCAAAGGAGCAATCCCAAGGATCTCTATTTCTACAATCAGCGCATTGATGAGATCATTGCCCGTAAAGCAGAACAGCTCAGGCAGTTATGAGTTTGAAAATAATAACTTATATACAAATAAAAAGCATTCTGTCACAACAGCAAATTGCTGTTGCGGCGGAATGCTTTTTATTTTGGCATGTGTTTTATTCATCTAACTCCCAATCGTCTTCAATATCCTGCAGCAGAGGAAGGGTAAAGGCGATTTGCAGTCCGTCGGGGGTGTTCTGCGCGGTGCAGGCTTGTCCGTGCAAATCTATGGTGGCCTTGACAATGGCCAGCCCCAAACCAAAACTTTGCTGGTCTAAATGACGGCTTTCGTCGGTTTTGTAAAAACTGATGAATAAATTTTCCAGTTGCTCGTCGGTGAAAGGCGCGCAGGTGTTGGTAACGGCGATACGGCACAATTCATCAGACTGGGTGTGTACTTGCAGCAAAATTTGTCCCCCTTCCGGCGTATATTTGATTGCATTTTCCAATAAATTAATCAGAGCCTGCTCAATGCGCAGATAATCGCCCTGTACAATATGATCGTTATCCTCGCAGTCCCAGCCGACGTGCAGTTGTTTTTGCTGCAATAACAGCTGATTCTGGTGCAGGATTTCCCGCAGCAGTTCTTCGATTGGAAAATAGGATTGCTCCAGCTGCACAATGCCGCTTTCTAATTTTGACAGCTGCAGCAGTTGGGTAACCAGATGGCTCATACGGTTGCTTTCGCCCAAAATGATATCACAATATTTTTGCTGCTCCTCCGGATCCAACTGCTGATTGCGCAGTGTTTCTGTATAGGCGCGGATCAAGGTCAGCGGTGTTTTAAAATCATGGGATACATTGGCGATAAATTCTTTTCGCAGCTGATTGGTTTTGGTTTCGCGCTGCAAATCTTTTTCCAGCAGTTGTTGATTTAATTCCAGCTGATAAATATAGTCCTGCAATTTCAGCGCCATGGCATTGATATTTTCGCTGAGTATTTGCAGTTCATCTCTGGTGTGAATCTGGCACTGCTGGCTGAAATTCATCTGGCTGATGCGCTGGGTGGCCTGGCTGATTTGTTCGATGGGACGGGTGATATGCCGCGCCACAAAATAACTCATAACGGCCATCAGGGCAAAGGCCAAAAGGGACAAATACAGATTATATTTGACTGCCAGACCGGCTGCCAAAGCGATGGGTTCCTGGGGGGTGCGCAGAAAAATATAGATATTCTCATTTTCATGGGTCAGTTTCCCATAGTAATCCAGCATACTGGCTCCGGGGTGCTGCTGGTTTGCGTTGGTGACCAGCAGCGGCAGGGTGGCTGTCTGAAACACACCGTGCTCGGCTGCATCATGAATCCATTGCTCCGGATTGTAAGGAAAGGGCGCAGCTTCATTGCGCTGCTCCTTGTGTTGGGACTGCTTGTTTACAATGGCAAAGGGCGCGCCATGCAGGGCCTCATCCAACAATTGATTTTCTCTGGAAAAATAATAAATACGGGCTTGTTGTCCTTGTTCCATGGTAAACAGCAGGATGGTTACATTATCCCGCTCCACCTCATAAAAGGTGTTCAGCAGAGAAGTATTCATGGATAAATCACAGTCCTGGGCTAACAGGGCCGCTGTAATATCCTGATAGGCAGCTTTTAAATCATTGGTTTTGCTGTCAGTATATAATTTTTCCATCATGCTGTTGCCAAAGAACAGGGTCACAAAAATGCTCAGTAATAAAATACCGGCAAAGCTGAAAAAAATCTTTAGATGAATGGGCTGTTTTAAAATGGTTTGTTTCATAACAAAGCCTCCGTTACAGTTCCAGTTTATAGCCGAATTTGCGGATGGTTTGGATTCGTTTGCCAAAATCGCCGAGCTTGGAGCGGATACATTTAATGTGAGTGTCCACGGTACGGGTATCGCCAAAATAATCCATGCCCCAAACAGCATCTAAGATTTGTTCCCGGCTGAGGGCGATATTCTGATTGTTGACCAGGTAGTAAAGCAAATCAAATTCTTTGGGTGTCAGGATCAGACGCTGCCCTGCATAGTGGGCGGTGCGCTGCCGATAATTGATAGTCAGGCCGTCTAGTACAACTTCGTTTTCCAGCAGCAGATCGCAGCGTTTTAACAGTGACTTGATGCGGGCGATGAGAATATCCGGACTGAACGGCTTGGCGATATATTCGTCAGCACCGCATTGAAAGCCGTGCAGTTCATCGGATTCCCCGTCGCGGGCGGTTAAAATTAAGATGGGTACCTTGGACTGATTGCGCACCTGGTTGCACACTTCAAAGCCGTTTAATTTGGGCAGCATTAAGTCTAAAATTAACAGACAGAATTCATCTTCGGCAAATCGTTCCAGCGCTTCTTGTCCATCAGCGGCTTCGACCACAGTAAAATTTTCTCTGCGTAAATAGGAAGCAACAATTCTCCGCAGATTTTCTTCATCTTCAACCAGTAAAATTTTATTCATAAAAGACACTCCTTTTACATTATTTTTCAGATCGTTCCGAAAGATACAGGTAAAACAAAAAATACAATAAACTTCTATATTATACTATAGCAGAAAATTGTGTGGAACATGTGAGAGAATAAATACTTTTTTATTTTCTATGTTGGTTTGCTGTTTGAATGCCGGTAGCTTTTTCTGGAACGGATGCTGCCGCGATTTTTATTGTGATGTCAGAAAAACTGTGTTATGCTGATAAAATAAATAATTTTGTGCCATATTGGGGCTTGTTGCGGGAACAATACTATAAAAAAAGAAATTTCATTAATAATAGTGATATAATTCTGTTTTTTTTATAATAAATATGCTAAAATGAATGATTGAAAGAATTTTGACGGTTTTGGGGTGATTTTTTTGCTGAATTTGGTTCCGGCGCTGCGGGTAAAAGATGTTGCTATTTTTGATTTACTGGAGCAGGAATTTCATTATGGAGAGTTTATCTTTTTCTCTCAGCTGGCAGCACATTTGGGGCGGATTGCAAATATTTCTGCAAAAGATGCAAAAGAAGTGGGCCTGTTATCGGAGTTAATTTATTTATCTTCTAAAATTCATTTTTTTGTTGCAGAAAAAACAGATGAACGCACACAGTGTTCTGCGCTGCAAATGCCCGTTTTAATTGGCGATTTGCTGTATAGTCGGTTTGTTGTCTTTTTATCAGAGTTCGGAAAAGTAGCCTATTTACCAATTTATTTAGAGTATTTGCGGCAGTTTAACCAGCAGCGGATTGAAGATTTGCAAAAGCAGCAGGATACAGTGCATACCGAATATTTTGTCCGGCTGTTATCCCAGAAAACGGCTGCGGTGGTAGCATCTATTGCAGGCGGAAATGGTGAGATGCAAAATACATTACAAACAGCAGCGGAGAATTTTTGGCAGGAGCAATGGGCTTTATTATATGGAAAGCGGGTTACCAGTCTGGCGGATTTGGAAGAACAAATGTTAGCGGCGGTGATCTAGGGGATAGAGATTATGTTTAAAATGTTTGAAGTGCATACTATGAAGAAAAAACTGGCTGAGGTAGAAGCCTATCTGGAACAGGCATTGGATTTTGAACATCCGGTCATTCGCCAATATGCTCTGGATACCCTTCATGCCGGCGGGAAACGAGTGCGGCCGACCTTGAGCATTCTGACTGCCGGTATTTTGGAAAATGAAGATAACATCGTACCTTTGGCAGCGGCCATGGAATTGATCCACATGTGCTCGCTGATTCATGATGATATTGTAGACCAGGCGGATACCAGAAGAGGACGGCCTACCATTCAGGCGCAGCAGGGAAACCAGTTTGCTGTCCATATTGGGGATTATATTTTAACAAAAGCGCTGGAAATTATACAGCAGCAGCCCAATAGTCAGCGATTGCTGCAGATTATGGGCAATCTCAGTCTGGAAATGTGTTTGGGTGAGGTAGAGCAGCTGCGCACTGTGTTTGATGTGGGACAGACTGTGGAAGACTACAATTATCGTATTGACCGCAAGACGGCGCTTTTAATGGCCACCAGCTGTCAGGCCGCCGCTGTTGTATCCAATGCGTCTGAAAAAGAAATCGATATTTTCTACAAAATTGGGTATAATTTGGGTATGGATTTTCAGATCCGCGATGACATTCTGGATATGGAGCAGGACAGCCGTAAGCTGGGAAAACCGGCTGGCAGTGATTTGGCCCATGGCATTATGACATTGCCGACAATTTTGGTCTTGCAAAAAGATTGGGCAGGAAAAGAGGAGTTGCTTGGTTTTATTCAAAATCGGTTTACCGGTGGTCAGGCCGAGGTGGAACGGGCAATTTCTATGATTATAGAGCAGGGTGGACTGCAGGAAGCCGCCGTATATGCGGAGGGATATCTGAAACAGGCAGAGGTATATATTGATCAGCTGCCGGAGCACCCTATGAGAAAATTGTTTTTAGACGGTGTAAATTATTTGCGAGGAAGGGCTTATTAATTATGGCATTTACATACTCTGTTACATTAAATTTAAGCGGAACATTTTGTACGGTAGTCGGCGGCGGCCAGGTGGCGCTGCGAAAGGTGCAGGCTCTTTTGGCAGAAGGCGCTGAGGTTACAGTCATCAGTCCTGCATTGATACCGGAACTGGCAGCCATGCAGGATCGGTTTGTCTGGATGAAAAATTCTTATAAAGATGGTTTGTTGGAAGGCAGTTTTCTTGTGATTGCCGCTACGGATCAACGGGATGTCAATCGGCAAATTGCCCAGTGGTGTCAGGAAAATCAGGTGTTGGTCAACGTGGTTGACAGCAAAAAAGAAAGCAATTTTATTGTAAACGCAGCGGTAAAACAGGGGGATCTATTGATTGCCGTATCTACCAATGGCATCAGTCCGGCGGTTTCCCGCACCATTCGGCAGGAACTGGAACAGCAGTACGGCCCTGAATATGCTGTTATGCTGGAATTGATAGCCCAAGCCAGAGCCGAGGCCATGAAAACCATCAAAGATGACGCAAAACGGCGGCAATTTTTGCAAAGCCTGGCAGACATGGGATTGCCTGCGATGCTGCGGCAGGAAACAAAAGAAGATGTAGAAAAAAGGGTGAAATTATGTCTATCATCTTATTGGGATTAAATTATAAAAGTGCGCCGGTAGAAATTCGGGAAAAGGTTGCCATATCCAAAACCAATATTCAAAAAAGCGCTGCAGAACTGCGGCAATTGCAGGGGGTAAACGGAATTGCTATTCTTTCCACCTGTAATCGCACTGAATATTATGTGGATGCCAGTCACAACCAGGATGCCGTGGAAGCTTTGCTGGCTTTTATCGCTGATTACAGCGGCTGCTCTACTGCGCTTTTGCAGGAACATCTGTATCAAATGCGGGGCAGAGAAGCGGTAGATCATCTTTTTACAGTGGCTGCTGGTCTGGATTCTATGATTTTGGGTGAAAGCCAGATACAGGGACAGGTGCAGGATGCCTATAATTATGCGTTGGAATATAATCTGTCCAATAATGTGATAAACACCCTGCTGATGAGCGCTTTGACTTTGGGCAAGCGGGTACGGACTGAAACCTATATTGATCGGCAGGCGGTATCTATCAGTTCGGCAGCTGTGGAGTTGGCCAAGCAGGAACTGGGGACGCTGGAAGGGAAAACGGTGCTGATTGTGGGCGCTGGTGATACCAGTGAACTGGCTGCCCGGCATTTGGTCAGCAATGGGATCAGCGGTGTGATCGTAGCCAACCGCACCTTTGACAGAGCGCAGCGGCTGGCTGATGAATTTGGCGGTAAAGCGATTCGATTAGATCATTTTGGCGCTTATCTGGACAGCGCCGATATTATTATCAGCTGCACAGCATCACCACATTACATTATAGAAAAAAAGGATATAGCACCTTTGGTGGAGCGGCGCACAAAACCGTTGTTTTTTATGGATATTGCCGTACCGCGGGATATCGATCCGGCTGTAGCCGAATTGGATAACGTATTTTTGCATGATATTGACGACATGCAGAATGTGGTAGCGCAAAATCTGGAAGGCCGTCAGAAGGAAGCAGTAAAGGCGCGGAGAATTGTAGAGGAAGAAATCGAAAATTTCTTCTTCTGGCTGGATTCATTGCTGGTAGTTCCTACTATCATTCAGCTGCGTAAACAGGCGGAAGAAATCAAGAAGCATGAAGTGGAAAAAGCCTTGCGCCGTATTGAGCATATAACACCACGGGAAAAAAAAATTGTGGAACAGCTGGCGCACTCTATTGTGAGCCAGTGGCTGCATAAACCGATGTATAATTTGCGCTATCTGGCGGGAAGCCATGCAGACAGAATAGAATGTTATATGCAAGCTGTACAGGATTTATTTGGCCTGGAAGAAGCGGATCAGTCTGAAAAACTGGGTGAAAGTGTTACAGAAGTAAAAACAAAAGAGGTGTACGGGCAATATGAAAAAGAAAATTAGAGTTGGCTCTCGTGACAGTATATTGGCCATGTGGCAGACCCAATTTGTAATTGAGCAGCTGCAGCAGGTGACAGATGCTTATGAGTTTGAAATTGTTTCACTGAAAACAAAAGGCGATAAAATTTTAGATGTTTCTTTGGCGAAAATCGGGGATAAGGGTCTGTTTACCAAAGAGTTGGAAGTAGGCTTGTTACAGGGTGAGATCGACTTTGCAGTACACAGTATGAAAGATATGCCGACGGTGTTGCCGGAGGGTTTACAGATTTCTTCCTTACTGAAACGGCATAATCCGGCGGATGTACTGATTTCAGACAAATATCAGTCTTTTGCTGAGCTGCCTCAGGGTGCCAAGGTGGGTACCAGCAGTCTGCGCCGTAAAGCGCAGTTATTGCACGCCCGTCCGGATCTGGATATTCACGATTTAAGAGGAAATTTGCAGACAAGAATGCGTAAAATGCAGGAAGAAAATTTTGACGGCATCATCTTAGCTGCCGCTGGTGTAGAGCGGTTGGACTGGCATGATAAAATTACCGAAGAACTGTCTTATGACATCTGTCTGCCTGCGGTAAGCCAGGGAGTCATCGGCGTGGAAACCAGAGTGGATGATTCGGAAATTATCGCACTGGTGCAGTTGGTGCATGATGTTCAGACTGCAAGCTGTGTAACAGCCGAACGGGCATTGCTCAAATCCCTGGAAGGCGGCTGTCAGATTCCCATCGGTGCATATGCGCAACTGGAAGGCGATACGGTGGTGCTGCAGGGCTTAGTGGGTTCTTTGGACGGCAAGACCATTATTCGGGATGAAATCAGCGGACCGGCTGCGCAGAGTGAACAATTAGGGCAGCAGTTGGCACAGCGTTTGTCCGAACAAGGCGGGCAGGCTATTTTAGAAGAAATCAGAATGGAGCTAAACCAATGACAGTAGGAAAGGTTTATTTAATTGGCGCCGGTCCCGGCGATATCAAGTTGATTACAGTGAAAGGTCTGGAATGTATCCAGAAGGCGGATGTGATTGTATATGACCGCTTGGCAAACCCCCGTCTGCTCAGTTATCGTCGGCCGGATGCCGAGCTGATCTATGTGGGCAAATCGCCAGACAGACATACTCTGACACAGGAAGAAATCAATCAGGTATTGGTGGAAGAAGGGTTAAAAGGGAAAGTGGTTGCCCGTCTGAAAGGCGGCGACCCGTATGTGTTCGGCCGCGGCGGTGAAGAAGGCGAAGAACTGCGCAAAGCGGGTGTACCATTTGAAGAAGTGCCGGGGATTACCTCTGCCATTTCTGTACCAGCCTATGCCGGTATTCCAATCACCCATCGCGACTTTACCGCTTCATTTACTGTGGTAACCGGTCATGAAGAACCGGGCAAAGAAACCAGCAATGTAAACTGGCCCCGTTTGGCGCAGGACCCAGGTACGTTGGTATTTTTGATGGGCGTGGGCAATCTGCCGCAGATCGTAGAAAATCTGGTGAAGCACGGTAAAGATGCACAGACACCCATTGCGCTGATTCGTTGGGGTACCCGTCCAGAGCAGCGCGTGGTAACCGGCACATTGTCTAACATTGTGGAAGTAGTAGAAAAAGCTGGCATCAAATCTCCGGCCATTATCATCATCGGTCAGGTAGTTACTTTGCGTGACACCCTGCGTTGGTTTGAAGATAAACCACTGTTTGGGAAACGGGTGCTAGTAACTCGCTCCAGAGAACAGGCCAGTGTGTTGTCTGAAAAATTGGAAAATCTGGGCGCGGAAGCGTGGGAATATCCGACCATTAAAATTCAGGAGCCGGATGATTTGGCAGAGCTGGATGCTGCAGTTGCCCATGCCGGTGATTATAACTGGATTATTTTTACCAGCGTAAACGGCGTGAAAGCATTCTTTAAACGGATGCAGGTGTTAAAGCTGGATGTTCGCAGTTTGGGTCAAGCAAAAATCTGCGCCATCGGTCCAAAAACAGCAGAAGCTTTGGAGGAACGGGGACTTTTGGTAGATGTGATGCCGGAAGTATTCCGTGCGGAAGCTGTGGTTGAAGCACTAAAAGGACGCATCCAGGCTGGCGATAAGGTATTGCTGCCAAGGGCAGATCTGGCCCGTCAGGTGCTGGTAGACAGCTTGCAGCAGTTAGGCGCTGATGTACATGAAGTCATCTCTTACCAGACTGTACTGGCAGATGAAACCGATACCCAGCTGTTATTGGAAAAATTACAGGCCGGTGAAATCCATGTAGTGACATTCACCAGTTCTTCTACTGTAACCAATTTCCTGAAACTGATTGGCGATCATCGTGACTTGCTGCAGGGCGTGATCCTGGCCTGCATTGGCCCGGTGACTGCGGAAACAGCAGAAAAAAATGGTTTGCATGTGGATATCTGTGCAAAGCAATATACCATTGATGGTTTAGTAAACGCCATTCAAGGGTATTTTAATAAGTAGTTACGAAATGTAAGGCAATTTGTCCTATCCCTCCGTGGCTCTGGACAATTCTGCTCTCTGTTCATCTATGTCAGACGATGTCTGCCACGATTTGAACAGAGAATGGAATTGTCCATCCCAAGTCGGAATTTTGGACAAATATGCCATCCATTTCTGGAGCAATATAAATTTGGATAAAACCAAAGGTAAAGAAAAGAGGCTATGCGTAATGTTTCCACAAACAAGAATGCGCAGATTCAGAAAAAATGAAACTATCCGCAAAATGGTGCGGGAATCCAGAGTGCATGCAGAGCAGTTGATTTATCCGATTTTTGTAGTAGAGGGTGAAGACCAGATAAACCCAATTGATTCCATGCCGGGTATTTATCAGTACTCTCTGGATCATTTGCTGGAAGAAGTGGAGCGGGCAGTTGCTGTTGGTATCAGCAGTATTATTTTATTCGGCATTCCGGCAGAGAAAGATGCTGTGGGCAGCCAGGCTTATGCGGAACATGGTATTGTGCAGGAAGCCATCCGCAAAGTGCGGGCTGCTTATCCTGACCTGGCAATTATTGCCGACTGCTGCTTATGTGAATATACCAGCCATGGTCATTGCGGTTTAATCAGCGGTGCAGGGGAAGTGCTCAACGATCCAACTTTGGATTTGCTGGCGAAAACAGCGGTATCTCAGGCTGCTGCCGGTGCAGATATTATTGCGCCGTCGGATATGATGGACGGCCGTGTAGGTGCTATCCGCGCCGCGCTGGACAAAGCCGGTTATCCAGATGTGGCGGTGATGGCATATTCCGCCAAATACGCATCGGCATTTTATGGCCCGTTCCGCGATGCAGCCGGTTCTGCGCCCCAGTTTGGCGACCGTAAAACCTATCAGATGGATCCGGCGTGCAGTGTGCGTCAAGCTATGGCAGAAACCGAGCTGGACGTGGCAGAGGGTGCTGATTATATTATCGTAAAGCCTGCCTTGGCTTATATGGATATTATGACAAAGACAAGGGAAGCATTTTATCAGCCCATTGTGGCTTATAATGTCAGCGGCGAGTATGCCATGGTGAAAGCTGCTGCTGCCAATGGCTGGATTGATGAAAAGAAAATTGTAATGGAAATTATGACTGGTTTTGTGCGGGCAGGCGCTGATATGATTTTAACCTATCATGCAATTGATGTAGCCAAATGGTTACAGGAAAAATAAAAACATGCATTTCATATTTTGAAGGGAGCGTTTTTCGTATGGATTTTACAAAATCGCAGCAATTATTCAAAGAAGCAGTAGAACTGATTCCCGGCGGTGTAAACAGCCCTGTACGTGCGTTTAAAGCAGTTGGGGATTTCCCGGTGTTTATCGAAAAAGGGGAAGGCTCTAAATTATATGATGTAGACGGCAATGAATTTGTGGATTATATCTGCTCCTGGGGCCCGCTGTTATTGGGTCATCAGCCGGCCAGCGTGACTGCTGCCGTGCAGGATGCGTTGCTAAAGGGCAGCACCTTTGGAGCGCCGACTGCGCTGGAAGTAGAAATTGCAAATATGATCGTGGACGCAGTTCCATCTGTAGAAATGGTTCGTATGGTAAACTCCGGTACGGAAGCAACCATGAGTGCCATTCGTCTGGCCCGCGGTTATACCAAACGAAATAAACTGGTAAAGTTTGAAGGCTGCTATCATGGACATGCCGACCATCTGTTGATCAAAGCCGGTTCCGGCGCATTGACATTTGGTGTACCTTCCAGTCCAGGGGTGCCGGAATCTATCGCTTCTGAAACCTTGACTGCTACCTATAATAATTTAGACAGTGTGAAAGATCTGTTTGCCCAATATCCAGATCAGATTGCCGCCGTTATCGTAGAGCCGATAGCCGGTAATATGGGTCTGGTTCCTCCGGCAGAAGGATTTTTGGAAGGATTGCGGGAAGTTACCAAAGAGCATGGCGCTTTGTTGATTTTTGATGAAGTGATCAGCGGTTTCCGCGCTTCTTACGGCGGTGCGCAGAAAGTATTCAATATTATGCCGGATTTGACCTGTTTGGGTAAAATCATCGGCGGTGGTCTGCCGGTAGGTGCTTATGGCGGCCGCAGAGAAATTATGGAACATGTAGCGCCGGTAGGTCCTGTTTACCAGGCCGGTACCTTATCCGGCAATCCGGTAGCGATGGCGGCTGGGATTGCAACTTTAACAGAGTTGGCGAAACCGGGCGTTTACGAAATGGTAGAAGGCAAAGCAAAAACATTGGCGGATGGGCTGCGTGCTGCTGCCGAAAAAGCTGGCGTAAAAGTAGCCATCAATCACAGCGCATCTCTGCTGACTGTATTCTTCACTGAACAGCCGGTAGATAATTATGCAGCTGCCATGTCTTCTGACGCTGCCAAGTTTAAGGTGTTCTTCCAGTCCATGCTGAACCAGGGGATTTATTTACCGCCATCCCAGTTTGAATGCTGGTTTGTATCTTTGGCGCACAGCGATGAAGATCTTGCAAAAACACTGGCTGCCGCTGAAACTGCATTTGCTGCCGTAGCTGCCATGAACTAGGCAGAAACGATATACGCATGATATATAAATGCAACGGATACGCTTTGCCCTGCTCAACTGCAATTTGTGGTTGAGTCGGCAGGCGGTATCTGTTATAATGCTGTAAATAGTAAGTTAGTACTGTAAAGAAGAGGTGTCACTGTGCAAGAACAGGATACGTATTATTTGAATGAGATTTGTACCCAGAATGCATTGTACACACAGCAGACAGGGCGCAAGAAAAAA
This sequence comes from uncultured Clostridia bacterium, assembly GCA_944391625.1. Lineage (GTDB taxonomy): Bacteria > Bacillota > Peptococcia > Peptococcales > Peptococcaceae > UBA7185. The sequence goes on from CALXUG010000006.1 coordinate 20,494, forward strand.
TGCCTCACCCATACCTTCGGCTGCCAGATGAATGAGCGGGATTCGGAAATTCTGTTTGGTTTTTTGGCGCAGATGGGGTATGAAAAAACAGATATCGAGGCGGAAGCTGATCTGGTATTGTTCAATACCTGCTGTATCCGTGAAAAAGCGGAGAGCAAAGTGTTGAGCCATCTGGGTGAGCTGAAAAAGCTAAAACAGAAAAATCCGGATATGATTATCGGTGTCTGCGGCTGCATGATGCAACAGAAAGGCATGGCGGATATGATTCGCAGCTCTGCACCCTATGTGGATTTGATTTTTGGAACACACAATCTGCATCATTTTCCCAAATATCTCTATGATGTATATCAGGGAAAAGGGCGCCAGATTGAAGTGTTGGACAAAGAAGAAGGTGTGCAGGAAGGATTGCCGTCCTATCGGGAGTATCCTTTCAAAGCGCTGGTAAACATCGTGTATGGCTGTAATAATTTTTGCACGTACTGTATTGTGCCCTATGTGCGGGGCCGGGAACGGAGCCGCAAACAGGCTGATATTGTGCAGGAAGTAAAACAGCTGGTGGCTGACGGTGTGGTAGAAATCACTCTGTTGGGACAGAATGTGAACAGCTATGGGCTGGATCTCCAGGATGGTACAACCTTTGCCGGTTTGCTGCAGGAATTGGATCAGATTGAAGGGCTGCGCCGCATTCGGTATATGACATCCCATCCAAAAGATTTGACAGAAGAACTGGTGAAAACTATCGCTGAAAGCAGCAAGGTAGTGGATCATTTTCATCTGCCGGTGCAGTCGGGCAGCAGCCGTGTGCTGGATTTGATGAATCGCCGTTACACCAAAGAGCATTATCTGCATCTGATTGATATGATCCGCAAATATATGCCTGATGCTGCCATCAGTACCGATATTATTGTCGGCTTTCCCGGGGAAACCGAAGAAGATTTCCTGGAAACCATTGACCTGGTGCAAAAAGTCAAGTTTGACAGTGCCTTCACCTTTGTGTATTCCAAACGGACAGGCACACCGGCGGCAAGAATGGAAGATCCGACATCGCTGGAAGAAAAGAAAGAGCGGCTGCAGCGTCTGAACGATGCGTTAAGTGATATCAGCCGCGATATCAATGATAAACTGCAGGATACTGTAGTAGAAGTACTGGTGGAAGGGCCCAGCAAGACCAATGAGGCAATGCTTTCAGGCCGTACGACCACCAATAAAACTGTTATTTTTGCAGGCGAACCTTCTTTGATTGGGCAGATTGTTTCCGTAAAAATTACGGAAGCCCAGACATGGATATTAAAGGGCGCTTTGGCAGAATAATATAAAAGAAACCATACAAAGACTATACGGAGGTGCTACTGTGGATATTTTCACAAAAGCAAAAGAATTAGCAGACGCCATTGCCGGCTCTGCAGAACTGGCTTCCTTAAAAGAAGCTGAAATGAAAATGATGATGGACAGCGAAGCAAGAGGTATTGTAGAAGAATACCAGGGTATCCAGATGGATGCGATGAACAAAGGCCTGAGCTTTGAAGATCTGTCCGAAGAAGAAAAGAAACATGTAGAAGAACTGGAAGCAAAAATGAATGAAAATGCTAACATCAGCGCATTTTTAGGTGCAAATCAGGCATTTGAACAGATTCTGCGTTCTGTAAACATGATCATCGGCGCCGCTATCAATGGCGGTAACCAGGGTGGCTGCAGCAGCTGTGGTTCCCATGGTGCTGATGGTAGCTGCAACTGCGGCGGTAGCTGCGGCAGCTGCTAAGAAAGAGGATTTAATCCATCTTTGCTGAAAACATGAAAAACAGCTTGTTCATTCCTTTTTTGGAATGGGCAAGCTGTTTTTTTCATGTTTGATTGTCACAACTGAAATAATATCTATTTTAATGATGGTGCATAGTCAAAACCGGCAAACATGCCGAACTTGACCACTGGCTGCACTGCGTACAGTGCATTAAAATTTTTTTTTGCCTGGGCCAGGGCGTCTTCTTCTGACATGCCTGCTGCCAGATGGTTTTCTTTTTGCAGCTGCCGGAACTGTTTGGCAAACTCATCGGTGACATAGATTTTTTTGTATGCTTTGAACACTTTCTGCAGAACCAAAAAACGATACCGATCGAACTGGGCCATATATTCAATTTCACCGCGATGCACGCTGATATCCCGATAATCCCTATCATCGGCGCTGATTTGCGCCCAGAGCTGTTCTGCATAGGCAATGGCTTCATCTTTTTCCATAAAATACAGAATGGCAGTTTCGTGATTGGTCATATCTCTGTCTTCCACGCTGTATAACGGTCTGTCAGCCCATTGCTCTCCCAGATAGGCCAATAATTCTTCAAAATTCATAAAAATCCCCCTCTTTTTTGATTATTGTTTATATCTTACCCCGTTTGTCATGATTTCTATCAAAATCAAAAATTGAATGTAAAAATAATTTGGCGCAGAAAAACAATTCTGCGTAATCTGCAAAATACCTGCTTGTCGTTGTGATAGTTGGGCTGGACGGTGACGGTCTTACATGCTACAATAACAGGCAGGTGATTAAATATGACATTATTTGATGTAACAAAAAAAGAAACATTACAGAAAAATGCTCCGCTGGCGCAGCGTATGCGTCCGCAGACATTAGATGAAATTTTGGGACAATCCCATATTATCGGGCCGGGCAAGCTGCTGCGCCGCGCCATTGAAACAGATAAGCTGTCGTCTTTGATTTTCTGGGGCAGCCCCGGTTGCGGCAAGACAACCATTGCCTCGGTCATTGCCAATGTGACCAATAAATTTTATGCCAGCCTGAATGCGGTCACCGATGGTGTGCAGGATTTGCGCAAGGTAACCGCTGCTGCCGAAGAAAACTTGTCCCTGTATGGCAAGCAGACCATTCTGTTTATTGATGAGATTCATCGGTTTAACAAAGGACAGCAGGATGCGTTGCTGCCTTGGGTGGAAAAAGGGCTGATTGTATTAATCGGTGCTACTACACAAAATCCGTATTTCAGTTTGAATCCGGCGTTGCTTTCCCGCTCTATGATATTTGAGCTGAAGCCGCTGCAGAAAGAAGACATTGCCTGCATTTTGGAACGCAGCTGCCGCGATGTAAAACGGGGGCTGGGGGCCTATAAGTTGGAAGTAACACCGGAAGCAATAGCCCATTTGTGTAATTGCAGCCAAGGAGACGCCAGAATTGCCTTAAATGGCCTGGAGCTGGCAGTGTTGTCCAGCCGTCCTGATGAACGGGGTGTGCGGGTGATTGATTTGTCGGTGGTGGAAGAGTCCATTCAGCGGCCCATGGTTGTGTATGACAATACCGGCGATGAACATTATGATATTATTTCGGCTTTTATCAAAAGTATGCGCGGCTCTGATGCGGATGCTACCATTTATTATCTGGCCCGTATGCTGGATGCCGGCGAGGATCCGCTGTTTATTGCCCGACGGATTGTGATTCAGGCGGCGGAGGATGTGGGGCTGGCCGATCCCCGTGCGCTGCAGGTTGCCCAGAGCGCGGCGGCGGCGCTGCAATTTATCGGTATGCCTGAAGGACGGATTATTTTGGCAGAGGCGGCTCTTTATGTAGCCAAAGCGCCCAAAAGCAACAGCGCCTATATGGCCATCGACAGCGCTTTGGCGCAAGTGCGCGCCGGTAAAGTGGGGGCAGTGCCCAATCATTTAAAGGACAGCCACTACGCCGGGGCAAAACAACTGGGCCACGGAACTGGATATCAGTATCCCCATAATAATCCCAGCGGTTGGCTGCCCCAGCAATATTTGCCCGATGCGTTAAAGGATACTGTTTTTTATGAGGAAAATCCCCGGGATTATAAAGGATTCCAGAAAGGAGCAAAAACATGACAGATCAAAAACCGGTAGTGGCTCTGGGTATGAGCGGCGGCGTGGACAGCTCGGTGGCGGTGCATCTGTTACAGCAGGCCGGTTACCAGGTACATGGCATTCATATGCTGATGATACCGGAACGGTTTCAGTCCAATTCCACTGCTGTGCAGGACGCAGAAGCGGTGGCCAAACAGTTTGGAATCCAATTTTCCGTGCTGGATGTGCGAGACCAATTTGAAGCACAGATTATAGCCCAGTTTGGCAGAGAGTATTCCAACGGCAGAACACCCAATCCCTGCGCATTCTGCAACAAACAATTCAAATTTGGCATATTGGCTCAGCAGGCAAAGGCGCTTGGCGCTGATTTTGTCAGTACAGGTCATTATGTGCGGGCTGATGTTTCGCCCAGCGGCAAAAAATTATTTCATAAAGCGGTAGACAGCAAGAAAGACCAGAGTTATTTTTTATCGCTGGTTGCGCCTGATGTGGTAGCGCATTGCATTTTTCCCTTGGGACAGTATACAAAGGATCAGGTGCGGCAGATTGCCCGAGACTTGGGAATGGCTGTGGCAGAAAAGCAGGATAGCCAGGAAATTTGTTTTATTACTGACAATGACTATAAAGCTTTTTTAAAGAAAATTCTGCCTGCGCAGGCATTCCGTTCCGGCAATGTGTATGCGCAGGACGGCACCTATCTGGGCAAACATGCCGGTATTCAAAACTATACAATCGGACAGCGCAAGGGGCTGGGGATTGCGTTGGGGTATCCGGCTTATGTAACCGGGCTGGACGCCAAAAAAAATCAGGTCATCTTAGGCGGCAATGACGGTTTGCTGCATAATCAGCTGCAAGCCAGTCAGAATAATTATTTTCTCTCTCTGCCGCTGGAAACACCAATTGCTGTGGAAGCCAAGATTCGTTACCGGGCTCAGGCAGCGGCAGCGCAACTGGTGGCCCATGCCGATGGAACGGCTACAGTCACCTTTGCTGAGCAGCAGCGCGCCATTACACCGGGTCAGTGCGTGGCTTATTACCAAGGCGATGCCCTCATCGGCGGCGGTATCATTGAACAGGCGCAAACTGTTTAACCATTGGAGCCAGACTGTATAATCTTGTGAAAATACAACTGGTCTGTATATGAGTGATGCCGGTTTTTTTAGATATATTTTAAATGCAAGACAAAAAAGAATCATCGGCTGTGTAATTCTCAGTTGATGATTCTTTTCATTTTACAGTGATATTTACCGTTTTTAACGATGCTGCTGATGCCAACGGCGGCGGCATTCAGCGTTTACTAATTTTTCAAAGGAATAGAACTGTTCATCGCCTACTTCTTCACGGATGCGGTCAACGGTAGCGCCTAAATACATGCCTTCTTTCTTTGTTTCTACCGCAGCGAGGCTGTCACAACAGTCTGCCAGCTGCTGGTCGGTTAAATGCTGCAGTAATTGGGCTAAATCTTTCATCAGAAACAACTCCTTTGTCAGTTTTGTGATAACACTCTAGTTAGTATATACCCCAATAGGCGTAAATACAATCCAAACAGGCAGGGTATCTTTTTGCAGGATGGCAGAAAGTTTTATAACAGACATAGGCGGCATTGCCAGTTCTGTGTTATAATGACCATAACTGAAAAGAAGGAGGGCTTTTTGATGCAAGAAGATGTGAGAACCATCCGAAATCGGAAAACAGGAGAAAAAGTTTGTGAAAAACTGCGGAGCAGAGGGTTTGCCGCTTGGTATTGCGCTACTGCCCAGGAAGGGCTGCAGCAGGCGCTGCAATTAATTCCCGAAGGCAGCAGTGTCAGTTGGGGCGGCTGTAAATCGGCAGAAGAAATCGGGCTGCTGGATGCAGTGCGCAGCGGTAATTATCATGTATTGGACAGAGATACTGCCAAAACCGCTGAAGAACGGACTGCCATCATGAAACAGGCACTCACCTGCGATGTATTTTTAACCGGCTCCAATGCCATTACGGAAGATGGCGAGCTGGTCAATATTGATGGAAACGGCAATCGGGTTGCTGCCATGACCTTTGGCCCGGACAGCGTGATTGTTATTGTGGGCATCAATAAACTGACCAGAACTGTGATGGATGCTGCCAATCGGGCCAGAACAGAAGCAGCACCCATCAATGCCCAGCGGTTTGCAAGCTTAAAAACTCCCTGCCAGGTAGATGGCATGTGCCATGACTGCAATTTGCCGGACAGCATCTGCAGTTATATTGTCCGCACCAGACGGTGCAAGCCGGCTGAACGGATTAAAGTTATTTTAATTGGACAATCGTTAGGATTCTAAGGAGTTACAACATATGGATGGAAAGACATTGGCGCTGTTATATAAAACGGTGCAGGATAATAATATTTTGCCCATCACCACAATCTGCAATGTGCGCTGCGCTTTTTGCAGCCACCACCAAAATCCGCCGGAAGTGCAGGCCATTGCCATTCCCCATCTGGATTTTGATTTGATTCTTGATTTGCTGGATTATTTGGACGGCAGCCGTAAAATTATCATTGGGGAATCCACCAGTCTGATTATGGAGGGTGAGCCGTTCACCCATCCGGCATTTTTTGAAACGCTGGAAGCCATTCGGCGCAAGTTTCCGCAAACACCCATTCAGGTGACAACCAACGGCACTTGGCTGACCGAGGAAAACATCATACGGCTGCAAAAATTGGAGCCGCTGGAACTGATTTTTTCGCTGAATGCCTGTCATCCTCAAGTGCGCCGCGTTCTGATGGCAGATCAGCGCGCTTTGACTGCCTGTGCTGCGCCGCCACTGCTCAAGCAGTATGGACTCTGTTATCATGGCAGTATTGTAGCTATGCCCCATTTGACCGGTTGGGAGGAGCTGGAGCAGACGGTGCAGTATTTGTATGAGAATCATGCCCGCACCATTCGGATTTTTCAGCCCGGCTATACCCGTCTGACCAAGGCCGAATTGGTTCCCGATGCCGAAGTGTTCCAAAGGTTGCAGCTTAATACCATCCGGTGGCAGCAGGAAGGCATTCCTGTCACGCTGGAGCCGCAAAGCATGTATACATTGGATGCTGTTGTAGAAGGGGTGATTACCGGTTCGCCTGCCCAGCAGGCCGGTCTTGTATCCGGGGATCTGCTGCTGCAGATTGATGGGCGCCGTCCTTTTTCCCGGGCAGATGCCTTTGCCATGCTGCGTGAGAACGGAGTACATCAATTACAGTGGCGGCGGCAGGCGCAGCTGTTAAAAGGGACCGTTACCATTACCCATCAATTTAGCGGTCTGGTGATGTATTATGATTTGCAGCGCTCTGAGCTGCAGCAGCTGGAACGGCTTGCTGCCGACGGCAGACGATATGTGATGCTTTGTTCGCAGCTGGGCGCGCCTGCCTGGCAGGCTGCCGGTGTGCCGGAAAATGTGCAGATTCATATTGCAGAAAATCGTTATTTTGGCGGCAATATCCAGGCTGCCGGATTGCTGACCATTTCTGATTTTCAGTATGCGTTGGAGCAGATAACCGCGCCTTATGATGCCGTTATTTTGCCGGCCATTGCCTTTAATGACAGCGATAACGATTTGGCAGGGCAAAGTTTGTTTAGCTGGAGTCAGCAGATTGAGGCAGAACTGATTTTGTTTTGATCTGTGACAGTTATTTTGTTTGTAATATTTCATCATCGGGAGATGTTTGTTGCCTGCCCTCGTACCCGACGCTTTTCTGGTGGGGTAAACTGAAGGATAGGCAAAGATAGGATAGCCGACCACACAATCTTGAGTGTGAAAAAAGTCTAAAAAAGAGCAGATATTCTTTCATTTCTATTTGTGTTAGCCGCAAATTGGTTAATATGAATGTTTCACGTGAAACATTTGCAATTTTATAAAACGGCATGGGCATGTAAACCTGTGCCTTATTTTGTGTGCCGGAGAAATGAAACAATAATAGAAAAGCCTACATGGGAGAATGGGAATGGAAAAAGATATTCAAACAAGTATAGAAATTTATAAGGAACAATTGCACTATGGACATATACGAACGGCATATTTAGCCTTGACCAAATATGTAGCAGAGTTAAAGTCCGGCTTCCCCAAAACGTATCATACCGGCGGCATCTCATTTGGGTATTTGGATTATACCTATTTTCCTTTTTTTAATGCATATTTAAGAAGCCGTAAATTGCGATTTGGTGTGGTGTTAAATCATGAACAAATGCAGTTTGAATTATGGCTTATGGGGCAGAATGGCGAGGTGCAAAAACGATACTGGGAAATTTTGAAACTGTCCCAATGGAATCAAGACAGAAAAGAAATGCCGCAATATTCGGTATTAGAAGTTGTTTTAGAAAATCAGATTGATTTTAACAACAAGGAAACTATGACCGAGAATATCATCACCGGCGCTATATCCTTGGCATCGGAAATACAAAAATATTTAGAAAACAAGGATGGTGAAAGTTCGGTTTGTTGAAGCATGTGTGACATTTTTATCTAAGCTGCGTTTGCTTTTCGCCGTACTTGGAAAGGCTATACTTACCGTGGAATAGTTTATTTATTTTTCCGACAGTAAACTGTTTTATAATTTGAAAAAGTTTTCAAGAAAACTTGGTATGAGCAAGAATCGGCAGGTGTCAGGACGAAATAAAGGATAAACAGTGGATAGCTGTTAATTTAGCGGGGAGATAGAACAGGGGGAGACAACATGCAGATTGCGGTGGTATATAGCAGTATGACGGGAAACACTGCTTTGTTGGCACAGGTGATTGCAGAGACAGTGACAAATGGAGAGTGCGTATTTTTAGGAACTGCGGAGCGGGCTTTGACATTGCCGCAGTCCATAGAGGAAGCCGAAGTCATTTTTGTGGGATTCTGGACCGATAAAGGCAGCTGTGATGCTCAAACGGCCAGCTTTTTGGAATCGCTGCACGGCAAGCAGATTTTTTTGTTCGGCACAGCCGGTTTTGGCGGAGATGGATCTTATTTTGCGCAGATTATGGCTCGTGTGCAGAAACATATAGCAGATACCAATCAAATTGTCGGCAGTTGGATGTGTCAGGGCAAAATGCCGTTGTCTGTCCGCAAAAAGTATGAAACCATGCCGGAACAGAAGGACGGCCAGAGAGCCGTTTTGCTGAAAAATTTTGATCAGGCGGCGCAGCATCCCGACGCAGCTGATTTGGCTGCATTGCAGCAAATGGTCAATCAGGTTATTGCCAATTGAAGTAAGATCGTGTATAGAGCAATGCAGTGGCTGTATAGATTCTATGTCAGAAAAACAGTAAGAACAAGCATCATTCCTCAGGATAGCGGAACGGTGCTTGTTCTTATTTGTATACATTTGTTATGCCCGCCTTATTCATTGTCATTGCGGCGACTTCTGTATATAATAATAACATTGAAATTGAAACAGCAGGAGGAAACAGCTATGGATTATGTTTTGATTATAGACGATGACAAAGCGCTTTGCGGGCTTATCAAAAAATGTATAGAGCATGAGAGTTTGACAGCGCTGGTTGCTTATGGCGGTGCGGAGGGATTGCAGCTTGTGGACCAGTACAAGAGCGATCTTGCGCTGGTTATTCTGGATATTATGCTGCCGGATTTGGACGGATTTCAGGTCTTGCAAAAAATCAGAGAACATAACTCTGCGCCTGTACTTATGCTCACTGCCAAAAGTGATGAGGCTGACAAAGTCCGCGGATTGCGGTTGGGCGCTGATGATTATCTGACAAAACCTTTTGGTATTAATGAATTGACAGCTCGTGTTCATTCATTGATTCGTCGTTATACTGTCTTGAATCCGGCAGCTGAAATTCACCCCGATTTGATACAGCTGCAAAATATGACGATTGATAAAAACAATCATGTTGTCACTGTGTATGGACAAACAGTAGAATTGACAGGCAAGGAGTTTGATTTACTGTTTTTTCTGGCTTCCAACAAAGGACGGGTATTCACAAAAAAACAAATTTATATGCAGGTCTGGGATAATGCGTATGCTTTTGATGACAGCAACATGATGTCCTTTATCAGTAAGCTGCGCAAAAAAATTGAGTTGGATGCCGAACATCCCTTTTATATTCAAACGGTGCGGGGCGTGGGATACCGTTTCAACAAGGAGGCATGACCATGGAAATCCATACATATTTGTTCATTGGGCTCTGCTTTTCGTTGATTATCAATTTATCTTTGGTGCTGAGACTTCTTCGAGTCCGGCAGCAGCTTGTGCTGATCAAAGATGTGCTGGCAGATATGAAAGCAGGAAATTTGAATCGCCGTGTTCTTGCATATGAAAATGATATGACAAAACAAATTTGTTATGACATCAACCGGATTGCAGTGGAGAGCCAAGCCCGCTTAATTCAGCAAAAGCAGGCAGAGCAATCCTATAAACGGCTTATGACAAGCCTGTCTCATGATGTTAAGACACCGCTTGCTTCTTTGGTTGGTTATTTGGAGGCTGTTGAAAGCGGGTTGGTTGTCGGTGAAGAACGGGAAACTTATATTCGGATAGCCGTTGAAAAAGCCCATCAGCTAAAAGCGTTTGTGATTTCGTTGTTTGAATGGGTCAAATTAGATGCGCGGGAACAAGTTTTTCATTTTGAACTGGCTGACCTCCATGAATTGTCCCGCAGTATTGTTGCTGATTGGATTCCTGTTTTAGAAAACAATGGTTTGGAATATGAGATTGCAATACCAGAAACAGTATGCATGATTCGTGTTGATTCTGCCGCCTATGTCCGTGTTTTGAATAACTTATTGCAGAATACGATTACGCACAGTGGGGCTGCAAAAATAAAATTGTCAGTAACAGAAGAGACAGAGTGGGTAAGCATTGCCTTGAGCGACAACGGACGGGGAATTTTGCCGGAGGAGCTGCCTTATATATTTGAACGGATGTATCAATGTGATCATTCCCGTTCTGCTGAAGGAAACGGATTGGGATTATCTATCGCAAAAGAGCTTGTCAATGGGCACGGTGGCAGAATAAGTGTTACCAGTACGCCTGATATTGAAACCACATTTACGATTTTATTGCCGAAAGTCCTGTGATAAAGCAGGACTTTTTTGTTTCTGTTATGAAAACATGAAAAAAATAAGATTGCGGCAAGGTTTTGGCAAGGTTCCTGTTTTATAATAATCTATATAGATAATTAGAGAAGAACATATCAAATGTGGAACACAATAGTAGCTTCTATTGCGCAAAAGGCCAATCTTCTCTAAAAGAAAGCGGGGAAACGTGATGCATGATTTTTTGATTGAAACAGAACAGTTAACAAAGATATATGGAAAACAAGTTGTTGTAGATTCGGTAAATCTTCATGTGAGGAAAGGCAGAATTTACGGCTTGCTTGGGCGTAATGGCGCAGGGAAAACGACGATTATGAAAATGATTTTGGGTTTAACCTCCATCACTTCCGGGGAAGTGTATGTATTTGGCCGGAATATCAAAGGGAGAGAGAAACGCATCTATCCAAGGATTGGGGCCATGATTGAAACGCCGGGATTTTATCCTAATCTGACTGGGACGGAGAATCTGGAGATTTTTGCAAAGCTGCGCGGTACAGCTGCTTCTGATGCAGTAAAAACTGCTTTGAAGATTGTTGGTTTGCCCTATAAGGATAAAAAGCTGTTCAGCAAATATTCTCTTGGTATGAAACAGCGGCTTGGCATTGCCAATGCCATTCTCCATGATCCTGAGTTGTTGATTTTAGATGAACCAACCAATGGGCTTGATCCCATTGGAATTGCTGAAGTTAGAAATTTTTTAAAAGAACTGAGTCAAGAACGGGGAAAGACCATTCTGATTTCCAGTCATATTCTTTCCGAAATACAATTGCTGGCTGATGATATCGGTATTATCGACCATGGTGTTTTGCTGGAAGAAAGCAGCATGGAAGAATTACAAAAAAAGAACAGCCAGTATATCCTTCTGCAAGTTTCTGATGTTTCCAAAGCGGTGATACTTTTGGAGCAGCAATTTGCAGTGCAGGCGTATTCGGTAGAAGATGAGCATAGGCTGCGGCTATATGATACGTCTCTGGATATGGCAGCAATCAATAAAGCGCTGGTGTTACAGGGCGTATCTGTTATCAGCGCAAGTCTGCGTAATGATACGTTGGAGGACTATTTTAAGAAGATTACGGGAGGAGAGGGCATTGCTTAAATTGATTCAGGCCGAATTTATGAAACTGCGCCGAAGAAGGTTTGTTTGGCTGATGTTGTCAGCAGCGCTGTTTATGCCTCTGTTTGCGTTGTCTTATTTTCAGCATATAGGAGAAACTGGCGTTGAGCCGATACAGTTTTATAAATGGGCAGCGTTCAGTTACACGCCGTGGATTATCCTGCCCGTTGTTTTGGGTATGCTTTGTACAATGCTTTTGTATGACGAACATCAATATGATGTGTGCAAGCAGCTTTGGATTGTGCCGATTCATCCAATGGGGTATTTTTTCAGTAAGTTTGCGGTTGTATTGTTTTATGCCATCCTGTTTATGTGCATCACAGCCTGCGCTTCTGTTTTGGCCGGTATTTTTTCCGATTGTACTATCTGGGATGGAAGCAGTGCCCTGTATCTTCTGAAAAAATGCATGGAGATTGGTGTACTGACAGCTTTTGCTATGCTGCCTGTTTTGGCGGTGGCTGCATCACAAAAAGGATATATTCTTCCTGTTTGCGTTACTTTGATTTATACATTTCTCGGATTTATTTTGCTGATGGTAAATATGTATCTGCATCCGCTTTCCAGCATGACAGTCATTGTAATGGGGGATGTGCCGGGCGTGGTACTGACACAAGAACGTAATAACATGGCTGCATTGTTTTGCATTGGAATATGGGGTGTTGTTTCAACAGCTGCGGCAAATATTGCATTGCATAGAAGAACGTGAGGTGTAAACAATGAAACAATTACTTTGGGCGGAAAAACAAAAGCTTCGTCGTTCTAAACTTATTTGGATTACCATGTTTGCAACAATTATGGTTGCAGTCATTGTTTTTGCGCAAGGACAATTTGTATTTCATGGTTCCCGTTATGTGGATAACGCAGGTTGGTTTATGACGGCTGCGCAGTCACTTGCCACTTTTTTTGTTTTTCCTGCAGTCATCGCCCTTTTCGGCAGTTATATGATTTGTCGGGAGGAACAAGAGGATACCATGAAGTCTTTGCGGCTTATTCCGGTGAATGAACCGAAATTGATTGTTGCAAAAATGATTATAACGCTGGCTTTTAGTATTTTGATTTATCTGCTGCTTTTTCTGATAACCGTTTCAGTTGAAGCAATTTTGCATAATGAATCGTTGTCTATTGGATTGGTGCTGGAATTTTTGAAAATTTACTTTTTAGATGGGGTGGGCGTATTCTTAGCAATTGCTCCGATGATTGTTTTGGTAGCACGCGTGAAAAAAGGGTATTGGTTGGCGCTGGTATTTACAGAACTCTATTCCTTTGCCGGTCTATTCACAAGTATGTCCGGTGTGCTGAAGGTGTTCTATCCGATTACAGCAGTATTTCATGTTTCTGGTTATTATGATGCATCTGTAATACAGATTATATTAAGCGGGATAACTTTGTTGCTCTGCGGCGGAATCGCTGTAATGCTGCTGGTCAGTTTTCAGAAAAAGCACAGCAATGATAACAGAGATGGATTCCGTCATAAATAAATCCGCAGCGGGAATATCAGGAAACGGAATTTTTTACATGACGGCGGCAGTTACTAAAATGATAAGTAAACAAAAAACGCTGAAAACCAATAAAAACGTAATGTTTCTCTTGGTTTTCAGCGTTTTTTTGATTTCATATAGCTTGCCGGGAAAAATTTTGTTATTTCATTTCAGTTAAAAGACGAGCAAACCTGACCGATACCTCTGACAAAGTGATCACAGGGTAATGCTTTCTTCCGGCTGCAATACCGGACAAGGGATGCCGTAATTTAACAACTGATTGGAAAAGAAATTGGCGTTTTGTTCAATGACCGGAAAGGTATTGTAATGCATCGGGATGACCTGTCTGGCATGCAGGGCTCTGGCAGCCAGCATGGCATCTTTGATATCCATGGTAAAGTTTCCGCCGATGGGCAGCAGCGCCAGATCGATGCGGTTGGCATTGCCCAGCAGGGTCATTTCGTGACTGAGACCGGTATCTCCCGCATGATAAATGGTTTTTCCGTCTATCTGCAGCAGGAAACCGGCCGGATTTCCCAGAGGAATCAACTGTCCTTGGTCTTCGATGGCGGAGCTGTGCAAGGCCGGTGTCATTTTTGCATAACCCCAGTCAAATTGATAACCGCCGCCAATGTTCATGCCGTGAAAATTGGCAACGCCTTTGCTTTTTAAGTAGGTGATAATTTCCGGATTGCAAACGACAAGACAGTTGGTGCGTTTGGCAATGCTGGCTGTGTCTCCAATATGATCCCAATGTCCGTGGGTTAGCAGGATCACATCGGGGGAAAGGTCGTCAGCTGAAATAGTGGCCTGACTGTTTCCGGTAAGAAAGGGATCGATTAATAGATGGGTGCCTGATTCTGTAAAAATGGAGAAACAAGCATGTCCGTGAAATTGAAGCTTCATAAGAACAACCTCCTGTGCTGATATTTTGTTGTTTGTATTTGTTTGAATGGGTAAATGTTATTTTTTTACCAGACTATTTAAAGTATTTTGCCATTGCTGAAAAATTTCCTGCTTTCGCTGCTGTTTTTTTTGCTGAATAAATCGCTCCACAAAAAATAACTGCTGATTATCTAACTGGCTAATCAGTTCTTTGATCGGCAGCACAGCTTCATCCTCGTAAATTGCTTTAATCTGCATATTCTCCGACTCCTTTTTGCCTGCAGACTGCATATCTGCTAGATACTGAATTTGAATCATGTTAAGAAATACTTATCAAAATTACTGTTCTAAGCATACCACAAAGGGATAGGGCAATTCTATGCTTAATTTCTGGAAAGGCGAAAGGGAGCGGGCATAGGGCAGAACAAAATCTGATGCGCAGTTTTTGCAGCAAAGTTCAGCGAATAAGAAACGGCTGCTGCAAAACAGACCAAAAGGAAGTTTTACAGCAGCCGTTGTATTTTTTTACATTTTTTTTGGTTCTGGATATTCTACGCCGAATGTTTCTACAGTCATTTCTGTGATGATTTCCGGTGTTTTTGGTTTATCGCCATAGCTGGTTGGCACTTCGGCGATACGGTTTACTTCGTCCATGCCTTCGATTACTTTACCGAAAGCAGCGTACTGACCATCCAGATGAGGCGCATTCTTATGCATGATAAAGAACTGGCTGCCGGCAGAATCCGGGTGCATGGAGCGAGCCATGGAAATAACCCCTGGTTCATGTTTCAGTTCATTTTTGAAACGGTTCTGATTGAATTCACCTTTGATGGAGTAGCCTGGACCACCCATGCCGTTGCCGTTTGGACAACCGCCCTGAATCATAAAGCCAAAAATAACCCGATGGAAGGTCAGATTATTGTAGAAGCCTTTGTTCACCAAAGAGATAAAGTTATTTACCGTATTTGGGGCAACTTCCGGATATAATTCGATTTTTACAGAGTTGCCGCTGTTCATTTTCATTGTCACGATTGGATTTTGTGCCATGATTTCATTCCTCCAAAAATTATATGTTTTGATAATATAGTTATCATACCATAGAATAAAGTTTTTGCAAAATAAAAAATTTCTTGTAGATAAGATTAAATTTTTGAAAAAATACTTTATTTCACAAAAATAATGAAAAAATCCCCTTAAAAGGGCAGACAAATCTACAAATAATGTGCTAAAATATTAAAATAATTATGAAAACGATATACAAAATAATTTTTGTTTTTAGCTTTTCAGAATGGTGAGGTGAATTTGTGCGCAAACATAAATTTCTGGCAGGAATCTTATTGACAGCATGGAGTGTTTCTGCGCTGCCTGCCGCAGTATATGCGGAGGATACGGCATTGCAGTTGATTATTAACAATCAATTGTATTTGCCGACAGAAGAACAGGCAGGGCCTGCTTTGGTGAATGAGCGTGTGTATGTACCGCTGCGATTGGTAGGTGAATCGCTGGGGCATCAGGTACAATGGCTGCCATCTCAGCGGCGGGTTGCAATTTGGACTGAAGAATCTGCTCATGTGGTCGAGGAAGATTCCGGTGAAGCAGCGGCAGAGGATGTGCCCATTACCATTACTGTGGATGATACCCTTTTGTCTGCCGATGCAGATACGGGACAGCCCTATATTGCAGCAGAAGGACACACAATGGTGCCGCTGCGGCTGGTTGGCGAGGCGCTGGACTGCGATGTGCAGTGGCAGGATGGCGTAGTGATTGTATCCCAGCGGCCTGCGGAAGTGGTTGTGCCGCCGGATAATACCGGGGGAACCCAGGAAGATGCTGAGGCGCATCGGTATGATAGCTTAACCATTCAAGGAAAGCATATTGCCACTGCAGAGCAGCTGAATGCTTATTTAGAACGGAAAGAACCGGATATACGGGCCATGATGGAACGCAATTATCCAGATATTGGTTTTACGCCGTTTCCGGAAGGAATTGCGGAATTATATATTTCAATTGGTGAAAAATATAATATCCGTGGGGATTTAGCGTTTGCACAGGCTTTGAAAGAAACTGGTTATTTTCAGTTTTATGGCAGTGTGAAGTCATTTCAAAATAATTTTTGCGGATTAGGCGCTTCCGGTGTGGAAAATACCGGAGAAGAGGCACTGAACGGTGTAGACCCGACCAGAGTGTATTCCATTCCCAAACTGCACGGATTGACTTATTTGACCGTTGCAGACGGCGTAGAAGCCCATATCCAGCATTTGTATGCCTATACTTCAGAAGAAGAATTGCCGGAGGGCTGTGAATTGCTGGATCCCAGATTTCATTATGTAAAGCGCGGGGTTGCAAAAACCTGGTTGGATTTGGACGGCCGTTGGGCAATTCCCGGTGTTGGTTATGGTGAGAGTATTATCAGGGATTATTGGATGCCGGCGCTGCCGGATGCCAATTCATAAAAGAAACAATGAACTATGAGGAGTAAGAGCGTATTATGGAACTGTTAAAAAAACGGATATTACAAGATGGGGTTGCCATGGGCAATCACGTGCTGAAAGTAGACAGCTTTTTAAATCATCAGATTGATGTGGAGTTGTTCAATGAAATAGGCAGAGAGTTCCAGCGGCGTTTTGCTGGGCAGACAATTACTAAAATTCTTACAGTGGAAGCTTCCGGCATTGCGGTAGCCTGTATCGCAGCGCAATATTTTCAGCATGTACCGGTTGTGTTTGCCAAAAAACAAGAAGCCAGCAATCTGTCTGATCAGGTTTACGCCAGTAATGTATTTTCTTTTACTAAAAATAAGAATTATGTGATACGGGTAGATAAAAAATATTTGTCTGCCACAGATACAGTTTTAATTATTGATGATTTCCTGGCCAACGGCAATGCAGCTTTGGGATTGATTGATCTGGTAAACCAGGCCGGCGCTCAGGTAGCCGGTGTTGGCATTGTCATTGAAAAAGGATTTCAAAGCGGCCGTCAGCTGTTGGAAGAGCGGGGGTATCGCGTAGAATCCCTGGCAATTGTGAAAGAAATTAAAGATGGCACAGTAATTCTGTCGGATTAGGTTGTACAGGAAGATATTTTATTATATAATGTTATTTTCCGACATAGAAAAATCAAAGAAACGGATCAGAGAACAGGAGGAGAATGATGAGTGAACCAAAAGTAGGAATTGTAATGGGCAGTGATTCTGACCTGAAAATTATGCAGGATGCAGTAAAAATCCTGAGAGAGTTTGGTATTGAAAGTGAACTGGTTGTGGCTTCTGCCCACCGTACACCCTATAAAGCATTGCAGTATGCCGAGACCGCAGAAGAACGGGGTCTGGAAGTAATTATTGCCGGCGCCGGCGCTGCCGCCCATCTTGGCGGTGTACTGGCAGCTGTTACGACCTTGCCGGTGATTGGTGTTCCCATCAATGCCACTGCTCTGCAGGGGGTAGATGCTTTGTATGCTATGGTGCAGATGCCGTCGGGAATTCCAGTTGCTACAGTAGCCATTAACGGTGCAAAAAATGCCGGGATCTTGGCTGCGCAGATTTTAGCAGGACAAAATCCAGAACTGCGCCAGAAACTGAAAGCTTATAAGGAAACCATGGCCCGGCAGGTAGAAGAAAAAAACAAACGGGTACAGGAAGCAGTTATTGAGTAATACTGTGATTTTTGCAGTTTGCTATATAAAATAAAATATGGTTGGGAAGGAAGTTGTGTGCAATGATTGAGCGATATACGCTGCCTGAAATGGCTAATATCTGGTCTCAAGAAAACAAATTAAGAATTATGCTGGAGGTTGAGGTGCTGGCTTGTGAAGGGATGGCAGCCATTGGGCAGATTCCTGCAGAAGCGGCAAAGAATATCCGTGAAAAAGCAGATTTTAATGTTGACAGAGTAAACGAAATTGAGCAGACGACCCGTCATGATGTAATTGCCTTTTTATCCTGCGTTGCCGAATATATCGGCGAGGATGCCAAGTACATGCATGCTGGTATGACGTCTTCTGATGTTTTGGATACTGCACTGGCTGTACAGATGAAACAGGCCGGTGAACTGATTTTAAAACAGCTGCGCATATTTGCGGAAATTCTGAAAGAAAAAGCAATTCAGTATAAAGACACACTGTGTATCGGCCGAACCCATGCCGTACACGCCGAACCGATTACATTCGGGCTGAAAGTGGCTGTCTGGTATGAAGAAACTCTGCGCAATATTCAGCGGATGGAACATGCCATAGAAACCATCAGCTATGGGCAAATTTCCGGCGCTGTGGGTACGTTCGCCAATATTGATCCTCGGATTGAAGAGTATGTTTGCGAGCATTTGGGCTTAAAGCCGGAGTTGGTTTCCACACAGGTTGTTTCCCGCGATCATTATAATGAATATATGACAACACTGGCCATTGTGGCTACTTCATTGGAAAAATTCATGACAGAAATTCGGAATCTGCAGAGAACCGAAATTTTTGAGGTAATGGAAGAATTCAAAAAAGGGCAGAAAGGTTCCTCCGCTATGCCCCATAAACGCAATCCGATGACTTGTGAGAGAATCTGCGGTCTGGCTCGTGTTATTCGCGGCAATGTGATTCCTGCCTTTGAAAACTCTGTTTTGTGGCATGAACGGGATTTGGCTCATTCTTCTGTAGAACGGGTCATTATTCCTGACAGCACAACGCTGTTGTATTACATTTTAAAATTGGCTACCGGAGTAGTAAAAAATATGGAAGTGCATGAAGAGCAGATGATGGCCAATGTAGAAAAAACACTGGGTCTGGTATTCTCTCAACGGCTGATGCTGACAGTAGTTGGCAAAGGGGTTCCGAGAGATACTGCATATCCATGGGTACAGGCCAATGCGTTGCGCGCCTGGGATACCAAAACACCGTTCAAGGAATTGGTATTGCAGGATGAAAATATTATGCAATATGTAACCAAAGAAGAGCTGGATGAAATTTTTGATTACAGTTATCATACAAAAAATGTGGATTACATTTTTAAACGCTGCGGTTTACTATAATTTACTTTTTTCTTTAATAAATTTATTTGGGAAGTTCGCTATAAAAAATTTATCATCGGGAGAGAAAAGAAAATGAAAGTATTAGAACAATTATACGAAGGCAAAGCTAAAAAGGTATTTAAAACAGATGATGATTCGCTCTATTTGATTCGTTATAAAGATGACGCCACTGCTTTTAATGGTGCCAAAAAAGGAAGCATTACCGATAAGGGCATTATGAATAATGCGATTACAACTTTGTTGTTTGAAGCGTTAGGGCAGGCCGGTGTTGCACATCATTTGGTGCAAAAGTTGAACGAGAGGGAGCAATTGGTGCAAGCAGTGCAGATTATTCCGCTGGAAGTAATTGTTCGTAATATAGCTGCAGGTTCTTTTGCAAAACGCTATGGGATAGAGGAAGGTACCTCCTTAAAGAAACCTACTCTGGAGTTTTGTTATAAAAACGACAATCTGGGTGACCCAATGTTAAATGAAAGTCATGTTGTAGCTTTGGGGTTAGCCACAGAAGAAGATATTAAATTTATCTCAGCACAGGCTTTGAAAATCAATGAACTATTGAAAAAGATTTTTCTGGACTGTGGTCTGATTTTAGTAGATTTCAAGATCGAATTTGGCAGAGATGCTTCCGGCAAGATACTTTTGGCTGACGAAATTTCGCCGGACTGTTGCCGTCTGTGGGATGCAGTTACCAATGAAAAAATGGATAAAGACCGTTTCAGACGGGATTTGGGTAATGTAGAAGAAGCGTATCAGATTGTATTGAAACGATTAGAAGAACAGTTATCTAAAAACTAGGAGGAACATAACAGTGTTTGATGATAGATTGGAAAAAGTCAATGATGAATGTGGTGTTTTTGGTATTTATGCACCAGGCCGTTCTGTTGCAGAATTAATTTATCTGGGTTTGTTTTCTTTGCAGCACAGAGGACAGGAAGGCTGCGGGATCGCAGTTAGTGAAGGAAACTTTATTAATCATTATAAAAATCTGGGCATGGTTACTGATGTATTTACACAGCATACGCTGGGTACTTTGGAAGGCTATCTTGGAATTGGACATGTGCGTTATTCTACCAGCGGTCAGTCCAAAACGCAGCAGAACACCCAACCAATTGTAGCCCGTTATCAACACGGACAGATTGCTTTGGCACACAACGGCAGTCTGACCAATGCGGCAGAGTTGCGCAATCATTTGATGGAACGGGGTTCCTTATTTCATACTACCATTGACTCCGAACAGATTGTAGGGTTGATTGCCAGCCATGGGCAGGATGATATGGAACAGGCTATGCTGAAAGCTATGATTGATTTAAAAGGCTCTTATTCTCTGGTGATTATGACAGAAAATAAATTATACGCAGTACGTGATCCTTATGGCAATCGTCCTTTGTGTTTGGGGAAATTTGGCGAAAACGGTTATGTGGTTGCATCTGAATCCTGTGCATTAGATGCCATCGGCGCTACCTTCCTGCGGGATGTGGAGCCGGGTGAAATCGTCACAATTGACGAAGATGGGCTGCATTCTACCAAATTATTTAACCATGCGCAAAATGCATTGTGTATTTTTGAATTTATCTATATTGCCCGTCCGGATAGCAACATTGACGGTATTAATGTTAATAAGGCTCGTCGTTTGATGGGACGGGAGCTGGCCAAAGAAGCGCCATTGGATGTGGATGTGGTGATTTCCGTTCCTGATTCGGGAACGACTGCGGCAATTGGTTATGCCGAAGAAAGCGGGATTCCATTTACCCAAGGCATTCTGAAAAATCGTTATACAGGACGCAGCTTTATTCAGCCAACTCAGGAAATGCGGGAACAAATGGTGAAACTAAAGCTGAACCCAATTCGTGATGCACTGGAAGGAAAACGGATTGCTGTTGTGGATGACTCTATTGTGCGTGGTACAACCAGCCGTAAGTTAGTAAAATTATTGCGGGAATATGGCGCAAAAGAAGTACACATGCTGATCAGTGCGCCTCCGGTTAAATATCCATGTTTCTATGGGGTTGATACAGGAAATCCTGAAGAATTAATTGCCTCCAAAATGGATGTGGAACAGATTTGTGAATACATTGGTGCTGACAGCTTGCATTATCTGAGCATGGAAGGTATTTTAAAAGCTGTAGAATGGAGTGGATGCGGATTCTGTACCGCTTGTCTGAATGGTGCATATCCGATGGGGATTCCAAATTATAATAATGTAAAAGAAGCTTTAGAATAAAAGGAGATGAAAAAAATGGCAGAGCAGAGTATGACTTACAGCGGCGCAGGTGTAGATATCACCAAAGGCAACCAGGCTGTAGAATTGATGAAGCCATTGGTAAAATCTACATTCCGAAAAGAGGTTGCAACCGATTTAGGCGGATTTGGCGGATTGTTTGCGATTGATAAAGATAAATATGAAGAACCGATTTTGGTTTCTGGTACTGACGGAGTTGGTACAAAATTAAAAATTGCCTTTGAAATGGACAAACATGATACCATTGGGATTGATGCTGTTGCTATGTGCGTAAACGATGTGCTGGTAAATGGTGCTGAACCATTATTCTTCTTGGACTATCTGGCTGTGGGCAAATGTGAGCCAGAGCAGGTGGCTGCGGTGGTTTCCGGTGTGGCAGAGGGCTGCCGTCAGGCAGGCTGCGCATTGATTGGCGGCGAAACAGCGGAAATGCCAGGATTCTATCCAGTAGGCGAATATGACGTAGCTGGTTTTACCGTTGGGATTGTAGATAAAAAGAAAATTATTGACGGCAGTAAAATCTGTGCTGGTGATGTGGTATTGGGCTTACCATCCACTGGTGTACACAGCAATGGATTTTCTCTGGCTCGTAAAGTATTGCTGGAGCATGCCGGCTTGAAAATGGATGAAGAAGTTGCAGAACTGCAGGCAAAATTGGGTGATGTCATTCTGACCCCGACTAAAATTTATGTAAAAACCATTCTGGAACTGTTGGAACAGGCTGAAATCAAAGGTATGGCGCATATCACCGGCGGCGGTTTGTTGGAAAACGTACCACGCGTACTGCCAGACAATTGTCAGGTTCATATTGATAGTACAACGTGGCCTGCATTGCCAATTTTCCAGTTGATTCAGGAAAAAGGCAATGTAGAAAAGCGTGAAATGTTCCGTACTTTTAATATGGGTATCGGCTATGTATTGATTTGCGATGCTGCCAATGCAGAAAAAGTAAAAGCGGCTTGCACTAATATGAATGAAGCTGTATATGAAATCGGAACTGTCGTAGCTGGTGAGAAAAAAGTGGTGATTGACCAGACTTGCCAGCTGTAAGTGATATTGGATATATAGGAGGCTGCTGTAATCAAGAAGTCAAATGCTGAATTTTGGCAAATAATGCTCTGCAGCAGCCATTTATGCAAGATAGGCATATCAATACCGATTTATATGTGCTGAAGGGTACTGATATGCAAGAATCTGCACTGCAGATTCTTTTCTTGTTTATAAAGTAAAAAATGATATTGAACCAAGGAGAAACGATATGGGAATTCGAATTGCCGTGTTGGCTTCGGGCCGTGGCTCTAATTTAGTAGCTATAATGCAGGCTATTGCAGAAAAGAAAATTGATGGAGAAATTGCAGTTGTACTTAGTGATAAGGCGGAAGCAAAAGCATTAGAACACGCTAAAAATGCGGGAATTCCAGCCTATCATGTAAATCCAAAAGCGTATGAACAGAAAGCGGATTATGAAGCAGAACTGCTGCGTTATATTGAACAGGCAGACTGTCAGCTGATTTGTCTGGCTGGTTATATGCGGATTCTCAGTCCTTATTTTGTAAGCCAGGCTACCTGTCCAATTATGAATATTCATCCGGCTTTGCTGCCCGCTTTTCCTGGCTTGCACGGACAGCGTCAGGCATTGGAATATGGTGTAAAAGTGGCAGGTTGTACCGTTCATTTTGTAGATGAAGGAATGGACAGCGGTGCAATTATTTTACAGAAAACAGTTCCGGTTCTGCATGATGACACAGAAGACAGCTTATCAGCCCGCATTCTGGAGCAGGAACATCAGGCTTATCCAGAAGCAATTCAGCTGTTTGCCCAGGGAAAACTGGAGTTGTGTGGCCGTATTGTAAAAGTGAAGGGAGAATAAAACTGTGAAAAGAGCATTAATAAGTGTATCTGATAAAACAGGTGTTGTTGAATTTGCCAGAGCATTGACCGAACTGGATTATGAAATCGTTTCCACAGGTGGTACTGCCAAAGCGTTAAAAGAAGCCGGCGTTGCTGTTACTGGGATCTCCGATGTGACAGGTTTTCCTGAAATTTTAGAAGGTCGCGTAAAAACGCTGCATCCCAATGTACATGGCGGTATTCTGGCCAAAGGAACACCGGAGCACATGGCTGTACTGGCAGAGCATAGTATTACACCCATTGATTTGGTGGTTGTAAATCTGTATCCGTTTCAGGCTACTGTTGCCAAACCGGATGTAACACTGGCCGATGCCATTGAAAATATTGATATCGGCGGTCCAACTATGGTTCGTTCCGCTGCAAAAAATCATGACCGTGTAGGGATTATTGTAAATCCAGCCCGTTATAACAGTGTTGTGGCGGAACTGAAAGAAGCCGGCGAACTGAGCCAGCAGACAAAACGCCTGCTGGCGCTGGAAGCGTTCCAGCACACTGCGCAATACGATGCAGCCATCAGCCATTATCTGAGTGATGCTTTTGGTGCAGAAGCATTGTCCGGTGAAATTGCGTTTGGCGGTCAGAAAATTCAGGAATTGCGCTATGGCGAAAACCCACATCAGAAAGCTGCGTTCTATCGTTCCGGTATTCCTGCCAGCGGTACAGTCGCCAATGCCAAACAGCTGCACGGAAAAGAATTGTCCTACAATAATATTGTGGATGTGGATGCAGCATGGCAGCTGGTAACCGAATTTGAACAGCCTGCAGCGGTTATTGTAAAACACACCAACCCATGCGGTACTGCCATTGGTGAAACTTTGGCAGAAGCTTATGCCCGCGCTTATGCCGCAGATTCTTTATCCGCATTTGGCGGCATCATTGCTGTAAACCGTCCAATGGACAAAGCAACTGCAGAACAGATTGTCACCACCTTTATGGAAGCTGTTATCGCCCCTTCCTTCAGTGAAGAAAGCTTGGAAGTGCTGAAAACCAAGAAAAATCTGCGTTTGTTGGAAATTGGTGAAAAAGTACCAACCAACGATCTGTGGATTGAAAAAGTAAGCGGTGGTTTCCTGGTGCAGGAATTGGACAGCCACAACATGAAAGCAGAAGACTTGAAAGTTGTAACAGAAAAAGTTCCAACAGAAGCAGAACTCAAAGAATTGATTTTTGCCTGGAATATTGTAAAACATGTAAAATCCAACGCTATCGTTGTGACCAAAGATGGTCAGAGTTTAGGAGTTGGTGCTGGTCAGATGAACCGTGTCGGTTCTGCTAATATCGCATTTGCCCAGGCTGGTGAAAAATGCAAAGGCGCTGTACTGGCTTCTGATGCATTCTTCCCATTCCGTGACAGCATTGATGCAGCCCATGCAGCCGGCATCACCGCCATCATCCAGCCGGGCGGCTCTGTGCGTGATCAGGAAGTTATTGATGCCTGCAACGAATTTGGTATTGCAATGGTATTTACCGGTATCCGTCATTTCAGACACTAAGTACATGGCAAGCAATTGACAATAAAACCGAAGAATTGATACGGAGGGACACTATGAAAGTTCTTGTAATTGGCAGCGGCGGCAGAGAGCATGCCCTGGTATGGAAAATCAGTCAGAGTCCAAAAGTGGACAAAATTTATTGCGCACCAGGCAATGCTGGCATTGCCCAGCAGGCCGAATGTGTAGCTATTAAAGCGGATGACCTGGATGGTTTACTGGCATTTGCCCAACAGAACCAGATTGATCTGACTGTGGTTGGTCCGGAAGTACCACTGACTATGGGAATTGTAGATAAATTCCAAGCGCAGGGTTTGAAAATCTTTGGGCCAAGCGGCAAAGCTGCTGAAATTGAAGGCAGCAAAACATTTGCCAAAGATTTAATGGCGAAATATAACATTCCAACTGCAAAATACGGTGCATTTACCGATGCTGCAGAAGCAAAAGCATTTTTAGATACCGTTGGTCTGCCTTGTGTTGTAAAAGCAGATGGCCTGGCTGCCGGAAAAGGCGTACTGATTTGTGAAACAAAAGCAGAAGCAGAAGAAGCCATTGCTGACATTTTGGTAGATAACAAATTCGGCAGTGCCGGCAGCCGTGTAGTTGTGGAAGAATTTTTAACTGGTCAGGAAGTCAGCATGCTGGCGTTCACCGATGGAAAAACAGTGGTGCCGATGGTATCTTCACAGGATCACAAGCGGATTTGGGATGGCGATAAAGGTCTGAACACCGGTGGTATGGGCGCTTATTCTCCAGCGCCTGTTTACACAGCAGATATTCATGAAATTGTTGTGCCGCAGGTATTGGAAGCAACTGTAAAAGCCATGGAAGCAGAAGGCCGTTCTTTTTCCGGTATTCTGTATGCTGGTTTGATGCTGACCGCCGACGGTCCAAAAGTATTAGAATTTAATGCCCGTTTTGGCGATCCGGAAACCCAGGCTGTATTGCCGCGGTTAAAATCTGATTTGGTAGATATTTTCCTGGCAATCATTGATGGCCGTCTGAATGAAATGGACATCCAATGGCACGAAGAAGCGGCTGTTTGTGTCGTTATGGCTTCCGGCGGTTATCCAGAAACTTCTGAAAAAGGTCAGGTAATCACTGGCCTGGCAGAAGCTGCTGCAACTGGCGCTATTGTATTCCATGCCGGTACAAAAGAAACCGACGGCAACATTGTAACCAATGGCGGCCGTGTGCTGGGAATCAGTGCATTGGGCAATGACATTGCCCAGGCGATTGCCAACGCCTATCGCGGTGTTGAACAGATAAAATTTGAAAATATGCAATATCGTACCGATATTGGAAAAAAAGCATTTCTATAAGGGGATGAATTCGTGACAACTATTTATCGTTTTTTTGCAGAAAAACGCCCTGGTTTTGATATCGAAGCCCAGGGGCTGTTATCCACATTGCAGGGATATCTGCATATTGAAGGTTTGCAGGGGCTGCGTATTTTCAACCGTTATGATATTGAAGGGCTGGATGAAAAAGATTGCGATGTAGCAGGCCGCTTGATTCTTTCTGAACCGCAGTGCGATACCTTATATTTGGAATCGCTGCCGGAAATTGCAGAAGCCCATACAATTTTTGCAGTAGAAGCCTTACCGGGGCAATATGATCAGCGAGCAGATTCTGCTGCCCAGTGTGTACAGATTATCACCAAAGAACGGCCTGTGGTTCGCGCAGCAAAAGTGTATGCGTTTTTGGGTGAAATCAGTGAAGCTGATTTACAGAAAATGAAAAACTATCTGATCAATCCGGTGGAAAACAGAGAAGCGGCTCTGGAAAAGCCGGCAACGCTGCAAGATGAGATCGAAGAGCCGGAAGCAGTATTTCAGCTGGAAGGCTTTATGACCGCCAATGATGATCAGCTAAATGCATTGCGTCAGCAGTATGGTCTGGCAATGGATTTGGGTGATCTGCGTTATATGCAGGGTTATTTCCGTGATGAAGAAAAACGGAACCCAACCATTACCGAATTAAAAATGATTGATACCTACTGGTCTGATCATTGCCGTCATACCACCTTTATGACCCAGATTACCGCTATCAGTTTGGATGATCCACTGGTAAAAGAAAGCTATGAAGAATATCTGGCTGCCCGTGAAGAAGTGTACGGGGAACGGGCAAAAACCCGTCCAATCACTATGATGGATATGGGGACCATTGCAGCCAAAACACTGAAAAAACGTGGCGTGCTGAAAAATCTGGATGAGAGTGAAGAAATCAACGCCTGCAGTGTAAAAGTAGACGTAAAAACAGATAATGGCACCGAAAAATGGCTGTTCATGTTCAAAAATGAAACCCACAACCATCCAACTGAAATTGAACCATTCGGCGGCGCAGCTACTTGTCTGGGCGGCGCAATCCGCGATCCGCTGTCCGGTCGTTCTTATGTATATCAGGCTATGCGTGTAACCGGCGCTGCCGACCCGCGCAAACCATTGGAAGAAACTATGCCAGGCAAACTGCCGCAGCGTACCATCACCACCACAGCCACCCATGGGTACTCCTCTTACGGAAACCAGATTGGTTTGGCCACAGGCTTGGTAGATGAACTGTATCATCCTGGTTATGTAGCAAAACGTATGGAAGTGGGCGCTGTATTGGGTGCTGCTCCAATCGAAAATGTTGTGCGTGAAGTACCTGCTCCGGAAGACGTAATCGTGCTGTTGGGCGGCCGTACCGGT
Organism: uncultured Clostridia bacterium; assembly: GCA_944391625.1. Taxonomy (GTDB): domain Bacteria; phylum Bacillota; class Peptococcia; order Peptococcales; family Peptococcaceae; genus UBA7185. The sequence continues at coordinate 48,182 of CALXUG010000006.1, forward strand.
CGTGATGGCTGCGGCGGCGCAACCGGTTCTTCTAAGAGTCATACAGAAAAATCTCTGGCCACCTGCAGTGCAGAAGTGCAAAAAGGGAATCCGGTAGAAGAACGTAAAATTCAACGTTTATTCCGTCGGCCCGAAATCAGTAAGCTGATCAAACGCTGCAACGACTTTGGCGCTGGCGGTGTATCGGTAGCCATTGGCGAACTGGCTGATGGTCTGCATATTTATCTGGACCGCGTTCCGAAAAAGTATGAAGGTCTGTCCGCTACAGAATTGGCTATTTCTGAATCTCAGGAACGGATGGCAGTGGTGCTGGCTCCGGAAAGTCTGGAACAGTTTATCGCAGCTGCTGACAGCGAAAATCTGGAAGCTACTGTTGTAGCTTATGTAACTGCGGATCCGCGTCTGGTAATGGAATATCAGGGCACAACCATTGTAAACCTGAGCCGTGCTTTTCTGGATTCAGCCGGTGACAGCAAAAAAATTACAGTGGATGTAGCCCCGTTCCCAACAGCGGCAGCAAAAGAAGCAGCAGAAGAATTTGACGCTGCGGCTGCGCTAAAAGAACTGGTGGGCGATTTGAATATCTGCTCCAAACGGGGTATGGTAGAATACTTTGACAGCAGCATCGGCGCAGGCAGTGTGTTAATGCCATTCGGCGGCAAAACACAGTTGACTCCGACGCAGGCTATGGCTGCTAAAATTCCAGTGCTGAACGGCCAGAGCTATACAGCATCCTTATTTGCTTACGGTTTCGATCCATATTTGTCCGAGCAGAACCAGCACTTAGGCGCAATGTGCGCTGTAACCGAATCTCTGGCAAGAATTGTAGCAGCCGGCGGAAAAACTGAGGACTGTTACCTAACCTTCCAGGAATACTTCCCAAGTCTGCGCGGCGACAGCAAACGCTGGGCAATGCCGGTATCCGCTCTGCTGGGCGCATTCAAAGCCCAGATGGCTTACGGCGTAGGCGCAATCGGCGGGAAAGACTCTATGTCCGGTTCCTTTATGGATTTGGACATCCCTCCAACACTGGTATCCTTCGCGGCTGGCACTGTGGATTCTGAAAAGGTATTGTCGCCAGAATTCAAAGCAGCTGGTCATGAAGTGTATCTGTTTGCAGCTCCATACGATGAAAACGGTCAGCCAAAAATGGCTGCGATCAAAGAAATGTGGCAGCTGGTAAACAAAGCAGAAGCAGAAGGCAAAGTGGCAGCAGCCTGGGCATTGGGCAAAGGCGGCGCAGCAGAAGCTGTGTTCAAAATGGCGCTGGGCAACCAGATTGGTTTCAGCAGTTTGGACAGTATTTATGTGCCTGCTCTGTTTGAAAAGAACTATGGTGCAATCGTGGTAGAAGCAACTGCTCCAATTGAAGGCGCTGTACTGATTGGTCACACCACAGCACAGCCTCAGATTGTACTGGGCGATGCTGCTGTATCTCTGGATGACCTGACCGCTGTATGGGAAGGTACACTGGAAGATATTTATCCAACCCGCACTTCTGATAAAGGCACTGTGGATGCATATAACTACACCACACGTCCAAGCTATCAAGCTACAAGCAAAATCAGTCGTCCAAAAGCAGTTATCCCTGTATTCCCGGGTACCAACTGCGAATATGACACTGCTCGTATCTTAGAGCGGGTAGGCGGTCAGGCTGAAATCGTCAACGTAGCAAATCTGACACCGGCCATGCTGGAAGATTCCATCGCTCGTATGGAAAAAGCATTGCAGAGTGCGCAGATGATGATTTTCCCTGGAGGATTCTCTTTTGGGGATGAACCGGAAGGTTCCGGTAAATTTATCGCAGCATTCATGCGCAATCCAATCTTAACTGAACGGATTCATGAGTTATTGTATAAAAATGATGGTTTGATTCTGGGTATCTGCAACGGTTTCCAGGCATTGATCAAACTGGGTTTGGTGCCATACGGCAAAATTGTGGATACCGATGCATCCAGTCCAACCCTGACCTTTAATCGCATTGGCCGTCATCAGTCCCGCTATGTAACCACCAGAATCGCTTCGGTGAACTCGCCATGGTTATCTCTGGTCAATGTGGGCGATACCCATACCATTCCAATCTCCCACGGGGAAGGTCGGTTTGTATGCTCCGATGAACTGCTGGCGCAGCTGGCAGCAAACGGACAGATTGCTACCCAGTATGTAGATTTTGCCGGTCAGCCATCTATGGATATTGCTTACAATCCAAACGGCTCCTGCATGGCAATTGAAGGGATCTTAAGCCCGGATGGCCGTGTATTTGGTAAAATGGGACACAGTGAACGTATTGGTACCCATATCGCCAAAAATATTCTGGGTGAAAAAGACCAGCGTATCTTTGAAGCCGGCGTAAAATACTTTCTGTAATAACTGATATGCAACTCAATCAAATAAAACGGTAATAGAAATCGTCTGTTGGAGCTATGGTTCCGGCAGGCGATTTTTTATTATAGAACCATTTTATAATCCACGTTACAATAGACAGAAAACAATTAACAAATGGGATTTTTTGTTGGAATTTTAATGTTGGAGGGAGTACCATGGGGCAATCAGTCATTATCGGAGATACCGTTATTGTAGGAAATCAAACCGAGTGGTGGCAGATTAGTAGTAATTTCTGATGTAGAAGGTGAATTACTTTCTCATGAGCGAGGTTATGGCAAAAGCAGCAGACTAGAAGACTATCTGGATACTTTCTCTACTTATGTTAAAACCCATATAAATGAGCTGACAGTATTGAATATTGTCTGTATCTGTCCAAAGCATCTCTCGGATGCGCAACAAAAAATATAAGTTGTAATATAGAAACAGCGTTTGTATCGTGCAGATGCTGTTTTTTATGAAAAAATATTGTTGGACAAATTGACTTTTGTGCTTGTTTTGCATAAAATAATAAGCATAGAAGTCAATAGAGGGATGTGATCTTGTATGGGCGCAACAGAAGAAATTATCAAAATAGCAAAAAAAAACAAGGGCTTCGTAACGACTGCAATGGTTGTTGCTGCTGGATTTTCCCGCGGGAATATAACATATCTGGTGGAAAAAGGGGAACTAGAACGATCCTCACGTGGTGTTTATATTTTGCCAGAAGTATGGGATGATGAACTCTTTAATATGCAAAACAAATTTAAAAGAGGAATTTATTCTTTAGAAACGGCGTTGTTTCTTTGGGATTTGACAGACAGAACCCCAAATACTTATATGATGACTTTCCCTGCAACATATAATGTAACAAAACCAAAAGCAGAGCAAATCAAGTGTACGCAGTGTAAGGCGGATTTGTATCTGACAGGTATAGAGGAAATTATTACGCCAAGCGGTAATTTTGTAAAAGTTTATAACATGGAACGAACTTTATGTGACATTTTGAAACCTCGCAATCATATAGATATTCAAATCGTGACAGAAAGTTTTAAACGATATATCGCCAGATTAGATAAAAATATTCCGTTATTATCGGAATATGCAAAAATTTTCAAAGTAGAAAAGCAGCTTAGAGCCTATCTGGAGGTACTATTATGAAAAATGCGATGCAATTAAAAGCGATGATAAAGAAACTAGCGAAAGAAAAGCATATCTCTGCACAATTGGTTATGCAAAATTTCATGTTAGAACGATTATTAGAGCGGATATCTGTTTCCAAATATCGTGATAATTTTATCTTAAAAGGCGGTTTCTTAATTGCTGCAATGGTTGGTTTGGATACAAGAGCTACGATGGATATGGATGCTACGATTAAAGGTTTGCCTGTAAATGAGCAGACTATGCAAAATATGTGCGAGGAAATATGTAACATTCCATTAGAAGATGAGGTGACGTTCACATTTCGCAGTATTAGTGAAATTAGAGAAGGGGATATGTATACAGGTTATCGTGTAGCATTAACAGCAAACTATCCTCCAATGGCAGTACCATTAAAGATAGATATTACAACAGGAGATAAAATTACACCAAAAGAAATGGAGTATCGGTTTCAGTTATTACTAGAGGATAGATGTATATCTATTCTTGCATATAACCTGGAAACTATTATGGCAGAAAAATTAGAAACGGTTATTTCCCGTGGTGACCAAAATACACGGCCGAGAGATTATTACGATATCTATGTTTTGACAAAACTGCAGTCAGCAAACATTGGAATGACGGCATTAAAAGCCGCATTAGCTGCCACTGCAGAGAAGCGGGGCTCTATGGCAGTTATTAAAAATTATAGTCAAATCATAGCGAATGTTGTAGATAGTGAAATTATGCAAAAACAGTGGAACAATTATCAAAAAGATTTTGAATATGCAGCAGATATTGCATTTACAGATACTTGTGAAACCGTGTTGCAGCTTATGGAATCTTTAACACGGGAAAATTCGTAACTCAATAAGACATATTCACATAAAGGAAAACAATGCATGAACACACAGGAAATTGTAGCAAAGCTTTGGAACCTTTGTAATGTGTTGCGGGATGATGATATTACCTATCATCAGTATGTAACAGAGTTGACCTATATATTTTATTTTTGAAAACGGCGAAAGAAACAAATACAGAAGGACAGATTCCAGAGGCTTATCGTTGGGACAAACTGATTGGTCAGAGTGGGGCAGAGCTGAAAAAGTTCTATAAAGAGTTGTTAACCCATCTTGGCGAAAATTGCACTGGCCGTGTGAGGGAAATCTATCAGGGTGCTGCCACCAAACTGGAATTGCCAATAATGTTTTAGTCGTTCCTCGCAAAAAATAATATTCAACATGCTGGGTCAAATAAAAACCTGCAAAAACCCGCCTCATGGCAGACCGATCTGGTCAGTCGCGCAGGCGGGTTTTGTCATGCAACTGCTATCTATTTTTTCAATAGGCGGTATCGCAAAATCATTTTGTTAGGCGTAACGATTTTCATTTACCAGCGGTGGGCCATCTGCTATACTAACAGTAAAATAGGATAGAAGGTGGAGTCGGTGGACAAAGAAGAAACCTATTATTCCATTGGAGAAGTCAGTAAAATTTGCAATATCACTAAAAAAACGCTGCGGTATTATGACGAGATCGGCTTGGTTTCACCGGACAAAATCTGTGAAAATCATTATCGTTATTATAGCAGAGAGAATATGCTGCTAGTGCCCATTATTCGTTATTATAAGCAAATGGGCTTTAAACTGGAAGAAATGCGGTGGTTGCTGTCCGGCGGCAGTTATCAGGCGCTGGAGGAGTCCTTTGCGGAAAAAATTGCGGCGTTAAAGCAGCAGGAACAGGAGATCCACCACCAGTATGTTTCCATCAAAGAGTGGTATGATCTTTTGCAGGAAGGAGAACAAGTCATTGCCGGTGATGTGCGGGAGGTTGCCGTTAAGTTTACAGAGGCGCAGACTTGTCTAGCCATGCCGATGCAATTTCAGCATCAATATATTGAAATGTTGCTCAATATTGACTTTGCCAACTTTGTGAAAGGATTGGGAAATAAGACAAAAGGACCGATGATTTTATATTTTCCATCTTTAGAGAAACGGTTGCAGCAGCAGGCGCAGCAAATCTATATTGTGCATCAAACCATACTTCCCTGCCCTGCAGAGCACCAGACACAGTTTGGCGGCCGCATGATGTTAAGCTGTTATCATATTGGTCCTCATGAAACATTGGGGGAAACTTATCAAAAAATGTTGGATTGGGCCGAGCGGCATCAATATCCATATCAGAATGTCTGCTATGAACGTTGTGTGACCGATTATTGGACCACTCGTGACAGCGGTCAGTTTGTAACCGAACTGCTGATTCCGGTACAACGTAAGCAAAAGGAATTGTTATGATAGTTTTGCCAGCAAGAATGGGTATATTTTTATCCTACATAACAGGATATTTATTCGATATTACTTGACCTTCCGGTTAAGGGGAAGGTTTATACTATCAATCAGAAAGAGATACATAGGGAGGGATTTATTTGCGATATCAAGGCGGAGAAGCAATTGGAATGATTGAAACGTTGGGTATGGTGCCGGCCATTTACGGCGCTGATTTTATGCTGAAAGCTGCCGATGTGGAGCTGATTTCTTACGAAAATGTGGGTTCTACACTGGTAACTGTGATTGTAAAAGGGGATGTGGCTGCGGTAGAAGCGGCAGTGGCTGCGGGCGCTAAGGCGGCGGCTTCTATCGGAAAACTGACAGCCAGCAATGTGATTCCTCGCCCAATTAAGGCAGTGGCCGATATTGTGGCGGTACACGATATAGATGCATAGAGCATATAGGAGAGAATACAATGAAACGACAAAATGCACTTGGTCTGATTGAAATTTTTGGTCTGGCCTATATTTTGCAAGCCGCTGACGCTATGGGAAAGGCGGCAGATGTAGAAGTATTTGGTTATGAAAATGTGGCATCCGGTTATATTTCTGTGCTGGTGGGCGGCGATGTGGCAGCCTGCCGGGCCGCAGTGGATGCAGGAATCAAAGCAGTGGAAGAAATGGGCGGACAGGTGTACAGTTCTGCGGTAATTAATAATCCTCATAAGGATTTGTCCAAAATTACAGCCCGTTATAGCTTTGAAAATTTGTTAAAGTAGTATACAAAAAAATCGCAATAGAAAAATAAGAGATAAAAGGAGCTGAAAACGGTGAACTTAATCGATCAGGATTTGTTATCTGTTCAGGAAGCTCGTATTTTGGCAGAACGGGGCATGGAGGCGCAGAAACAGCTGGCCCGGTTTTCTCAGGAACAGTTGGACAGCATTGTGGAAAACATTGCCGCCGCCATGGAACAGCATGCAGAAGAGCTGGCTCGTTCCTCCTGGGAGGAAACCGAATATGGCCGCTGGCAGGACAAATTAGTCAAAAATCGCTTTGTCTGCACCACTTTGCGGGAACAGTTAAAGTCCATCCGCTGTGTGGGAATGATTGCAGAAGATAAAACAAAAAAAACTGCCGATGTAGGCGTTCCCATTGGTATGATTGTGGCATTGCCGCCGGCTACCAGCCCCGTATCGGTTACTCTTTCTACTGTTTTGGTAGCGCTGAAAGCGGGCAATGCTATTATTGTTTCACCCCATCCCCGTGCATATAAAACCATTAGCCGGGCGCTGGAGTGGATGATGGCAGCGGCGCAGGAAGCAGGGCTGCCGGATGGAGCGCTGGCTTATCTGCATACGGTAACGGTGGCAGGCACCAGACAGCTGATGGAACATAAAGGGACAGCCTGTATCATCAACACTGGCGTACCTGCTATGCTGGATTATTGTAATTGTGCTGGTAAGCCGGTGATTTACGGCGGAAATGGCCATGGTCCGGCCTTTATTGAACGGACAGCTGATGTGGCACAGGCGGTAGCCGACATTGTATTGAGCAAAACTTTTGATTATGGCATGGGGGCTGCTGCCGAGCAGTCGGTGGTGATTGACAGCCCTGTGGCCGATTTGGCGCGGCGGGAGTTTGAACGTCGAGGCGCGTATTTTTTATCCACAGAAGAAGCTAAACAATTGGGCAGCAAGCTGTTTCCAAAAGGTCAGTTGAATCCGGAATTAGTAGGGCACAGCGCTCAGGTCCTGGCTGCCAAAGCCGGTATTCAAGTGCCGGCAGATACACAGCTGCTGATGGTAGAACAGTCTTATGTGCCGGTGGAGCCTGGTTATCGCAAAGAGCTGCTGTGTCCTGTTTTGGCCTGGTATGTAGAAGATGACTGGCGGCATGCCTGTGAAAAATGTATTGAGCTTTTATTGACAGAAGGCACAGGCCACACATTGGTGATTCATTCTCAGGATGAAGCGGTTATTCGGCAGTTTGCGCTGCAAAAGCCGGTAGGACGGATTTTGGTGAATACACCTGCCTCCTTGGGTAGCGTTGGTATCACCACCAATTTGTTTCCGGCATTTACCTTAGGCAGCGGCTCAGCGGGAAAAGGCATTACCGCAGATAATATCTCACCGATGAATCTGGTATATATCCGTAAAGTTGGATATGGTGTGCGGGATGGCAGACAGGCTTTGCAGCGTCTGGCAGCACAGGAACAGCCGGCAGACAGTCAGGCTATGACATTGGAACAGTTGGTGCGGATGTTGTTGGAGCAGGAAATCCGGCAAAAAACATTATAATAAATGAATTATTTCAATACTGTCTATGGCATTGGATAAACATAGATATAGAATTGTGAGGGAAATTAATATGGATATTCGTGAAATTTCTGAAAAATTTGCAGCAGCTACCCAGGGGATGTCTGCCCAGGAACGTCAGTTATTGACCCAGGCATTTGAACGGGTAGCAAAAGAAATGGAAGCAGAAAAAAAAGCGGGCGCAGCCCAGACTGTAACCGATGAGGGCATTCCAGACGGTATGACAGATCGTTTAAAACGTCTGAAAGCCAATTATATGAAACAGGTGCCAAGCATCACCACCTATCGTGCAAGAATTATTACCAAAATTACCGAAGAAAATCCTGGTATGCCAAAAGCAATGCTGCGTGCTAAAAGTTTCCGCATGTGCTGTGAAACAGCGCCATTGCTGATTCAGGACGATGAGCTGATTGTTGGGCATCCATGCGGCGCACCTCGTGCCGGTGCTTTTGCTCCGGATATTGCCTGGAGATGGTTGGAACAGGAAATTGACACCATCAGCACCCGTCCGCAGGACCCGTTCTATATTTCTGATGAAGACAAACGCATCATGCGGGAAGAATTATTCCCATTCTGGAAGGGCAAATCCCTGGATGAACACTGCGAAGATCAGTTCCGCGAAGCTGGCGTTTGGGAATTATCCGGTGAATCGGTTGTATCCGATTGCTCTTATCATCAGCTGAACGGCGGCGGTGACTCCAATCCGGGTTACGACGTTATTTTGATGAAAAAAGGAATGTTGGACGTTCAGAGAGAAGCCAGAGAACATTTAGAAAAACTGGATTATGCCAACCCGGAAGATATTGACAAAATCTATTTCTATAAATCCATTATTGAAACAGCAGAAGGGGTTATGATTTATGCCCGCCGTCTGTCCGAATATGCTCTGGAGCTGGCAGCAAAAGAAAGCAATCCGGTGCGTCGCGCCGAACTGCAAAAAATTGCAGAAATCAATGCCCGCGTACCAGCTCACAAACCGGAAACCTTCTGGGAAGCAGTTCAGGCTGTCTGGACTGTAGAATCTCTGCTGGAAGTAGAAGAAAACCAGACAGGTATGTCCATCGGCCGTGTGGACCAGTATATGTATCCATTCTATAAAGCAGACAAAGAAGCGGGCCGTTTGACCGACCGTGAAGCCTTTGAATTGGCGGGCTGTATGTTTATTAAAATGGCTGAAATGATGTGGATTACCAGTGAAGCCAGCTCCAAATTTTTTGCTGGTTATCAACCGTTCATCAATATGACAGTAGGCGGTTTGACTCGCAAAGGGAAAGATGCCACCAATGATCTGACCTACTTGTTGATGGATGCTGTGCGTCACGTAAAAATTTATCAGCCGGCGCTGGCTTGCCGGATTCACAACCAGTCTCCGCAGAAATATATGAAAAAAATCGTAGATGTCATTCGTTGCGGCATGGGTTTCCCTGCTTGCCACTTTGACGATGTACACATCCAGATGATGCTGCAGAAAGGCGTTTCTATGGAAGATGCCCGCGACTATTGCATGATGGGCTGTGTAGAACCGCAGAAAGCCGGCCGTCTGTATCAGTGGACATCTACCGCATACACTCAATGGCCGGTTTGTATCGAACTGACATTGAACCATGGGAAAACCATGTGGTATGGCAAACAGGTATGCCCGGATATGGGCCCATTAAGCCAGTATAAAACCTATGAACAGTTTGAAGCGGCTGTAAAAGAAGAAATCAAATATGTTACCAAATTGACCAGTGTAGCTACTGTAATCACCCAAAGACTGCACAGAGATATGGCGCCAAAACCATTGATGTCCATCATGTATGAAGGCTGTATGGAAAACGGTCGCGACGTATCTGCCGGCGGCGCCATGTACAACTTTGGCCCTGGTGTGGTGTGGAGTGGCTTGGCTACCTATGCAGATTCCATGGCAGCTATCAAAAAACTGGTATTTGATGATAAAAAATATACACTGGAAGAATTAAACGAAGCACTGAAAGCAGATTTTATCGGCTATGACCAAATTCGCAAAGATTGTCTGGATGCACCAAAATACGGTAATGATGATGACTATGCCGATAATATTGCAGCAGATTTGATCGACTTTACCGAAAGAGACCATCGCCGCTACAGAACCTTGTATTCCATTCTGACACACGGTACCTTGTCTATTTCCAACAATACACCGCTGGGGCAGATTACCGGTGCTTCCGCTAATGGCAGAAAAGCATGGACACCATTATCTGACGGTATCAGTCCAACACAGGGTGCTGACTTTAAAGGCCCTACTGCTATCATCAAATCTGTATCCAAAATGTCCTGCGACAATATGAACCTGGGTATGGTACACAACTTTAAACTGGTTCCGGGCCTGTTGGATACACCGGAAGGGGAAAATGGTCTGATTACACTGCTGCGTACTGCCAGCATAATGGGCAATGGCGAAATGCAGTTCAACTATCTGAGCAACGATACACTGCTGGAAGCGCAGAAACATCCAGAACAGTACCGTGATTTGATTGTACGGGTAGCGGGTTACAGTGCGTTCTTCGTAGAATTGTGCAAGGATGTACAGGATGAAATTATCAGCCGTACTGTATTGACGCACTTTTAATTCAGAAAAAGGGTTGGGATGGACCTATGATTGAACGGAAAGCCACGATTTTTAATATTCAAAAATATAATATGTATGACGGCCCCGGCGTGCGGACCCTGGTATTTTTCCAGGGTTGTCCGCTGCGCTGCAAATGGTGCGCCAATCCGGAAGGTATGGAACGTCGTCCTCGCCTGTCATTTAAAGAAGCGTCCTGTGTAAACTGCGGCGCCTGTGTAACCGCCTGTCCGCAAGGACTTCACAAAATAGATGAGCAGGGTAAGCATCAGGTTGTGCGGGAGTTGGATAAAAACTGTACAGGCTGCGGCAAATGCGTTTCTGCCTGTTTGCAAAATGCGTTATCAGTGATTGGTGAACAGAAAAATCTATCTGAACTGATGGATGTGATTCTGGAAGACAAAGCCTTCTATGATACTTCCGGCGGCGGTGTTACTTTAGGCGGCGGTGAAGTGCTCAATCAGCCCGAAGCAGCAGCCAATCTGCTGTCAGCCTGCAAGCGGGAAGGTGTGCATACTGCCATCGAAACCTGCGGTTATGCCAAAACAGAAGATTTACTGAAAGTAGCTGAATTTGTGGATTTATTTTTGTTTGATATCAAACACTTTGATTCCAAACGCCATGCTGAGCTGACCGGTGTTCGCAATGAGATGATTTTAAAAAACCTTGAACTTTTGCTGCAAAAGCGGTATCATGTAAAAATCAGGATGCCGTTGTTGAAAGGCATCAATGACAGCAAGGAAGAAATCCAGCAGGTAATGGAGTTTTTACTGCCCTATCGGGATGCCAAAAACTTTGACGGTGTCGATTTGTTGCCGTATCATAAATTGGGAGTCAATAAATATCAGCAGCTGGGTATGACTTATCCAATAGAAGGTGATCCCAGTTTGTCCAATGCCGATTTGGATCAAATCGAGCAGTGGGTGCGCCAATATGATATGCCTGTAGCTGTGATTCGTCATTAGGAGTGAATGTTATGGATATTCGTATCATAAAATCCCCATCGGTCGGAACTATGGAGATTTTAAAGCATCGTATCGGTTTTGGTATGGAGGAAAGCATAGCGTATGCAGATACAGTTGGATTGGTGCAGGGTAAACTGATTGATATGATCTGCGCTGCGGATATTGCTGAAAAGGCAGTGGGTGTTACTGTGCGGGACGTGCGGGGAAGTTGTCCGCAGAATATGGTTCTGTTGGCTCTTTTTGGCGATACTGCTTCCGTAGAGGCTGCATTGGAGCAAATTAAGGTTGCCTTAGGCAATAAAGTGTGATAAAAGTATTTATAAAAGGCTGTTGTGTAATCAAATTTTTGCACAGCAGTCTTTTTGTTCCATCTCGTTGTTTTTATGCGTATCAATAAAGTTGCTATGGGATACGATATTGGCGACGGTTGCTATATAGCGCAATTATATGGATATATTTATTCAAAATAATTTAGCCTGTTTATATCAAACATAATTGACTGCTGGATTTGACATATCAAAAGAAGGGGAATGTCAGAGAGAGAAAAGGCTAATGTGCATTTCATAGGGAACTGTGCTATGATAATATTGTAAGAAAGAGAATGTATTTTAAACATAAAACAAGTATGAATGTGAAAAATTTTGGAGGTGTAAAGTTTATGTTTAAACCTGATTATCGAGAAACAAAATGCCCTATCTGCGGCGGCGAATTGGATCGAAAACAATTTATGGGGTTTGGAGTGACATCTGGTTATAATACTTCTTGCCCTCATTGTGGAAAATATAATGATATCTGGGCTTGCGGTATCCGTGAAGTCGACTGTGGAGACTGGCACAGTGAATCTTTTTTATCCAGTTACGGAACACCAACTGCAGAAGAAGCTGCAATTGAAAAGAAAAACTTTTCTAAACTGAATCGTTTAATTCTGGTGGAAAAATTAAAATGGATGCTGGGGAGTCGCTTTTCCAAAAAAAAGTCCGTAAATAACGCAGAGAGAAATAAATTAGTTCTGCGTTAAGAGATGGCAGAAGGAGTGACAGCTGGAGATGAATGGCAGAAAACAATGGCCTGAAGGGAAGAATCAATTCTTCTTACTTCAGGCCATTTTCATTTAGCAGCAGATCGGTATTGCTATGAACTGTTTTTGCCACATTATTTTGTCTTTTGCAAAATGCGAGCTGTCTTTTTTTGCACCAACCAAAAAATGGTGCGGAACAAAACATAATCCAGCGGTAAAAAACACAGTAAAAAGACAATCGCTGCCGGCTGCAGCATGGTAATGGCAAATAAACCAGGCAGGAGAGCAATTGCGCCCACAAATAAAATAACCAGTGATATATACATAATCAGACGGTTTCGATTAAAGGGATAACAAATGCGCTCTAACACCAAAAATCCTGTAAATCCTGTCAGAAGTACACATAAGGTACTGATTTCCTCAGCGGAAAAATGGAGCCATAAAGAACAGCATAAGATTAAAATCAAATTTGTAACAATGGTCAATCCGCCGGGAAGGGCTTTGCTTAAAATATTCAGCAAAAAACGACCATGGATGCGCTCTTTATTGGGCTCTAGGGCCAACAGAAAAGATGGAATACCAATGGTGACGCAGCTGATTAAAGTGAGCTGTATTGGAATAAACGGATAGGGCAGCTGTACAAACAAAAAGATTAAAGCAAACAGTGTCGCATAAATGGTCTTTACCAAAAATAGAGAGGCAGACCGCTGAATATTGTTAATAGAACGACGGCCTTCTCCTAAAATCTGCGGCAATGAGTCAAAATTGGAATCCAACAATACCAGCTGAGAAACATTGCGGGCAGCGTCGGTACCAGCAGCCATAGCAATACTGCAATCGGACTGCTTTAATGCCAGCACATCGTTTACACCATCGCCGGTCATGGCTACAGTATGTCCGTTTTGCTGCAACGCCTGTACCAGCTTCTTTTTCTGCACTGGCGTTACCCGTCCAAATACGGTATATTGCTGTGAAGCTTGCTCCAATTGTTCGTCCGATTGAATGGTAGTCATGTCCACAAAATTTTGCCAGTTTGGCACACCAGCCTCGCGGGCGATGCCCGATACGGTTTGTGCGCTGTCGCCGGAAATTACTTTAATATCAACATCCTGCTGTGAAAAATATTCCAAGGTCTGCCGAGCCGCGGTGCGCAGCTGATCTTGCAAGAGCAAAAAGCCCACCAGTGTCAGTTTTGGCGGCAGCTGACCCGGACGAACTGTTTCATCAGTCCATGCCAGCAGCAATACCCGGTTTTCCTGCGCCAGTTCTGACAATCGTTGTTGGAATGCAGCATCGCCGTCAGGATAAACAAATTCAGAAGCGCCTAAAATATAGGTACCAACTTCTCCAAAGGATACCGCAGACCACTTGTGCTGGCTGGAAAATGGAAATACTTCTGTTGTTTGCCAGTGCAGTTGCGGCGGATAAGTTTGGCGCAAAGCGCAGAATGTTGCATTATTATCTTCCAGCGCTGCGGTAAAATTCTGCATAATTTGTTCTACTCCGTAAGGGTGATTGGCTAAAGGTACAAAACCAGTTACCAGCAAGTTGCCCTGCGTTAGTGTACCGGTTTTATCCAGACAGAGTGTATCTACTCTGGCCAGTGATTCAATGCAGTATAAGTCCTGCACCATAACCTGCCGCTGTGCCAGACGCACCACACTGACAGCCAGTACGGTACTGGTTAAAAGCACCAGTCCCTCTGGTATCATTCCAATAAGAGCAGCTACCGTTTGCACCACTGCTTCGGCGTGGGTAGTACCTTCCAGTTTCATCTGATTATGGAACAGGATAAAACCAACAGGAATGATAATCAGAGAAATGGTGCCGATAATTTTATTTAAGGTGGTCATAATTTCGGACTTGGTCTTTTTGTAATATTTGGCTTCTTTTGAAATAGAAGATACATAAGTGTCTTCTCCGATTTTATCCGCTCTGGCGCGGCAGGTTCCGCTGAGAATAACGCTGCCAGATAAAATGGTATCGCCAACCTTCTTGTAAACGGCATCCGCTTCGCCTGTCAAAAAGGATTCATCTACCTCGCAGCGTCCTTCCAAAACCAGACAATCCACCGGCGCCTGGTTGCCCTGCTGCAAGAGCAGCACATCATCCAGCACGATTTTCTGCAGTTCAACTTCTTGCAGTTGTCCGTTCCGTATCACAGTTGTTTTGGCGGCGTGCAGCAGAGATAATTTATCAATGGCCCGCTTGGCACGAACTTCCTGAATGATGCCAATCAGCAGATTACTGATGACAACCCCCATAAACAACATATTTTTATACGAACCGACGGATAGCACAGCAATAGCCAGAATTGCGTTGATCAGGTTAAAAAGAGTACAAATATTTTCCCGCACAATGGTCGCAATGGATTTACTGGGCACCGTTGTATCAAAATTAAAGAGCTTCTCTTGCTCCCTGGTATGTAATTGTTCTGTTGTAAGACCTACTTGCGGGTCTGGAGTATAACGCAACAATATCACGCTTCTTTCCTTATGATATGATAATCTTATGTAAGTCGGTTTGTGTTTTTACGAAAATAAAAATTTCATAAAAATTTCAACAGACTGCCTGCTACTAGCTTTCGGGACGAAAAAGAAAATATCCTGCTTATTTTGGCAGAAAAATAATTTTCTTGTCAGTCAGGAACAACTGTGTTAAAATCACAGAAGTAATTGCGAAGGAGCGGATGGCATTGGAAGACGTTTTGCGCAAAGAGACGATTATAGAAGCCTTTGAGCAGGAGAAATTAAACGTAGAAATTACCGAAAATAAAAAGGGGCAGGTTGTTGTATCCCGTATGTGCGAACTGCGTAAAAATCAGGTATTTGCAGAGGACATTCCCTGGAATGCACACATAGAGCAAAAACTGAAAGATACTGTACAGTTATTGGTGAAACCACAGCTGCGCAAAATGATTGTGCAGGAACAGCTGCAGGGTAAGGCAATCAAACCGATTTTGACCTTGGCGGGCCCATTGCCTAAACGCAATTCTTTTACCTTTGATTTGGTATTTTTATTTCGGTTGGAACAATGCAACCAGCAGGTATTACAGGACACATTGCATTTGATTCGTAAAATTGAAACCTATCTGGAGGCTGTTCGTCCGGCCTAACCGCAGCAATTGCGACACTTTGTTGTTTCTGTTGACAGCAAAAACAGAGCGGATGTAAAGTTTCAGGGAAATCGGTCTGTAAGTTTGCCAGAAAAGACTAGGCAGCGCAAAAAAAATATAGTAGAATAACTAATGATAATGGAAAGTGTTTTATAAATTTTGAGTGAATCTGGATAAAAAATTATTTGCTGGAGGCGTTACGTGTATGAAATATATCAGTACAAGAAATAATTGCGAACCTGTTGATGCAGCAGCAGCCATTGCCCAGGGTATGGTGCCGGATGGCGGGCTGTTTGTACCACAGAATATTCCGGTATTAGATGCAGAGAACATTGCCGCTATGGCTGGGAAATCCTATCAGGAAATCGCCAAATGGATTTTAGCTCAATATTTGAGTGATTACACAGCAGATGAGATTGCTGACTGTGTAAATGGTGCTTATGGTGCGCAGTTTGATACGGCAGAAATTGCGCCTCTGGTAAAATTAAATGACCAGGAGTATATTCTGGAATTGTGGCATGGTCCTACAGCAGCATTTAAAGATATGGCGCTGCAGCTGACTCCCCGTTTACTGGTGAAAGCCATCGAAAAACTGCAATTAGAAAAAGAAGTGATCATTCTTGTAGCTACCTCTGGCGATACAGGAAAAGCCGCTCTGGAAGGATTCAAAAATGTAGATGGCACCAGAATTATTGTATTCTATCCGGCCCATGGCGTAAGCAAGGTGCAGGAATTACAGATGGTAACTACCGATGGGAACAACACCACGGTTGTTGGCGTAGAAGGCAATTTTGATGATTGCCAGAGTGCTGTTAAAGAAATTTTTGCTGACCAGGCGTTGGCACAGCGTATGACGCAGGCCGGTTATCAGTTTTCCTCCGCCAATTCTATCAACTGGGGACGATTATTACCGCAGATTGTATACTATTTTGCAGCTTACTTGTCTTTGGTGGACAAACAAGCTATTTCTTACGGACAAAAAGTAGACTTTGTGGTTCCTACCGGTAATTTTGGCAATATTCTGGCCGCTTGGTATGCAGGACAGATGGGGCTGCCTGTAGGTCAGTTGGTTTGCGCATCCAATAAAAATCGTGTTCTGGCAGATTTCTTTGCAACAGGCGTTTATGACCGCCGCAGAGATTTCTATCAAACCAACAGCCCTTCTATGGATATTTTGATTTCCAGCAATCTGGAACGGTTCCTGTTTGCCATGACCGGCAATGATGGTGATAAAGTAGCCCAATGGATGAAAGCTTTGCAGCAGGACGGATGCTTTACCGTAGATGAAGAAACCAAAAACCGTATGGCACAATTTGTAGTTGGCGGCGCTGCTGACGAAATAGAAACGCTGGCTATGATTCAGAATTGCTACACAGAAAACAAATATCTGTTAGACACCCATACAGCTGTTGCATTGAAAGTAAGCCGGGAGTATCGGAAAAACAGCGGTAATGACCGGATTGCAGTGATTGATTCTACCGCTCATCCCTGCAAGTTTGTGGCCAGCGTTATGAATGCGCTGCAGCAGACACAGCAGTCAGCTGACGAACTGGAGCAGCTCAATCAATTAGTAGCGCTGACAGGTATTACACAGCATAAAGGTCTATTGGATTTGGATAAAAAGCCGGTATTGCATCAACAGGTATGTGGTAGAGAGCAAATCTCTGCAACGGTACAGCAGATTTTAGGATTATAAGAGTTCAGAACAAAAAATTCCAGTAAAAGGCGCAGGGCGGTTTTCAATCGTCCTGCCTTATTTTTGCAGCAGTTTGAACAGCCGCTGTATAGATAATAGATAAACGAAGTTTCATTTATTAATTATTTGAAAATTGTGTATAGGGAGAGAGTAAAATGTCAGACCATATTATTCGCGCACTGGCCTATGAAGGGCAAGTAAGGGTATCCGCTGTTGTTTGCACTGATGCTGTAGAAACTGCACGGCAGAAGCATGATGCATTTCCTACAGCTATTGCAGCGCTGGGCCGCACCATGGCCAGCACGTTATTATTGTCCTGGGGTTTAAAAGGTGAGGGCGCTATTACATTGCGTATTTTTGGAGATGGGCCGCTGGGCGGTATTATCGTAACTGGTGATGCCCATGGCAATATCAAAGGCTATGTGCAGGAGCCGCAGACCGATTTGCCGTTGAATGCCCGGGGAAAATTGGACGTGGGTGGAGCCATCGGTCAGGGACACTTATATATTACAAAAGATATTGGTTTAAAAGAACCTTATACCGGCAGCGTGCCATTGGTAACCGGAGAAATTGGTGATGATGTAGCCAGTTATCTGATGAGCTCGGAACAGACTCCGTCTATCGTATCGGTTGGTGTGCTGGTCAATCCCGATTATACGGTGGCAGCGGCAGGCGGTATTATCATTCAGGCAATGCCCAATGCAGAAGATGCTGTGCTGGATGATTTGGAAGAAAAGCTGAAGACGGCCCGTCCTGTCAGCAGTCTGATTGCAGAGGGCGCTGCAGCGCAGGATATTGTTGCCAACTATCTGCCTGGTACAGAAATACAGTTTCTGGAGGAGAAGCCGATTCAGTGGCACTGCAATTGCAATCGGGAACGCATCAGTGGGTTGTTAAAAAGTATTGGTACTGCCGAGCTGGAAGATATACTGGAAAAAGACGGACAGACAGACGTTGTCTGCCATTTTTGCAGCACACAATATCACTTTGGGCAAGAAGAACTGGAACAGTTGCTGGTAGAAATGAAAGCAGATTTAGAGCAGAATAAATAAATCGGCTTGCTTTTGTATTTTATTCTTGATAAGAATCGGTTCGTTATAAGTGCAGAAAGGGAGATACCTACATGGATTATCAAACTTGTTTGAATTATTTGCAGAAAAACTGCCGTCGAGGGGTTCCCGGAGGTTATGAACGCACTGTGCGCATGGCAGAACTTTTGGGACAGCCGCAGGAACAGCTGCAGACCATACACATTGCCGGTACCAACGGCAAGGGCTCCACGGCTGCAATATTAGAAGCAATATTACGGCAGGCCGGATATCGGGTGGGACTGTATACCTCGCCCCATTTGAGCCGCTATGAGGAACGGATTCAAATCAATCGACAGCCGATTTCCGAGCAGGATTTTGCACAAATTATGACCAGATTGATTGAACAAGTGATTCCTCTGATACAGGCAGAAGGATTTGCCCATCCGGGAGAATTTGAACTGCTGACAGTGGCAGGCTGGTTGTATTTTGCCCAGCAGACCGATTTTGTGATTTCGGAAGTGGGGCTGGGTGGTGCGCTGGATCCTACCAATGTAGTGCAGAAACCTGTGTTGTCTGTGATTACGCCAATCAGTCTGGACCATTGTGAAATATTAGGAGAGACCATTGCCCGGATTGCCGCAGAAAAGGCCGGGATTTTAAAATCGGAGGTACCAGCCATTGCCGCTCCCCAACAACCAGAAGCAGCAGCTGTATTAGCAGCAGAAGCGAATCGACGAAACACACCGTTGACTATTTTGCAGCCAGAACAGTTGCAAGCGGTTGCTACTAATTTGCAGGGGCGATATCAGCAAATCAACTGCAATACTGCGCTGGCGGCTATTGAAAATTTGCAGCAGCGCGGGATCATTCATATTCTGCCGGAACAATTGGCTGCAGCGTTGCAAAATGTGTCCTGGCCGGGCAGAATGGAATATTGGGATTTAGGCAGTCAAAAAGGGATTTTATTGGACGGTGCCCATAACCAGGCAGGCATTCAGTATTTGGCTGAGCAGCTGCGCGTTCAGTACAGCCAGCGCAGAATCATTTTATTTTTATCTATTTTAGATGATAAAGCCCAACTGCCTATGCTGGAAACCATTCTGCCACTATCAGACACAGTGGTGCTGACCAAACCGGAACATGATCAGCGCGCACAGCATTGGAAGCAGCTGCAGCAAACCATTCAGGCAATAGCACCCCATTGTCAGGTTACCCTGTATGAGCAGTATCAGGAAGGGCTGACAGCGGTGTTGGCCGATTTGCAGCCAAATGATTTGCTGTGTATTACCGGTTCTTTGTATCTTCTGGGCGATTGCCGCCATTTTCTGCAACAAGTTCTATTTCCTTAACCAATCACATATCCATAAAGCATCTGATAAATTCTGAACGGAAAGGAACGGAAGCTTATGGGACAGGTTAAACGGTTGGCGGCAGCAATATTCTCAGTGTTTCTTATTTTTATGTTTATTCAAAGTGTAGGTGGATATTTAATTGGTAAATTAAGCAGTTTCCAAGATACAGGACAGGTGCTGGAACAGCAGGTTGAAGAAAAGGTTGTACGGCAGATGGTACTGCAGTTGGAGCCGGTTGAGTACTATACTGTACAAGTTGGTTCCTATCAGGATGCTTCTGCCGGACAGGCTAAAATCAATGAACTGGCACAGCTGGGTTATCGTGTCTGCGTTTCTCAGGGACCGCCATATTGTTTATGGTTAGGTTGCTTTGGAAAGGCGCCTCAGGTCAAAGATCTGCCCCAATCTATTCAGGAAAGCGGCAGTGATGTGTTTGTGCAGAAACTGGTGCTGAACCAAACTGCACTGCGGTTTCCGGCAGAAGATAAGCAGATGATGGAGCAGATATCTTCCTTGCTGAGCAGCTACGATGTGGTGCTGAAGCATTCTCTGCAAATGTTTCAGGATTACCGTTATGAGGCATGCAGTGACGAAAACTGGCAACAAATGATACAGCAGCTTACCGAAGAACTTGCCGTAATAGAAGAAAAAGGCAGTGTCTTTTTAACTATGGACAGCAAAGAATCCATCGCCAGCGGTATTTTGGATTTACTAACTTTGACGCAGGAATATCAGGAAAGTCTACAGCTGATTCAGGAGAAAAAAACCGATAAAGTAGTTTTGTTGGCGCAGAGCTGTTTGCTGGAATTGATAGAGCAATATCATATTTTTATAGCCCAGGAAAGTCAAATGGAAATTGGTTCGTGAATTATTGCGCAAACCTATTGATTATCTACAAAAATATAGCTATAATGTATGCAGAGAAGCAGTTGGACAAAAAGGGGTTGTTATGATTGAAAGAGCTGAAAATCCCAGAAGCGACGGTCAGCAGGCTTTCTGTATATTCCAGATTTTTGACAGAAGTTGAAAAACAGGATATTATCAGTATTTCTTCCGGAGAAATTGCAGAAGGCGTAGGGGGCACACCAGCTCAGGTAAGAAAGGATTTGGCCTATTTTGGCGAATTCGGTACCCGAGGTGTCGGTTATAATGTGAAACAGTTGAACCAGGAGATTATGAATATTCTAGGGTTGACCAAACGCTGGAATGTGATTTTAATCGGCGCAGGTAATCTGGGTTCGGCTTTGAGCCAATACAGAGGATTTCGGGAACGGGGATTTCGGATTATTGGCGTTTTTGATAATGATTTAAATAAAGTTGGATTAAAGTTAAATGGGCTGCCTATTTATGCAGTGAGCCAAATGGCTGAGTTTATTGGAAAAAATGATGTCACAATCGGTATTATCGCAGTACCTGCCGAATATGCTCAGGATATTGCAGATATTTTAGTGGAAACCGATATTAAAGGCATTCTGAATTTTGCACCAGTTGTGTTAACCATTCCGGAAGAAGTAGAAGTTCGCAACGTAGATTTGACCGTAAACCTGGAAGTATTAACCTACAATATTGAAAAACGATAATAATAAAAAGAGAAGGCTTTGTTGACACGATTGTCAGCAGAGCCTTTTTGGTTATATCCGGTAAAAACAACATATATAATATAGATATTATTAGTTAACTTTTAATAAATTTCTTAAAAATATACTAATAAATTGATTATACCACGATATATAGGGAAGGCAACAAAATTACAAAGTATGAAGAAGCTAAAATGTTCTATGAAGTTCTTTTCTCAGAAGCACCCGCAATCCTCTACTTGACGGAACGGCCATTATCGGGGATAATATATAAGATATAATCCATGTATAAGGTATGTAAGAAGGGAGTTTTTATTAATATATGAAACCAGTTGTTGCAATTGTAGGTCGACCTAATGTGGGCAAGTCCACATTGTTTAACCGTCTGACCCGTACCCACTTAGCTATTGTAGAGGACTATCCGGGCGTTACCCGTGATCGGCTGTATCAGGATGCAGAGTGGAATAACCAAACCTTTACCCTGATCGATACCGGCGGCATTGAAGTCAGCAGTGAGGATACCATCTTGTCCAGAGTGCGCAAACAGGCTCAGGTAGTCATGGAAGAAGCAGATGTCATTGTCTTTATGTGTGATATCAAAGCAGGTGTCACCAATGAAGACATGGAAATTGCTCAAATGCTGCGACGCACCAAAAAAGATGTGCTGCTGGCAGTCAATAAGGTTGAAAATTTTGATAAATTAGATGATATTTACGAGTTTTATCAATTGGGGCTGGGTGAACCTTATCCGATTTCTGCCAGTCATGGGATGAATACCGGCGATTTGCTGGATCATCTGGTGGAATTGCTGGGACAGTATGAGGGTGAGGACTATGAACCGGATGTGATTAAAATTGCCGTTGTCGGCCGTCCAAATGTAGGAAAGTCTTCCCTGACCAATGCCATTTTAGGTCAGGAACGCTCCATTGTCAGCAATATTCCCGGTACAACACGGGATGCCATTGATACCCCCTTTGAACGCAACGGCCAGCGATATGTCATCATTGATACTGCCGGTATGCGTCGAAAAAGTAAAGTACAGGAAAGTACCACAGAACGCTACAGCGTCATCCGTTCCTTGCGGGCTGTTGACCGCAGCGATGCAGTGTTAATGGTTATTAATGCGGAAGAAGGGCTGATTGAGCAGGACAAAAAAATTGTGGGTTATGCCCATGAACAGGGTAAGGCTGTTATTTTGGTCGTCAATAAATGGGATTTAATCGAAAAAGATGACAAAACAGCGGCAGTTATGGAAAAGAAAATCCGCAGTGAACTGCTGTTTTTACAATATGCGCCTATGATTTTTGTATCGGCACAAACCAAGCAGCGTGTTAACCGTATTCTGGATTTGATTAACTTTGCTGTTGAGCAAAATGCAATGCGGATCGGCACCAGCGTGCTCAATGAAATTATCCGTGATGCAGTGCAGCTGAATCCGCCACCATCGGATAAAGGCAAACGGTTGAAAATTCTCTATGCGACACAGAGCAGTGTAAAACCGCCAACATTTGTGTTGTTTGTTAATGATCCTGAGCTGATGCATTTCTCCTATGAACGGTTTTTAGAAAATAAAATCAGAGAAAACTTTGGTTTTGAGGGAACGCCGATCCGGTTTGTAGTGAAAAAGCGTTCTGAGGAGTGAGTGGCATGGACTGGATTTTAACCGTACTTTGTTCTTATTTTCTGGGTGCCATTCCTTTTGGTTATATGGTTGGCAAGCTGAGCGGTATTGATATCAGGCAGCATGGCAGTGGTAATGTGGGCTTTACCAATGTGTGGCGCACTTTGGGTATTGGCAAAGCCGCTGTAGTTTTGGCTGGTGATTTGGGAAAAGGCTGGCTTTCGGCCTGTATCGGTTTTCAGCTGGCCGGAGAATTAGGAGCGCTGCTGGGTGGATTATCTGCCATTATTGGACACACTTTAAGTTGCTTTATTCAGTTTAAGGGCGGAAAAGGGGTGGCTACCGGAGCTGGTGTACTGCTGTATTTTTCTCCGTTGGCTTTATTGATTTGTCTGATTATTTTAGTCATTTTGTGCGTATGCACCCGGTATATGTCGCTGGGCTCTATCTGTGCGGCTTCTGCCGCACCCATTGTGCTGTTCCTAACTGATGCGCCTTTGCCTTATACTTTGGGGATTGGAGCCGCTGCGGTATATGTGGTATATTTGCATATTCCCAATATCAAACGTTTAATGAACGGAACGGAAAATAAATTAGGGCATAAAAACAAACCTAAACTTGAAGGAGATGGAAAGCATGAATAATGTAGCTGTGTTGGGCTGCGGCAGTTGGGGAACAGCTCTGGCTGTTGTATTAGCCGAAAAAGGGCAGCCGGTGCAGATGTGGTGCCGTCGTTCTGAACAGGCTGATGAAATGAATCAGCAGCGGGAAAATAAAAAATATTTGCCTGGTGTACACCTGCCGGAAGGTTTATCGGTCACAACTGATCTGGCCGTTGCGCTGGCCGATGTAGATTATGTGGTGCTGGCAGTACCTTCACAGGCGCTGCGGGAAACGCTGGAAAATGTAAAGACACTGCTCCCTGCCAAAGCAGTGCTGATCAATACTGCCAAAGGGTTGGAAGTGGGTACCAAGCTGCGGATGAGCCAGGTAGTGGAGCAAGTGATTCCTGATAGTCAGCAGCGTTTTGTTGCGTTGTATGGTCCCAGTCATGCAGAGGAAGTAGGACGAGGACTGCCGGCTGCGGTAGTATCCTGTTCGGTCAATGCTGCCACAGCAGAAGCAGTGCAGGATTTATTTATGTCGCCCAATTTGCGGGTATATACCAATCATGACTTAATTGGTGTGGAAATTGGCGGCGCTATCAAAAATATTATTGCCATTGCTACCGGTATTGCCATTGGCCTGGGCCTGGGCGATAATGCGCAGGCAGCGTTGCTGACACGCGGTATGGCAGAAATCTCCCGTCTGGGCATCGCTCTGGGCGCCGATCCGCTGACATTTTCCGGTTTAACTGGTATTGGCGATCTGGTAGTTACCTGTACCAGCCGTCATAGCCGAAATCATCGCTGCGGGTTGGCTTTGGGCGAAGGTAAAAAACTGGAGCAGATTTTGCAGGATATGGGCATGGTAGTAGAAGGGGTAAAAACTACAAAAGCCACGATGGAACTGGCCCAAGAACTGCACATTTCCATGCCGATTACCGAAGAAATGTATAAAGTATTGTTTGAAGACTTTCCGGTGCAGCAGGCTGTCAGCGAGCTGATGAGCCGTAATAAAAAGAGCGAGCGGGAGCAGGATATGTTGGGCGGTATACATTAAATCTGAACTGCTACTATATACTATGAGGTGATAGCGATGCGCAGTAATCTGATTGGAAAAGGAATCCGCGCTGTCTGGAATATGAAAAAAACTTTGCCGCTGACAGTGCGGTTGATGAAAGATGTGCGGGTAGAACGGCTGAATAAAATTGTGTTTCTATTTGTAACCATCGGATATCTGGTATTTCCTTATGATTTCATTTTTGATTTTCCCTTTTTCGGACAATTTGATGATCTGGCTCTGTTAATGTTTATGGTGAACTGGTTTATCAATCGTGCGCCAAAAGCAATTTTGGAAGAGTATGGATGGACTGAACAGTCTGATAAAAAAGAAAAGAAGAAAAAAGAGAAGCTCCTTCATCGAAACCAGAAGGAACAATAACAGAAGGTGAAGAACGTGATTATTGATTTACAAAATGTAAGTTATCGTAAAAACGGAAAAATGATTCTGGATGGTGTCAACTGGCAAGTGGAAGACGGCGAGCATTGGATTATTCTTGGGCTGAACGGTTCCGGCAAAACAACCTTGCTGAATTTAATCAACGGCTATATTTTTCCTGTATACGGCGGCAGTGCCAATGTATTGGGCTATCAGTTCGGTAATTGCCCAATTGCTGATTTGCGCAAGCACATCGGCTGGATCAGCAATTCACTGGCGCAGAATATTCCGGTCAATGATACACCGCTGGAGATTATTTTAAGCGGCAAATTTGCCAGTATCGGTTTGTGGGACAAAGTGTCCGACGAAGATGTCAGCAAAGCGGAAGGCATTATGGAAAAGCTGGGGATTATGAAGCTGCGGGATCGTACTTACGGCAGCCTGTCCCAGGGCGAAAAGCAAAAAGTAATCATCGGCCGCGCTCTAATCAGCGATCCAGATATTATCATTTTTGATGAAGCCTGCAATGGGTTGGACATTTTTGCTAAAAAAGATTTATACAATCTGATTGAAAAACTGGCACAGGACAAAAAAAGTATTTTCTTTGTCACTCATAACACCGATGAGATTCTGCCGATTTTCAATAAAGCGCTGTTGCTCAAAAATGGGCAAGTCCATTCAAAAGGTGATTTAAAAACAGTTATTCAGCAGGAAAATCTGCAAGATTTTTACGGTTCCGATGTGGACGTATTTGAACGAAATAATAGATTTTTCATATTCGCCAAATAGACTATAAAATGGCTGTAACAATTTATATCCCTCTTACTACACAGAGTAGCAAGGGGGATATTTTTATGAGAACAGCTGACAAATTACGATTGAAAGAGCGTATGTTTGTATGATACAATACAGCGTAGAGAGTGACCATAACGGTAGGCGGTTTTCCTCCCTTTGAGGGGAGGGGGTAACTATGACATACGAATTATATGGAGCAATTATCGCAACATTGACATTGGTTGTCGCTGTTATCGCCTTGATACGTAAAAAGTAGCAAGGTTCATCAAGTCATAAAAAATGACTACCCGCCTATACCCTGGAAAGTTGGGCGGATAGTCCACGAAACCATGGGAGAAAACCGTTTGCTGATGTGTTAGTAGCACATCATGGTTACTCTCTTGATATTTATATACTACCATTTAGAAAAATATTCGTCAAGTATCTATGATGATAGTGTAAATTTACTGTAGGAAAGAAAAAGACAGACCGATCCTAAGGTACGATCGTTTTTTTCTGTTGGTATATAACATTAATGCCCCTGCGTTTACCAGTGTACATTAATGTTATATGAATTATAGTTGATAAAATAATGAAGATCACAAAGAGCCAGCCGAATGAAATCTGTTGATTGCCGATTTCGTCCAGCTGGTTCTTTTATGATTTGCAGTAGCGTACAACTAAGATGTCAAACCAGTTGTTTTATTTCACCAGAGGGTTGTAGGGTGCACCCATTCTTTGAAAGTTCAACTTGCAAAATTATGATACACTATCTACGGATAGGATATTATTGTACTGCCTCTGTCAGTGCACCCCAGATATTTAGTCCTGTACTGTTATCGGTAGGGATAGTGCCCAAACGCCAGATAGAAACGCCTTTTAAGCCCAATAAACGAGCCAATTCTGCCTTGGCAGCTATTGACTGCTGGTTTTCAAACCACAGAATATTCTGGGTATTGTCACTGGTATCGGTGTAGACTGCATAAGGATTATAGCTGTAGTTGGGATAGATCACCTGACAGCCAGTAGCCAGACGCGCTTGCACTGCATCATAGGATGGATGATATGGCTTGTTGTGAATCACAGCGCCATTTTGCAGCTTCCATTGGGCAGTATCCATAGAGAGACCCAGTAACAGCTTGTCGGCGGAAATGCCACCGTTCAGGCATGCCTGCACAGCAGTATAAACCTGATTGAGCGGCGACAATGGCGTTTTGGTATAGCCCTGAGCCATTTCTGTTTCTGTCAGCGAAATGGCATCATAATCATAGGCCATCAGAATTACACGGTCTGCAAGTTGTCCAATTGCAGCATAATCGTAGCCATCATAATAGGCAGAACCGTTCAATACCGGATGAACAGCCACATACAACGGTTTGTTGCCCAAAGCACTGCGCAGTTCTTGCAAAAAGGCAGTGTAATTAGCTTTTTGCCCGGCGCGCAGGGCTTCAAAATCTACAACAATACCATCAAAGGATACCGTTTGTTGCTCCCGTCCGGTGCTGGATACCGCGGCCGCCATTTGTTGAACAGCCTCAGCACGCAGCTGTGGATTGGCTAAAATCTGGGACAGCAGACCGTTGGTATCATCAGCATAGACCGATAGTAACGCATTGCCGCCAGTGCTGCGTATATGATTTATCGGTTGGGTAAAACCTGCCGGAATATAATATTCATTTTGACTGGCAGCAGTTGTGTTTAACAGTGCATGGCCGTCCTGCAGAGTAAGGCGAGCCCAACCAAAACCTGCGCCATCCAGTTGGCTTAAAAAACTGCTCTGAGAAGCAGAAGAGATGGCATAGAACCCAAACAGCTCGTCCAGCTGCTGCTCATTGCTGTGATATAACCGCACCAGCATAGCGGCTGCCTGCTCTCTGGTGGCAGTGGCATTGGGCGCAAAGGAGGTATCGCTTACACCGCCAGCCAGTCCCAAATCATTGGCCAGGGTAATGAACCCTTTTCGTTCAGTTACATCGGAAAAGGGACAAGCAACGCTATTCAACTGGTTGCCTAAATCATAGAACCCCAACGCACCCACCATCATTTCTGTCATTTCAGCTCTGGTGATAGGATCATTGGGACGAAAAGCACCTTGGGCAGCAGTCACCTGATGAGCCGCCATAGCATTTAAGGCACTGTAATACCAGGCATTGGCATCGGTATTGTCAGTATAAGCCTGCGGCGCATCTCCGCTGTATCCTTCCACTTTTGCAATAAAAGCAGCAAACTGAGCACGGGTGATGGTTTGGCCCAAACCAAACTGGCCATCGCCGATACCGTCAGAAAAACCCAGCGTGCGCAATTCTTCAATGGCAGAAACAGCCCAATGGTCTGCCGGCACATCGGTAAATGGCTCCGCAGCCTGTGCTGGAACGGCCAGCAGCAAACAGCCGGTTATTGCAACAGCAGATGCTTGCAACGCATGTCGTTTGCAGCGTGTTAAAAAATTCTGTACATTCACAAAAATTCCCCTCCCTGATGTATTTTTTACAATAGAATCAGACGATTTTATTATATCATAGTTGTCAAGAATAAAACTTAGAAAACATCACTTAAATCAATTTCAATTTCCGGCATGATAAAGGATTTCATTTTACCATCACAATATTGGCCTGTTTCTCCTGTTACAAAGCAAATCACCATGATACACTTTTCCTCCGGTGACACAATCCAATATTCTGGTATCCCCAATGCTTCATAGCGATTCCGTTTTACGAAATAATCACGGCTGATGCTGGAAGGGCTAACGATTTCAATGGCGATCAATGGTGGTTTTTCATAACGGGTAAGTTCATCTAAGTTTTCATGACAGATTACCATTAAATCGGGAATAAAATTTTCGCCATGCAATACCAGATCGATTTCCTGGATAGGTTCGCAGTTTTTTCCTTTTAATAGCTTCCTTAACTCGTGATAAATGTTCCCATTAATTCTTTGATGTTTTGCTGCCGGTCTTGGCGACATCATCACCATACCGTTAATCAGTTCATAATTCCAGCCTTCTTCTTTTTGCATGGATTCAAATTCTTCCATACTGGTTCGCAGAAGTTCTTTGATTTCGGTCATACGAATCACGCTCCTTTTACCGCATATTATTCAAATGAATCTCTTTTTTCAAAGATAGTAATAAAGGGTATAACTTTTGTTTTTATACAGTAATACCATCTTATTAGTTCTTTTCGCTATCGTTCTTTTTTCACCTGCAATTACAAAATTATTGTACGCTTATGAAGGATGGTTTGTCAATGAAAGTGGGAAGGGGATTGTGATGATGGTACTGTGCAGGGTGACTATAGCATTTCCTCCAATCAGGAGGTATCTGTACAATCCAAACAAGAAAAGCAGTGGTTCTTTGTAAAGAATCACTGCTTTTCTGCATAGATAGATTTTTATTTTTGTTTGAGCAAATATCCTTTGTCCTGTAAGGCTTTGCCAATTAAATCTAATATCTGCTCGCTGTCAGCCTCTATGGTGTGGCAATGAATATCAGCGGTTAGATTTTTTAATGGATGGGCTTGTCGGTTTTCTAATGACTGCATAAACTCCTGCACCTGACGGCGAGATGATACATACAGGGGTGCTTTTAAATCTCCGTATACGTCATGGTGAATGGACACATCCAGCACAGTGCCTCCTAAATCCACAATGGTATTTAATTCATCTTCGATTTGACTGTCGCTGTGCTGCACCTGAATTACACGGGTAAGGGCAGGTGTTTCCTGCAGCAGATATCCTTTGGTAGTGGACAAAATTTGATATCCTGCTGCCCGCAGGCAAGAGATATCCTGCACAATAATTTGCCGGCTGACCTGACATTGCTGAGATAGTTCGGTGCCGGATACAGGCACACCGGCATTTTTTAACAGGCCTACAATGGTTTCACGGCGGTTTTCTGCTGACATAGTGGCTTGCTCCTTTCTTTCAGAAAGTAATTGTTTCGTGTGAAAGATTACATGGTCGACTTGACCTATCTTTGCCCATCCCTCAATTTACCCGACCAGAAAAGCGTCGGGCATCTGGACATCAACTTGGTTGTTTTCCTCGCCACGGACTGCGTCCAGCTCGGATAAAACAATCTGCGTTGCTGACCATCCCAATTCGGAATTTTGGCAAAGGATAGGCCAGCCTTATGTGCGCAAACCAGGGAGATGTTTTGTTGCCGTTGTCGACATTGAAGCGGACAGTTTGGCTAGCTGTTCCAACCGCGGCGGACGTAGTCCGACTAAGGGGAACAGCGGTAAAACTGTCTGGTGAAGGAGGGCAGGCAACAAACAGTCTCCCTGACGATGTAACATTGCAAAACAAAATTGTTTCACGTGAAACATAGTTATTAACCAAATTTACGGCTAACACAAATAGGAATGAAAGAATTTTAGGCTTTCTTTCACACGAAACAATTTTGAATTAAATGGCGTGCATATTTTTCAATGATAAATCCAAAATAGGGGCGGAGTGGGTCAGCGCACCGCTGGAAACATAGTTGACTCCGGCATCGGCAATGGCAGCAATATTTTCCTTGGTCATATTGCCGGAGCATTCGGTTTCTGCCCGGCCTGCGATCAGGGCAACGGCTTCTTTCATCTGTTCCACTGTCATATTATCCAGCATAATAATGTCTGCGCCAGCATCCAATGCTTCTTGCACCATATCCAGATTTTCCACTTCTACTTCAATTTTACGCACAAAAGGAGCATAATTGCGCGCCATAGTAATGGCTTCCGTCACGCCGCCGGCAGCGCCGATATGATTATCCTTGATCAAAATACCGTCAGATAAATTATAACGGTGGTTGTGTCCGCCGCCTACCCGCACTGCATATTTTTCGAAAATACGCATATTGGGCGTGGTTTTGCGGGTATCCAACAGTTTGACAGTAGTACCTTTTAACAAGGCAGCAGTTTTATGGGTGTAGGTAGCAATACCGCTCATGCGCTGTAAATAATTCAGTGCAGTGCGTTCTCCGGTCAGCAATACGCGCATGTCGCCTTCTAACAGAGCCAGTTTTTGCCCTTTGGATACGGTGTCGCCATCTTGGCAGTAGAAGGTGATGCGCACATTGGGATCCAGCAGGTGGAAGGTGCGTTCAAATACAGGCAATCCGGCAATGACACCATCCTGTTTACAGATTAAATCGGCCTGACCGGGGCAAGCCGCTGGCAAAATAGCATTGGTGGTGACATCTTCGCTGGAGATGTCTTCCCGCAGAGCCTGCAAAATCAGTGGGTCTTGGTTTAAAAGCTGAGTGATTCTATCATTCATGTTGGTGTTTTCCTTTCTCTAGTTGAATGGCCTCCAGCACTTGCTGCTGATAGGTTTGCTGCAATGCCTGTGCAGGCAGGTAACGATTTGGCTGTACATTTGCTGCTAATTGAACCGCTGTTTGCCAGAATAAAGCAGAAGGCTCGTTTTGAGCGAGAATGTCCAGAGCTGCCCGTTGGGCAAACACCAGGCTTTCCAGCAGCGAATTGCTGGCCAGACGATTGGCTCCATGTACACCGTTGCAAGCAGTTTCGCCGACGGCATATAAATGCTGCATGGAGGTGCGGCCTTCCAGATCTATCTGAATGCCGCCCATAAAGTAGTGTTGGGCAGGCACAATGGGTATGGGTTCTTTTGTGATATCGTAGCCTTCTTCCAGACAGTGCTGATAGATGGTTGGAAAATGCTGCAAAATTGTTTCTTTTTTAATAGGCAGTAGTGATAGATGCACGTAAGGTTTACAATCCAGTTCCATTTGCTGATAAATAGCTTGTGTCACCACATCCCGCGGCTGCAGCTCATCGGTAAATCGTTCTCCTGCAGCATTGAGCAAAACAGCGCCTTCTCCCCGCACTGATTCGGAAATTAAGAAGCGACGGCCCGGTTTCTGCGAATACAATGTGGTGGGATGAATCTGAATATAATCAATATTTTTCAAAGCAACTTGATGGCGCTGGGCAATGGCCAGACTATCTCCGGTTAAATGAGCAAAGTTGGTGGAATGACTGTATAATCCGCCAATTCCGCCAGTAGCCAATATGGTATTGGCAGCAAGGATGGTTGCTATAGTGTCATCTGCCTGTTGTACAATTCCGCCATAGCAGCAATTTTGCTGACAGAGTAAGTCCAGCAGAGTGGTATGCTCTAAAATAGTAATATTGGAGCGCTGTTTTGCTTGCTCCAGCAGACAACTGGTGATGGCTTTTCCGGTCTGGTCCTGATGATATAAAATACGCGGCGCAGAGTGAGCACCTTCCCGGGTATAGCATAACGTACCGTTCTCCTGGGCAAAGGGAACGCCAAGGGTCAGCAGCTGGTTGATAATGGTACGGGAACTGGCAATCATGGTATGCACCGCCGCTGGATTATTTTCGTAGTGACCAGCTTTTAATGTGTCCTGATAATAGCTTTCGTAGTCGGATAAATCCCGCAGCACGCAAATACCGCCCTGTGCCAGAAAAGAATCGCTCTGTTCTGCTTCTTTTTTTGTAATCAGCAGGACATGCTTTTCAGCCGGAATCTGTAAAGCAGCAAATAACCCTGCGGCACCGCTGCCTACAATTAAAATATCAGTCTGTATTGATTGGTTTGGCATAATGATTTAATCCTTTCTGGCCAGTTCCAGCATTTTTTGTAACGGCGTCATGGCTTTTTGGGCCATAGTTTGATCTAATTCTACTGTATGATCAAAATTACGCAGGACAGAGGCTACTTTTTCCAATGTAATTTTACGCATATCTGGACAGATTTGTTCCGGCAACACCGAATAGCATTGTTTATCTGGACAGTTTTGCCGGATTTGATACAGCACGCCCAGTTCGGTGGCAATAATAAACTCTTGTTTGTCGCTGTCACCGACGTAACGGATAATACCAGATGTGCTGCCAATATAGTCTGCCTGCGCCAGCACGTCCGGTGTACATTCGGGATGAGCCAGCACCAGAGCAGTCGGATGTTCTTCTTTGGCCTTTTTTACCAACTGACCGGTCATCTGCACATGAACAGGGCAGTAGCCATCATTAAAAATGAAATGTTTTTCAGGAACCTGCTGGGCTACAAAACGGCCCAGGTTTTCGTCGGGAATAAAGAAAATATTTTTTTGCGGTAAATTGCGGACAATGGTCATAGCATTGGCCGAGGTTACACAAACATCAGCATATTGTTTAATTTCTGCAGTAGAGTTAATGTAGCAGACAACGGCTAAATCATCATATTGACTGCGAATTTGCTGAATCTTTTCGGCAGTGACCATATGGGCCATAGGACAATCGGCAGTGGGGTCAGGCAGTAGTACTGTTTTTTGCGGATTCAGAATTTTTGCGCTTTCTCCCATAAAGGAAACGCCGCAGAACACAATCACACGCTGCGGAACTTTGGTAGCAATCTCACTGAGATAGTAGGAGTCTCCAATATAATCAGCAATAGCTTGCACATCATCTTCTAAATAATAGTGGGCCAGAATGACGGCATCTTTTTCTTTTTTTAATTGTTGAATTTCTTCTATCAACTGTTCTTTTGTCATTATAGATTACCTTCTTTATTATCAAATTTGCGAATTGTGCTATCTAAACAAGCATTCACAGGATATTACCCATTAGTATAGCACGGTGCTTTTCGTATGACAAGATAGCTGTAAACTTTTGCTGTAAAGTTTTGAAAAGAAACGGTTGAAACGCAAAAATTTATTACAAAGATATTTTGCAGACAATCACTATATATGATAAAATATAGGGGTATACATTTTAGATTTCGTGAATGGAAAAACATGTACGATATAAGGTATTGTTTTCTTGTATTTGTAAAAGAAAGGATGGGTATGTTTGAATATCTTATATTTAAAATATGCAGTGACAGTGGCGCGCTGCGGGTCCATTACCGGAGCAGCAGAGCAGCTGTATATGAACCAACCCAATTTGAGTAAAGCCATTAAAGAATTAGAAACTTCTTTAAATATTACAATTTTTCAGAGAACGTCCACCGGTGTTATTCCTACAGCCCAGGGGCAGGAATTTTTGGATGCGGCGCGGCAGATTTTACAGCAGATTTCGGATTTGGAGGATCGGTATAAACCGGAACAGACGCGAAAAATTGCATTTTCAGTTTCGGTGCCCCGTGCCAGTTATATTACCGATGCCTTTGCCAATTTTGCCAATAGTTTGCGCAGTATCGATGAATTTGAAATCAATTTCATGGAGACAAATTCGATGGAAGCCATTCAGAATATCAGCCGAAAAGGATATTCTTTGGGCATTATCCGCTACCAATCTGATTATGAACCTTATTTTCAAAAGGTATTGCAGGAGAAACGTCTGCAATCAGAGCTTTTATGGGAATTTGAATACCAGGCGTTGATGTCGGTGCGCAATCCGTTGGCCCATAAAACGAAACTCAGCTTAAACGAAATGGTAGATTTAACTGAATTAATTCATGGTGACTGGGATGTACCGTTTATTCCTGCCGACGAGCAGGAACAGATGCTGACAGTCCCCAATCAAAAAAAGAAAATTTACGTATATGAACGGGGCAGCCAGTTTGATTTGCTGCAAAATATTCCCGATAGTTTTATGTGGGTGTCGCCCATTCCAGAGCATTTGTTGGAGCGCTACCAATTGGTGCAGTTGGGCTGTGCCGAAATGAAGAAGCCTTTTCGTGATGTAATTATCAGCCCGCAAAATTATCGGTTCCGTTCGGTGGAAAAAGGATTCTTACAGCAGGTTATGGACATACGGGATATGGTAAATAAAAAATACGGACCATTGCCATGGAATCAGAATGACGGCAGATCGTCCTGATTGCTCTTGTTTCCTATATAAGGAAGTAAAAAATTGCAAAGATATGTTGAAATTTATATATTCGTATATTTTTTTTGTCATTCAGGCATGGACATTTTCATGTTATGATATTATATTATTATAGAGAAAGTTTTCACAATAATAAGGAGGATTTTTATTATGGAGATCACCATTTGTATTGGAAGTTCCTGTCATTTAAAAGGCGCAAGAGATATTGTATCCAAGCTGGAAACAATCATTGCTGAAAAAAATCTGGCAGATAAGATTCATTTGAAAGGCGCATTCTGTATGGGAAAATGCAGTATTGAAGGGGTAAGCATTAAATTGGATGAAGAACTGTTTTATCTGAAGCCTGAAAATACAGAACAGTTTTTCCAAGATGAAATTCTACGGAGATTGGGCGCATGAAAGTAATCGGATTTGAAGAAGCACAATGCAAAAACTGTTATAAATGTGTGCGTGGTTGTGCGATCAAAGCGATTGAAGTAAAAAACGGTCAGGCGCAGATTTTAGATGATAAATGTATTCTTTGCGGGCGTTGTATGGAAATTTGTCCACAGAGCGCCAAAAAATTCCTGAGCGATTTGGATAAGGTAAAATACTTTATTCAAAACAAAGAGCATGTGATTGCTTCTTTGGCACCGTCTTATATGGTGGCATTGGATCACAGCCATCCGGGACAGGTAGTTACTGCATTAAAAAAATTGGGGTTTACACAGGTACGGGAGACCTCAGAAGCGGCTGCTTATGTAACCGATGAATATGCCCGTTTGATTCGGGAAGGAAACATGAAAAATATTATCACCACCTGTTGTCCCAGTGCCAACGAACTGGTAGAGTTGCATCATCCGGAGATGGCACAGTATCTGGCTCCAGTTTTTTCGCCAATGATAGCCCATGGAAAAATGCTCCATGAAGAATTGGGCGATAATATTCGTGTTGTCTTCATTGGTCCTTGTATTGCTAAGAAAAAAGAAGCAGAAATTGACAGTCGTACCAGTGGTTATGTGGACGCGGTTATTGATTTTGTTGAGTTGGAAAGCTGGCTGGCAGACTCCAATGTGGAACTGCAGCAATGCGAACCATCCCGCATGGATAACCGTAATCCGAAAATTAATCGGCTTTATCCTATCAGTGGCGGTATTATATCTGCCATTAATGCAGCCGCTGGGAAGCACGCATATAAAACAATCACAGTACATGGGCTGGAAGACTGCATTGCTTTACTGGAAAGCATGGAAAATGGCGAACTGGATCATTGTGTGGTGGAGATGAGTGTTTGTCGCGGCAGTTGTATTGAAGGACCAGCCATTGCTCATCATAAATATTCCCGTTTCCGCAAGAAACTGATTGTGGAGGATATTGTGGCTGGTGAATCGGAGCAGCCAAGAGATTTTCCAGAAAAACCAAATGGTTATTTTTCTCGAGAATTTCATGATCGGTCTATTACAGTGCCAATGCCGACAGAAGCCGAAATTCGTGAAATATTGCGCAAAATTGGTAAAAACAGCGAAAAAGATGAATTAAATTGTACTGCTTGTGGATATCCATCTTGCAGAGAAAAAGCAATTGCAGTTTACCAGGGCAAAGCAGAATTAAATATGTGCATGCCGTTTATGCAGGAGCAGGCTCGTTCTATGGCAAAAACCATTATGGATAAAGCGCCTGACTCCATTTTAGCTGTTAATTCTGATATGCGGATTGTAGAATTTTCCAAGGCTGCTGAATTGTGCTTTGGAAAACGTCGTTCTGATGTGAAACACACACCATTGAGCAGTATTATTCAGGATGACGATTTTCGTCAGGTATATCAAAGCCACAATAACATTTACGGAAAAAAAGTATATTATCCACAATATCAGTTATATATGCTGCAAGATATTATTTATATGGAAGAACAGGACAGTGTTATGGGTTTGTTCCAGAATATCACTGCCGAGGAAACCAAGAAGCAGCAGCAATATGCTGTAAAACTGGAAACTGTAGAAATGGCGCAGGATGTAATTGATAAACAGATGATGGTTGCACAGCAGATAGCCAGTCTGTTGGGAGAAACTACCGCGGAAACCAAGGTCAGTCTGACCAGACTGCGCAATATGATTCTCTCGGACCAGGAAGAACTGGAGCGGAAGTAGTATGAAACTAAAGGTAGATATTTCATATAAAAGTCTGAATAAACGCAATGAAGAATTATGCGGAGATCATATCGAACTGCTGAAAACAGAAAATTCTACCATTCTGATTTTAGCGGACGGCATGGGCAGTGGTGTAAAAGCCAATATACTGTCCACGTTGACTGCTAAAATTTTAGGAACGATGTTATATAATGGTTCCTCGTTGGATGAATGTGTAGAAACCATCGCGAAAACCCTGCCTATTTGTCAGACCAGACAGGTAGCTTATTCCACATTTACAATTTTACAGATTTATGACAGTGGCGAAACCTATATTGTTGAATTTGATAATCCAGGCTGTATTTTTATTCGGGATGGAAAATTACTGGAACTGCCTTTTTATGATTGTGAAGTGGCAGGAAAAAACGTAAAAGAGTGCCGTATTTATGCGCAGGCCGGTGATTTGTTTGTTTTAATGAGCGACGGTGTTACCCATGCCGGTGTCGGTCGTTTTTGTGATTTCGGCTGGGGATGGAGCGGAGCCTCTCAGTTTGTAGAGCAGCATTATTCCGGCAACGAAGCGCCATCCAGAGTAACTTCCGGGCTGACTGAATATTGTCATGATCTTTATGAACAAAGCCCTGGTGATGATACAACCGTCGCTGCAATCCGTGTTATTGATAAAAAACCGATAAAAATATTTACCGGCCCACCTTTGAATAAAGAAGACGATGAACGGATTGTCCGCGAATTTATGGAAACAGAAGGGACTTCTGTTATCTGCGGCGGGACAAGCGCCAATATTGTATCCCGTGTGCTGGATCGTCCTTTGGAGGTTTCTCTGGAATACTTTGATCCAGATATTCCTCCTATGGCTACCATGCAGGGAATTGATCTGGTCACAGAGGGAATTTTTACCTTAAATCGTGTATTGCAGCTATTGAAGCAGTACAATGAGGGTTCTGTTGACCATATCTTTTTTAGCGAATTGGACAAAAAAGACGGTGGTGCCCGTCTGGCAAAGTTACTTATAGAAGAAAGTACAGATGTTAAAATGTTTGTAGGAAAAACCATCAATTCGGCTTATCAAAACCCAATGATTCCGTTTGATTTCAATCTACGGGTTGCGTTGATTGAACAGCTGAAGGACGCTATTGAAAAAGCCGGAAAAACAGTTTCTATCACATATGTATAAAGAGGAGTGTTATTAGTATGCTTGACAAAGATGCAACCATAGTGGATGTAAAACATGAGGTGTTGTACCAGGTCGCCAAACATGCCTATTTAAAAGATTTGGATGAAAAACGGGATCAGATTCCCTATGATATTATACCAGGCCCACAGGCTAATTTTCGTTGCTGTATCTATAAGGAGCGGGAAATTATCCGTCAGCGTGTGCGTGTAGCGGAAGGACGTTCTCCGATTCAGGATAAAGAAAACAGCAATATTGTACAGGTAGTAGAATCTGCCTGTGAAGGTTGTCCAATCAATCGTTTTGTTGTTACAGATAACTGTCAGCATTGTATGAGCCGCAAATGTCAGCAGGCTTGTAATTTCCATGCTATCACCATTGAAAAAAACAA
Organism: uncultured Clostridia bacterium; assembly: GCA_944391625.1. Lineage (GTDB taxonomy): Bacteria > Bacillota > Peptococcia > Peptococcales > Peptococcaceae > UBA7185. The sequence goes on from CALXUG010000006.1 coordinate 86,510, forward strand.
GGCGGTAATCGATACACAGATTTGTAAAGAGTGCGGAAAATGTGCGCAGGCTTGTCCATACAATGCCATCGCTGATTTAATGCGCCCATGTAAAAGAAGCTGTCCAGTCAATGCCATTACAATGGATGAAAACAAAATTGTAGTTGTAGATGAAGAAAAATGTATTCATTGCGGCCAATGCATCAAAAACTGCCCATTTGGGGCCATTATGGACCGTTCCTTTATGGTCAGCGTCATTGATTTGATTAACCAAGGCTTGCCGGTTTACGCTATGTTTGCGCCAGCAGGGGAAGGGCAGTTTGGTAATGTTTCCATGGCAGATTTGGCAGAGGCTATAAAGGAACTGGGCTTTGCTGATATGTATGAGGTTTCTCTGGGCGGCGATATGGTAGCAGACAGTGAGGCCAGAGAATGGCTGGAAGCTTATCAGGAAGGCAAAAAAATGACAACTTCTTGTTGTCCAGCTTTTGTCACCATGGTAAAAAAACATTTCCCGCAATTAGAAGATCATGTTTCCACAACCGTGTCTCCTATGTCCGCTATGGCTAGATTTATCCGAGCAAAACATCCAGGTGCCATTACAGTATTTATTGGGCCATGTATTGCAAAGAAAAGCGAAGTATTGGAATCCATTACACAGGATAATGCGGATTATGCACTGACTTTTGAAGAATTAGACGCTATGTTCCGCGCCAAAGGTGTAGAACTGAAAGTTTCTGACCGACAGTTACAACAAGGCAGTATTTATGGTAAAAAATTTTGTTCCTCCGGTGGCGTTACTGCTGCTGTATTGGAAGCCTTCAAAGAAATGGATGTAAAAGTAGATGCTAAAGTAGCGCAGTGTAATGGCGCTGCTGAGTGTAAAAAAGCATTGTTGATGATGAAGGTAGGTAAATTGCCGGAAGACTTTATCGAAGGGATGGCCTGCGAAGGCGGCTGTGTCAACGGACCTGGCAGCATCAAACCGGAAATGCAGAGCCGGAAAGACCGCGCTGCATTGTTTAGTAAAGCCGATGATCGTGGTATCATTGATACCATTACACCATATTATGAAAAATTCCCATTCTCTTTGCATAGAAAATAATATTAAAGCGACCCTGTTTACTAAAGATTTGTAATAGCGTCACATATGACAAAAAACGCTTTCCAGGCTAACTATTGGAAAGCGTTTTTTATTCTGTTTTTACCATATTACTGCCATGATAAAATCCTTATTGACGTTTGTTATTACATATTAAATTTATAACCATAACCAACAATCGTTTTAATATAGTCATGAAAATTGGAATAGGGTTTGAGTTTTTTTCGAATCTGAAATATGGTGTTTTCCACGGCGTGACAATATTGATTGGCGGATTGCTGCCATACGGTTTCATAAATTTGTTCTTTTGTAAATGCAGTTGCAGGATTTGTATACAAAAAATATAAAACATCAAACTCTTTTTTCGATAAACAGATTTCATGATTATCGATACGTACGATATGTTGATCGTCTTTCATAACCAAATGGGGCACAGTAGATTGTAGTCCCCAAAATTTTCGCGCAGCCATGCAGTCCTTTTTTATTTGTTCTAACAAAAGAGAAAAGTTTTCAAATTTTTGAATATCGCGAAGCTTTTTATACAAAGTTACTTGTATGATACAGTCATATATATTCTGATCAAAATCTAAAATATGCGTTCCTATGTTTATATTTTGACTATTGTTAATTGTTGGTTGGGTTCCGATATAGGTAACTCCATAGCACACCTGCTTATCTATTTGTATTTGAGAAATATAAACACCTGTAGCGGGGATATTCTTTTTGCTTTCAACTGCTATGTTTGCGGTAGGGCTTCCTACATATTTTCCGATTCCGCAACCATGTACAACGATACCTGTGAGTATATGAATAGGTTTTTTGCTGTAAATAGTATTCATGGTTAGCCTCATATCATTCCATTCATAGATAACAGAAACAAAATACAAGTGAGTAAAATCCAAAAGGCCAACAATAAAAGTCCTGTATGTTTTTGTTTTATTTCTTTTTCGGAGAAAGGTGCATAGCCATTTTTTCGCAAAGTAGTAACCACCGGTTTGTATAGCAAAAATGTAAGAGAGGCATTTAAGCCGCCCTTTAGTAAATTAAATGGCAGAAAAACCGGAAGTAACAGTTCAATAACAGCTTCTCTGGGATATCCCATATAAAGAGGTGCTATCAGGTAATTCCATAACATCATTACAACAACACTGAACAGCCATCCAGAAGCTAAACCAATCACTGCGCCAGACAAAGTGCGTTTCTTTTTATAAATAACCGCAGCAGTGCAGGCAAAGGACAGCGTCTGCACAATATTCATAATACATCCGAAAATCCCTGTTCCACTTACTGTCATCATTTCAAAAATTGCTACAACAACAGCTACCGTACAGGATGCCATCGGTCCCCATATAAAACCACCCAAAGTTACAATTACATCAGACGGATCATATTTTAGAAATAGGACGACGGGAATTCTGCCTACTGCCATTACAATATAAGTGATCGCACATAGCATAGCTGTAATTGTGGTTCTTTTCGTTTTGCTGTTCATAATTGTTTCCCTCCATAGTATAAAAAATAACACTAAAAAGAAGAATGTCTTTTCGGTGTTATTTTACAATTAGACCGCAAAAAGAAACCAGAATGCTGCTACATCTGCGGAAATCTAACCATATCTTCTTTCATCCAGACTATACTGTTGGTTTTGGAATTACACCAAATCATGCGTTTTACGCGCGCGGACTTTACCGCCAATCGGGAATTGCACCCTGCCCTGAAGACATTTCTATTTAGTTGTTATATACAGTATAGCAGTTATTGTTTTTTACAGCAATCATTCACAACCTATTCGGAAACAATTCGGAAATAGAGCAAAACTTTTATGTTATACTAGATATCGCCTTAACCAATATACTTTAAAATATTACAAACAAATATTAGGAACGTATTAAGATGAGGGATACGCCAGACACTTTCTTATCAGGGGATAAGCTGCTTCTGGTTATTGTTTAAAATATACTGCAGCAATGCCGTACATCCTTGCAAAACGTCCTTATAAGTTTGGTCAAAGTTCCCAGTATACCAGGGATCGGCAATATCACCACTTACATTTGCATACTCTAGTAACAAATGAATTTTCTTATCCGCATCTTCCCCGCAAATTCGTTTCATATTACGAATATTATTCTGATCCATGCCAATCAAATAATCATATGCCATATAATCTGCCTGTTTCATCTGACGCGCTTTTTTATCATTGCTCCAGGGAATGCCTGCCTGTGTTAGTTTTTCTCGAGTACCTCGATGTATACCATTGCCGATTTCCTCAGTACTGGTTGCAGCAGAGGCAATTTCAAATTGTTCAGCAAGTCCTCGCTGGACAACCAGATGCTGCATCACAAATTCTGCCATTGGACTTCTGCAGATATTGCCGTGACAAACGAATAATATTTTTATCATTTTAAATTCATTCCTTTCTAAAAATAATCAGCTCATGTTTTGACGTTGACTATGTTTTTTTATTTGCTGCGCGGTGGCAAGAATTTATCACCGATTTATAAAGTCTCAGCGTTTTTTACAAATGTTCGTAAGAAACCAGCTTATCAACAGGAATCCTTGTTTGCAGGTGTCGTTCCGGATCAGATGCTTTCTCGGCAGAATAACCAATCGCCAAAATATTAACAGGTTCTAGGTTGGCAGGTAAATCAAAGGCTTTTTTTAATACATCCGGTTTAAAATAGCATACCCAGACAGAACCAAGTCCTAATTCAGTAGCTTGCAGCATCATGTGGTCTGTCACAATAGATGCATCAATATCGGCTGTTCCTTTGTTATCAAAGGGACGAACCCATGCCTTATTATGGTCGGCACACACCAGAATCGCCAAAGGTGCTCCATAAATATTGGCTGCTTTACTGATTTTATGCAATCCCTCCTGACTTTGAACGGCAATCAAATGAACTGGTTGAAGATTGGCAGCAGTTGGAGCGACATGAGCTGCTTCTAAAATTTTCTCCAATTTTTCTGGTTCAACCTTTTTTTGTGTGTAGTTGCGAACAGCACTACGTTGTTTGGCAATGTGAATAAATTCCATATTCATACATCCTTTCTGAAATGACTGAAACGGCAATTCTATATTGTGCAACCGTTTATGTTATAATTCTAACAATGATTTTCAAAAAGACAAGTATGCACTTTTTTGTCATATAGTACCCAAAATGATAGTGTGGTTAAAAAACGGTTATTAAAATCACCTGCCATTTTTACTCGGACTATGTGCATAACCAGAGTATAAACGCTTGCAACAAAAACAAAATTACTTTTGTAATTCCATTCGTTTCTATGATAGAAAGATTGTTTAAACAATGCAGGAATTTTCACTGGGAAGTGGAATAGACTGATAGGAGTAAAACCCTGATAAGGACAGTGTTTGTTACATAGTTTTTTACGGTTTATGTATAAAAATCAAAGAATACCTTTCAATTTTCCGGTCACAGTATATCATATTAATTGCATAAAATATAGAATAAGATTTGCAATAAACTTGACAATTTGTCTAAGTAACATATAATATTAAATTAATTCCATCCATTTTGGAGGTGGTAGTGATGAAATTTAACTTAGTCAATGATAATAAATTACAGATTATTGTCAGTAGAGAAGATATGGTACAACGGGATATCCATAAATGGGATTTGGTGCCTCATAATCCAGAAGCGCAGAAGCTGTTTCAGGAAATTTTGGAAGAAGCCCATGAAGCTTGCGGATTCGATGTGGGAAAAGATGCTCAGCTTATGATCGAAGCCTATCCCATTACTGGAGACAGTATGCTGATTACTGTAACTAAGCTGGGCGGAGGCAGGTCTGGTCTGCCCTTTGATTTAGATCTGGACAGTATTGGGCAGGCGCTAATGGAAGAGTTGATTCAGGATGAAGACCTCCCTGAAATTATTTCAGAAGAAGTAGTAGTTCGTTTTGTTCAGCTGGATGATGCCATTGAAGCCGCAATACGAATAGCAGGACAATATGACGGTGTGAGTCAGTTGCTTCTTTATGAAGATTGTTATTATCTGGCTTTACTGGAGAAGGAATGGCTGACAGACAGCGGCATTGCGCTGCTGGCAGAATATGGAGACATAATACACACTGCGGCTGCATTTTTTCAGGAACATGGAACAGTGGTTATGGATGAAAATGCCCTTGATATCTTATCAAATTTGTAGCAGAAACCAGAGCAGTTGGCATAGGATTAACTGCTCTCTTTTTGCGTCATAAGTGGTGAAGCATATGACAGAGAATCAACAGCAGATACTGGCTCTGCTGAAAGAAATTTATAAAAATATTGGAACTGCTTTGCGGTTTCATACACCTTACGAGCTATTGGTTGCGACTATCTTATCTGCTCAGTCAACAGATAAACAAGTCAACAAAGTGACCAAAGGATTGTTTGAAAAATATCCCGACGCGTATGCCATTGCAGCACTTACACCAGAGCAGCTGTCTGAAGAAATCAAAAGTATCGGGCTTTATAAAATGAAGAGTAAAAATATTGTAGCTGCCAGTAAATTATTGGTGGGGCAATATGAAGGACGTGTGCCGGATACGTTGGAACAGCTGATACAGCTGCCCGGTGTGGGAAGAAAAACAGCAAATGTAGTATTAAGCAATGCGTTTGACATTCCTGCGTTGGCTGTCGATACCCATGTGTTTCGGGTAGCCAATCGGTTAAAACTGACGGACAGTAAAGATGTACGTACCAGTGAACAGCAGTTAACCGCACTTATTCCGCAGGAAGATTGGGCAGATGCCCATCATTGGCTGATCTGGCATGGTCGTTTGTATTGTAAGGCACGCAAACCTGATTGTGTAAGATGTCAACTGCACCATTTGTGTCTGTCCGATGAGAATACACAACGGATATAATTGGTATTTTATTTAAAAAATATGTATAAAATATGTTGAGAAAAACAGAATATGAGGATGAGAGGAATTGTATTATGAGAGAAGATGCAATTTGGGTAGCCCTGCACAAAATTTGGGAAGATGGCAGCAGCAGTGGTCGAAGTCTTCGTTATTTGCAGCAGCAAACAACAGGTCAGGCTTTATGGGCTATGAACACGGCAGAGCAGCTGCAGCGTTTTCCAAAGGTTCCAGCAGAATTGTGGGAAAAGCTATCTGCTCGAAAACAGCAATTTGATCTCAGTAAAGTAGAAGCATATCTTCATCAAAATCAAATTCACATTTTACTATACAACAATCCAAAATACCCTGCATTATTAAAAGAAATACATCAGCCTCCGGCAATACTTTACTGGAAGGGAAACTTACATACAGCAGATCTGAGTATCGCTATTGTGGGGAGTCGAAAAGCAGATCTTTATGGAATGAATACAGCGGAAGAACTGGCAGCACAGTTAAGTCGGGAGCAAGTCTGCATTATAAGCGGTCTGGCGCGCGGTATTGATGCCAGAGCGCATAAAGGTGCTTTGGAAGGGCAAGGGGGAACCATCGCTGTGCAAGGCTGCGGAATTGATCAAATTTATCCCCGTGAAAATCGTAAATTGGCAGAACAGATTTTAGCCCATGAAAAGGGCTGTATTCTAACAGAATTTCCATTGGGCAGTCCGCCGTTGGCATGGCATTTTCCGCAGCGCAACAGAATTATCAGCGGTTTGTCTCATGGCGTTGTAATTGTACAGGCTGCTGTAAAAAGCGGCGCGTTTATAACAGTAGAAACCGCTTTAGAACAAGGCCGGGATGTATTTGCCGTTCCCGGTCAAATCAATAATCCGCTGTCGGCGGGGCCGCACAGATTTTTACAGGAGGGCGCCCGATTGATTACCGGCAGTGCTGATATATTGGAGGAATATGGACAAGGACATTTATTTACAACAGCAGAAACGCTCAAAGTTACAATGACGTTAACAAAGGAAGAAGAACGGATTTTGCAGTATTTTAGTGCAGAACCGATGACAATAGAAGAAATCGCATATCTGTCCAGGCTGTCTATGGCAGAGCTGATGCCAATTTTGAGCATGCTGGAACTATATGGCCTGATACAACAGATGATTGGCAGAAAATATATCAGAGTAGGTTGAGGTGTTCATTTTGGGAAAAACACTTGTAATCGTGGAGTCTCCATCAAAAGCAAAAACCATTGAAAAATTTTTAGGAAAAAATAAATATGAAGTGCTGGCATCGCTTGGTCACGTACGAGACATGCCCAAGAGTCAATTTGCCATTGACATCGAAAATGATTTTGCAATTAAATATATTACCATTCGCGGCAAGGGTGATAAAATCAAAGAGCTGAAAAAAGCGGCATCCAAAGCGGATCATGTCCTACTGGCGCCCGACCCGGACCGCGAAGGAGAAGCCATCGCCTGGCATCTGATGGAAATTTTAAAAATAGATGCCGATGCAGATTGCCGGATTGAATTTAATGAAATTACAAAAGAAGCTATTAAAAATGCGGTAAAACATCCCCGTAAAATTGCTTATAACCGTGTTAATTCACAGCAGGCCCGCAGAGCATTGGACCGTATTATCGGCTATCAGCTCAGCCCGTTGTTATGGCGCAAAGTAAAAAAAGGATTGAGCGCCGGCCGTGTGCAGTCGGTGACAGTTCGTTTGATTTGTGAGCGAGAAGAAGAAATCAATAGTTTTATTCCAGAGGAATATTGGACTCTTGACAATGTCTTTCTGACTGAAAAGAATAAAATGATTGGGAAACTAAGTAAAATTGATGGCAAAAAAGCCGAAATTGGCTCTAAAGAGGAAATTGATGTGATTCTGCAGGATTTGGAGCAGGCTTCTTATCAAGTTGCCGATGTAAAGGTGCAGAAAAAATCAAAAAATCCAGCGGCGCCATTTATCACTAGTAGCATGCAACAGGATGCTTATCGTAAAATGAATTTTACTGCAAAAAAAACCATGCGAGTAGCGCAGCAGCTGTACGAAGGCATTTCTTTAGGAAAACAGGGCTCTGTCGGTCTGATTACTTATATGAGAACTGACTCCACACGGATTGCAGACGTGGCCAAAGCAGACACAGCGGCGTTTATCAAGGAGCGTTACGGAGAAGCCTTTTTGCCTAAGGAACAAAAAAATTATAAAAATAAAAATAATGCACAAAACGCACATGAAGCCATTCGTCCTACTTATGTGGATAAAACTCCAGAATCCATTAAGGAATATCTGACCAATGAGCAGTATAAACTATATAAGTTAATTTGGGAACGGTTTGTGGCCAGTCAGATGGCTTCGGCACAACTGGAACAGACTACGATTGTGACAAGATCCGGTAAATATGACTTTACCACCAGTGGTACCATTGTCACCTTTAAAGGATATATGGAGGTCTACGAAGAAAGTAAAGAAGATGAAGAAGCCAATCAAAAATTGGTTCCGGTGGAAGTGGGGCAGGTTCTGGTTTCGGAACAGTTATTGCCCAAACAGCATTTTACACAGCCGCCTGCTCGTTATACAGAAGCAACTTTAATTAAAACGCTGGAAGAAAAGGGCATTGGCCGTCCCAGTACTTATGCGCCTACAGTAGAAACAGTATTGGCTCGTAATTATGTGGTGCGGGAAGCCAAACAATTTTATCCTACCGAGTTAGGTATTCTGGTGGTAGATTTATTAAAAGAACATTTTCCAGATATTATAGATGTCAATTTTACCGCCGGATTAGAAAGCAAGCTGGATGGAATTGAAGAAGGTATGTATTACTGGAAAGATATTCTCCGCGATTTTTACGGACCATTTGAAAAAGAACTGGCGGCAGCTGAAGAAAAAATCAGACCAGTAAAAATTGAAGATGAAGTTTCCGATGAAATTTGTGAAAAGTGCGGCCGCAATATGGTGATAAAAATGGGACGGTTCGGCAAGTTTTTGGCTTGCCCTGGATTTCCGGAATGCAGCAATGCCAAACCTTTGTTGGAAAAAATTGATGTTACTTGCCCGGTTTGCCATGAAGGAGACGTTGTATTGCGCCGCAGCAAAAAAGGGCGTACTTTTTATGGATGCAGCAACTATCCCGAATGTGATTTTGTTAGTTGGGATCGTCCAACTGGAGAACGCTGCCCAAAATGTAATAGTATTATGGTAGAACGTAACACCAAAAAAGGAAAATTAGTGATTTGTAGTAATAAGGAGTGTAACTTTGAACCAGATAAACAAGAACGAAACGAAGAAAATTAATGTAATCGGAGCTGGTCTGGCTGGCTCCGAAGCAGCTTGGCAGTTGGCGCAGCGGGGTATTCCGGTGCGATTGTATGAAATGCGTCCGCTGAAATATTCTCCGGCTCATCATACAGATGCTTTTGGTGAACTGGTCTGCAGCAATTCTTTGCGCGCCAATAATCTTGAAAATGCGGTGGGTTTACTGAAAGAAGAACTGCGGCGCTGTCATTCATTGATTATGCAGTGTGCCGATGACAATCAGGTTCCGGCTGGCGGCGCTTTGGCAGTAGACAGAGAAAAATTTTCCGCGCAAATTACAGCGTCCATCAAACAACATCCGCTGATTGAAGTGGTTTATCAGGAAGTAACCAGCCTGCCAGAGGATGAAATTACCATCATTGCCACTGGGCCGCTGACTGATGGTGCTATGGCTGATCTGGTAAAAAGCCTGACCTCACAGGATGATTTATATTTTTATGATGCCGCAGCTCCAATTGTGACAGCAGATTCTATCAATTATGAAAAGGCATTCTGGGCCTCCCGCTATGATAAAGGCGAAGCTGATTATTTGAACTGTCCAATGAATGAAGAAGAATACAATCGTTTTTACAATGCGTTAATCAGTGCAGAACTGATTGATACCAAAGATTTTGAAAAAGAAAAGTTTTTTGAAGGCTGCATGCCTATCGAAGCTATGGCCAGCCGTGGCCGACAAACTTTATTGTTTGGACCAATGAAACCGGTTGGATTAATTGACAAACGGACCGGCGATTCTTCCTACGCAGTGGTACAGCTGCGAAAAGATAACCAGGAAGGGACGCTGTTCAATATTGTAGGTTTCCAGACACGGATGAAATGGGGCGAACAAAAACGGGTTCTGCAAATGATTCCCGGTTTGGAACAGGCGGATATTGTTCGCTATGGGGTTATGCACCGCAATACCTTTGTAAACGCACCAATTTCATTAGAGGCAACAGGTCAGATTAAAAATAGGTCTGCACTGTTCCTGGCAGGTCAGATCACAGGCGTGGAGGGATATGTGGAATCTACTGCCAGCGGATTGGTAGCGGCCATCAATGCTGCCCGATTATATCAGCAGAAGGATTTGTTGCAGTTTCCGTTAACCACTGCCATTGGCGGGTTGATGAATTATATTGTAACAGCTGACAGTAAACATTTTCAGCCCATGAATATTAATTTTAGTCTGCTTCCTGGTTTAGGGCAAAAAATTCGGAATAAAAAAGAAAAAAATGCCTTAATTGCACAACGGGCTCTAGATGCACTAGATGCATTTTTACAGCAGGAACAGCCTTAGATTTGTTTATATATCGCACTGTATAGTACACTTGCAACGGTTTAATCTCACCACAAGGGAGGGTTGCTTTTATGTCTCATCCTTATTCGTATTATTTGCAGGAATTTTTAAGTTGGCTGCAGAACGAAAAGGCATGTTCCGTACATACCATCACTGCCTATAACAAAGACCTGGAGCAGTTCGGACAATTTTTGGAACAAGAAAATTTGCAGATAGAACAATTAGAATATCGCGATTTACGCTATTACATGGCTAGCCTTCAAAAAGGGCAGACTTTGAAAAAAACGACAGTGAGCCGAAAAACAGCCGCTTTAAAAAGTTTCTTCAAATTTTTGCACCGTGAAGGATTTTTGGAGTGCAATCCAGCTGATTTATTGTCAGCGCCTAAAAAAGAAAAGCATCTACCTTCTGTCATCAATGAAATTGATATAACGCAATTTTTAGATGACTTTTTGTCTGGTGAAGAACCGGCACAGTTGCGGGATAAAGCAATTTTTGAATTGTTGTACAGTTCGGGATTGCGTGTATCTGAGTTGGTAAATCTGGATTTAAACACTGTGAACAAACAAAAAGGTATGCTGCGTATCTTGGGAAAAGGCAATAAAGAACGGGTAGTTCCAATTGGCGAACAGGCGCAGTGTGCTATTGCCCGATATTTAGAAAGCGGCCGTCCTTTTTTAGTAAAGCAACAAGAAGAAACAGGACTGTTCTTAAATCAGCAGGGAAACAGGCTGACGAGACGTGGTGTAG
>CALXUG010000007.1 GCA_944391625.1 uncultured Clostridia bacterium
TGTAGGGACGGCCTGAAAAAAGTTTCCCTCATTTCTTCTCGCAAGGGAAAAAATGAGGGAAAAGGGCCAAACCGAGGTGGCGAAAACGCTGGAAACACCAGTGTTTTCAAGGGGTATAGAAATTTTAACTGAGAAATAGGAATTTGTTGAAGGTGAAGCGGTGTTTGTTGATAATCTATCAATATTACACGAACTTTTTGTTTCAAAGATAAGTAAAAAATGTTTGAGATGTTAAATAATACATAACGGATAGAGTTTTGCGTTTAATAAGTAAGACTTTTGTAACACATAAATGAAGATTATAATATAGCCAAGGAATAAGAGATATCTCAAGACATAAATCCCTACTTGCAAGAGAGGAAAACCATAAAAAATGAAAACTAGTATGATGAAGGAGATGCTTTAAAAATGGCAAAACGCAGAGTAATTGACTGGAGATTAAGACCACCTTTTGGTTCTTTTAAAGAAAATAAAATTTATGATTTTGATCCACGTGTGCCAGCGCCAGAAGCAGCAAAGCAGTTTTCTATGGATTTAATGATTAAAGAGATGGATGAAGCTGGTGTAGAAATCGGTATGGTTCCATTTAGAAAAGGACAGGATACTACGGACATTGCTAAATTGGCTGAGTTGTATCCAAATCGGTTCTATTGTATGGCGCATATCGACCCATATGCGGAAGATCCAGTAAAAGATATTGATGATATGATTGTAAATGGTCCTGCTAAAATTGGTATTGTTGAACCAGGCCAATTCTTTATAAAAAAACCAGTGCCAGCAAATGACAAAATCATGTATCCAATTTATGAAAAATTCCAGAAAGAAAATATCGTATTAACCATTACATTTGGCGGGTTATTTAGCAATGACTTGGAATTGTATAATCCAATTTATATTGAACGTGTTGCAAAAGATTTTCCTGATTTGAAAATGGTATTGACCCATGGTGGTTGGCCTTATGTGGTTCCAATCATGCAGGTTTGTTATCAGCACAGCAATGTATTCTTATCCCCAGATTTTTACTTAACACCAATCAATCCAGGGCATCAGGATTACGCGCTAGCAGCAAGTTACTTATTACAGGATCAGATGATTTTTGGCTCGTCTTATCCAGCACAATATCTACAGGCTGCTATTGATGGACATATTGCCAGTGGTATTGCTAATGAAGTAGCACAAGAAAAAATCTTCTGGTCTAATGCCGCTAAACTATTAGGCGTTGAATAATAGAGTAATACAAAGTATAAATAGTAGATTATTAGTTGTCCCAGAGAACGATTCAAATTGAATATAGTTTTCTGGGATATTTTTTATGAAAAAAGAGTTTTGGATCATGCACCATGTAGATCAATCAATAACAGTATAACCAGGGTAATAAATGAAGAAAAGATGATTAAAAATTTTAATTTGATTTTTCAAATGTAGGTTAAGAGTGAAGGGGGAAAAAGTATGGGAACGAATGTAAGTAAAAAAGGTGGAATTACTAAACGTACAATCCATGTTATTGTTATGTTTATACTGATGTTTGGTATAGGAATGTTGCCAGCGCCGGGAGCAATTACTGCTGATGGCATGAAAATTTTGGGTGCTTTTGCCGGAATGATTTATGGTTGGATTTTTGTTGAGGTCGGCGCACCTAGTTTAATGGGCTTAACAACACTTGTTTTAACAGGTACTATTACCATGAATGAATTGGTGGCAGGTGTTTATGGTAGCCAAATAGGGATTATGTTCTTAATGATTTTCTTGTTTACAGCCTTTATTGAAGAAAAGAATTTAGGGGAAGTAGCTGCTTATTGGATTTTATCCCGTAAAGTTTTAAAAGGTAAACCATGGTTAATGTTTTTATTTTTCATGATTGCCTGTTATATTGTAGGGATTTTAACCGTTGGTTTAGTTGCTGTTGTTATCATGTTCTCCATCTTAAGATCCATTGCCGAGATTGCTGATTTTAAACCTTACAGCAAAGAAATTTTGGCTTTCGTTTTAGGTATTGGTTTTACAGCTGTACTTGGTGAAATGAGCTTACCAACCAAAGGCACAGGTCTTGTTTATGTCGGTATCTATACCGCTCAAACAGGAATGCCTTTTGATATGATTGGTTATATCTTAGTCAGCGTACCAATGAGCTTATTTATTATGATTTGCTTTATGTTCTTATGCAAGTTTATTTTCAGAGTAGATTTCAGTGGATTAGCTAATGCCCAAGAACAGTTAGCTACAAAAGCAGTTGCTGCTACAAAAGAACAAAAAATAGCTTTGATCTGTATTGCTGCTTACATGGGTGTTTTGCTTGTTCCATCATTACCACAAACTAATGTCATTGTAACAACAATTTCTCAGTTCGGTGTTGGCGGTATTGCTCTTGTTTTGTTTGGCATCTTAATGCTGATTCATGTGGACCATGAACCAATTATCAATGTTGGTAAGATTGCTAAACATTTCGCATGGCCATTTTACTTCTTAACGACTTCTGTTGTCTTTATGGCTAACTTTTTAACCAGAGAAGAAACTGGGGTAAAACAGTTCTTAACTGATACGATGTATCCAATTGTTTCTAATTTAGGGGAATTAGGATTGGTTATAGTATTGTTCTTCATGATTGCTATTTTAACTAACTTCATCAACAACGTTGTTGCTGGTTCCTTAGGGGTTGCAATGGGTATTGCTCTTGCTGGGATGTTGCCTGGTTTAAATTTGCAAATGTTGACAATTATGATTGCTATGGCTGGTATGATGGCTGTTGCTACACCTGCAGCCAGTCCTAATGCAGCATACAGTTATGCTCAAAAAGATTTAGTTACAGCACGGGATATGCTTGTTTATGGTTGGATTTCTGTTTTCTTCCTCTCGCTTTGCACAAGCGTAGTTGGTTACTTTTATGCTAGCTTTATTCTCTAAGATATCGCTCAAAAGTAGAGTGTGTTAAAGAAATAGAAAGAACTATTATTGAAAACTTTTCGTAGTTATTTTGTCAGATACATTGGTGGTTTCGTAAAAATTTGATTAGGTATTAATTTGATATTTACTGCGGAACCACGTTATTTTAAATTTCAATTTTGGGTCTAAAAAGGGAGGAATAAAAAATGAAACTTAAAGATAAAGTAGCAATTATTACAGGTGGGAATGGTGTATTAGGACACGCTTTTGTAAAAGCGTATCTAAAAGAAGGGGCAAAGGTTGTTGTTGCCGGCAGAAGTCCAATGAAATCGGAAGTTGCTAAAGAATTAGATGAAATTGGTGGCGAATACTTAGAAGTACAATGCGATGTCAGCAACAGCGCACAAGTTAAAGAAATGTTTGAAAAAACCGTAGAAAGATTCGGTACAGTAGATATTTTGATTAATAATGCAGGTAAAGTACCTACAGATGAAGCGTGCACAAAACGGAAAGGTGATTTTCAAGAATTAAAAACAATGCCAGTGCCGCGTCATTCTTTAAATGTTACTGCAAATATCACGGATGAAGATTGGAAGAGTTATTTTGAAGTTAATGTTCATGGCGCATTCTATTGTACTCGTGAAGCATTAAAAATTATGGAACCTAAAAAATCTGGTAGAATCATTAACATTTCTTCTGTTGCCGGTATTTCTGGTGAAGCGCCATTTGCCCCACACTACAGTGCATCAAAAGCGGCATTAGTTGGCTTTACCAAATCTGTAGCAGCAGAAGTAGCCGGCGCAGGCATCTCTGTTAATGCTATGGTTCCAGGTGCTGTTGCAACACCTGTTTATGAAAAGTTATTCGGTGCGATGACAGAAGAACAAAAAGCAGGATTTTTCCAATTGATTCCTTTGGGAAGAATTGGCACTCCGGACGAATATGCTTCCCTAGCAGTATGGCTTGGCTCAGACGATGGTGGTTATATGGTTGGTCAAGTGCTTAGCCAAAATGGTGGTTGGGTAATTTAAGAACATCAGTATGAAAGAGAGTGATACCATTGAAACTATTTGAAAAAGGTAAAATTGGTAATATGACACTTAAAAACCGAGTTGCAATGGCGCCTATGGGTGCCCCTGCTGATGTTGATGGAGGTTTTACAGAAGGTAGTATTAATTTTTATGAAGCACGGGCAAAAGGTGGCGTTGGCCTGATTATCACAGGCGGAACAATTGTTACCGATAAATTTGAGGCACGTGCAGGAAACATGCATAATCAATTCGGACACAATAACCGTTTAGGTAAATTAGCAGATAAGGTGCATGCTTACAACGCAAAACTTTGTATGCAACTTTCTCCCGGTTTAGGTCGGTTGAATACGATTGATGCTGTACCATATTCAGTTAGTGCAGTATCAAGTGCATTTTTCCCTGATGTGCTTTGCCAACCTTTATCAGTAGACCAAATTCATTATTTAGTTCACTGTATGGGCAAATCTGCTCGTTTGGCTAAAAACGCAGGTGTGGATATGGTTGAAATCCATGCTTACGGTGGATATTTGCTTGACCAATTTATGTCTTCCTACTGGAATAAACGTGACGATGAATACGGTGGAAGTTTGGAAAACAGAATGCGCTTCTTAATGGAAATCATTGCTGAGATCAGAAAAACATGCGGAAAAGATTTCCCAATCGCTGTAAAATATACTGTTGACGGTTTGACTCCTGGTGAACGTACTTTGGAGGAAGGCTTAGAAGTTACCAGAATTTTAGATAATGCGCCAATTGATTTGTTGCATGTTTCCCGTGGTAGTTATGCTTGCCGTTACAGAATGGTTGGTAGTGTTTATCAACCAGCTGGGTTTGATATAGAAGTTTTAGCAGAGGTAAGAAAAAATGTTAAAAATTTGCCCATTATGATTCATGGCAAGCTTAACCACCCTGAATTAGCAGAAAAAATTGTAGCAGATGGTTTAGCAGATTATGTAGCAATCGGCCGTGGGTTAATTGTGGAACCTGATTGGGCAAACAAAACAAAATATCATAAATGGGATGAGATTACACCTTGCATTGGGTGTGGGGAATGTCATTATAATACCCATAGTGGTAGAAACTTAACCTGTGCAGTAAATCCCTGTGCAGGCTATGAAAAAGATTATGCGTTAATGCCAGCTGATCGTGACTTAAAAATTTTAGTTATTGGGGCAGGACCTGGTGGCATGAAAGCAGCTATTACAGCAGCGCAAAGAGGATTTCAAGTTGCACTTTGGGAAAAAAATACTTACTTAGGTGGGTTACTTTGTGCTGCAGGTGCCCCGGCAGTGAAAAAAGATGTTGCTAATTTAGTTAAGTATCTGGAAAGACAAGTGAAAAAAGCGGATATTGATTTACAGTTAGGCAAAGAAGCTACCGTTGAGAAAATAGAAAAATATAACCCTGATTTTGTAGTTGTAGCTACAGGTGCGACTCCAGTTGTAGTTCGTGTACCTGGTTATGATAAACCTCATGTTGTTTCAGCTGAACGACTTTTGATTGGTGAAGAACATGTAGGGAAACGGGTAATTGTTATAGGTGGTGGCTTGGTTGGCTGTGAAACAGCAGTTGAGTTGGCTATGCAGGGAAAAGAAGTTACTGTGGTAGAAATGTTGGATGATATTTTAAAAGTTGCAAAGCATTTTGTGGCGAATGATCAGAATCTGCGCGCGCTTGTTGCCAAAGAAAAGATAAAACTTATGGTGGGAACTAAATTGGTGGGTATTTTAGATGATGGTGTTATTGTAGAAAAAAATGGAGAACAAGAAATCATTCATGGTGATAATGTAGTGTTTGCAGTTGGTTATCGTTCCGATCACACCTTAGTGGATAAAATTGAAGAGGCTGGGTTTGAGGTTATTAATATAGGAGATAACACAAAGCCAGGTAAAATTTTTGATGCTATCCACCAAGGTTTTCATGCAATCAGAACTTTATAAGAAGAATATTTAATAAATAAAGAAATTAAATGCTTTAACAAGGAAACTCCTTTAATATAGATAGTTGTTCATGAAAACTATTTAATAAAGGAGTTTCTATTTTTTTATTTGTAAATGCAAGAAAACAAGGAATGTGTTAAATAATACATAACAGATGAGATATGATGTTAAATAAGCAAGACTTTTACAACATATAAATTTGAATTATAATTTGGGTGTAGAGAAAGAGATATCTCAAAATATAAATTCCTACTTGCAAGAAAGAAAAACATATACTCAGGTTTTTTGTATGAAGTAATGAGTAAAAAATTATCGTAATTACAAATCATAATAAAACAATAATTTGGAGGAATTATCTTATGTTAGAACATGTATTTAGTCCATTGACTATGAGAGGAAAAACACTGAAAAACCGTTTGACTGTACCAGCGATGGTAATGAATTTTTGTACCACAGATGGTCAGGCTACAGAACGTTATATCGCTTATCATGAAGCCAAAGCGAAGGGCGGTTTCGGCATGATTGTTACCGAAGATTATGCAGTGGAACCAGAAGGGAAAGGTTTCACCAATATCCCCGGTTTATGGAGTGATGATCAAATTCCAGGTCACACTGAATTGGCAAACCGTGTTCATAAATATGACACTGTATTAATTGCACAGATTTATCATGCGGGTAGACAGACAAACTCTTTTATTACTGGTCACACACCATATGCTCCATCTGCAATTCCTTGTCCAGTTAATCAAGAAATGCCAGAACCTATGTCTATCGAAAGAGTTGAAGAAGTTATTGAAAAATTTGGTGATACTGCGTTAAGAGCAAAAAAATGTGGCTTTGACGGTGTAGAAATTCATGGTGCTCACGGATATCTGATTGCACAGTTTATGTCTCAGTACACCAATAAACGTACTGATAAATTTGGCGGCGATTTAGAAAACAGGCTGCGTTTCCCAGTTGAAATTATTAAAAATATCAGAACCAAAGTTGGCGAAGATTTTATTGTTGGTTTTAAAATTTCTTCCGATGAATATATGGACGGCGGCAGAACATTGTTTGATACTTTGACTATCGTGCCATATCTGGAAGAAGCGGGCATTGATTACATCACTGTTTCCGCTGGTGTAAATGGTTCTGCTACAAAAATGATGCCAACTTCTTACACAAAACATGCATGGAACGTAGATGCGGCAGAAGAAATTAAGAAAGTTTGCAATATTCCAGTTATCTCTGTAGGTCGTATTAATGATGCACGAATTGCAGATACCTTGATTCGTGCAGGTAAAGTAGATATGGTTGCTATGGGGCGCGCATCTCTGGCTGATCCAGCTCTGCCAAATAAATCAAAAAATGGACAGCTGAAAGATGTAAGACGCTGTATTGGTTGTCTGATTGGTTGTGTAGGCAATGAACTGAAAGGCATTCCGTGTGCTTGTGCGTTGAACCCAACGTTGGGACGTGAGTATGAAGGTGACGTAGAAAAGGCTGTCATTTCTAAAAAAGTGGCAGTGGTTGGTGCTGGCCCAGCCGGGTTACAGGCAGCTATTACTGCAGCTGAAGCTGGACATAGCGTAAAAGTATATGAAAAATCTGCATATGCAGGTGGACAGTTTAGACTAGCAGCAGTTCCTCCATGCAAAGGTGAAATTACTGAATTTATTAACTGGCAGACTACACAGTTGAATGAACTAAATGTAGAAGTGGCATATGAAACAGAAGTAACAGCAGATACTTTTGATACAGAAAAACCAGATGTAATTGTGTTTGCAGCAGGTGCTACACCAGTAGTTCCACCAATCCCAGGTGCAGATCTTCCACATGTAGTTACTGCACAGGATCTTCTTGATGGTGAAGTGAACTACGGTAATTACTGTGTTGTAATTGGCGGTGGACAGGTTGGCGCTGAAACTGCTAACCATTTGGCATTAAACTGGAAGTCTGTAAATGTTGTAGAAATGCAGCCAGCAATTGCAGCGGAAGAGGTACTTGTAGTCAGGATGGAAATGATGGAAGATTTGGTTAAAAATCATGTAGGCATGCACACTGGTACAACTGTTAAAAAGATTACAGAAACTGCAGTTGTATGTGAAAAAGATGGCGTAGAATTTGAACTGCCAGCTGATATGGTTGTGATTGCTGTTGGTTCCAGAGCAAACAATGTTTTAGCTGATGCGTTTACCGCAAAAGGGTTTGATGTGAAATTGATTGGTGATGCAGAAGGTTGTGGTAACGTTATGAAAGCTGTCACTCAAGGTTTTGATCTTGCAAAAACGTTGTAATTTGTAGAAATAAGGGGAAAATAGGCGAATACCCTTTTATAATAGTGTACAAAAGGGTATTCGTTTAAGAGAGAGGTGGCCTATATCTCTAGTGAAGTTCAAGGAAAATTAAGTAAGGGTACGTATGTGAAATGGGCTATCGTACTTGCTGTAGCAGTTATGCTTTCGCTCATTCCGGTTAATGATGTATTTACAAGTCAGATACGGTTATTTTTCATTATTACAATAACAACAATTTTAATTGTTGCATTTGAATTAGTAGATATCATCGTACCATCTATTTTGATGTTATTTGCATATTCTTTAACAGGTTTGGCCCCAACAGAAGTTGCATTTCAGGGTTTTACCTCGCCGACAACATTTGTTACAGTTGGTGTATTAGCGTTAATTGCTGCGTTAGAGGAATCAGGCTTATTGACCAGAGTGTCTTATTGGTGTATGGCGCGTTTAGGCGGTTCTTATAGAGGTATGATCTGGGGAATGTTCCTTGTTGGTGTTGTTACAAGTGCGATTACCATGGGAAATTCGGCAGTTTTAGTTGGTGCATTCGCACTGGGGATTGTAGTTGCCATGAAACTGGAAGGAACTAGAATGGCAGCAGCACTTGGTTTGGTTGTTTGTTTGGGCTCCTGTTCTGTTAGATGTATTATTTATTCTCCAACCTTAATTATTGTTCAGGTAGCGCAATCTCAGTCTGTATTAGGTGCTGACTATGCGTTAACCCCAGCTGGTGTATTCCTGCATAACTGGCCGTTATTTATTCCTATTATCTTTATGGTTTGGCTTGTTTCTAAAATGTATAAACCGGAAAGAACACTTGATGGTAAAGATTATTTCATCCAAAAATCTCGTGAATTAGGCATTGTGACTGCGAAAGAGAAGAAAACGATTGTCGTATTAACACTTATTGTTGCTTGGATGTTATTGGGTAGTAAGATGCCAATTCCAGGGGATTTTGCGTTAATTTTGTTACCATGGTTATTATATTTCCCTGGCATGCATATTGCGGATGCGAATACACTCAAGAAGATTAACTTTAGTTTGGTATTTTTTGTACCAGCTTGTTTTGGTATCGGTAGTGTAGCCAGTGCATTGGGGATTGGTGATTTAATTGCACAACAGATGATGCCAATGTTAGAAGGTTTTAGTTCCTATGGTGTGTTGATGATTTTCTATATTATTACTATGGTTTTGAATTTAATTATGACTCCTTATGCGCTTCATGCCAGTTTAACAATTCCTTTCCTACAAGTTGGTATGCCATTCGGTATTGATCCATTAGCAATCAACTATATGTTAATGCATGGTGCTGACGCTATTTTTATGCCATATGAATATACGTTGTATTTAGTAATCTTTGCGTTTGGGATGTTCAAAATGTCTGACTTTATCAAAGTTATGACTATCAAGGTAGTTGTTTATTTAATATTTATGGCAGTAGTTTTATTACCATATTGGAATTTGTTGGGTTTGTGGTA
The DNA here is from genome assembly GCA_944391625.1 of uncultured Clostridia bacterium. Lineage (GTDB taxonomy): Bacteria > Bacillota > Peptococcia > Peptococcales > Peptococcaceae > UBA7185. The sequence continues at coordinate 9,609 of CALXUG010000007.1, forward strand.
AAAAATTAGATTAAAGTTATAGTATTTCAATCAAAAACTCCTTATTGTGTCATCATTAAAACTGTAACACAATGAGGAGTTTTTGCTAGTCAATATGCCAAATCTCTGTTAAATAATCGGTAAAAAATTGGAGGAAGTATCTATTAATTGGAGATAGTTGTTGATTTCGATGACTTAAATAACCAAATTGGCAAGAAGCATCATCACTAATAGGGATGATTTTTAATGGGCTTATAGTACTTTTTGTTGCAGCGGTGGCATTGGGGAAATAATTTAAACCAATTCCTAGACCAGAAAGTAACATTTCATCATAAATTGCCTTGTTTCTTACAAACAGTGTTTGAAATGGCACATCAACACAGTCTAATAAATCATCGAAATATGAGCGTTCTTCTTGATTGCGATGAATGATTAGAATGGGATATTGTTGTAATGATTTTAAGGAAATTGATGCAGAAGATGCAATAGGAAAACTTGGATGTACTTGACAATAAGGATACATTGTAAAAAGAGAATGGAATTCAAAAATCTTATGCATTTCGGTTGAGGGATAGTTACTAAAAAAACTATCATCTGTCAAAGCGAATTCTTTTGGCTCGTCCAACATCTTTTGGCAGGCCACCTCACTGCGGATGATTTCTGGATTTAAATAAATATTAGGATGTTTTTTTTGCAAGCGAACCGCTATTTGCGGCATAACAAGTTCGGATACCCAAAGACAGGAATAAAAAGAAAGCTCACCGGAAAAATTAGATGTGGTTTCCAGTTGCTGTGTCTTTTGCAGAGAATGGATCAAATTAAAAAATGTTTGTGCACCATCAACAATTTTATTGCCTTCTTCAGTGAGCCAACTGCCGCGATGTGCCCGTTCTAAAAGTTGGATGCCCAATTCATTTTCAAGAGATTTGATAGATAGGCTTAAGGCGGAACGTGTAAGATGTAAGCGTTCACTAGCTTCTGAAATAGAATGTGTTTTACTGATTTCAATTAAATATTCGAGCTGTTCAGTACGCATATGTTTTCCTCCATAGTATTAGTATGAATATAACGAACTGTTAGAATACGATTCATAATATGAAACCCATTATAATATATCTTGATGTACATATCAATGCAAAAATATAGTGAAAAATTAACTCAATTTATGGTATAGAATGCTGTATATAAATGGAACTATAATGTATTTATAAAAACATGGAGGAAATACATTATGGACAAATTTATTATAGTTCCCAAAGAAGAAAAAGCTGTTACCATGACGATTCGGATAGACAAAACTGTGCAGGAGCAGTATAACGAGCTTTCTGCCAAGACCAATCGCTCAAGAAATGAGCTGATTAATTTAGCATTGCAATATGCGCTTAATAACATGGAAATTAAAGAAAAATAATAAAGTTTATAAAAACAAACAGGTCTTGACAGTATTAAAAATGTTGTCAAGACCTGTTTGCTTTTGTCCTCTGCCATACGGATGTGCATTTGCTGGTGAATTTTTTTGCTGGTAGTAGTGACATGGCCATTGCCCAAGATATCCTGCAGGTTGAGCAGCTCATTGGTTTGCAAGTCGATATTGTAGTAATGCTACTCTGCCGAGGACGCATTCCAGTTACCGGTGGAAGTGACCACAAAAGACAAATACTGCTCATTTTAATCTATGGTAGTGCGCAGATCATGGGTTTTTCATTCAGCTTCTGTACCGCCGGTGGCAATAAATGCATCATGATAAAAAACAATACTTCCATACACAAATCCCCCTATCGACAGCATTCATTTGCCATCGAGAGGGGGTTTTGTTTTTTGTCACTTTTATGCAATGGTGTAGTTACAGTATTATAATTTATTTATCCTTCGTACGGGGCTACGTCTTGGAATACACGGCTGTCAGCAGTGATGGTAAATTCAATGGATTGCTGAGCAGATGGGTCATAGTTGGTACCCGGTTTCTGCGGTGCTTGGTCCGGCTTGGCGCCATCGGCCGGCTGTTCCGGAGCATTGTCCGGTTTGGCTCCGTCTGCTGGCGGTTCCGGTGCATCTTCAGGTTTTACGCCGTCAGCAGGGGCTTCTGGAGCAGCTTCTGCATCAGCGGCATCTGTTCCGGAAGCGGATGGGTTATCTGTCGCTTCTTGCTGTGCAGGCGGTTCAGGGCGCTGTGTGTCGGATGCTTGTTCTTCGCCGGCTTCTTTTGGTGGTTGACCGCCAGGCTGACCGCCTGGTGTCATGGCGGTGCCGTCAGAAGTACCGCGGTGAGCCAGCTGGGTGCCGTTGGTGTAGTCGGACACCTCTGTGTAAATACCGTTGGTGATATTGCCGGTTAATGTACCGCCGCTATATAAATAGTAGGTTTCGCCGTCTTTTAAGTCAGGAGATGAAAATTCCAGGATAGAAAACGCATTGGCCGGTGTATAGGCCAACAGATAGTTTCCGTCTGCGTCGGTGATGACCAGCGGCGTGTTGGCTGTTTGCGCATCAGCAAAATAGAATTGGGCAAATTGCTGTGTGGATTCGTCAGAAATTTCCTCATACATATTGCCTGTTGCGCAGACGGTCCCACCATTGATGACAACTCCCAAATCAGCATCCAAACCGCTGTCCTGGCTGGTGCTATGGGCTTGCGCTGCCACAAAGCCGCCGTTGATATAAATATAACCGTTGGAGTCTATCCCGTCGCCTTCCTCACCGTTCTGCACAGAACAGTTCAGGATACCGTCATTGATGGTAATGGCAGAAACGCCATCTTCACTGGCATTGAGGGTATCATCCTGAGACACAATTCCAATGGTGCCGTTATTTATGGTCAAATGCAGTTTGGATTCGATTCCTTCTTTATCACCGGAAACCTGCAGCTCGCCTGTTCCGTCAATTTGCAGGGAAACATTGGAGGAGATGGCGCCATCATTTTTAATTTCGGTGCCGGTTTCATCGGTATACTTGGCAATGTGAGAGCCGGTGATCTGATTTACCGAACCGTCAGCCAGTGTGATAGTTGCTCCGGCAGTTCCAACCTCCTGTTGGTCTGCTGCATCCTCAAAAAGAATTGCAGGAGCTGTTCGGCAGCTGATGCTGGCATTATCTAAAATCAGATTGACTTCTTGCTCCGGCGCGGTAACCCGAATCTGCGCGTCGGTAATGCTGCCGGACAATTGGTATGTGCCGGCCTGTGTGATATTGATAACGGTGTTGGCAATGTCCTGATTATCTTCAGATACGTCATCATGGGTTTCTGTTTGGGTGGTCAGGTAAACTGCTTGACTGGTATCCTGGCTGATGGTTTGTCCCTCTACGGTAATTTCCGAATCGGAAAGGGCAATGGCGGTGGTATCGGATGCCGCTGTGCCTGTGCAGCCGCAGAAAAGCAATCCAACTGTCAGTAATGTTGGAACAAAAAATTGTTTTTTCATAAATAAAGATCCTTTCTGTCTATTTGTAAAAGTTTTGTAAAGAATGAACTCAGTATAATAACCCTGTGTGATAATGCTGTGAAGAAACAGAAAAGTTTTTTTGAAATTTTCACAGAATACGAAATCCTGTTGGACAGGGCTGTGAATTATGATAAAATAGAATACAAGGGTTGTGTTAGCAGCCCATGATAAAAAATGTATTGTGAATTTTTTAGTTTGTTTTTAAAGAGAGGGTTTTTATATGCGTATTTTAGTAGCTGGAGGCGCTGGATATATTGGCAGTCATACTTGTCTTGTGCTGTTGGAGGCCGGCCATGATGTTATTGTGGCAGATAATCTGTGCAACAGCAAAGAGGAATCGCTGCGGCGGGTAGAAGCGTTAACCGGCAAAAAAATTATTTTTTATCCGGTGGATGTAACAGAAGAAGCTGCTGTAGAAACGATTTTTTCCCAGCAGCAGATTGATGGTGTAATCCATTTTGCAGGACTAAAGGCAGTGGGCGAGTCGGTAGAACAGCCGGTACGGTATTATTATAATAATGTGGTCAGCACATTGACATTGTGCAAGGTGATGCAGCGTCATGGTGTCAATAAATTTGTGTTCAGTTCGTCGGCCACAGTGTACGGCGAGAACCAAATTCCCTTTGTGGAAACCATGAATTTGCTGCCTACCACCAATCCTTATGGAGAAACCAAGGTGATGAGCGAACGCATTCTGCGCGATGTGGCAGCGGTTCAGCCGGAGTGGTCCGTTGCGCTGCTGCGGTATTTCAATCCCATTGGCGCCCATGAAAGCGGCAGAATCGGTGAAGATCCCCAGGGGATTCCCAATAATTTAATGCCTTATATCACCCAGGTGGCCAGCGGCAAACGGGAACGGCTGCGGGTGTGGGGCAATGATTATCCCACTGTAGACGGCACCGGTGTGCGGGATTATATCCATGTGATGGATCTGGCAGAGGGCCATGTGAAAGCGCTGGAAAAACTATGCGAGGAAAAAGGTGTGCAGATCTATAATCTAGGGACCGGCCATGGTGTCAGTGTGCTGGAACTGGTGCATGCCTTTGAAAAAGCCAATGGGTTGACTATTCCTTATGATATTTGTCAGCGTCGTGCTGGTGACATTGCAGAATTTTATGCCGATGCTTCCAAAGCTGAACGGGAGATGAACTGGAAGGCTAAACGCACCATTGAGGATATGTGCCGCGATTCCTGGAACTGGCAAAAACAAAATCCGCAGGGCTATGTGGAATAAAAGTTTGCACATGTGTTTCAAAAAGAAGATATATAACTATATACGATGAAGAAAAAGGAGAGATTGAACATGTCTGAAATTAGAGTTGATATTTCTGATGCCATTGCGCAGCTGCCGGTGGCAGAGTATCAGGAAAAAATAAATGCCATTCATGCGCAGCTGCACAGCGGTCAAGATGGCTACACCGGTTGGGTAGACTATCCAACACAGGTGGAAGGGGAACTGGTATGGCAGATTATGACCACTGCCTGGAAAATTCAAAAGCAGTGTACTGCATTTGTAGTCATTGGTGTGGGCGGTTCTTATCTGGGCGCAAAAGCCTGCCTGGAATTGCTGCAATCCCCATTTTACAATGAATTTTTTGCCAAAGAACGCAATCTGCCTAAAATTTATTTTGCCGGACATCATTTGAGCAGTGTATATTATCATGAGCTGTTCCACCGTTTGCAGAAAGAGGAAGTGGCTGTGTGCGTTATCTCCCGTTCCGGTGCAACACTGGAGCCTATGGTTATTTTTGAAATGTTCAAAAAATTCATGGCAGATAAATACGGTGATGCTGCCAAAGACCGTATCTATGTAGTAACTGGCAGCAAAGGCAAGCTGCGGGACGAAGCAGTAGAAAAAGGATATACCACCTTTGATGTACCGGATGATATTGTAGGACGGTTTTCTGTTTTAACACCGGTAGGTTTGCTGCCTATTGCTGTAGCCGGCATTGATCTGGAAGCTGTGCTGCAGGGGGCTCGTCAGGCGCAGGCAGCCTGTATGGATACCGACCTCAATCACAATGATTGTTATCGGTATGCATTGACCCGGTATTTGTTAAAAGAAGAGCAGCATAAAAATATGGAAGTATTTGAAGTATACGATGGTAAGCTGCGCTACTTTACCGAATGGCTGAAACAATTATTTGGTGAAAGCGAATGCCAAAACGGGCAAGGTGTGTTCCCGGTATCTATGCAGATGTCTACCGACCTGCATTCTCTGGGACAGTTCTTGCAGGACGGACGGCAGGACTTCTTTGAAACAGCGGTGATTATTGAAGATGTCACCTACGATATTATGCTGCCGGAAGGCATTACTGACCACGCCAAAACATTGCATCAAATGAATCGGATGGTGCGGGAGAGTGTGAAGGAAGCCCATCTGGAAAATGGTACGCCTAATATTGTGATTACCTTGCCGGAGATTTCTTCCTATTCTTTTGGTAAGATGGTGTATTTCTTTGAAATGGCCTGCGCAGTTAGCTGTATGCTCAGCGGGCTGGACCCATTTGTGCAGCCGGGCGTAGAACGATACAAAGAAAAATTGCAGACATTATTGAAAAATGATACCATGCAGACAGCGGAAGTTGAATAATATGTAATCTATCGGACAATATCTGTTGCAGCGTCCACACGCTGGTCTGGAAATTTCTTGGACTGTCCATCTTAGTCAGACTGCGTCTGCCACGATTTGGACAGTCAGCGGAAATCTCCATCCAGAGGTGGACTTTCTGCAAAGATATTGCCCTCATGGTGATTTTGAGAAAAGCTACTATAAATGGAGTAAGACGATAATAAGATAAAAGAAAGCAGGCATTGTCATTGGACAGTGCCTGCTTTTTTGCGCCAATTTTTAATTCAGTGGGGAAACAGCAGGGGGATAACTTTTTTTTATTATCATATAGAGCAGAAAAGAAATTAATATTGGGAAAATGAACAAATATTAAGTATAATTTATTTAATATATAAATAAAATTTTCTAAATAAGGAGGGAACGTATATGAAACAACATAATTATTTTTATTATGGCATTATCTTTTATTGTTTTGTGCTGATGTTTTTTATTTTTGCCATTATAAAAAGCCTGCACAGTCTTTTTTTAGTACCTGTTACAGAGAGTTTGCAGATGGGACGCAGCGACTTTTCTCTCATTTTTACAATTTCCGGCCTTTCTGTGGCAATTGCGTTGCCGATGATAAGCAAATTGCTGCGCAAGTATTCGGCCAAGTTAATTATCTCCTGCAGTATTTTTATGGTGGCGGGCGGTTTCAGCGCTTATGCGCTGGCCAGTAAAAGTTGGCATTTCTATTTGATTGCTTTGGTTGTAGGTGCAGGCACGGCGGGCTGTACCAATATGGTGGCATCTTTGCTGATCAATAATTGGTTTGAAGATAGAAAAGGATTTGCCCTGGGTGTTGCATTTACAGGCAGTGGATTTGGCGCTGCGTTGATTTCACCAATTATGACAAAGCTACTGGCGGAATATGGTTGGCAGTTTAGCTATGTTTTTTGGGGCAGTGTGATTGGTATTATTTGTTTACCGTTAACGTGGCTGCTGGCTTATCAAAAACCTGCCGAACGAGGTGTGCTTCCTTATCGGCAGGAACAAAAGGCAAAGGTGGTAAACCAAACTGTATCAGAAACCGGATTTTTATTGCAGGATATTAAAACAAAAAGTTTTTTCTGGCTATATCTGGCGGCTATGTTTTTTTGGTCTTTGGCGCTGGGAGGTGTTCATATACATATCCCGGCATATTTGACTGATTTGGGGCACAGTGCTTCTTTTGTGGCCTTTATATACTCTGCGCAGGCTGTTTGTCTGATTGGTGGAAAATTGGTATTGGGTGTTATTTTTGATGAAAAAGGAAGCAGAGCAGGTATTTTGTTTATGGCAAGCACCTTTTTGTTGGCTTTGATCTGTTTGTTTCTGTCCCGGCAGTCTGTTTTGGCAATTCTGTTTGCGTTGTTGTATGGATGCGGCTCCACTTTTACCAGTGTGGGAATTCCGTATCTGGCCGGGAGTTTTTTTGGTCAGCGTAATTATGCAGAGATTCTCAGCATCGTAAATATGGTTTATGTGCTGGGCGCAGCATTAGGTCCTTTTATTTCTGGCAAAATGTATGATATCACAGGCGGCTATGTGCTTATTTGGAAAATAGAACTGGTCCTGTTTGTGTTATCTGTCATTTTATTATTGTATTTGAAAAATTATCTGGAAAAGCAATCTCAAAAAGGGTTGAAATAGAAAAAAGCAGATAGGCGGTGCAGGATTGCCGCTTATCTGCTTTTTTAGAATACGGTTTAAAGCTGTGAAAAGCAAAGTTGGAAATATTGTAAAATCATTTGATGGATGGATTCCGGCAGCTCTCGGTTAGAGAATAATACCAGAGAACATTTTTTATCAGCTTTGATAGGGGTAAATGTAAGCTGCTTTCGGTCCATACTGGTTATATAAACATTTACGCCAAGTTTTAGAACGATTCCTGCAGCAAGCCCCTGAGAAACATAAGCATTGAATAAATGGGGAACAGATGCCTGAAAAACAGGTTGGACGATTTTTTTATTCAATAATTCCTGCTGTACATAGTTGGTTACAAAGGTATTTTCAGTGTAAGAAATATATGGAATAAGTGCTTGAGAAAAAGCCTCCTGTGTTAAATCAATTTCATCCGGCATTGAAAAAGCAGCGGTTTTGACAGATGCCAGGTGAAAAGAAATTTTAAAAAGATGCATTGCTTTCATCGCCGGATATTCTTGCAATATGGCTTGGTATTCATCGTCCCACACATAAAAGAAGCCGATGCTGTATGGATTCTCTGTAGCGAAAGGTAAAAAATCATGGTATGTTTGGGTGAGAAACGAAAACTTGGTATTTGGAAAATCTCTATATAATAGCGGTAAAAGGTTTGGCATAATGATAGAAGAAAAAGATGGAACAGAAAAGATATTCAATTCTTCTAATGCAAATTCTTTTTCTTCAGTATGTGTGCAGCAAAGCTGATAAAGCATATCCATATCACTGAGAATTGTTTTGGCCTGTTGAATGACTTTTTTGCCAATCTCTGTAGGATAAACGCCAGAAGGTGTTCGTTCAAATAATGCTACGCCCAGCTCTTTTTCAAGATTGCGAATAGAAAGACTGATAGCCGGCTGAGAAAGATAAAGGTTTTCTGCGCATTTATGGAACGAATTGGATTTTCCCAGTTCTACTAAATATCGAAGTTGTTCAGTTTTAATCATAAGTACATTCCTTCTATCCGTTTAATTATACTTTTCAGCACAACAAAAAAAGTGGATATATAGTAATATAATCACTATATATCCACTAAATATGTACCAAAAAATCATATCTGAAAGAGTATAGTTCACCGGACAATATCTGTTGCAGCGTCCACACGCTGCTCTGGACATTTCTTAGCCTGTCCATCTTAGTCAGACTGCGTCTGCCACGATTTGGACAGTCAGCAGAAATCTCCATCCAGAGGTGGACTTTCTGCAAAGATATTGCCCTCGTGGCAATTTTGAGAAATGCTATTATCAAGGGGGCAAAACTATACATTTCAAATATCCGTAGACTGTATTTCTCATATTTTAACAGAAAAACAGAAAAAAGAAAATAAGTTGAAGGATAATTTTGCCAGAGTGATAAAAATATTTTATTGATGTAGCCACGGCATAAATTTTTGATTCTTCACAGTAAACTGCCTTTTTGGTATAGTATCAATAAAGATAATTTATCTAATTTATTTGATCAAATAACAATATGACAGACGATCGGTTCAGTATAAATATACATGAGCTTGCAGGCTGTTATACAGTATGTAAAGGTTTTATAAGCAGGGAAATTGGAATTTTTATATGGTTTGGACTTTTAGAGTGTTATTAAAAAGAATCAGGCAAGTATGATATGGATGGGAGCGTGAATGATATGGATCAGTATAAATTGTTAGTATATTTTGGCTGGTTGGGTGCTATGTTGCTTGTTGGTATGGTTCTGCGGGCAAAAATTCCAATATTGCGAAATATGTTGATGCCCAGCTGTGTAATTGGTGGTACAATTGGTTTCTTTCTAATCAATTTTGGCGTATTGGATCTGGATGTAAGTTTGTTCAGTGCCATCGCTGCGCAATTGTTTACCCTTTCCTTTATTTCAATTGGTCTAACCGCACCGGATAAAGCTTCTGATGGTAAAAAACAAGCCAAAGAAATTGTAACTGGTTCTTTGGGTATTGGGATGGCTTGGTGTATTTTATTTATCCTACAGACTATTCTGGGCTGTGCAGTTTTCCAAGGTTGGAAATTATTAGATGCTGACGGTATTGACCCGGTTTATGGGATGTTATTGGCTCGTGCCTATGCACAAGGGCCTGGACAGGCAGCAGCTAACGGTTTGATTTTTGAAAGCTTTGGTTGGGAAAATGCGACCATGGTTGGTATGACCTTTGCTGCGTTTGGCTTCTTATTTGCGTTCTTATTTGGGGTTCCATTGGCTCGCTGGGGTCTGAAACGCAACCTGACCCGGTATCAGGAAGAAATCTCCAAAGACGTTTTAGTTGGGATTTTTTCCAAAGGTGCTGATAAGCCGAGCGCAGGCAAACAGACAACACACAGTGGTAATATTGACTCCATGGCGTTTCATGTAGCAGTGCTGATGGTATCTTATCTGATTACCTATCATTGGACATTCTGGGCGGCTTCTCATTTGAACGAAACCTGGTCAAGAGTTTGCATTGGTATGATCTTTATTTGGGGTATGGTAATTGGGTATCTTGTGAGATTTGTTTTAACAAAATTGAATTTGATTCATATGTTAGATAATAATACCCAAAAACGGTTGACAGGCTGGTCTACTGACTTTCTGATCGTGGCAGCATTTATGGCTGTATCGGTAAAAATGCTGGGCGCATGGTTTATTCCAATTTTAGTAGTTTGTATTATTGGTGCTATTGTCACATTTGTTGTTTGTCTGTTCTTTGGGCAGCGGTTTGGCGCCAAGCATGACTTTGAACGGACCTTGGGTTTGTATGGTATGGCCACCGGTACTGCGCCAAGTGGGATTGCGTTGATCCGTATCGTTGACCCGGAACTGAAAACTACTTCGGCAGTAGAAATTGGCGGTAGTAACATCTTTATGAATTTCAATTTGTTGTTGGTTCCAATTAATATTGCAGCAATTTCCGGCGCTATGGGATTATGGCCTGCCTGCGGTATTTTGGCAGCATTCTTTATTCCGTTAATGATTATATTGAAACTTGGCGGCGCATTTAATAAGAAAACTTTCGTTTTAAACAATAAATGCGACCCTCCGGGAAATTGTGACGTATAAATTTTGAAAACCATAAAAAGGATCGTGCCGACTCAGGTATGGTCCTTTTTTAGTTTGCAAACAAAATTGTTTCACGTGAAACATAGTTATTAACCAAATAAAATGGCAAACAGCAAGATGGTATACGTTATTTTGTTATTTCAATGAAGCGAATCTTGTTGTAAACGTTTTCTTGGGGCTTTTTTCTATGGCTGAAATATGATATGGTAATAGTATAAAATTATCGGGAAAGAAGATGTTTTTATGACCAATCAGGCGGAAGTGATTACAGAGGAGCGGCGGCATAAACTTTTTCTGGCGGCTGTGTTGTTGACCAATATTATGACAATGCTGAATACAACAACAGTTACCATATCCTTGCCCAGTTATATGACCATTTTTGGTGTGGACATCAATGCTGTGCAGTGGGTGTCGGTAGGGTATTTACTGCCCTTGGGGATGGTAATGCCGTTGTCCGAATACTTATGTGAACGATACAGTTACCGAAGGGTGTTTTTGCTCAGTGTTGCTGCCATGGGGATTTGTTCCCTGTGCTGTGCTTGCTCGGTAACATTTTTTATGCTGGTGTTTTTCCGGTTCTTGAAAGGGATTGCCGGCGGCCTGGTTATTCCTTGCACCATGGCTATGCTGTATCGCTACATTCCTAAGCAGCTGCAGGCCAATTATCTGGGCAATGCTGTGCTGTTTCAATCTATAGGGGTTGCCATTGGGCCTACTTTGGCAGGTATTTTGCTGCAGATTTCCAGTTGGCATATGTTATTTTTGGTGAATTTGCCGTTGGTTCTGCTTGTATTGTGGGCAGGCCAAAAAAGTATTCCGGCGGAAACAGGCAATCAGGCGGACAGTTTTGATTTTGTGGGCATTTTGCAAGTTTCTGTGGGAACAGGCATGGTGATGGTGGCCTTTACAGAAGGTGATGCATGGGGTTGGACTTCACCGTTATTTCTAAGCTGTTTTGGAGTCGGCCTGGCTTTGGTGCTGCTGTTCATTTTCCGGCAAACCCATACCACCCATCCATTGTTGAACTTTGCGGTGCTGAAATATCGTCCGTTTGTGCTGGCGTTGTTGATTCAGTGTACGCTGGCCATGACGTTGGGGATTACTGCTATTTTGGCGCAAATTTATTTTCAGACAGTGCGGGGATATTCTCCGGCAGCGGTGGGGATATTTTTGCTGTTCCCGTCATTGATGATGCTGATTGGCAATAAAGCTGCCAATGGCCTGCATAAAAAAGGGGTATCCCGCTGGCTGATTATGATCGGTATGGGTGTGGCAGCTTTAGGAAACATCGGGCTATGCGGTTTGTCGCTGGATACCGGCATTGTTTATTTACTGTTTTGTTTTTGCCTGCGGTATTTGGGAATGGGCGTTTTACAGATGCCCTTGACAGATTATGGGCTCAGCTCGGTTCCGCCCCATTTATCAGGGCATGCTTCTTCTATGTATAACTGGGGAAAACAGCTGACGCAGGTGGTATCTACCAATGTGCTTACGGTGCTGTTGAGCTTGAATCTGACGCGCTATTACCTGACTGCCGGTAATACGGGAACGCCTGTGGAAGGAACTGCTGCTTATAATATTGCAGCTACACAGGCTGTAAACAGCGACTTTTTCTATTTGAGCATATTTTTAGTAATCTCATTTTTATGCACATTTATGATTCGGCCGCAAAATAAGAAAATGGGATGATAGAAATGTAAGTTATCATAGACTGTTCAGATATACAGATAAAAAAATCCAGTTGGCGTAGGCGCTGACTGGATTTTTTTATCTTTGATTAAGCGCTGATTATTATGCTGCGTTGGTTTCTGAATCTGTTTCTTGTGCAGTTTCATCTGATGGGGCAGAGGCTGCGTTGTCTTCTTCCGGCAGCGGATTGTTTCCCAGTTGATTGCGGGAAAAGCGTACTGTTAAGGCATATACCTGATGAATGCCTTGCTGGGTGAATCGTTCTGGGTGTTCAAAATCAGTTGTATTGAAGGCAGTATATTCATTTTTTGGCATAACGCATTGCAGCACCAGCGGGATTTCCTGCTCATAGGTGATTGACTGCGGTGCGGCAGTAAATGTTTGCAGCGTCATATCTTCCGGCACTGCGGTCTGCTGCGGAAAATGGGAAGCGGAGGACACTGCGCCGCCGGCTGATTGAAAGCAGACTCTGCCGCCGTTGGCCAGATGCTGAAAGTTTAATGCCAGCCGTCCGTCAGCGCTGCTTACGTTATATTTTCCGCCGCCGCTGAGCTGCTGCCACTGATTATTTTCATCCAGCTGATAAAATGTGACTGCAGCTGATTGCAGGTCATCATCGGCGCAATAGGAAAAAATCAGGTCAGATGAACCGATCAGAGCCAACAAACGTCGTTCTTCCTGGGTAAGAGCTGCCTGCTGAATGGTCATAGACAGGTCAACCGGTTCGGTTTGCTGTTGTTGGGGCTGTTGTTGATTTTGGCAGCCGCTCAGCAGCAACAGGCAGCAGAGAATCAGAAAAATACGGAATGGTTTCATAACGGGCAATCTCCTTTTATGTTCACTGTACCTATCGTTTCAATCGTTTGGCAGCCTGCAATAATTGATACAGCGCATGTTTGGTGGCTCGCTGCCGGATCATGCTGCGAGTGGTAAGCTCTCCGTAAGAGATGTTCAATTTTTCTACATGCTGATAGTTTTCTCCGGCGACCGCTACATAAACCAAGCCAACCGGTTTTTCTGCAGTACCGCCGTCCGGTCCGGCTACACCGGTAGTGCTGACCCCCAAATCTGATCCGGTGGCCTGGCGGATTCCCTGTGCCATTTCCAGCGCCGTTTCTTCTGATACAGCGCCATGGATTTGCAGTGTGGCAGGGCTTACATGTAGCCATTTCATTTTCATTTCGTTGGAATAGGAGCATACACCGCCCGGATAAATGTCTGAACAGCCGGGAATATCGGTGATAGATTTGGACACCAGTCCGCCGGTGCAGCTTTCCGCTGCGGAAACGGTAATATGATGTTCTAACAGGTAAGTGACCAGAGCCGTTTGCAGATCGGGCACATCAATGCCGTAAATATATTGCCCTACCAGCTTGTTGATTTTTTCCATCAACGGCTCCATCATGGCATATCCTTCGGCTTGGGTAGCTGCGCTGGCTGTGATGCGCAGATTAACCTCGCCTTCTTTGGCATAGGGCGCCAATGTGGGATTGACACTGCTGGTCATCAAATCTTTGAGCAATGCTTCTGTCAACGATTCGCCAATGCCGAATAATTGTAAATCGCGGGAAACGATCACGTGGTCGGAGAATTTCTGCAAATAAGGCAGAACCTCCCGTTCAAACATCAGCTTCATTTCACGCGGAGGGCCGGGCAGCATAATGGCAACTTTACCATCCTGCTCGATGGCTGCGCCGGGCGCAGTGCCGCTGTGATTGGTGAACACTACAGCCCCTTCCGGCTGATACGCCTGTTTTTCGTTGTTGGGCACCATGCTGTAAGGGCGTTTGGCAAAAAATTCATGGATTTTTTCCAAAGAAGGTTGATGTAATACCAATTGGCGGTTAAAATAATTAGATACAGTTTCTTTTGATAAATCATCATAAGTGGGCCCCAGGCCGCCGGTGGTAATTACCAGGTCGGCGCGGTCAAATGCAATTTGAAGCGCTTCTTCCAGCCGTTGGCTGTTGTCTCCCACTACGGTATGATGAAATACATTGATACCCAGCCGGGCTAATTGTTGTGACAGCCATGCTGCATTGGTGTTTACCACATTGCCCAATAACAGTTCGGTGCCGATACATAAAATTTCTGCATTCATAAATATCCTCCTCCCAAAAACGGGTGTTATGACTGATAGTTTGTGTTATTTGTTTTCTTATTATATAAAATGCTACTGCAAAATGGAAACAGATGCAAGAAATTTTTATAAAAAATGGTTTCTATTCCTGCAGCTGTATGAAAATAGATTATCAGCGCAACTGTTCTTTATCTTGGAATCGGTAAACCCCAATAATATCTTTGCAGGATAATGCGGTGTTATTGTTGACAGTATCAAAGAAAGAATGCCTATAAAATTTGTAAATTTTCACAAAAACGTATTGCATAAGTATGCGTGCAGATGTATACTTATTTTTGATATTTTAAGGAGGGACTAATCATGTCTGTAAAAGTTGGTATTGTAGGTGTAACTGGTTATACTGGCGGCGAACTGATTCGTCTGCTGTTAAATCATCCGGAAGCCCAGGTGGTGGCGGCATCGTCCCGCAGCAATGTGGGCAATCCGGTTTCACAGGTGCATCGACAATTGTTTGAATATATGAACTTGATAGAATGTGAAATAAAGGCAGAAAATTATGCAGATTGCGACGTTGTATTTTTGGCGCTGCCGCACGGTGCATCTTCCGGTATGGCCAAAGAACTGATTGCCATGGGCAAAAAGGTTATCGACCTTGGTGCCGATTTCCGTCTGCGTGATTATGCCGTATATCAGCAATGGTACGGCGCAGAGCATCAATGGCCGGAAGTATTGCCGCAAACGGTGTACGGTCTGCCCGAATTATATCGGGAACAGATTAAAGGCTCCAGTTTGATCGCCAATCCCGGCTGTTATCCAACCAGCATTATTTTAGGACTGGCGCCGCTGTTGAAAAAAGGGTGGGTAAAGCTGGATACCATTGTTTGCGACAGCAAATCCGGCGTCACCGGCTCAGGCAAAAGCCTGACACAAAATACCCATTTTCCGGATTGCAATGATAATATGTCTGCTTATAAGGTGGCGGCTCATCGGCATACACCGGAAATTGAGCAGGAGCTGGGCGCATTGGCCGGCCAATCGCTTTTGATTAGCTTTAATCCCCATTTGATTCCGCTTAATCGGGGCATTTTGTCTACCATTACCATGCAGGCCTCCAAGCAGGATTTAACCCAGGACATGCTGGATGCAGCCTATGCTGAATTTTATGCCAACGAAGAATTTGTGCGTGTGCGCAATCAGGCAAACATGCCTTGCACAAAATTGGTACAGGGCTCCAATTATTGTGATGTAGCGCCAATCTGGGATGCGCGCACCAAACGGATTGTAGTGGTATCTTGCATTGACAATCTGGTAAAAGGCGCCAGTGGGCAGGCCATTCAGAATATGAATTTGATGATGGGGCTGGACGAAGGTATGGGATTGCGTTACGGCGTTATGTATCCGTGATAGGAAAGAGCAGGGGGAACTTAAAAATGGAACAATTAGAAAATGGTTCAATTACCAGTCCGCGGGGATTTACAGCGGCGGCAGTGGCTGCCGAAATCAAATATATCGGCCGGACTGATTTAACAATTGTATATTCCAAAGTGCCGGCACAGGCAGCGGCTGTATATACGTTAAATAAATTTAAAGCTGCACCATTGCAGGTGACAGAGCAGAATATTGCCAATGGTATTGCGCAGGCCATTGTGGTAAACAGCGGCATTGCCAATGCCGGTATGGGCAGTGAAGGTATGCGGCAGGCCCGTGAGGTATCTGACTGGACTGCTGATGCGTTGAACATTGCCAAAGATGATGTGATAGTGGCATCTACCGGTGTGATTGGCATGCCGTTGCCGATGGATAAAGTAAAGGCAGGCATTGATAAAGTGTCCAAGGCGTTATATGCCGATGGCGGTCATGATGCAGCCAAAGCCATTATGACTACCGATACCGTTTGTAAAGAGATGGCGGTTCAGCTGCGTATCGGCGGCAAAGTGGTCACCATTGGCGCTATGGCCAAGGGATCCGGCATGATTCATCCCAATATGGCCACCATGTTGGGCTTTATCACAACCGATATCAACATTGACCACCAAGCATTGCAGGTTGCATTTAAGACCAATATTGATGACAGCTTCAATATGGTATCAGTAGATGGCGATACCAGCACCAATGACATGGTGGTGATTTTGGCTAACGGGCAGGCAGGCAATGATATTTTAACAGTAGATAGTCCGGATTTTCCGGTTTTCCAGCAGGCATTGCGAGAAATTTGCATTGCTATGGCGCAAAAAATTGCCGGTGATGGCGAGGGCGCTACCAAACTGATTGAATGCACCGTTACCGGAGCAGCCACTATGGAAGATGCCCGATTAGCTGCCAAAGCGATCATTGCGTCCAGTCTGGTGAAAACGGCTGTTTACGGCAATGATGCCAACTGGGGCCGTATTGCCTGTGCAGCTGGCTATTCCGGCGCGCAGTTTGATCCGGATAAAGTGAATATCTTTATCGGTGACGTGCAGGTAGCGCAGAATGGCATGGGGCTGGAATTTGATGAAGCAAAGGCCACCGAAACCTTAAAGCAGAAAAAAGTAAAAATTTTAGTAAAATTTAATATTGGTCAGGCAGAAGCTACAGCTTGGGGTTGCGATTTGACCTACGATTACGTTAAAATAAATGCAGACTACAGAAGTTAATCAACAATAAAAATTAAATGATGAATAGGGAGCTGATCTTTTGGAAAAGGCAATGAAAACAGCGCAGGTATTGGTGGAAGCATTACCGTATATTAAGAAATTTTCCGGTAAAACAGTGGTAATCAAATACGGCGGTCATGCTATGACCAATGATATCATGAAAGAAAAAGTGATTTCTGATATTGTGTTAATGAAATTTGTTGGTATCAATCCGGTGATTGTCCATGGCGGCGGTCCTGCTATCAACTATTGGGTAGAAAAAAACGGCGGGCAGCCGGAATTTATCAATGGCTTGCGTGTGACAGATAAAGAAACCGTAGATATTGCCCAAATGGTGCTGGTTGGTCAGATTAATCAGGAAATCGTATCCATGATTCAGAAACTGGGCGGCAAAGCCATGGGTATCAGCGGTGTAGACGGCGGTACCATTCTGGCGCGGAAAAAAGAACTGGAAGTCGATGGTGAAGAAATTGATTTGGGTTATGTGGGCGAAGTGGAAGCTATCAATACAGATTTAATCAATCAGGCCATTGAGCATGACTATATTCCTGTTATTTCACCAATTGGCTGCGGCGCTGACGGACAGATTTATAATATCAATGCCGACTCTGCTGCCGGCAGTATTGCGGCCAGCCTGCAGGCGGATAAAATGTTCCTGCTGACCGATATCAACGGTGTGCAGGATGATAATGACAACGTAATTTCTGTTTTGGATTTTGCCAAAGCAGAAGACTACAAAAAGAAAGGCGTTATCCGCGGCGGCATGATTCCAAAAGTGAATTGCTGTATGGATGCAATCCGCGGCGGCGTTAACAGTGTGCATATCGTTGACGGCTGTTTGGAACACAGTATGCTGTTAGAATTATTTACCGATGAAGGTATCGGTACCATGGTAGTAAAGGAGTAGAGGAGCCATGAGCATGTCTACAGAAGAAGTCATTGCAGCTGGACAAAAATATGTGATGAATACCTATGGGCGGCTCCCCATTGTGATAGACAGAGGGGAAGGCTGTTATGTGTGGGATCTGGACGGTAACCGTTATCTGGATTTGGTGGCCGGTATTGCAGTAAATTCATTGGGACACAGTCATCCCGCTGTTACCAGGGCAATTCAGGAGCAATGCGGAAAATTGCTGCACTGTTCCAATCTATATTGGATTGAAAATCAGGTGAAACTGGCCAAACTGCTGGTGGAAAAAAGCGGACTGGGCAAAGCCTTTTTCTGCAACAGCGGCGCAGAGGCCAATGAAGCCGCTATCAAACTGGCTCGCAAATGGGGCAACGGTGAAAAATATCATATCATCACCATGCAGAAATCCTTTCACGGCCGCACACTAGGTTCGCTGGCAGCGACTGCGCAGGAAAAATATCAAAAAGCGTTCCGTCCTTTGCCGGAAGGGTTTTCAGCAGTGCCGCTGGGCGATTTAGAAGCGTTGGAAAAAGAAATCCGTCCGGAAACCTGCGCCATCATGCTGGAACCCATTCAGGGGGAAAGCGGTATCCATGTGCCGAGCAAGGAATATATGCAGGGCGTGCAGGCGCTGTGCCGCAAGCATAATATTCTGCTGATTCTGGACGAGGTACAAACAGGCTTAGGCCGTACCGGAAAAGCTTTTGCATTCCAGAATTTTGATTTGGAGCCGGATATCATTTCTCTGGCAAAAGCCATTGCCAATGGGGTGCCTATGGGCGCTATTGTGGCAAAAACAGAGGTTGCCGATTGCTTTCAACCGGGTGATCACGCTACTACCTTTGGCGGTACACCGATTGCAAGTGCTGCCGGGTTTGCTGCCTGCAGTATTTTGTTGGAAGATGACTTTTTAGCCAATGTACAGGAAACAGGCCAATATTTTCGGGAGCAGCTGCAAGGCATTGCCGAGCGGCATTCTGGCATGATTCAGGAAGTGCGCGGTATGGGTCTGATGATTGGCTGTGAGCTGACCGGCTCTGCCAAAGATGCGGCAGCCCGTTTGCTGGAGCAGGGCGTATTGGTAAACAGTATTGGCGACCATGTGCTGCGTTTTGTGCCGCCGCTGGTTATCAGCAAAGAACAGATTGATGAATTTATTGCCGTATTAGAACCAATCCTGGTCGAGCAGGCGTAACTGTCGGCATGTGGAAACGGCCTATACTGACACGATAAATGGGTAGAAGGCTTTCTGAACAGAAAGAAATTTTAATATGAATGCAGAGCTGTCTGTATCACTGATAGATGATAATCAGTATGCAGACAGCTTTTTTAGAACGTAAGCATGCTTGTTGCAGAAAGCTATGAAAATGACCTGACAAAAATAAACAGCGGCATAGAAAGAGAAGCACAATGGTATCATAGAACGATAGATGCCCAATGTAAAAATCAAGCATGGAGGTATTTGCTCAAAAACGGTTGCCAAATATACAGTTCTATATTAAACTACTAACCATAAATAACGAAAACATATTGAAAGAGATGCACAAAAGAGTCTATGCAACGATTGTATAGACAACGATTGTATGGACAGCAATCTGACCCAGTAGACCGATTTTGATAAAAACAGAGTCAGATTGGAGATTTTAACGAGGTGACAGAAGCATGAAAATCGCAGTAGTAGGTTTGGGATTGATTGGCGGTTCTTTTTGTAAAGCGATAAAAGCATATACCCACCATACCTGTCTTGGTGTGGGGCGGGACTTAAACAGCAAATCGGTGCAGATGGCGCTGCATGTTGATGCTATTGACCAGGCCATTATACCGGAAGAGCTTGGCCAGGCTGATTTGTCCATTATTTGTTTACATCCGCAGGGGATTATTGATTTTATTTTAGAGAATCAGCAGTATTTTCGTCCGGGCAGTATTGTTATTGACGCCGGTGGTGTAAAAGAAAGCATTGTCAGCGCTGTGCATGATGTGTTAAAAGAACGGGGTGTTATTTTTATTGGCTGTCATCCTATGGCAGGGCGGGAATTTTCCGGTTTTCTTTATTCGCTGCCGGATTTGTTTAAAGGCGCCAGCATGATTTTAACACCGTTGGGTGATGTGCCGGAAGCTGCGCAAAAAACAGTGGAGCAGCTGGCGCGGGATTTAAAATTTGGACGAATTGTATATACTACACCGCAGGAGCATGATAAAACCATCGCTTTCACTTCTCAGCTGGCCCATGTGGTATCCAATGCTTATATCAAAAGTCCTACTGTGAAAAATGAAAGTGGATTCAGCGCAGGCAGCTTTAGAGATTTAACCCGGGTTGCCAAATTGAATGAAGATATGTGGACAGAGTTATTTTTGATGAATCAGCCCGCACTGTTATATGAAGTAGATGTAATTATAGAAGCATTGCAGCAATATCGGGATGCCTTGCAGAATAAAGACGCTGAAACGCTGCGCAATTTGCTGCGCGAGGGACGTATTTTAAAAGAATGGAGTTTGGAGCATTCTTTCAAAGAATCGTGAAAAGAGCATTGAGGCGTAAAGTGACGTTTATAAAAACAAAAAATATATTTTATTTTGGCATAAAGTATGCTATTATGAATATAATGATAAGATAGGTATTACAAAAAATAATTTTGAAAATGATATCTGCTTATATCAAAAAATGGAATGCAATAAACGATCGAGTGAGGGTAAGCATATGGTGCAAATTATAACAGACTCGTCAACTTTAATGACGGAAGCGGAAGGTCAAGAGCTGGGGATTGATGTAATTCCGCTGTGTATCAATATTTTAGATGAAGAACATCGCGATCTGCAGATAGATATGGACAGCTTTTATGCCAAAATTGCGCAGGGAGGTATTCCCAGAAGTTCGCAGCCGCCTATTGGAGAAATTATGGAGGCGTATAAACGTCATCAGGGCGATAAGATTTTAAATATCACCATGGCAGACGGATTGTCAGGAACCTATCACACTGCCTGCGGCGCTAAAGAAATGGCCGAAAACAAAGATGATATTGTAGTATATAATAGCAGAACGCTGTGCGGTCCGCATCGGTACATGGTGCAAAAGGCTCGCATGCTGGCAAAGCAGGGCGCTGCGCTGGAAGAAATTGTGGCAGCATTAGATGAATGCAGACGGCATTGTGAATCTTTTTTGATTGCGCAGGATTTTGATTTTTTGCGCAGAGGCGGCAGATTAACGCCATTGGCTGCTAAATTTGGCGCTACATTGCAAGTAAAACCGATTATGCAGCAAACACCGGACGGCACCCGCATAGATGCTTATGGCATCAGCCGTACCATCAAAGGCGCAGCTAAAAAAGTGATGCACCATTTGCAGAAAAAGCATGTAGGCGAAGGATATCTAATCTCCATTGCCCATGCCAGAGCTGCCCAGGATGCGTTGGACATTGCCCACATTATGAAAGAAGCTTTCGGCAAGGCAAAAGTCGAAATTTTAGATTTGTCACCAGCATTTGTAACACAGGGCGGCCCGCAATGTATTGCCATTCAGTACGTTAAATTATAATATATTTTTGCAGAATTAACTGCCGTGGAAATCCGTTTTGGAGAATCCATGGCAGTTTTTTGTGTTTTTATAAGGGCCGTATAAAGTTTTTGAAAGCTGTTTATCAGAAATTGCAAGAAGATGATGTATGAATAATTATTCAATATCCGCCTTTAAAAAAAACCTTGATTTCGGCAATAAAAAATTAAGTGTAGTCTGTAGACGGCAGGTAATTTTGAAGTTGGCTCGTTGGAAATATCAACAGGTGACGAATGCCACTTGACAATGCTGTAGTCTAAAATCCCTTTGCAGAGCCGATTACAGCATATCAGGAAAAAGGTGTAGCTTGGAGAATACACCTATTGTTTTGTCCGTTGTGCAGCTCAAAACGAGAGTGATAACAGGAGATGGATAAGGGAAGATGATATGCAGGGAAACGGTGTTATCTTGCCGTAAAAGACGCGAAGTTGGAACCAATGGCAAGGAGTATGGGAAAATTGCTTTGGGCTGTTAAAACGCCATATAAAGCCTTGTGCAAGGATATTGGAAAAGGGTGTAGTCTGTAGGCTGCACCTATTTTTTGTGCGGCAAAAGATTGAATTATGGCTGTTAAAAGAATACCTCCAAAAGAGCGGATAAAACAGAATTTGCTGTGATTCACAGACAGAAAAACAAACAGGGAAAAGCAGAATGATTGCATTGGTTGTCTTGGTTTTGTCAGAACCGGAGCAGTTATTATTTTCATTCTACAAACGCTTATATAACGCTTATATATATAATATATATACTGCTGTAAAAACATATAAAACATTGCTAAAACATTAAAACATACAAACACTGAAAAACATCAAAACCGTATATATAAAACAAAAAACAAATAAAACACCCATAAACATAACAAACATGGAAAACAAGAAAAACGGCAGTGCTGTTAAAAAATAAAAATTAATAAAAAAGCTGTCAGGTTCATTGGCTGAAAAGGCAAAAAGTAAAGCTGCGGTACAAAAAGCAACGCAGCGCAAAAGAAAAAACAGCGCAATCCTGTAGATATAATGGCAATAAAGCCTGTGACAAACAGCATTACAGACGCTTTTGAAAAATAAATTCTGTAAGTTTTGCAAAGAAATCTGCCGATTTGCACCTGTACTTCCGGCAGTGTTATCCATCTGAGAAGCGGCATAATTGGTTTTAAGAGCAGAAATACCACTCTCAGGCAACAGTGTTCCATCGGGGAGAAAACCATAGCTTAAAAACAAAAATACGGCTTCTCAGCAATTTGGATAATTATTTACTCAGCAGCCGCAGTGAAAAGTGAGATCAGCAGGAATAATAATCAGTGAAAAAACAATGCGAAATATGATTAAATATACGTATTATTGAATATATTGTTTGTTTGAATTTATTGCTTCTCTGCCAAGAAAGACTAGAAAGCAGAACGAAAAAATACTGCTTTCATTTGTAGAAAATTGTGACAAGACAAATTGTTACATGCAAAGAAAACGATATATCTATTTCATTTGTAATAGCCTTTCTCCAAATCACCAGAAGGACAATCTCTTTGCAGAAAGTCCACCTCTGGATGGACTGTGGCAAACGTATTTTATGGAGCTGGACGCAGTCCAAAGCGACAAAAATACGTGCAGCTACTGTCCAGAGCAGCGTGTGGACGCTGCAACAGATATTGTCCGATAGTCATGTGCCAATAGAAAACCGATTGTACCTTAGGATTGGTCTGCTTTTTTCCTACAGTAAATTTACACTATCAAATCAAGTTTTGGTGCTTGACAAAACAAAAAGAATGACTTATACTATGTATAAATCGAGCGGCGAATGAATATATAAGCTGTAAGACATACATTAAAAGAATATTGTTGGCAAGTTGCCCGGTGTTGATGTAACCCATCGGCATTAACAAGTAACTATGGACCAAACGTATCAGTAATCCTTTTGTAGGATACTGTATTGCGTTTGGTCTTTTTTGTTTCCGTAGGGAGGGCGGTTCGTTTAAAGCGAGCAAGATGGTAAGCGCAAGTAAAGTAATATCCATTAAGAATTTAATTAAAAAATTATATATAAAAACAAAGGAGCGATTTTATTATGAAAGCATTCAATTATTTAATTCCAACACAGATTATTTTTGGGGAAGGCAAAATTTCTGCCTTACATGACCAGATTGCAAAATACGGCAAGAAAGTATTGCTGGTTTACAGCGGTGATGTTGTAAAAATTACCGGTATTTATGATCAGATTATGGAAATCTTCAAAGAAGAAGGCGTATCTTTCTGGGAAGTGGGCGATGTAGCACCTAACCCACGTGTTGACTCTGTAAACAAAGGCGGCGCTTTATGTAAAGAACATGACATTGACTGGATTTTAGGGATTGGCGGCGGCAGCGCAATCGACTGTTCCAAAGCAATTGCAGCGGCAGCAAAATATGAAGGCGATGATGCTTGGGATATGGTAATGGATATCAGCTTACTGAAAGATGCACTGCCAATTGGTAATATCTCTACTGTAGCTGCAACTGGTTCTGAAATTGACCCAATCAGCGGTATCAATAACGACGCAACAAACGAAAAGAAGGGGTTAGTACATCCACTGCTGTATCCTAAATTCAGCATTCAGGACCCACTGTACACCTTCACCGTTCCAAAATTCCAGACAGCAGTTGGTACTATCGATATGATGTGCCACATCTTAGAAAACTATCTGACCATGGACATCACGGAAGCAGTAGCTCCAACTTACATGGCTGAAGGGTTATTGAAGGCTATCATTGAAATGGGCCCGGTTGCTTACAATGATCCAAAGAACTACAAAGCTCGTTCCAACCTGATGTGGGCTGCTGGCCAGGCAATGTGTGGTCTGCTGGAAGTTGGTAAAGTAAGAACAAGAACAGTTCACCCAATTGAACACGCAGTAAGTGGTATGTATCCATCTGTTGTTCATGGTGAAGGTCTGGCAATTCTGATGCCAAGATATATGGAATATGCATTGTCTCCTGAGACAGCTCATGTATTGGCGCAGTATGGCCGCAATGTTTGGGGTGTAGAAGGCGAAGACAATATGGAAGTTGCAAAAGCAGCTATCGAAAAAACAAAAGAATTCTTTGCTTCCTTCGGTGTAAGAACAAGACTGCGTGATGTTGGCGTTCCAGAAGAATCATTGCCAGAAATGGCTAAAATCGTAATCAAGGACGTTGGCGGCGTATCTGTAAAAGGCTTACATGAAATGTTTGAAGAAGATGTGCTGAAACTGTATCAGATGGCCTGGTAAGAGAACCGAATATTCAGATATTTATGTGAAAGTATAAGTTGCTGCGAAGTAGTGCTGATAAATTGTTTCGCAGCAATCTATCAATAGCGATTAACATGGGAGGAATAAAAAATGGATATTTTAACACAGAAAAAAATGTTGGGAAAACATGAACTGAAAAACCCTGTAACAGGTGTGGCAATCAACCTGCGTATGTTTGCACGTTGCGACGGTATGGTAGCAGACAGCCATCGTAAAATGTATGAAGAATATGGCAACAGTGGCATGGGTATGGTTGTAACCGACGCAATGAACGTAAATCCGGAATGCCAGAGCTTCCGTACTACATTGGGCTGCTGGAGCGATGATCAGATTCCTGGCCTGAGCGAACTGGCTGGTCTGATTAAAAAGAACGGTACAAAAGCAATTGTACAGATTGCTCACCGCGGTGCTCACTGCTTTGGCGGCAAAAAACTGTCTGAAGCACCACTGGTACGTCTGTTGGATGTACAGCAGGACTTTATTGATGCAGCAGTTCGTATTCAGAAAGCAGGCTTTGACGGCGTAGAAGTACACTGCGTACACGTATTCCTGTTAAGCCAGATTTTATCCCCAATCACCAATGATATTACTTGGAAATATAACGGTTCCGTTGAAAAACGTGCCCAATATGTAGTAGAAATTATCAAAGGCATTCGTGAAAAATGCGGTGATGACTTCATCGTTGGTTGTCGTTTAGGTTGTAATGAACCGGATATTCAGACCAGTATCAAACTGGCTCAGATGTTTGAAGAAGCCGGCGTAGAATATATCTCTGTATCTACTGGCGTAGATGAACGTGTTGAACAGGGTAATATGGACGATACCTTTGACTTGGGCATTGAAGTACCGGAAGGCTGGCCATACACCAAACGTGTATTAGGTGCATGGCAGATTAAACAGAATGTAAACATCCCGGTTATTGCTGCCGATGGTGTTAAAAATGCAGAAATCGCCAGAGATATTCTGGAAAAAGGTTATGCAGACTTTGTAGGTATTGGCCGTGCCAGAATGGCTGATCCAAACTGGTATAACAAAATTGTAAAAGGGGAAGAACCGGTTTACTGTTTCCATTGTCCAGTTTGCTTTTGGCTGTTTGATGAAACAAGATGTCCTGCCCGTAGAAAATTAGCGAAAATGGCAGAGGAAAGTAAATAACAGTAAAAACAGATTAGCTTTTAAGGGTGCGGCTGTTGTTTCGTTGAAGACACAGATGATACAGCAGCCCCAATATCCATGGCAATGGCTATCATACTATAACGAAATAGAATACTTCTTAATAACAGTGGTTGTTTTTTAATGTTAGTTTTGCGTAGAGTAAAGTTGTGTGGTCAGTATAAGAATGAAACGATATTGTATAGTATTTACAGAGTTGTTTTTGAATTTATGATAACAGGGGGCGAAACTTATGGCAGAGTCAACAATGAGCAAAGCTACAAAAATAAAATGGATTGTGACTATCGTACTGACAGTGGCAGTTTATTTGATACCCACCAATGATATCTATACCAAACAAATTTCATTATTCTTTACAGTAACCGTTTTTGGACTTCTTTTAATGGCATTTGAGTTTTTTGATCCACTGGTTGTTTCTGTTGTGATGCCAATGGGTTGGGTATTATTTGGTGTTACCAACGCCGCTGGCGCAATGAGTGGGTGGACCAATAGTATTATTTACATGTGTGTGGGCGCATATTTTATGGCTAACGCATTAGAGGAAACAGGACTTTTAAGACGAGTTGCAGTTGCTATTTTATCTAAGATGGGCAATGGCTGGACAGTTTTATTATTTGGTATCTTTTTTGCTTCACTGGTATTGACCATTATGACTTTTGGTATGGCTTATATCATTATGGCAACATTGTGTGTAGGTATGATTAAGAGTTTAGACTTAAAATTACAGAGCAGAGAAGCGGCGTTGATCGGGTTTGCATGCCTGCTGGGTTCCTGTTGTACCCGCAGTGCTGTATATACACCGGCAAACTACGGGATGACCATTGCGCAGGCACAGTTGGTAGATCCAACCTTTATGGTATCACCACTACAGGCAATGATGCACAACTGGCCGATGATTTTAGTATGTATGATTTCCTTATTTGTTGTAAGTAAAATTTGGAAAGTGGATATTAGTTTAAAGGGCAGCGAATATTTTAAAGCAGAATTAAAAGATATGGGTAAAATGAGTGTGAAAGAGAAAAAATCCAGTATATTTATGGTAATCTTCTTTGCACTGTTGATTGCAACTCCGGTTTTGAAAGTCGATCCCAACCTGCTGTTTGCGCTGGCCCCGTGGGTGCTGTTGCTTCCGGGCATCAATGTAGCGACAGAACATAGCATACGTCATTTAAACTGGCAGAGTGTATTCTTTATTGGAGCTTGTATGGCCATCGGGAATGTAGCGACACAATTGGGGATTGGTGATATTATTGCGAAAGTTGCAATGCCCATTATGACCAATTTAAGTACATTGGGATTTTTCGGCATGGAATTTGCTATGACCTTCGTTTTGAACTTCTTTATGACACCATTGGCAATCTGGTCCTTAACTACAGTTCCAATGTGTCAGATTGCATTGGAAGCAGGGATGAGTCTTTATCCGGTAGTATACGGCTTGATTGTTTCCTCTGAAGCAATTTTCCTGCCATATGAGTTTATTCCGTACTTGGTTGTATATTCTTTTGGTATGATGTCTATGAGTGACTTCATTAAATTTAATTTAGTTCGTTGCGTGATATTTTTACTGGGAATTTTGTTCTTGTTGGTTCCGTATTGGATGATAATTGGTCTATTGTAATAATGAGAACTGACAGAAAGTATATTTTCAATATAGGGGTGGAGTCTGTTCAAAATAGATTCCGCCTGTTTTTTATTTAATATATAATAGATATTTTATAAATGCTTAGGCCGAAAAGGAGTTGGGCTAAATGTATAGAATTATTTATAAAAGTACATTTACGTCAAATTATTGAGAAAAGGGGAATGAAAATGAACAAAGAAACAATTACCGATTATCGGCAGTATATTTTGGTGAGCGGCGCAGCAAAAGTGACCAAAGAATCTATTGTATATACAACCAGTGAGTATATTGGTGTTAGTTTTATGATAGATAAAGAAAGCCATTGTGTTGCAGATGCGGATTTCAATACATTATCTGATATGCACAGCATGTATTTGCGGCAGATTGTAGTGGGATTTTGTATGGATGATCCGATTGAACAATTATTGCAGGAGATAAAACAGCATGTCTATATTGCCATTTCCGGTTCAGTTTTACAGGCAATTCGCAATCTGGCAGAACGGTATAAGACCATAGAGGGATTTGCATGAAACAAATAACATAAACCTATTCTTTGAGTAGTTATTCTGAAACCTGTCATGTGGGGAGAGGACTTATATGGAATACGATGCAGGGGTATGGGCAATCGGCAGCTTGTTTATACTGAGTCTGGGATTGATTATGGGCAGTTTCTGCAACGCTTTTGCATGGCGGTTTGTGCGGCAGCAATCTATTTTACAGGGCCGTTCCCGCTGTGCGGTCTGTGAGCATGTGCTATCGGTCAAAGAGCTGATTCCGGTGGTTAGCTGGCTGGTGCAAAAAGGGCGCTGCCGTCACTGCGGCGCGGTCATATCCTGGCGATATCCTCTGGTAGAGGTTTTGACAGCAGGCATATTCTTTTCGTTAGCAGTATGCTATACCAATTGGCAGCAACTGCTGCCGTTGTTGTGCTTAAGCTGCTTGTTAGTATTGATTGCTTTGGTGGATTATGAAAGCTGGCTTATTCCCGATGTCTTTATTATAGCCGGTACTGTACTGTATCTGTTATTGCAGATACTTGCCGGCGCTGCATTGCAACCCCTTGTGCTTTCAAGTTTATTGCGGGCCTGCTCGGTGGCGGTGCCGCTGCTTATCTTTGTGCTGATTGGAGAAAAATTTTGGAAAAAGCCAGTCATGGGCGGCGGAGATATCAAACTGTTCTTTCTGCTGGGGCTGTATTTGGGGCCGATGATGACAGCGCTGACCCTATTCTGCTCCTGTTTGGTGGGCCTTTTGTGGCAGGGTATACAGCACCAGCTGCACTGGGCCAAGCCTTTTCCCTTTGCGCCGTCCATCGCCATTGCTGCCTGGTTGGTAGTACTATGGGGACAACCGATGATGGACTGGTATTTGCAGCAGTTTATCTGAATGAAATTTGTCAGCGTGTCAGCGTATGGTTGTAGTGATTCATGATGAATCCGCATTGCATGAAAAATTCTCCTGAATATTTTATAAATTAGAAATAAAATTGTTGTTTACTCTATAAAAATCTGTTATAGTTATATTAAAGGGAAGTATGGTTTAACTGTAATAAGGATAAAAGAGAAAGAGGCGATTTGTATGAAGGAGAAAAAGAAATACTATCGATTATTGGCGTGTATTGTGTTGCTATTGTTTATGTTGCCGCAAATGGTATTGGCAGAACCATTACCGCATGAGAATGATGCTGAGTATGGTGTAATTGGATATGTGTATGTTGATGGTTTGCGTGTACCGACAAATTATAATTCTGCTAATTATATATTTCCAGATGGTCGCATTTTGGTAGATCTTGAAATTTACGCGAAGTTTTTTGGCTATACAGTAGATTACAACGAAACTACGGGACAAGTTATTGTATCGGAAAATGGTAAAGAAAAATGGAAATTAAAAGTAGGTTCTAAGGACTATTATGTAAATGGTGAAAAAAAAGCAATGAATAGCGTTGTAGTAGTTTATGAACAAACTGAAAAAACCTATAAAGATGTATATGTGCCGTTAGAGCTGTTCGTAGATGAGTTGCAAGCCACCACAAAGCTATCAGGGGAAACAGAACGAGAATGGGCAAAACGTGCATATGGTGCTAAAAAACCAATGGTGTATCAAGGTATCGTGATGAATGCAGCAAGTCGGTTGGATATTTATACCGTTAACCGAGAAAAAGAAGAATTATGGGGCGAGTACAATGTAGACGAGTGGGCAAAAGGTATGGGTGCCATCATTATGAAAGTGAATGGTGATGACTCGAAAAATCTATATTTGGAACCAGGTGATATTCCCCAAAATAAACAAATTAGAAATGGCTATGAAATTATGTTAAGTAGCTATGGTAGCGAAAACAGAGAGGATGCTTTGTCCAGTTTAGCATGGTTAGCACTGGAAGGTCACCGTACAGATTTTGCGATGGATAGCATGTATTTTAAATCTTTGACCAAAGAACAATATGATCAGATAATGGCACAAGCAGAAGGTATGGATAAATATATGATTCCGTATACTATGGAATTAGCGGATAAATGGGGCGACAGAGGGATTTTGTGTTGGGATATGTTCCGTCTGTCCCATGTAGCCTGTTGGTCTTATCATGCTGGTTACATCACTAAGGGAGAAGCATTGGATATGATTGAACTAGCTGCAAATGTTGTTCATGATAATTTTAGCAGTTGGGATGAAGCTATGGAGAATTATATGGATGGTTATGCTTGGTGGGGACGTACTGATGTGAGCAAGGAAAATACAAATTATAAAAAACGCTGTGCTTTGTATGAGCAGATCAAAGTTAGTCAGAATGCCAGTAATCTCTATTTTGACGACAGTTTGTTTAAAAAACCAGTAGTAGGCCGTCCGCAGAGTATTCTTACTTGTGTGCTTAATGGCAAGAATGTGCCAATTGCAGCTGATGATGGTAAAATTTATATTGATAGCAATAACCGCACTATGGTACCGTTACGTACATTAGCAGAAGCTATGCAATTTACTGTGAGTTGGAATGCTGTTGATAAGAGTATTACGATTGTAGATGGACCTAAGGGTACAGTTGTGTTCCGTTTGGATTCACCGGAATATACCATTGATGGTAGTTCATATACAATGGATACTGCTGCTGTATCTATTCCACCAGGACGTACTCATGTACCATTGCGTTACGTAGCTGAAAGTTTGGGTGCAAAGGTACAGGCTGTGCAGACTTCGGATGGTATGTGTATTGAAATTACAACGGAATGATAGTAGTGAGATGAATAAGCTTATCCTGATGACAAAAGTGGAATGAAATTACATTTTGTACTATCAGTAAAAATGGGCGACTGGTGTAGATACTTAATAAAGTTTTGTATCAGGTTCTTACACAACATATGGAAGCGATTGCGGTTAATCAGGCGCAGTCGCTTTTTGCTGTGCGGCGGTTTCTTTGCAACGGGATATCAGATTATGATATCTTGGCTTGTCTCTCGGGTGAAACTCTGCTATGATAAAAAGCAGTAGTATGTGTTTTTTAGAAGGGAGCGGTTGCAATGAATGGTTCAAATTTTGTAATTATCACCGGGTTATCCGGTGCAGGGAAAAGTAATGCTGTAAAAGTATTTGAAGATATGGGATATTTTTGTGTAGATAATCTACCGGCGCCGCTGATTCCTAAGTTTGCCGAGCTTTGCCGTCAGTCGGATGGAAAGGTAAGTAAAATTGCCTTGGTAATTGATATTCGCGGCGATTTATTTTTAGATGAATTGCATCACAATCTGAAAGAGTTGAACGATATGGAAATCAACTATCAGATTATATTTTTGGAAGCTTCTGATGATGTTCTGATTCAGCGGTTTAAAGAAACCCGCCGCAATCATCCGCTAAATCCGCAGGGAACCATTAGCGAAGGGATCCGGCTGGAACGGCAGAAATTAAGCGAGCTGCGGGGAAGGGCTGATAAAATTATTGATACCTCTCGCCTGAAAGCCAGCGAACTGCGTCAGGAGTTGCGGACCCAGTGGGCAGAGTTCAGCGATACGCTGTCAATCAGCATTATTACCTTTGGTTATAAACACGGCATTCCGATTGATACAGATTTATTAATGGATGTAAGATTCATTCCCAATCCTTTTTATATTCCGGAGCTGCGTCCATTGACCGGCAGAGATCCGGCTGTGCAGGATTATGTATTTCGTTCTGCTGAGTGCCAGGAATTTTTGCAGAAATATATGGATTTGTTAAAATTTTTGCTGCCCAATTACAGCAAAGAGGGAAAAACCCATCTTACCATTGGGATTGGCTGCACGGGCGGGCAGCACCGTTCTATTGCATTGGGCATTAAAATTGGGCAGTTGCTGCAGCAGGAAGGCTATGCAGTCAATGTAAAACACAGGGACAATTAATCTGCTTGCCATGGTGAGCAGAGGAGGGGATTGTAATCGGATATCAGGGCTATAAACCAGGAAGAAAAAAGCAGAGCCACAAAGAGTACGGTCATTGGCGGCGGTTGCAGCAGGGGCCTCATATTGTTGTGATTGGCGGCGGTACGGGCCTGTCGGTATTGCTGCGGGGATTAAAAGAATACACCAGCAATATTACGGCCATTGTATCAGTGGGGGATGACGGCGGCAGCTCCGGACGCATTCGTGAACAGTTTGATATGGTGCCGGTTGGTGATGTGCGAAACTGTATCGTTGCATTATCGGACAGAGAAGATTTGATGGAGCAGATTTTTGATTACCGTTTTGAACGGGGCGAAGGTCTGGATGGTCATAGTCTGGGCAATTTGCTGCTGGTGGCCATGTCTTATCTGACCGGCAGCTTTCATGATGCTGTTTCTGATATTAACGAGGTGCTGCAAATTCGCGGACGGGTATTGCCGGTGAGCGATGTGCCCATTACGCTGAAAGCTATTTTGGATGATGATACAGAAATTGTGGGGGAAAGCTGCGTATCGCAGGCAGACAGACCTATTGTGCGGCTTACTATAGAGCCGGAGGATGTGCAGCCGCCGGATGAGGCGCTGGAAGCCATTGCTTCGGCAGAGGCGATTGTGTTGGGGCCGGGCAGTCTGTTTACCAGTATTATTCCTAATTTACTGGTGGATGGTATCGTAGAAGCGATTTTGCAGAGTAAAGCCATGAAATTTTATGTTTGCAATGTGATGACGCAGGCCGGCGAGACGGATAATTTTACCGCTGAAGATCATTTGTTTTCCATGCTGGAGCATGGGCGCAAGGGCATTGTAGATTATATTGTTGTAAATAACCATGAAACCTTGGATCAGGATATTTTGCAGCGCTATGCAGAGGAAGGCGCCATACCGGTAAAATATCATAAAGATAAGCTGGAACAGCTGGAGGCTAAGGTGATAGAAGCCGATCTGCTCAATGAGCAGCATGTGCTGCGTCATGATTCTGCTCGGCTGGCAGAAACCATTATGGATCAAATGTACAGTCAGAACGGTTTTTGGAATACCTTAGGCTGGAAACGCAATTACAAGCTGGTTAAGAAAAAGAATGATAAAGCAAAAAAGATGGCAGATAAAAAACGAAAGCTGTCTGGAAGAAAGTAAAGGGGATGGACCATGTCTTTTTCCAATGAAATAAAAAATGAATTAGCACATTTGGAGCAGAAAAAAAAATGCTGTGAGATTGCAGAGTTGGCCGGTCTGGTTCGTATGGACGGCACCATATTGATTGGCAGCCGTCAGGGAATCGGTCTGGAATTAACAACAGAAAATGCAGCAGTAGCCAGAAAAGCATTTAAAGGCTTAAAAAAGCTGTTTCAGGTAGAAACCGAGATTACCGTACAGCGGCGCAATCGGTTAAAGAAAAATAATGTATATCTGGTTCGTGTTCCCGGGCAGCCTAAGGTGATGGAAGTGCTGGATTGCTTAGGGCTGATGAAGGACGGCCTGATGTATAATCCGGAAATCAGTGAGGATTTGGTGAAAAAGGACTGCTGTAAACGCAGTTATCTGCGCGGTGTCTTTTTGGGCGCCGGTTCTCTCAGTGATCCGATGAACAGTTATCATCTGGAAATTGTGGCCAACAGTGAAGAATATGCCGATTCGCTGGTGAAGCTGATAGAAACTTTTGGTCTGCATCCTAAAATCAGCGGCCGAAAAAATGTGCTGCTGGTATATTTAAAAGAAAGTGAACAGATTGCGGATTTTTTAAATATCATCGGGGCCCATCAGGCTTTGCTGGAGCTGGAAAATATTCGGATTCAAAAGGAGATGCGCAATCAGGTCAATCGGCTGGTCAACTGTGAAAGCGCCAATATGAACAAGACCATTGATGCCGCTGTGCGTCAGAAGAATAATATTGAATTTGTGCAAAAATATTATGGATTGGAACAACTGAATGATGGATTGCGGGCTGTGGCAGAGGCGCGGCTGGAATATCCAGAAGTCAGTTTAAAAGAGTTGGGAATGCTGATGGATCCGCCATTGGGAAAATCGGGAATCAATCACCGTATGCGCAAATTGGAGGAACTGGCTGATGAGCTGCGCAGCAAAGGATATGGCGATGGATGGGAACCATCTGTTCAGTAAGGAGGCCGCCAATGTATAATTGGAGAAAAGCCTGTACAGTGCTGACCGTTGTGGTATTGCTTGCAGTGATTTTGCTTAGTCAGTTTGGTTCTCCGCTTACCAGACTGCAGATGAAACGGCAGGTAGCGCAATATCTGCAGGAGCAGGGTTATACTGTGGAGCAATTGGCAGAAGTGCAGACTGTATATGACAAAAGAGAGCAAAATGAGTATCTGGTAAAGGTTGTATTTGCTGATGCACCGGAGAAAGCGCATTATTATTTTTATGACGAGGACAAACAGATTCAGGAGCTGGAAAAATTAGAGCAGTAAAAGCAGGCGTTTCCATGGCGTACAAAATACGTTGATGGGAACGCTTTTTATTTTTAGAAATGTTGATTTGCAGATGTTATATTGTTATAAATGTATCGTTGTTTTTTGATGATTGGCGATGCGCCTCCCCCTCCTCTATTTATATTTAATCAGTCTGATTCTTCTCAGTCTTATTACCTCGTAAAAATTCCGTATCCAGACTCGTAATAGTTCCGGTTCTGGATACGGAATTTTTACGAGTCCGAGAAATAGATTGCCGATAAGCTTTATCTGTATGAAACGTTTGGAGCAGATAAAATCGTTTAAGGTTCATCAGGTAAATGGATTTGTTCTGCTGAAATAGATGCAGTTATTTCCCATACACCGGGGAGAGAGATTGTTTCGTCAAATACATAACAAATATTTTCGTGTGATACACTTCCTGCAAATAATTTATGATTTTTGAAAAAACATAAATCTTCTGGTATCTTCCATGGGGAAGTTAAGAAAAGGCTATCATAGTTAGACAAAAGAATTTCTTTCGCTTCCAGAGCAGCGTGAAATAGATAAACCTCTATTTCATAATTACTGGGAACACGGTAGCAAAACCAATGATTGGTGTGTAAAGTGCGAATATGATATGGAGCAAGAAGTTGAAGAAACCGCTGTTCCTCCATATTCTTTTCAGCAGTGAACCAACCGTTTCGGGTTAATGAAAAGATATCGGCAATGTGAAAACATGTAGAGATATATTCAATAAAATCTTGTCCTGTTAGATTTTCTGAAAGAGATAACATAATCTAAGTTTCCTTTCACTTTAGTATAGTAATACGAATGATTCCACTTTCTAGTTGAAAAATCAATCCGTATTTCGTTAAGTCTATAGAATATTATAGCAAAGTCGGTTAGAAATCTACAGTTGAAATGCTATTTTTAGTCAGAGCCAGCGCAGATAGTTGCATCTTGTGTTGGTTCTGTTTTTATGCTGCAGGAGATTGAACGTATAGAAGCTATGTTACCACGCAGAGATATTTTTATAAAAAGTTTTCTTCTGTTTGGAAGGAATTGGGATAGCTATCACGAAAGATACTTTAACTGGAATAAAAAGGAAGTGATTGCTTTGGATTGGAAAATGGAAAAAGATACGCTGACCATATATCCGCAGGGAGATTTGGACATGGTAACCGCTAAAAAAGTGAAAGACAGCCTGGATGCCATTTTATATAATCGCAGCGGTCTTAAAAATCTGATTATTAATTTGGGGGATATCAGTTTTATTGACAGTTCCGGATTGGGCATGCTCATTGGCTGTTATAAGGTTATGCATGGACGGCAGGGAAAAATGATGCTTTGCGATGCCAATGATACTGTGTACCGATTGCTGGAATTATCAGGTATGAAGAAGCTGATGCCGGTGATGCGGCTGGAGTCTCAGAGAACTGCGAGGGGTGAAGGATATGGTAAAAGACAATAGTGTGACATTAAAGGTAAAAAGCATTGGGGAAAATGTTTCTTTGGTGCGGATGGTGGTCAGTGGTTTCTTGTTTCCCTATGATCTTACCTTTGAGGCATTGGATGAGATTAAGATTGCTTTGTCAGAAGCGGTATCCAACTGCATCATTCATGGCTATGAAAATGCTGAAGATCAGGAAGTTACTGTCAAGATGGAGGTGAAAGAGCATCAGCTGACCATACAGGTGATAGATACCGGAATTGGGATTGCGGATATTGAGCAGGCTATGGAACCAGCTTTTTCCACCAGAGAGGAGCATATGGGGCTGGGGTTTGTGTTTATGCAGACGTTCATGGACCGCATAGAGGTGTATTCTCAGCCTGGGCAGGGGACAACGGTTTTGCTGCATAAAACATTGCCTGCCGGAGAACAAAAAATTGATGAAGTGGGGTAAGGTGGTTTTATGGCAGGTAGATTAAATGAAATGAATTTACCTCGTTTTCCATTATTACCAAACAACGAAGTACAAGCTCTATTAGTGCAGGCAAAAGCTGGAGATGAGGCAGCGAGAGAGCGTATCATCAACTGTAATTTACGGTTGGTATTTAATTTGATTC
The DNA here is from genome assembly GCA_944391625.1 of uncultured Clostridia bacterium. Taxonomy (GTDB): domain Bacteria; phylum Bacillota; class Peptococcia; order Peptococcales; family Peptococcaceae; genus UBA7185. Next base: position 46,146 of record CALXUG010000007.1, read on the forward strand.
AGCGATTTTCTAACAGAGGCTACGACATGGAGGATTTGTTTCAGATTGGCACCATTGGACTAATCAAAGCAATCGACAAATTTGACCTGTCTTATCAGGTGCGTTTTTCTACCTATGCGGTGCCGATGGTGATTGGTGAAATCCGCCGATTTTTGCGGGATGACGGCCCTATGAAGATCAGCCGCTCTTTAAAGGAAACCGGCATTCGCATCCGGTATACTCAAGAGCAGCTAACCAAAGAATTGGGACGGGAGCCAAAGCTGTCAGAAGTAGCAGAAAAATTGGAATTGACACTGGAACAGCTGACAGAGGCCATGGAAGCTACCCAATACCTGACATCCATTCATGAAGAATTGTATCAGGATGATGGAGATGCCATTTATGTGATTGATCAGTTGGCGGATCGGCAGGAAGATAATCAATTTTTAGATCATATGGCGCTGGAAGAAGTGATGGGCCGTTTGCCGGACAGAGAAAAAAATATTTTGTATCTGCGGTTTTATCGCGACCAAACACAGACAGAAGTAGCCCAAAAAATAGGTATCTCGCAGGTGCAGGTGTCCCGTTTGGAGCGCAGTGCGCTGAAAAAAGTGCGGGAAATGTTGTCTGGGTGATAGAAAAGGATTATCAGAGTGGTCGGCTATCCTTATGCGCATAAATTAGGGAGATGTTTTGTTGCCGTTGTCGACATTGAAGCGGACAGTTTGACCAGCTGTTCCAACCGTGGCGGACGTAGTCCGACTAAGGGGAACAGTGGTAAAACTGTCCACTGAAGGAGGGCAGGCAACAAACAATCTCCCGATGATGGAGCATTACAATCAAAATTGTTTCACGTGAAACAATAAATAAAAAAATTATACCGTTGGTCATTTTGACTGACGGTATTTTTATACGATGAAAATACAAAAGAAAAACTCTATGCGAAAGATTTGGTGGTCGCATAGAGTTTTTTGTTTGGAAACGGTTTATTTTTTTGGTTGTATTAAATTGCTCACATACGGTCTTTTCCCGGAAAGAACTTCATCATAAAAGTTTTGCTTCCAATCAATGTAGGCAACGCTATCCTCTAATTCTTTGATGGAAGCCCGCAATGCTTCCTGTTTCTCTGCCAGCATTTCTTTTCGTGGAATAATGGTGGATTCGCCCTGCATGCACAATGCGAGATATTCTTTCATCTCTTGAATACTCAAGCCGCACTTTTTTAGACAAGTAAGATCTTTAATCCACTTCACATCTTTTTCGTCAAAAATCCGGCGATTGTTTCCATCTCGTTTGACATTAGGGACTAGCCCTTCATTACAATAAAATTTTAAGGTTTGGTAGGTCATATTCAACTCTCGGCAAACCTGCATCATCGTATACATACTGAAACTCCTCCTGCATTGTTCACGAAAAATTCAAAAATATGTTCAAAAAACTCTTGACCGATAGTAACTACCGTAAATTATAATCGGTTGTACCAAGCGGTTGAAACAATCGCATTATAGCATGAAAATAATAAAATTGCAAATATTCAAGGAGGAGATTACCAATGAAAGTATTACTTGTAAACGGCAGTTTCATGCCTATCGTTTTGCAACCTATTGGAATCAGGTTTACGGTGCGCAGCCGGAACAGATTTCAGAGGACAGGGAGGGGCTTATGACGATGTATAGCATCGGAAAAAACATGGCATGGGTGATGAACTGTCTGGAGCTTGGAAAAGAACACGGACTGATCTATCCAGAAAACGAAAAAGTTTTAACAAATTTTATAAAATAAGTGATTGGAGGCTGCAATGAACAAATTTACGTATTCATATCCTACAAAAGTATATTTCGGTCAGAAGGTCGTAAAGAAAGCGTTTGACGAAGAACTGCCGAAGGTGGGTAAAACCATTATGCTGGCTTACGGTGGTGGTTCTATTAAGAAAAACGGCATTTATGATGAGCTGATAACCCTGCTGAAAAAGGCAGGAAAAGAAATTGTGGAGTTTTATGGTATTATGCCGAATCCGACTTATGCCAAAGTACAGGAAGGCGCTGCTCTTGTAAGAGAGCGGCAAGTAGAGTTTATTTTAGCGGTTGGCGGCGGCAGTGTTATTGACTGCTGTAAGGTGATTTCGGCACAGGCTGTTTTGGATGAAGATATTTGGGAACTGGAATATAACAAAGGTAGATTTCCCACTTCCGGGATTCCAGTCGGCGCAGTGGTGACAGCTTCCGGTACCGGAGCTGAAATGAACAACGGCGCGGTCATCACTCACGAAGATAAACTGTGGAAAGGTGGTATCTTTGGAACACCGGCTTCCTTTGCTGTTCTTGATCCAGATTATACAATGTCGGTGCCGCCCATGCAGGTGCTTTCCGGTACGTTTGACACTTTGAGCCACGCCATGGAAACCTATCTTGGCGATTCCGATGCGGACAATGTATCAGACGATGTTGCACTGGCTGTCATGCGAAACACTGTGGTTAATATGCGCCGTCTGCTTGCAGACATCAATGACATTCAAGCGAGAAGCAACCTAATGTGGGATTCCGCCATGGCTGAAAACGGAATTCTGAAAGCCGGACGATTGACCGATTTTCAGGTGCATCAGATTGAACACCAGCTTGGAGCTTACACCGACTGTAACCATGGTCAGGGACTTGCTGTCATTCAACCGATATACTATCGGCATATTCTGGAAGCTGCCAGAGAAAAATTTACTCGGTTTGCAAAGGTGGTCTTTGGGGCAGATACGGCGGAGGCCGGTTTGGATGAATTGGAAAAACTGATTAGAGATTGTGGTCTTCCCACGAAAATGGGTGAATTAAAATCCATTGTAGAAATTACTCCAGAATTGCTGCGTCAAGTAGCAGATACTTGCAACATTATTAAGTCCGGTCCTCGTGAACTTACCCGAAATGAGATTTATGATATTCTCAATGAGGCGTGTTAATCTTTTTTAGTGGAAAACTAGAATATGGAAAGTGAGGAAATCAATATGCTCAAAAAAATTCTTGGTTTGCTGATGGCCGCAACTATGATTTTTGCTCTTGCAGCTTGCGGTCAGACGCCCGCACAAAACAGTGACAATTCGGCTTCTTCTGACTCTGTTGTCAGCAGTAAAACTTCCCAAACACAATCATCTGAGGCTAAAACGTCCGCTTCTATTGGGGAAGCTCAAACAGAATCAACAGACAACAAAACACTGGTGGCTTATTTCTCCTGGTCGGGGAACACAGAAGAAATGGCGTCATATATTGCTGAACAGACAGGCGGCGATTTGTTGGAAATAGAACCGAAGGCAGCTTATCCTGCTGATTACAATGAAACGGGCGATATTGCAAAGGTTGAGCGTGACGAAAATGCCCGACCGGAAATTGCAAATCTCCCTGCTTCTATTGATGCATATGATACCATTCTGGTGGGTTACCCCATTTGGTGGCATACAGCGCCTATGATTATTGGCACATTTTTGGAGAGTTATGACTTGAGCGGCAAAGAGGTTTATCCGTTTACCCAGTCGGCTTCCATGGATACGGAGCAGTTTAACCAGTCTATTGAATTTGTCCGTGAAGTTTCGGAGGGGGCGACGGTTCATAATGGATTGTTTGCAAGGCCGTCTGATACCGGTGCTATTGACGACTATTTAGAAGAGGTATTAGGCAATAACAAGTGATAGATTGATTTTAGAAAGGGGTCGGTTTTCATGAAGAAATTTAGAACAATTTTTTCGGTGATTTTTAGCATGGTGATGGTTCTGACTTGTGCCATGCCCGCTATGGCGGCAGAAATTTTTTCGGATGTGTCTGCAGATGCGTATTATGCCGAAGCTGTAACATATGCTTCGGAAAATGGTTTGATTTCTGGAACGGAGCAAGGAGTATTTTCTCCTGATATTCCCTTAAGTCGAGGAATGTTAGTGACCATATTATGGCGAAATGAGGGACAACCGCAAGCTGCTCCATCTATTTTTACGGATGTACCGTCGGATTCTTATTATGCAGCTGCTATTGATTGGGCAGCAGAAAATGGGATTGTTGCTGGTTATGGAGAAAATCGTTTTGGTCCGAATGATCCGATAGAGCGTCAGCAACTTGCCGTTATATTATACCGATATGCGGCATATCAGGGCAATGATGTGACTGTGGCAGGCAATACATCATTTATAGATTCCGCTGAAATTGCAGCTTATGCCGAAACTGCGGTAACATGGGCGCAAAAAAATGGTATTATAGCTGGAAAAAGTGGAAATGTTTTTGACCCAACCGGACAAACAACCCGTGCAGAGGCCGTTACCATACTGTACCGTTATATCACAAAAAATGCACAGGAAAATCCTAATATTCCTGAAGTTGATAAAGATACGCTGGTGGTTTATTTCTCCTGGTCGGGGAACACAGAAGAAATGGCGTCATATATTGCTGAACAGACAGGCGGCGATTTGTTGGAAATAGAACCGAAGGCAGCTTATCCTGCTGATTACAATGAAACGGGCGATATTGCAAAGGTTGAGCGTGACGAAAATGCCCGACCGGAAATTGCAAATCTCCCTGCTTCTATTGATGCATATGATACCATTCTGGTGGGTTACCCCATTTGGTGGCATACAGCGCCTATGATTATTGGCACATTTTTGGAGAGTTATGACTTGAGCGGCAAAGAGGTTTATCCGTTTACCCAGTCGGCTTCCATGGATACGGAGCAGTTTAACCAGTCTATTGAATTTGTCCGTGAAGTTTCGGAGGGGGCGACGGTTCATAATGGATTATTTGCAAGGCCGTCTGATACCGGTGCTATTGACGACTATCTTTCTGAAAATGGGCTTATAAAATAAAAAACAGGAGAATGATATGATGAAAAAACAAACAAAAAAATGGGTTTCACTGTTCACCATATGTGTCCTCGGCATTGCTGCTGTTTTCTCTCTGACTGCTTGTTCAGGACAAACACCTTCATCATCCAGAGGCGATGTTACAACATCTTCGACAGATACCGGAAGTTCTACGAATGAGAGTAAGCCCACAGACAACGCCGGTTCTACTGGCGATACAGCCGATTTAACAAACGAGGATAGCAATACACTTGTTGTTTATTTTTCTGTTCCCGATGACCGTGACAACAGCTATGTGGAAGTGGATGGTGAGCATCTCGGCAATACACAATATATGGCGCAGGTTATTCAGCAAAATACAGGCGCAGATATGTTCCGCATTGAACCTGCTACTCCCTATCCTACCGATCACGAAGAGCTTTTGGAAGCAGCACAGGATGAGATTCGTACAAACGCACGTCCTGAAATTAACGATACAATCCAGAATTTTGATTCTTATGATGTAGTGTTTGTGGGTTATCCCAACTGGAATGCCGATATGCCGTACATTCTGTATTCGTTTTTTGAAAGCTATGATTTTTCCGGAAAAACCATCGTTCCGTTTATGACCCATGGCGGCAGTGGTTTTTCGGGAACACCGGGAACAATTGCTGAGTTGGAACCTGATGCGGCAATGCTGGATGGAAAAGCCATTTCAAGAAGCAGTATCGAGGATGCAGAACAGGAAATTATCGATTGGATTGACGAGATTGGACTGCTGAAGACGAACTGAGGTGAGCAGCATGAAACCAACGGCAATTATGAAACTATGCGTTGATGTGATGATGTACCTTCTGTTTCTGCTGCTTATGGGACAATATCTTTTGCGGGATGCGCCTCACGAATGGCTGGGGCTTACTGCCGGAATGTTTTTCGTTTTGCACAATGTGCTTAACTACAAATGGTATAAGGCTATGTTCAGAGGCAGATACAATGCAATGCGTATTGTGCAGACGGCGGTGAATATTCTTCTTTTGCTTGCTGTATTGGGATGTGTACTCAGCGGAATTTTTGCTTCGCAGTATATCTTCTCTGTCGGAAACGGCAGCACCATAGAGCTTGGCAGATTTCTGCATCTTGTAACAACAGCGTGGGCGTTTATCCTTATGTCGATACATTTGGGACTGCACTGGACAAAATTGATAGGGCTGGCCAAAAAAGTCCCCATGAACCCTAGAGTTAAAACGGCTCTGTGCCCATTTTTTCAGATACTCGTGCTTGCGATATGCATATATGGTGTGTATTTGTTTATAGACAGGCGGTTTTGGGAGGAACTGTTTCATCTGATTGACTATCAGAAGGAATATGATGAATCCAAAACATTCTTGGTGTATCTTATGGAGTCCGTCATTATGTCATCCCTGTTTGTTGCCGTAACGTATTATGCTAAAAAACTTGCTTTATATAAAAAGCAAGTACACAGAAAGGAGGCACCATGAATCGACCTTATATTGTTTGCCATATCTTAAGTGCTTTGGAGGGAAAAATTACCGGAGCGTTTATGGGAACGCCGGCAGCACAGGCGGTTAGCGGCGAGTATGCTCGCATCTAAGATAAAATAGGATAAAAAATCTGCAGAAAGCATTTATATTTGTTTTGTGTTGGCAATCCGCTGCTTTATTTTAACTGTTGGTTAAGATACTACACCAAATATGACGAACTCACGCTTAAACATTCTCAGCTATGATATTTTATTGAATAATAATATAAGAAAACTAAAAGGGACAGCGTTACAGTTACAAGACTGCAATCGCTGCCCCTTTTGCGTAGGTTATCTTTTGATGCCAGAGTATTTATATTTTGACAATATTACAATCAATTATCAGGCAATTCAAATTCAAGTCGAAGTTTCTGCAAAAATCGCCCCGCCGCTCTTGAAAAAACCTGATATTTTTTCCATACGATACATAATCCTGCTTCTGAAACGGGAGACAGCGGTCGGAAGCAAAGATTGCTGTCTCCACTTGTGTTGATTAGTTTATCTAAAGCGATTGCGTAACCAAATCCCATTTTTACAAAACGGGAAGCATTATACAGAAGATCGTAGGTCGCAACGATATTTAATTGCGATATATCTTTTCGCAGCCAAGCAATCATATCGCTGCTGATTGCTGTTTGATGTGATAAGATGAGGGGCTTATCCCATAAATCTTCGGCACAAACAGATTCCTTTTCAGCTAAAGGACTATCCTTTCGCATTAGAACTCCCCAAGTATCTTTTACCGGAAGCCTGATAAAATCATACTTTGAAATATCAAAAGGTTCTACTAACAGACCGAAATCAATCAGACCTTTATCTAATCGTTCTACGATATGTTCAGCGTCGCCGCTATAGATGTGATAGCGAATCAGGGGATATTCTCCCTGTAAATCTTTTGCTACTTTCGCAATCGTGGAAACGGCTTCGGTTTCGCCGCTGCCCATATAAATTTCACCGCTGATATTTTCGTCAGAGGAAGAAAGTTCAGATTTTGTTTTTTCCATTAGAGCAATCATTTCTTCGGCTCTTTTACGAAGCAGCATACCGTCCTCTGTTAAGGTGACTTTTTTACTTCCTCTGATAAGAAGCTGCTTTCCAACTTCATCTTCTAAATCCTTTAATTGTCTTGATAGCGGAGGCTGCGTCATATGCAAAGCTTCTGCTGCCTTTGTAATACTCTCTTCTCTTGCGACTGCAAGAAAGTATTGTAATACTCGAATATCCAAAAGAGCTTTCCCCTCCTTGATTTTTGTTTACGGCTTTATTATAGTACACACTTGCATACCTTTCAAGTATGCAAAGCCATTCAATATATATATTTGATATTCTGCACTTCTGAATTTATACTACAGGCAAGGAGGTAAAGCAATGGCGGAAGCACACGATACCTATAAAAATATTTATCAAAATTTGATTGATGCAGGTTGTGATAAAAGTATTACAGAAAAATGCATGCTTCTTGTGAAAGAAGGACGGATTTTTGATATGCTCCCTATTCTCACAAAACATCGTAAATGCCTGCTTGATTCAGTGCACAAAAGTCAAAAGCAAATTGATTGCCTGGACTACTTAATCTATTCACTAAAAAAACAAAAATAAACGGAGGAAACCATTATGAACGATTTTATTTTTCACAATCCCGACAAGGTATATTTCGGAAAAAACCAACTTGAACATCTCTCTGAGGAATTATTGAAATTCGGAAAAAAGGTTTTGCTGGTCTATGGCGGCGGCTCTATTAAAAAGAATGGTCTTTACGACAGTATCGTAACCATTGCCAAGAACAGCGACATTGAGCTGTTCGAGCTTTCCGGCGTTGAGCCGAATCCAAGACATTCCACGGTCAATAAAGGGGCGGCAATTTGCAAAAAAGAAAATATCAGCGTTGTTCTTGCTGCGGGCGGCGGCTCGACAATCGACTGCGCCAAAGGAATTGCCGCAGCCGCACTTACCGAAAATGCCGATGTGTGGCCGCTTGTATCTAACGGAGTATGGGTAACGGAAGCTCTGCCCGTTGTCGCTATTCTTACAAATGCTGCAACCGGCTCGGAAATGGACGCTTGGAGCGTTATTTCCAATATGGATACAAACGAAAAAATAGGTCTTGGCGGTACTGCTCTTATTCCGAGAGTCGCATTTGAAAATCCCGAATACAGCTATACGCTTCCGTCTTATCAAACTGCCTGCGGTGCTTTTGATATATTCAATCACATTTTGGATAACTACTACCTTGCAGGAGAAGCGACTTTTGATCTGCTGCTTGAAATGCAAGAGGCAGTTATGCGTACCGTAGTAAAATGGACGCCTGTTGCAATGAAAGAACCTGAAAATTATGAGGCAAGAGCAAATCTGATGTGGGCGTCCTCTATGGCATTAAACTCAATTCTTGACGGAGGAACGGTACACGGCTGTGCTTGCCACTTTATGGAGCACGAGCTTTCCGCTTACTATGATATTACACACGGACACGGGCTTGCGATTGTAACCCCTCGTTGGCTTACTTATATTCTGGATGAAGCCACTGCTCCCGCAATTTACCGCCTTGGCGTAAAGGTGTTCGGTATTCCCGAAAATCTCTCTGCAATGGACGGAGCGAAAAAAGCGATTGAAGCAGTTACAGATTTCTGCTTTAACACGCTCGGTTTACAGCCTAACCTTTCCGATTTAGGCATTGATGAAAAGCACTTTAAGGTTATGGCGGAACACGCCTGTGCCGCCGGCTCGATAACAGGTCCGAAAGAGCTAACCCCGGCTGATGTTGAGGAAATTTTCAAGATGTGCTTATAAAGGGGCGCAAGCAATGAAAAGGTGAATAGAATATGAAGATTTTAGTGTTAAATGGCAGTCCAAGGCCGGAAGGAAATACAAAAAGGATGATAAATGCTTTTCGGGAAGGTGCAGAAAGTTCCGGTCATAAGGTTGATATTATTGATGTATGCAAAAAAAGAATTTCGGGATGTCTTGCCTGTGAATACTGCCATACCAAGAGTGGCGGGGAATGCGTTCAAAAAGATGATATGCGGGAAATATACACCTTGCTCCGGGACGCAGAAATGCTGATAATCGCTTCGCCCATTTATTATCATGGGATTACAGGGCAACTTAAATGTGTGATTGACCGCTTTTATGCGGCAGCATACCCCCAAAAGCCTCCGCACCTGAAAAAAGTAGCGATGATATTAAGTTCCGGTGATGCTGACATGTATGACGGTGCAATGTTTTCTTTTCAGGGAGATTTTTTGGATTATCTTGGTTTGGAAAATGCAGGAGTTTTTACAGCACATGGCGCCGAAAATGGTTCAGGCAAAAAAACAGACGAACTTTATCATTTCGGAAAAACTCTAGCGGACTAAAAACAGAACAGAAATAGGAAAAACAGGAGGAATAAATTATGGATACAAAAACACCTAAAATCGCATTGGGCGCTTGGTCTTGGGGTGCTGGAGCAGCTGGTGGCGATCAAGTATTCGGAAATCATTTATCTGAAAGTGATTTACAGCCTGTGTTTAATAGGGCTATGGAATGTGGTTTAACTTTATGGGATACCGCTGCCGTTTACGGTGAGGGAAGTTCTGAGCGTATTCTCGGAACTTTCCTAAAAGATGTACGCCGGGAAGAGGTCATTCTTTCCACAAAATTTACGCCGCAGATTGCCAGCGATTCACCGGACGCAATGCAGGAAATGCTGGACGGAAGCAAAGAACGTCTGCATGTAGATGTGATTGATCTCTATTGGATTCACAATCCTTTTGATGTGGAGAAGTGGACACCGAAGCTAATTCCGCTGGTAAAGAGCGGCCAGATCAAGGCGATTGGTGTTTCCAATCACAACCTTGCGGAAATTAAGCGGGCAAATGAAATTTTGAATGAAGCGGGTTTGAAAATCTCCGCTGTGCAAAACCACTTCAGTCTGTTACATCGATCTTCAGAGCGCGCCGGGATTCTGGACTATTGCAAGGAAAACGGCATTACTTTTTATGCCTATATGGTATTGGAACAGGGCGCTTTGACAGGCAAATACAACAAAGAGCACCCGTTCTCCGCCGGGACAGGTCGGGGAGATTCCTACAACCCGCATTTAGCAGAGATTGAAGTATTAGTAACCGAACTGAAAAAGGTCGGTGAAAAATATAACGCCAGCCCCGCACAAATCGCAACGGCTTGGGCAATCGCAAAAGGTACGCTTCCGATTATCGGCGTTACAAAAGTAAAGCAGGTGGAAGAAGCGGCGGTTTCTGCTCGAATTACATTGACTGCTGATGAAATTGACCGCTTAGAAAAATTGGGCGATGGATCGGGCGTTCATACTCTGCGTGAATGGGAAAAGGAGATGTAAATTTTGAATGCCGAAGAAATAATCAAGTGTTTTACCGATAACATTGAGCCGGACGAAGAAAAGAAATTAACCGCCGATGAATTGTTTCAGGAAGCGATAAAAATAACAATGGAAATGAACAATCAGTACCATACGCCGGAGGAGCTTCGGGAGATTATGAGCCGTTTGACGGGAAAGCAAATTGATGATACTTTCCGCTTGTTTCCCCCGTTTTACACAGACTTTGGAAAAAACATTTCTATCGGGAAAGATGTGTTTATCAACTCCGGCTGCCATTTTCAAGATCAAGGCGGTATTTCAATCGGGGACGGTACGCTGATCGGTCATAATGTGGTATTGGCTACTATCAATCACGATTTGATACCAGGCAACGGTAGAAAAAATCATTATGCACCTATTAAATTGGGTAAAAATGTGTGGATTGGTTCAAATGCAACCGTCTTACCGGGGGTAACAGTTGGCGATTGGGCGGTTATCGCAGCAGGTGCAGTTGTTACAAAAGATGTGCCGCCCTACACGGTTGTAGGCGGTACACCTGCAAAATTTATCAAAAAAGTGAAAGATGAGGCGGTGTCTAAATGAAAAAAGTATTAGCAATCAACGGAAGTGCAAGAAAGGACGGCAATACGGCTATTCTTATCAATACAATATTTGAAAAACTGAATAAAGCGGGAATCGAAACAGAAATGGTACAGTTTTCCGGTAATGTGATAGAACCCTGCAAAGCGTGTTGGGCATGTGGTGGACAGAAAAATTGCGTTCACCGCAAGGATATGTTTCGGGAAGTATTTGATAAGATGAAGAATGCAGACGGAATTATTCTCGGCTCTCCGGTTTATTCCGCAAATATATCGGCAAATATGCAGGCGTTTTTAGAGCGTGCAGCGGTTGTCTGTGATATGAATCCCGGTTTGCTGAAACATAAAGCAGGAGCCTCCGTTGCCGCAGCAAGGCGAGGCGGTGCATTGAACGCTATTGATTCAATGAATCACTTCTTTCTGAATCACGAAATGTTTGTGGTAGGAAGCACCTATTGGAATATGGCATACGGACAAATGCCCGGTGATATTCAGCAAGACGAAGAAGCCCTTTCTAATATGAGCAATCTTGCAGAAAACATGATTTGGCTTCTTAAAAAAATTAAGAGGGAGGAATAGAGATGAAATGCCTTGAAACGCTTTTCCTCGTGCTTACTCTTTTGTTCAGTGCAGGTTGCGGTGAAAGTGCGGGAGAAGCACAACCGAATACACCGCCCAATAATGCAAATACAGAAATTGTAAGCGAGGATCAAACAATGGAAAGCAACGAAAACAACACATTGGTTGTGTATTTTTCGGCTACCGGTACAACAGAAAAGGTTGCCGAGTATGCCGCTGATATACTTCATGCAGATATTTATGAAATCGTCCCCGAAGTCCCCTATACCGATAAAGATTTAGCCTATTATACAGGAGGTCGAGCTGACAGGGAGCAAGATGATTCATCCGCTCGCCCCGCCATTTTAAGTGACGTTGAAAACATGGAGCAATATGACACTATACTTTTAGGCTATCCGATTTGGCACGGGCAAGCACCGAGAATTATCAGCACTTTTCTTGAAAGATATGATTTTTCCGGTAAGACAATTATCCCATTCTGTACTTCACACAGTAGCGGAATTGGAACGAGTGACACAAATCTGTATTCACTGGCAGCAAATGCCGAATGGCTTAATGGAGAGCGCTTTTCGGCTGACACTTCAAGAGAAGAAGTACAAACATGGTTGGATTCGTTAGGCTTAATATCCGATACTACCGCAGAAGTCGGCGTATTCAACTTTGAGACTCATACTGTAATGCTCAACAGCGGCTATGAAATGCCGATCAATGGTTTGGGAACATACAGCCTTCACGGTGACGAGTGTATCAATTCTGTCAAATCTGCTCTATCTAATGGTGTACGGCTTATTGATACCGCTTCGGCTTACGGAAATGAGGAAGAAATCGGACAGGCAATTCGTGAAGCAATCGACGAGGGAATTATCAAAAGAGAGGATATTTTTGTTACCACAAAGCTCTATCCGGGAAGTGAAATGGAAAATCCAGAGGCTGCCATTCAAGATTGCTTAGACAGGCTGAATATTGGTTATGTGGATATGATGTTGCTCCACCATCCTGACCCTAACGATGTGAAAGCATATAAAGCGATGGAAAAGTTTGTAGCGGACGGTAAGATTCGTTCTATTGGTCTTTCTAACTGGTATGTGGAGGAATTGACGGAATTTTTGCCGCAAGTAGATACTGTTCCTGCGCTGATACAGAACGAAATCCACCCCTATTATCAAGAAAATGAGGTCATTCCGTTTATCCAGGAAAAAGGCATTGTCGTTCAGGGCTGGTATCCCCTTGGAGGCAGAGGGCATACAGGCGAGCTTTTGGGCGATTCGGTGATTTCTGAAATTGCTAACGCTCACGGCGTATCTTCCGCACAGGTCATTTTGCGTTGGAATCTGCAAAAAGGTGTTGTTGTAATTCCCGGTTCCAGCAATCCCGACCACATTAAGGAGAATACCGAACTGTATCATTTCGCCTTGACTGAGGACGAAATGAACCGTATAAATGCTCTTGACCGTGGCGAAAAGCACGATTGGTATTAAATTGCATTTTCTTTGAAAAAATTTGTGTGATAACACAGAGTACAAATTTGCAAATAGTAAAGAGGTGGTTTTCTGGGACGGTAGTTGTCTAATCCAATGGCTCTTGTAAGTGATGATTCATTCTTTCTTTTTGTCGTAGAAAGCATTTATATTTGTTTTGTGTTGGCAATCCGCTGCTTTATTTTAACTGTTGGTTAATTTTTGCAACCAATCATGTAACAATTGCTCCATTGTATCCCCAGGGTATCTTTGCTATGATGAAAATATAAAACAGAACGGAGGTGCAATGGTGAAGATTAATCAAATCATTCGTACAAAACGAAAAGAATTATCTTTGACTCAAGAGCAGATGGCAGAATCGTTAGGAGTGTCCGCTTCGGCGGTAAATAAATGGGAGAAAGGCAGCACATATCCCGATATTACATTGTTGCCGGCGTTGGCGCGATTGCTGAAAACAGACCTGAATACACTGCTGTCATTTCATGATGATTTAACCGACAGTGAGATTGAAACATTTGTGAACGAGCTTGATCGTATGGTTCAGGAGCAGGATTATCAAAGTGCGTTTCAAGCAGCAATGGACAAGATTCATGATTATCCCACCTGTGATAATTTGATATATGCAATCATTATTTATTTAGAAGGGGCGTTATTTCTTTATACTGTACCAGAACCGGAGCAGTATAGAGAAATATTGCAGCCGTTTTATGAGCGGCTGGCGGCAAGTGAAATTCCGGAAATAAAGGATATGGCAGTTAGTATGTTGATTTCCTATGCCTGTAATCAGGGGGCATTTGCAAAAGCAGAGGAACTCATTCAGGGGTTGCCGTCTTCCTCTATTGACAAGGAAGAACGGTTAGCCATTCTTTATCAGCAGCAGAAACAGTATCAGGATGCGGAAAAAATATGGGAGCATCGTATACGCCACGGTGTTACAGCTATACAGACTGCTTTGATGAATCTGTTGGAAATTGCGTTGTTGGAAAATGAGAATGATGCTGAATTTTTTGCAGATACATATGAAGCTGTTACCCGCCAATTTTGTTTACCGGAGTGGATGTACTACAATGCGCATTTGCGACTTGCCATAGAAAAGAAAGATAAAGCGGCGAGCATGGCCATCCTTCAAAAAATGCTGCCTGCTATGAAACAAGACTGGAATCCGCAGGATTACCGATTGTACCGCAATACGGAATACAGTAATGCGGCATTTTTGACTGGCAGGTTAGCCGATATACTTTGTGATGAACTGCTTAGTGATAAAGAATATGTTTTTCTTGGTGATTGTCCTGAGCTGAAAACGCTGATTGAACAGGTGAAAGGCCAATGATGTTTATAATATCTTCTATGTGAGCGAGTATAGAAACAGTAACCGTACAAACGGTTATCATACAAGCTGCATGAAAACCATCTGCCATAACAGCTGGATTTTGCACGGTTGATTGTTGCAGATGGTTTTTTATATGGAGATATGGTAAGATTGAAAAAGACGATTAAATTTGGCGGGAGGGGTTACACTTGATAACGGCAAGCATAAAGGCCACTTTACAAAGTGATATTCATAAAGTCTGGGAAGTGGTTTTGGATGTTGAGCATTATACTTGGCGCAGTGATTTGAGTAGGACAGAGCGCATCCATGAAAAACAGTTTATTGAATATACTAAGGATAACTATCCTACAACATTTACGGTTACTGCTGCAGAGCCTTATAAACGATGGGAGTTTGATATGGAAAATACCAGAATGAACGGCCATTGGGTAGGCACGTTTGTTGCCAGAGGCGATGAAACGGAAGTAGAGTTTACAGAACATATCACGGTGAAAAAAATCTTTTTGAAGCCTTTTGTAAAAGCTTATCTGAAAAAGCAGCAAGCGCAATTTATTTCGGATTTGAAAAAAGCGTTGTCATAATTAAAGAATATATCTGTTTTACTGTAACGTTATTTTGGTGAACATATTGCCGTGTTCAAATTTTTTACCATCGTTTATAAATAATGCCCCCAAGTGATTTTTGTAAACCATCTGGAGGCATTATTATGGAATCGGTGTATTTTCTGTGTAGTTATGTGATGGTGCAGTTCTATGCACAGTTTGTTTTTATGATTCTAAAAATTGAAAAGATTCTGTCACAACTGCAGATTGTTCCGGCCATGTTTCAAATAAAGTAAAGCTGTCACTTCCTTCTGCAAAAGGATTGGATTGCAGCCCATTCAGAATGATTACCCGATCATCAGCCGAGCGTCCTAATTCTGTGCCTGCCGGGCCGCCTTCTGCCTGCATCTGTTCCCATGCGGATAAACTCATTTCATCAAAGGATAAAACCTGTACAGGCTCTTCTTCATTTGTGTAATAAATGTGCAGTGTCTGAATGGTTTCTCCATAAGCATCTACGGTTGTGATTTCGCTGGTCATGTGTTCAGCCAGAAATGCAGGAAGTTGGGTAGAAAAGCCCAGTTCTGTGCTTTCAAACGGAACTGCGGACTGTTCTGCATCATTAGGTGCAGTGTCACCTCCACAGCCTGTCAAAGCAAGGCAGAATGCGGTGAAAACCGCAAGTACAAGAAGAATTTTTGATTTTTTCATATGGCATCGCTCCTAGTATAAAAGTAAAATATGATATATAGTTTAACATATTTTTTATAAAAAAGACATGGCGAACAGGGATATGGATTGTTATGGACTGTATTTATATTATTTTTGTGAAAATTTTTTATTTAAGCGGGACAGAAGCCGATATTGTATGTTAAAATATGTGAGTAATAGATACCGATATATATAAAATGATATAAATATTTAACAGGGAGCTGGGAATTATGGGTTTTAAAAGCGATATTGAAATTGCACAGGAAACACAGATGACCGTCATCAATGAAATTGCTGATGGATTAGAGATTCAAGATGATTATGTAGAAAACTATGGAAAATATAAAGCAAAAATTGATTATCGGATGCTGAAAGAATATCAGGACAAGCCTAATGGCAAGCTGATATTGGTAACTGCCATCAATCCAACACCGGCCGGTGAAGGGAAAACCACCACTACTGTTGGTCTGGGCGATGCGTTGTCCGCTATGGGTAAAAAGACGGTAATTGCGTTGCGGGAACCTTCCTTAGGGCCTGTATTTGGTGTAAAAGGCGGCGCTGCCGGCGGCGGTTATGCTCAGGTTGTGCCGATGGAAGATATCAATCTGCATTTTACCGGTGATATGCACGCTATTGGCGCAGCAAACAACCTGCTGGCTGCTATGATCGACAATCATATTCAACAGGGCAATGTGCTGAATATTGACCCGCGTAAAATTACCTGGAAACGCTGCGTGGATATGAATGACCGTCAGCTGCGTTATATTGTCAGCGGTCTGCATGGCAAACCAAACGGAATGCCTAGAGAAGACGGCTTTGATATCACCGTTGCGTCCGAGATTATGGCTATTTTGTGCTTATCCAGCGATATCAATGATTTAAAAGATAAATTGGCCAGCATTGTTATCGGCTACAGTTTTAGTGATGAGCCAATCACTGCTGGGCAATTAAATGCGCAGGGCGCGATGGCGGCATTGCTGAAAGATGCGCTGAAACCAAATCTGGTACAGACACTGGAAAAAACACCAGCCTTTATTCATGGCGGTCCGTTTGCCAATATTGCTCATGGCTGCAATAGCATCATGGCTACCAGTATGGCGTTGAAACTGGGTGACTATGTAGTAACAGAAGCTGGCTTTGGTGCTGACCTGGGGGCTGAGAAATTCCTGGATATTAAGTGCCGCAAAATGGATGTGCAGCCGGATGTGGTTGTTATCGTTGCAACTGTTCGCGCTTTAAAATATAACGGCGGTGTGGCCAAGGCTGATTTGGGCGCTGAAAATCTGGAAGCGCTGGAAAAAGGTCTGCCAAACCTGCTGCGTCATATTGAAAATATTACAACCGTATTCGGTTTACCGGCTGTGGTTGCCATCAACCGATTCCCTACCGATACCGAAGCAGAATTGCAGCTGATTTATGACAAATGCAAAGAACTGGGCGTTCATGTGGCTTTATCGGAAGTTTGGGGCAAAGGCAGCGAAGGCGGCAAGGCCTTGGCAGAAGAAGTGGTTCGCTTGGCAGAAGCCAACACAGCCAAACTGCAGTACAGCTATGATGTTAATGACAGCATTATGGATAAAATCAATGCTATTGTGACAAAGGTATACCATGGTGCCGGTGTTGATTATGCGCCAGCCGCCAAAAAAGAAATCAAACGGCTGGAAGAACTGGGCTATGATAAACTGCCGATCTGTATGGCCAAAACCCAGTATTCTTTCTCTGATACGCCAACCTTGCTGGGTGCGCCGGAAGATTTCCGTGTTACCATCAGCAAAGTAAAAGTGTCTGCCGGTGCAGGTTTTGTGGTAGTTTATACCGGTGATATTATGACCATGCCAGGTTTGCCGAAGGTGCCGTCTGCAGAAAAGATTGATGTAGACAACGATGGCAGAATTTCCGGTTTGTTCTAATCTGTGAAAAAATAACGTAATGTAAGAAAAGTGCTTTTGCCTATTATATCTGTAAATGGTTAGACGGAGAGAAGTAGTCGGTAATTAGCCTCGGTTGTTCACCGTAAAAAGAAAAGAAACCCCAGTAGTTGCCTCTACTGGGGTTTCGCCTTTTCGTGTGCAGTTTGGAATGCACAACATCATTCTATTGCCTAGACATAGTATAGCATATGCATTTGGCAGATTCAAGTATTCCCTGTCGAATGAAAAATTATTCTTTGTAGGATATTTTTTGTTTTGTAAGCGTTGTTTCTTTGTGATCAGCCCATATTTTTTGAAAATAACTGGCGCGGAGAGGTTGATGTACATGAACATATATGATAAAAAATCAATGTTGGTGGTGCCGGTTGGCTTGATCGTAAATTAAAAAACTCCCGTTGGGTATAACTATCCTAAGCGGGAGTTTTTTATGTGGTGTATTATTGCTCCATTTGTTTGGCCAAAAAAGAGGCAGCAGTTTCTGCCAGCTTTAATTCTAAGTCGGACATCTTAATATTACTTTCTTTGGTGGCAATAATTACAGTACCGATTGGGTCACCTTCGGCGATAATCGGTGCCATTACCTGTGAGGCAAAAGTTTTTTCAATGCCGCTGTCGTTATTGCCGCGGAACAGAGAATGAATTGCAGTGTCACCAACATTGACAGCTTTACGTTCCTCCATTACTTTTTCAGCGGCAGTGCCAATGGATTTTCCTAAGAAATCCTTTTTGGATGCGCCGGCAATGGCGATAATTTGGTCGCGGTCGGTGATAATGGCAATATGATTGGTGGCTTCAAATAGAGAATCTGCATATTCCTGCGCAAACTCACCCAACTCGCCAATAGGAGAATATTTCTTTAAAATGACCTCTCCGTCATGGTCCACAAAAATTTCTAGCGGATCGCCCTCTCTAATCCGCAAGGTGCGGCGAATTTCCTTTGGAATGACAACTCTGCCCAGATCATCGATTCTGCGCACGATACCTGTTGCTTTCATAAAATAAAAACTCCCTTCTAAATGGTTCTGACACAAATACACAAATGCTATTACAAGAGGATGTAGCCCATCTTTATAGAAAGTATTTGTTATTTCAGAAAAAATATGTAGAAAATTAATAAGTAAAATTTACCGGTGATACAATTGCAGCTTTTGAATAGGGTGCAGAAATGAAGTTCTTATGGTATAATCAAAAAAGAGGGGGCAATTTGTATGGGACCAGAGAGCAGTCTTACAAAGCGGCAAAAATTTTTTCATCATTTTTTTACAGCACTGGGATTGTTTTTAATGGCTACAATAACTAATTATTTTATTATTGCCATGTATCACAAAACAATAAACGTATCGGGCATTTATTTATTGGCAGTTATTTTGACATCTTTGCTGACAGGCAGTTACTTTTGGGGTATGTTAAGCGCATTGGGCGGCGTAGTGGGGACAAATTTTTGCTTTACATATCCGTATTTTGCTATTGATTTTTCATTAAGCGGCTATCCGTTGACTTTTTTTATTATGGCATTGGTAGCGATTGGCACCTGTGCTTTAACTGTGAATATGCGTAAGCAGCGTGACGCAGCTCATCGGCGTGAAAAAATGGCAAATATTCTGAATGAGATGGATCAGCGGCTGCTGCAAATTGATGAAAAAAAACAGATTGTAGCTTTATTGTTGGAGTATTTACATATACAACTGGCGCTGCCGGTACTTTATTTTGAGATAAAAGGCGACAAAATTTGCTGTATGGGTCATTTGGGTAATGCGCAGGAAGAATTGACAGATAACCAGTATGATATTCTCTGCCGTTCTTTGAAAGAACAAAAAATTATTGATGTGGGAATGACAGAGGATAATCCCAGCGGTTTTTTGAGCATTCCGGTGATAAGACAGAACAGAGTGTTTGGCGCGGCCTGTATTCTATTACAGAAGGAAAATCTATCAACAGAAATGCGCGGCTATGCTCAGGGGTTGGTTAATCACTTTGCCATTGCTTTTGAGCGGCAGGAGCTCAGCGAGGCGCAGCAGCAAATTTTAATGGAGAAACAGGCGGAACAGATGCGCAGCTATTTGTTGCGGGCCATTTCGCATGATCTGCGGACTCCCTTGACAGGGATTTTGGGTGCCAGCGGCGCAATCTTAAACAATGGAGAAACCATGCCGGCCGAATTGGCTCGCAGGCTTATGCTGGATATTCATGAAGAAGCCCAGTGGCTTTTGCGCATGATAGAAAATGTATTATCGGTCACAAAAATCGGAAACTATAATCCGGAACTGAAAAAGACCATGGAGCCTGTAGAAGAAGTGATTGCTGATTCCATTGCACGATGTAAGAAATATTTTTCAGATTTAAAAGTTGAAGTACATATGCCTGATGATGTGATTATGCTGCCCATGGATCCCATTTTAATTCGTCAGGTAGTGACCAATTTAATTGATAACGCGTATCGGCATGGAAACAGTCAGGAAAAAATTGAGTTGGATGTCAGCGTGTGTGAGCAATATGTAGAGATTTCTGTGCAGGATTATGGTAAAGGACTGCCTACGGAAAAGCTGGAACGATTGTTCAGCGGTATTCATAACCATCAGCAGCAGGGCGGTGATGCTGGTCGTGGATTGGGGCTGGGAATGTCCATTTGTAAGACGATTGTAGAGGCTCATAAAGGTAAAATTTTTGCGGAAACTGTATCGGGAAAAGGGCTGCGGGTTGCTTTTCAGTTGCCGTTAGAGGAGGACTAATTTTATGAAAGGAAATATTTTGATTGTTGAAGATGAGGATGCCATCGGCAATGTATTATCATCTATTTTAATTGCCAATGAATATATTCCTGTTATTGCCAAAAACGGGGAGCAGGCTTTGATTATGCTGCGTTCGTTTCAGCCTGATGTGGTGTTGTTGGATTTGGGTTTACCGGATATGGATGGCTTGCGTATTTTGAAAAAAGTAAAGGAAACCCATGGGTGTCCGGTGTTGATTGTTTCGGCCAGGGACAATGAGCGGGATAAGGTAGAAGCTTTGGATATGGGCGCAGATGATTATATCACAAAGCCTTTTGGAAATTCCGAACTGTTGGCGCGGATTCGGGTGGCTATGCGTAATCATTCTGAAGGTGAGGTGCGCACCGGAGAAAGTAAAAAGATTTATTGCTGCGGCAAACTGCGGATTGATTTGGAAAAGCATATTGTAACATTGAATAATGAGCGGATACATCTGACCAAGAATGAATTGCGCATTATAGAGCTGCTGAGCCAAAATCCCGGTAAGGTGTTAACCTATGATTATTTAATAAAACATATCTGGGGAACCGATATGCTGGAAAATAATCGGATTTTGCGGGTTAATATGGCAAATATCCGCCGTAAATTGGAAGAAAATCCGGCAGAACCTAAATATATTATTACTGAGATTGGCGTTGGTTATCGTCTGGCCGATGAAAGTTTTCTGTAAAAATGCTGACATAGACAGACAGTTTTTGCATACACTGCAGCAGTGTTACAGAAAGGGGAGAACCATTGTATGAAAAAGCCTTATGTCAGCCCGCGTGCTTTTTCGGAAGATGGCTACATAATCAATCAAAATTTACTAAAAAATCTGCCTTATGGAATGAAACAGTCCAATTATAATGGCTGCGGATGGATTGCTGCGTATAATTTTTTGCATGCTTGCGGAAGACAAAAAGAGTATGATACAGTGCGGCAACAATTAGAAGATAGCTTGATTTTTGGCGGTTTGTTTGGAACTCATATTGTGCAGCTGTATCTTTATTTGCGGCGGCATGGGTTTCATCTGCATTGGGCCTGCAGGCAGAAAACAGCGCAGAAACAGGCGCAGCAGTGTAAAGCGGGGATACTTTTTTATTTTAATGGAGCGGCGCTGCATTTTGTGACTTTTGTTCCGGCTGATGGCCGACCGTTGGAGGAAGACGAGAATTGCTGCGTAGATGAGGGTGCAGCTTTAAACCAATCAGAGCAATTTTGGTATCGCTTTTTTAATGGCCGCATGGGAGAACAGCAGGACTTGGATACATGGGAGCATTTTTTGGCAGAGGAAAGTGTGGCATCTGTTGTAATTCAGCTGACTACAGAATGATTGGAGCGTTTATGCTATATTGTAGTAACATATTTTCTGTAGCCGATTTTCATTGCTGATTTTTTATTTTTATGTGGAAATGTTCTGGTAGAATATAGATGTATTTTGTAAATTAAAAAATATTGTGGAGAAAGGTGTGTATGCAAGGTTTGTAGTATATACATCTTTTTTTTGTCGTTTTTCTATAAAATTTTGCTATCGTAAATGTTTTTGCCGACAGAAAGCAGGGATTTTTTTTGTTTTTTGGAAAACAGTAAGATAGTGCCGAAAAAGCAGAAAAAAGAATTGAACAAGATAGGAATGCCGTTGTTTTGGCAATTTATTAAAAAATTTGTTACCGTTTTATTTGTAAGATGAATGTAAGCTTGCGCTGTTAAAATAATGACAGGACAAATAAATAGAAAAATTTTAATGAATAAAGGTGGGACAAAATTTGTTGAACATGATAGTAGGTTTCATAAAAAAGCTTGCCCTGCTAATTTTTCTTTGCGTCGCTCTGGTTGGTGTATGGTTGCTTTACAATGGGTATCAGGTGTATGAAAAGGCTGTACAGGAAACGCCGGTACAGCAGGTATTAAGTGAAATTCAGGATAATCCCCATTATACCACATTGGATGAAATACCGCAGATTTATAAAAATGCAGTGATTTCTACAGAGGATCATCGTTTCTATGTACACAAGGGCATTGATGTTGTGGCGATTGCCAGAGCGTTATGGCATGATATTCAGGCCGGCAGTATGGTAGAAGGCGGCAGTACCATTACCCAGCAGTTGGCAAAGAATCAGTTTTTTACTCAAAAAAAGGAATTAACCAGAAAAATTGCCGAAGTGTTTATGGCAAAAGAAATAGAGAAAGAATACAGTAAAGATGAAATTTTAGAATTATATATTAACAGCATCTATTACGGCAATGGGTATTATTGTATTTATGATGCCAGCATGGGATATTTCGGTAAAAAGCCATCAGAGCTAAGTGACAGTGAGGCTACTTTATTGGCGGGGATTCCCAATGCGCCTTCTGCGTATGCGCCTACTGTAAATGCCGAACTGAGTCGGCAGCGGCAGCATCAGGTTTTAAAGGATATGGTTATATGGGGGTATCTGACACAAGAAGAGGCTGATGCTATTGCACTTTGATGTTTTTATTATTTTGTGTATCGTATAAAGGGACAGGCTGAATTTTCTGTAAAATAGTCATTGTACTGGCATTCGCTACATATACTGCTTAATAAAATACTCCGTTCAGTGTGGGCGTGGGAGGTACATTATGCAGGAATATATCGAAAAGCGTGTGTTGGAAATTTGTGAATATATTATACAGACAGGGGCCACTGTACGTCAGGCGGCAACACAATTTGGCGTCAGCAAATCTACAGTGCATAAAGATTTGACAGAACGGCTGCCTGAGTTAAACAGAGAACAATTTGAAAAGGTAAAAGCTGTCTTGGAAAATAATAAAGCAGAACGGCATTTGCGGGGCGGGGAAGCAACCAGACAAAAATATGCCCACCAGATGCAATCTTGGACAAAAAATGAGAAAAATAGAAATTTGACCAGAAATATGACTTGTATTCATGGAAAAAAAATAATAAAATAGTAAGTACTAAATTTATGTTTATTAGCTAAAAGTGAGTATAGATAGAAATTGGTCAAATTTTGATGAAAATAGAGAGATCGTTATGAAGGAGCGAAAACCAATGTGTTTTTTTAAGGGAGAAGATATCGCAATTGACTTGGGTACAGCCAGTGTATTGGTATATGTAAAAAAAGAAGGAATCGTATTAAACGAGCCTTCTGTAGTGGCGATTGATAATAATACAAACAGAGTAATTGCTGTTGGTACAGAAGCGCGGGAAATGCTGGGACGGACACCGGGCAATATTGTTGCCATCCGTCCTTTGCGTGATGGTGTAATTGCTGAATATGAAGTTACAGAAAAAATGCTGAAATATTTCATCAGCAAAGCCGGCAAAAAGAATTCTTTTATGAAGCCGCGGGTTATGATTTGTATTCCATCCGGGGTTACCAGTGTAGAAGAACGGGCAGTAAAACAGGCTGCGTTGGCTGCCGGCGCAAAAGAAGCATATTTGATAGAAGAACCTGTGGCAGCCGCTTTGGGTGCAGGGATTGATATTGCAGAGCCTAATGGCAGTATGATTGTGGATATCGGCGGTGGTACTACCGATATTGCAGTTATGTCATTGGGCGGCGTAGTATGCAGCAAGTCTATCCGTGTAGGCGGCGACAAATTTGATGAAGCCATTGTACGTTATATCCGCCGCTATCACAACTTGGTGATTGGGGAACGGACTGCCGAAGAAGTAAAAAAAGAAATCGGCAGCGCGTACCCATCTTTGCGGGCTGGTGAAATAGCAGAGCTGAAAGGTCGGGATTTGATCAGCGGTTTGCCAAAGACTGTCACCATTTCTGCCGAAAAAGTAAACGAAGCAATTGTAGAGCAGATTGAAGATATTATTGCTGCTGTAAAAGAAGTTTTGGAAAAAACTCCGCCAGAATTAGCCAGTGATATTATGAATCGTGGTATTGTAATGACCGGCGGCGGTTCTCTGCTGCATGGTATGGACATTCTGGTATCAGAGCGGACAGGCCTGCCAACTTATATTCCAGAGGATGCGATTTCCTGCGTAGCCATTGGGACAGGCTTGGCTTTGCAGAATATTGATGTGTTGCGAGGATCTGCTAAAAAAGAAATTTACTAAAAACATAAATGTTGTCCTATAGGATATGTTGTTTGAGCTGCTTTGGAATGATAGCTGCTGTTATTATTGTGGAGTGGCTTTCTTTTGTATAAAGGTATTAGACGTTTACAAAAAAGACAGTTGATAAAGCTGTTGTTAAGACCTTACAGGGGGAAAAGGATTTTTTTCTATACAGTTTTCTGGCGAAAGGGTTTGTCAGCCTTGCTAGTTGGTAAGGCCGGCAATATGTACTGTATTGGAAAATAAAAAGTGAGGTTGAAATAAAATGGACAAGAAAAAACTCGGTTGGATCGCTTTCTTTTTCATCCTGTTAGGTTGTTCGTTTGCCAGTGTTTGGTTGACAGATTTAACGGCAGAGCAATTATTATTTAACTTGCATGTATCGTTGAAAGGTGTAAATAATAATGCAGTATGGAGCTGTCTTTTATTTGCATGTTCTTGCAGCGCTGCTATTATGGCGGCGGCAGTGGCTTTGCTGTATTGGCAGCGGCGGGTGAATCCCCAGGGGATTATAATAAAATGGGTGGACAAGCTTTTGCATCGCCGCCGCACAGTGGCTGCTGTGTCTGTTTTGCTTTGCCTGTTATGTGTCAATTATAATCTGGAATTTACAGAATTTGTGCGTCACCAGATGATTGTAACAACCCTTTATCAGGAAGAATATGTAGATCCAAAAACAGTAACTTATCAATTTCCCGAAAAAAAGCGTAATTTAATTTATATCTTTTTAGAATCCATGGAAGTGACCTACACCAATGTCAATGAGGGTGGGGCGCAGTCTACTGACTTAATTCCTCAGCTGCGCGGACTGGCTCAGGAGAATGTTAATTTTTCTCCCACAGCGGGTTTTGGCGGCAGTTTTACTTTGCCCGGCACGACATGGACCATGGCGGCTATGGTAGGGCAGACCTCCGGCCTGCCCCTAAAGTTACCTTTTGATGGTGAAAAATATTATGGAAATTACAGCAAAATGCTGCCCGGCGCCTGGTCTATTGGGGATATCTTAGAGAAAGAAGGATATACTCAGGAATTGCTGGTTGGTTCCGACAGCAGTTTTGCCGGACGGGGAGATTACTTTGCCCAACATGGCAACTATATTATCAATGACTATAATACTGCGCTGGAAGATGGTCGTTTACCAAAAGATTACCATGAATGGTGGGGCTATGAGGACAGAAAGCTGTTTGCGTATGCCAAGGAAGAGTTGCTGCGCCTGTCAAAAGAGGACGAGCCCTTCAATCTAACTATGCTGACTGTGGATACCCATTTTGAAGATGGTTATATCTGTCCGCTTTGTCCTGATGATAATCGGGATCAGTATGCTAATGTAATTCGTTGCTCCAGCAGTCAGGTTTATGAATTTATTCAGTGGATACAGCAGCAGGATTTTTATGAGGATACCACCATTATTATTTCCGGTGACCATTTGAGTATGGACAGTAATTTCTTTAACCGGATTGAGGACACTTATGACAGACAGGTATATAACTGCATTATCAATCCGGCAGTAGAAAATCCGAAAGCCTATGAGAAAAACAGAGTTTTTACAACGCTGGATATGTTCCCGACTACGTTGGCTGCCATGGGGGTTACCTTTGAGGGTGAACGTTTGGGGCTGGGAACTAATTTGTTTTCCGGTAAGGAAACATTGGCGGAACAGCTTGGTTTAGAGGAATTGACAGAACAATTATCCCGTCATTCCAACTATTATAATTATCATTTTTTGTATACCAATTAATGGTTTGTTACAGATTTATAAAAATCCCTGTGTAGCTGCAAAAGCAGCAACGCAGGGATTTTTTGCATGTGTGTGATTATAAAAAAACAAAAAAATCACCGCCTGGGCGGGGCGGTGATTCAAAAAAAGAAAAGGTAAAAATGTTGGAGGGAACAATGAATAACTTATTCATGTTCTGTAACCATATTATACAATAAAAAAATCTCCTATGTGTTAGCAAATAGTTACAACAACATTAAGAAACATTCATGGAGATGTAGCAACCTCCATATTTCAACAATCGTTTACAAAAAGTCGGTAAAGGGTTCCATCTGTTTTTGTGGAAGAGGATAGGAGACATATTTTGGATGGAGGGAAACCAAATGCAAAGATGGGGATTGATTGTACTTTTATGCCTGCTTCTGGTAACAGGCGCGGTTAGTGACCGATACCGGCATCAGGAAGAAAGGAGCGCACAGGAAAATATTACAGTAACAGCGCCCTTTAATCCGCAATATACAGCGAATCAAAAACCACAAAGCAGCGTTGATACCATAGCAGCGTTAACCGGTATTGAACAATTCAGCAAGCGGTATCATACCGGTGGCGCAGGACAGAAAATTGCTTTGATTGACAGCGGCATCGATCTGAGTCATACTGCATTTCAAAAAAATGAGAACCACACAGAAAAAGTGGCAATTTATCGAGATTATACGCAGGAAGGTTTGTTATACACACAGGCTGTATCTTGTTATGGCGGGAAAGTAGCAGTGGGCGGCACTGTATATCATGTGGGCAATATTGATAATGCAGCACAGCAATATCGCATGACCTTTTTAAATTTGGGTGAATTACAGCCAAAGTTGTTTCCGGAGAGCATACGCCAGTTAGCGGTGTTGGTCACTGCCACCAAGCAGGAGTATGATTGTGTTTATATTGACACCAATCAAAATTGTGATTTTAGTGATGAGCAGCCATTGTATCTTTATAATGAAAAACAACAGCATATTACATTACACAACTCGGGTTATAATTTGAATTTTGCATTGACCAGTATTACCAAAAACGGTAAACAGCTGCAATTGACAGCAGATACTTTGGGTCATGGTACTTTTCTGGCAGGATTAATGGCTGCCAATGGCAAAGACTATCAGGGTTTAGCGCCGGAGGTACAGCTATGCGTATATAAGATTTTTAACCGGGAGGGAGAATCTTCGCAGCAATTATTAGCCAAAGCCATTCGACAGGCTATTTTGGATGATGTGGATTGCATCAATCTCAGTTTAAGCATACCAAAAGAAGAAACAGTTACTCCCCAATTGGCTGAGGTACTAAATCAGGCAAAAGCGGCCAATATTCCTATTGTCGCGGCGGCAGGAAATTATGGGCCGGGAAAAAATACAATTGCTTATCCTGCTCGTGAGCATACTGTGATTGGTGTAGGCAGTTATGTATCTCCCGATATGTATCGTCTGGACAAAGCGGTAATGCTGGAGCAGCCCTTTATTGCTGATTATAGCGGGCGAGGGCAATTAAACGGTGACAGCTGCCCACTGGTGGTAGCGCCGGCAGGCATGGTATCGACGGTGCCTGGTTGGTATGCAGAAGCCTATTTATACGATTATGGCACTAGTATTTCGTCAGCCATTGCCACAGCGGCAGTTGCACATGTACAGGAAGCAGCAAAACAGAAAGAGCAGATATTAACTATTGAGCAGCTGCAAAATTTGTTGGCGGATTGGGCTGATGATTTACAATTTTCTTCTTCTGAGCAGGGCTATGGTGCATTAAAATTAAAAAAAATGCCGCAGCAGATCAAAAATGTGCCGCAGCGCAGCGGCATGAAAGAGGAAACGACCGTATATACTGTTGACGATGGTTTGCATTGGAATTTTGCCGTACCACAGGGACAGGCTGCTTCCTGGTATGTGCAGATACCAAAGGGTACAAAAAGTCTTACAGCTACAATACAGATTGATCAGCAAATACCGAAAAATAAACAGGAGCATCTGGTGGCTTTGGGCCGATGTCAGCTCAGCTTATATAATCCAGACGGAAAACTGATTGAGCAGACTCCTTATCTGGGCGCCTCCTACAGCAGGGAAATCATTACCAGCGGCGCTGTCAGTACTAATCGTCCCAAAGCAGGCATATGGGAAATTGTGATTACATCTGCGGATAACCTAAGTCAGTATAACCATTTTGAAACAACCGGTTCTCTGTTGGCTGAGCTTGACTAGAGCATGCCCAAGGAGCGGTAACATAAAAAAGCACAGGCGGAAAGGTGTTTTTAATCCTTTCTACCTGTGCTTTGTAAAGTATAAGAGAATTTAAGCATTAGCTATTTACATTGCAGTAAAGTTCATATCCGCCGCACAGGCTTTTGCACTGAAAACCGTTCTGCATTAAAATGCGGCACCCAATATAGCTGCGCAGACCAGCCAAGCAGGTAACGTAAATAGTTTTGGATTTATCCAGTTTATCCAAATTATCCCGCAGAGAGTCTAAGGGAATATTGATGAAACCTGGAATATGGCTTTTGTTGTATTCTTTCACAGTGCGGACATCCAGCAGTGTAACCTGTTCAGTGTCCAAATCAGCAATGGTATCATAATGGAAAATATCAACTTTTCCGGTTAAAATATTTTCTGCTGCCAAGCCGGCAATATTTACAGGGTCTTTGGCAGAGGAAAACGGCGGCGCATAGCATAGTTCCAGATGTACCAGATCATACACAGTCATGTTAGCGCGAATGGCAGTGGCCAGCACATCACAGCGCTTGTCCACCCCATCTTTGCCAAATAGCTGAGCACCTAAAATGCGTCCGGTATCTTTGGTAAAGATAACTTTCATGCTGATTTCACAAGCATTAGGATAATAACTGGCATGGGACATCGGAAATACATAAACCTTTTCATAGTCAAAGCCGGCTGCTTTAGCAGCATATTCTGTTAATCCGGTTCCGGCGGCAGTCTGCTCAAAGCATTTTAAGATAGCCGTTCCCTGTGTTCCTTTATACACGCTGTCCAGACTGGCAATATTATCTGCCACAATGCGTCCCTGCCGATTAGCCGGGCCAGCCAGAGGAATATGCGCCTTTAAACCGCTGACAAAATGAGTGACTTCAATGGCGTCGCCCAGAGCATAGATATCCGCATTGCTGGTGCGCAGATGCGCATCTACCTGAATGCAGCCTTTTTCGGATATTTGCAGACCAGCCTGGCGAGCCAGACTGCTTTCCGGCGCAACACCAATGGCCAGAATCAGTAAATCGGCGCAGTAGGTTTGTCCGGCAGCAGTGTGTACACAAATGATACTGCCCTGTTGTTCTACAGCAGTTACTTCCTGATTGAAATAAAGATGAACTCCTTGTTTTTTTAGTTCTTTGTGCATCAAGCAGGCCATGTCATAATCCAGTGTGCTGCGCAGAACCTGATTGGAACGCTGCAGCAGTGTCACATCCAAACCAATACGGCGTAGATTTTCTATCATTTCTAAGCCAATATAACCGCCGCCAATCACGATAGCGGATTTGCTTTGATTGTTTGTCACATAATCTTTGATTTTGTAGGTATCGGGAATATTGCGCAGAGTAAAGATTCTGTTGCTGTCCGCAGGTATATATGCAGGGCGAATTGGTTCTGCGCCAGGTGAGAGCACCAGTTTATCATAGGTTTCTTCATAGCTTTCGTTTGTACGCAGATTTTTTACTGTGACTGTTTTTTTATCCGGGTCAATGGCTATTGCCTCTGAGAATACGCGCACCTCTACACGAAAACGGGCGTCAAAGCTCTGCGGTGTTTGCAGCACCAGATATTCTTTTTTGGTGATGATATCGCCAATATAATAGGGTAGGCCGCAGTTGGCAAAGGAAATATACTCTCCCCGTTCCAAAATGATGATTTCTGCCTGTTCGTCCAAACGGCGCAGACGGGCAGCCACCGAAGCGCCTCCGGCTACACCGCCGATGATTAGAGTTTTCATAGAAATCCCCTCCTGTTGGTTGCATAATTATTATCACAATGTTAGACAATGATTTTTTACTGTACATTAAAAATATTCTATCAAAATTCAGAAAAAAAGCAAAGATAAAAAATAGAGTAGTGACAAGCAGCAACACTGCACTTATCAAATATAAAAATCAGACAAAATGCAGATATTGTTGGTAGTTTATAAACTTACAGAAAAAAATATATAAACAATATTTCTTCCATTATAAAAGAATGGTAATTTTTATGGAAAAATAGTTCAAACTTTTTTTGTATGGCAAAGCCATGCCCTTTGAAATACGAAACAGGTATGTTATAATACCGATAGTGATATGATTATCGGCTTTTCTGGTTCATTAAAAATGAAAATGACAGAAAAAAATTTAAGGAGGATATACAAATGGCATTGGTAACAACTACAGAAATGTTCAAAAAAGCTTATGAAGGTGGCTATGCGGTTGGCGCATTTAATGTAAACAATATGGAATTGGTACAGGGGATCACAGAAGCAGCCGGGGAATTAAATTCCCCATTGATTCTGCAGGTATCCGCCGGAGCAAGAAAATATGCCAACCATACTTATCTGGTAAAATTGGTAGAGGCTGCGCTGCAGGAACAAAGCCATATTCCAATTGCGCTGCATCTGGATCACGGCGCTGATTTTGAAATTTGCAAAGCTTGTATTGATGGTGGTTTCACTTCGGTAATGATTGATGGTTCTCATCATTCTTTTGAGGAAAATATTGCCGTTACCAAAAAAGTAGTAGAATATGCCCATGCCCATGGTGTTGTGGTAGAAGGGGAACTGGGTCAGCTGGCTGGTATTGAAGATGATGTCAATGTCAGCGCTGAAGATGCCAAATATACCCAACCAGACCAGGTTGAAGAATTTGTAAGCCGTACAGGCGTAGACTCTTTGGCAATTGCCATTGGAACCAGCCATGGTGCCTTTAAATTTAAACCGGGCCAGAAACCAATGTTGCGGTTTGATATTTTGGAAGAAATTGAGCATCGTTTGCCAAACTTCCCAATTGTACTGCATGGCGCATCCAGTGTTTCTCAGGAGTACGTAAAAATTATTCAGGCCAATGGCGGTAATTTGGCAGATGCCATTGGTATTCCGGAAGATATGCTGCGTCAGGCTGCCAAAAGCGCTGTCTGCAAAATTAACATTGACTCAGATCTGCGTTTGGCTATGACAGCAGGTGTGCGTGAAGTGCTGTTCAGCAAACCGGAAGCGTTTGACCCAAGAGAATACTTAAAAGTCGGCAGAGCCAATGTAAAAGCAGTGGTTGCTCACAAAATTAAAAATGTATTGGGTTCCGAAGGCAAAGCACTGTAAGATAAAAATACCGGAAATTAATTGTTTACGGTAAAAAGTAGATTCAATACAATACATGAATCTGCATGACAGTATGACAGAATAGGAAGGAACTGAAGGATATGAAATTATTTTTAGATACAGCCAATCAGGCTGAAGTGGAACAGGCTGTGGCCATGGGGGTAATCAGTGGCGTTACCACCAATCCTTCTCTGGTAGCCAAAGAAGGCGGAGATTACATTGAACGGGTAAAATATTTTTGTGAGCTGGTAGGCGGTCCAATCAGTGTAGAAGTGCTGAGCAGCGATGCGGAAGGCATGCTGCGGGAAGCTCGTGAACTGGCCGCACTTCATGAAAATATTGTAATCAAGTTGCCAATTACAGCAGAAAGTTTGGGTGTTATGAAGCAGTTAAAAGCAGAGGGTATCAAAACCAATGCTACACTGTGTTTTTCAGCCAATCAGGCAATTTTGGCTGCGCGGGCAGGCGCTTCTTTTGTCAGTCCATTTGTAGGCCGGCTGAATGATATTGGTCAGGAAGGCATGACCTTAATTGAGGAAATCAGAACGATCTATGATAACTATGGCTATGATACCGAAATTATCGTGGCCAGTGTACGCAGTCCGCGGCAGGTAACCGATGCTGCCATCATTGGCGCAGATATTGCTACCATTCCGTTTAAAATTTTGCAGCAGATGGTTTCCCATCCGCAGACGGATTTGGGAATTGCCAAGTTTGAAGCAGACTGGGCAGGTCGTAAGTAGTAAGTAAGAACTACGCTAAAATTGTTTTTTACAGAACAGACAAAAAACTATAAATTTAGTACGGAGGCGTAATAAAATAATGGATAGAAGTTTAGGTATGGAATTTGCCAGAGTTACAGAAGCAGCAGCAATTAACTGTGCCCATTGGATTGGAAAAGGTGAAAAAAATCTGGCTGATGGCGCAGCAGTAGAAGCCATGCGCAAAATGTTTGATACAGTGGATATCAGCGGGACAGTAGTAATTGGCGAAGGCGAGATGGATGAAGCGCCAATGCTTTATATCGGCGAAAAAGTAGGAAAAGGCGGCGTAGAAGTAGATATTGCTGTAGACCCGCTGGAAGGAACCAATCTGACCGCCAAAAATATGAACGGTGCTATTGCGGTTATGGCCATTGCCGAAAAAGGCGGTTTACTGCATGCGCCGGATATGTATATGGATAAAATTGTAGTTGGCCCAAAGGCCAAAGGCGCTATTGATATTAATTTGTCTCCAGAAGAAAATATGCGCAATGTAGCCAAAGCATTGGGTAAAGATGTCAGCGATTTGACGATTGTGCTGCTGGAACGGGAACGGCATCAGTATATTGTAGATGCTGCCCGTAAGCTGGGTGTTCGCTGCAAATTTATTTCTGACGGTGACGTTTCCCCTGTTATCACCACCAGTTTTGGCGATGGCGGCATTGATATGATGATGGGAAAAGGCGGTGCGCCGGAAGGTGTGATTGCAGCAGCAGCTATCAAATGTATGGGCGGCGATATGCAGGGCCGTCTGGTGCCGGAAACCGAAGAAGAAATCAGACGGGTACATGAAATGGGTATTGATGATGTAAACAAAGTTTTAACCTTAGATGACCTGGTATCTACTGATGATGTATATTTTGTAGCTACTGGTGTAACCAAAGGCGATATTTTGAATGGCGTTCGTTTTACCGACAAATATGCTATCACCCATACAGTTGTTATGCGGGGTGTGACTGGTACAGTGCGCTTTATCGAAGCGTATCATGATTATGACCGGAAGCCGGATTATATCAAATTAAAATAGTCAATCGGGTAATTTATTTGAAGGTGGAATTTATTTGCTATATAAGCAAGAAGAATTAGAAACAAAAACAATGGTAGATTTATACCGGATCGCCCGGGAACTGGAAATACCATATTACTCCAAACTGCGCAAAGCAGAGTTAATTTTTGAAATTGTAAAAACATCTACACTAAAAGAGCGTGAAGGGCAGCTTTGGGCCAGCGGTATTCTGGATATTATGTCAGAAGGATATGGTTTTTTGCGTCCGTTGGGGTATTTGCCCAGCTATGATGATATCTATGTGTCCCAGTCACAAATCCGCAAGTTTGATTTGCGCAGTGGCGACAGAGTAGAAGGCTGGAGCCGTAAGCCCAAAGAAAATGAGCGTTATTTTGGGTTGCTGCGTGTGGAAAAAGTAAATGGGGAAGATCCTGCTGCTTCGCCGGATCGGCTTCATTTTGACGGTCTGACGCCTATTTATCCGCAAAATCGCTTGCAGCTGGAAACTGATGCAAACGCTTATGCTATGCGTATGATTGATTTGGTTGCGCCGTTGGGCAAAGGGCAGCGTGGATTGATTGTAGCGCCGCCGAAAGCAGGTAAGACCGAATTGATTAAACAGGTGGCAAATAGCATTGCACAAAATAATCCGGAAGTAGAAATCATCATTTTGCTGATTGATGAACGACCGGAAGAAGTAACTGACATCGAACGGTCTGTAAAAGCCGAAGTCATCAGTTCAACCTTTGATGAACCACCGGAAAACCATGTAAAGGTAGCAGAACTGACACTGGAACGAGCCAAACGGGTAGTAGAGTCCAAAAAAGATGTGATTATCCTGTTAGACAGTATTACTCGATTGGCGCGGGCC
Organism: uncultured Clostridia bacterium; assembly: GCA_944391625.1. GTDB lineage: Bacteria > Bacillota > Peptococcia > Peptococcales > Peptococcaceae > UBA7185. The sequence goes on from CALXUG010000007.1 coordinate 80,438, forward strand.
TATAATCTGGTGATGCCGCCCAGCGGTCGGCTTTTGTCCGGTGGGGTGGATCCCAGTGCGCTGCATAAGCCAAAACGATTTTTCGGGGCGGCGCGCAATGTGGAAGAAGGCGGCAGTTTGACTATTCTGGCATCTGCATTGATAGAAACAGGCAGTCGTATGGATGAGGTTATCTTTGAAGAATTTAAAGGCACCGGCAACATGGAGTTGATTTTGGATCGCAAGCTGGCAGAACGGCGCATTTATCCTGCGTTGGATATCAAACGTTCCGGCACCAGAAAAGAAGATTTATTGCTGACCGAAAAAGAACTGTCTATGGTATGGCAGATGCGCAAAGCATTCAGCAATCTGGATACTGCCGAAGCAACCGAAACATTGTTGGACGGCATGAAACGCAGCAAAAATAATGAAGAATTGTGCCGTATGTTTGGCAAAAATAATAGGATTGCTTCCTATTAGGAACGCTGTAAATACAAGGGTTTTCAGACCCAACAAAATAAAACAGAGCTATCACATTACGCAAAAGGCCGCCCGGTCAAGACAACGGGCGGCCTTTTTGCGTGGAAGGCTCGGAAGGAGGCAGAAATTTTCTAAAAAATAAGTACAAAATTTTCAAGCTCATTTTTGTGCAAGATTACAGAAAGATTGGAGGTTAGAAAGTGGAGGAAAATAAAAATATTCCCACCACCGAAGGCGAGGCGATTGCTCCCGAGGCACCTGTCATGGATATTCCCGGCACCGATGCCCCGTCCCCGGATTTGACCGATGGAACTCCCCAGCAGGAACAGGCTGGGGTAACGATGGCCGAGCCCGGTGATGTGGTCGTGTCTTTTGACAAAATCGAAGAACTGATGGCAGAACGCCGGGCGGCTGCCCGTGATACCGTGGAAAAAGCCGAGCCCGCCGCCCCGGAGGTTGAGGCTCCCGCTTTGGAGCCTGTCAATCCCATCCCGGATGCAAAAGAGGCGGAAAAGACCACGGAGGAAAAGCCGCAGGAGGAGGTTGCGGCTGAACAGAAAAAATCCCGCCGTGGCCGTCCCCCGAAAGCTGAAAAAGCAGAGCAGGGCGCGCCCGAGGCCGACAAAAAGCAGACGGCGGCAAAGCCCCGCAGGGGCCGCCCACCCAAGGCGGATAAGGCGGCCCCCGACGAGGCCCAGCCGCCCAAACCTCGAGACAAAGTGTCCCGAGGTAAAAAAACCGCTCCCGCCAAGGAGGAGTCTCCCACCCCGGAGCCGGTAGCCGTTGGCGGCGATACCGCCCCGGCTGCTGAGATCCCGGCAGAGCCCAAAGAGCCTGCACCCCCGCCCCGTCCCATTGAGGAGGGCAAAACCGTATATATCAAGTTGAGCGAGCTCCATCCGTTCCATACTTTCCGGGAACACCCTTTCAAGGTGGTTGACGATGCCGCCATGATGGATTTGGTGGGGACGATCAAGGAACACGGCGTTATGACCCCTGCCACCGTCCGCCCCGAAAAGGACGGGACGGGCTATGAGATCATTGCGGGCCACCGCCGCTGTCGTGGTAGTGAGCTGGCCGGTGTGGAGGAGCTGCCCTGTATCGTCCGGGATATGACCGATGTTGAGGCTGTCCGGGAAATGAAAAACAGCAACAAGCAGCGCGGCGACCCTCTCCCCAGCGAGCTGGCGAAACTTCTTGATCTGGAAGTGGAGGCCATCAAGCACCAAGGCGGGCGGCTGGACGGCGTTGCCCCCGGCGATGTGGGAAAACGCTCTGTTGAGATCGTGGGCGAAAACAACAACATGAACTATAAAAAGGTCATGCGGTATATTCGCCTTAATTCCCTTGTCCCGGAGCTGCTGAACAAGGTGGACGAGAAGGGGCTGGGCTTCATGCCCGCTGTGGAACTCTCGTATATCAAACCGAAAAACCAGAGGTTGATTGCCGTATCTATCGACGGTGAGCAGTCCTCGCCTTCTCACGCTCAGGCAAAACGGCTTCGGGAGCTGGATCAGGAGGGCAAGCTCAACGGCGATGTGATCGACGGTATTCTGAGTGAAAAGAAAAAGGAGGATCGCAGCGTGATTATTTCGATGGCCGAACTGGAGAAGTATTTTGGCAAGGAGGTCACTCCTGTCAAGATGAAGGAGCAGATCATGTCCCTGCTGGACGAATGGAAAGAGAAACAGCCGCCCGAGCTGGCAAAGCCCGAGAAAAAGGCGGATTTGGAGAAGTAACCTCGAGACACTTTGTCCCGAGGTTTTTTCGCGCCCTTTCGCAGAGGGCTCTGGTGGTTTATCCCCCGTCGCCGCCCAAACCAAAGCGCAGTCGGGAGTTGTCCGTCAAGGGGGCATTGGCCCCGCCGCTTGCGGCGGCTTGCCCTTGACGGGCGGCCCCGGCTGTGCTACTCCCAGCGGCGCGGCGGGGGTATATCCTCCAGAGCCGCCCCCTTTCCCATGATTGGGAAAGGGCGGGGGGATTGGGCTGAACCTACATTATAAAAATATCGGAGGTATTCAATATGAAACGACCCCTTGCGTATGTTACCGCCGCATGGTACGGCGGCGACAGCGAAAACGCGGAACGGGCGGCGCAGTATTGCCGCGCTGTGTATGAGGCGGGCTTTTCGCCCATCTGTCCCACGCTGTATCTGCCCTTGTTCCTTAACGACGCTGTTCCCGAGGAGCATAAAAGCGGCATTGATATGAGCCGTGACCTGCTCCGCCGCTCTCATGTGCTGGTGGTGTGCGGCCATACCGTCACCGAGGCCATGAAAAACGACATTGCCGTTGCCCAGCGGCTGGGTATCACAGCGACCACCCTTGAGGGCATTTTGACCGTCAAGGGACAGGGCCGCAGACGAAATGACGATTAAGCTGGGGAGCCTGTTTGATGGGATCGGGGTGTTCCCGCTGGCGGCAGTCCGCTGTGGGATCACCCCGGTATGGGCCAGCGAGATCGAAAAGGCCCCTATCTCCATCACAAAACGGCACTTCCCGGATATGGCCCACTTGGGCGACATCACCCGCATGGACGGCGGGGCCATCCCGCCCGTCCATGTGCTGACCTTTGGATCGCCGTGTCAAAACCTGTCCCAGATCGGCAACCGGGACGGCTTGGCGGGCGCAAAGTCCAGCCTGTTTTTTCAAGCGATCCGCATTATTAAAGAAATGAGGGATGCGACTGACAATCTATTTCCAGTTATCGCTGTTTGGGAAAATGTCATGGGAGCGTTTTCATCAAATGACAGGATGGACTTTAGAGCCGTGCTGTCCGCGTTCAACGCCGCCGACATTCCAATGCCTGCTTCTGGAAGATGGGCAGGAGCCGGAATGGTGCGAGGGGGAACGCCTGACCTCGCATGGCGGCTCATGGATGCCCAGTATTGGGCAAGCCCCCGACTGGCACGACGGCAGCGTATCTTCCTCGTGGCAGATTTTAGAGGCCGACGCTCCCACGAAATACTATTTAAGCCCCGCCCAATGCCCCCACTTTCTGAAGCTGGCGGAGATCGCGGGCTGTCCTCCCCCGAAGGAGATCGAGGCACTTTTCTTGAAGCAGGGGGGCGCGTACCCATCACCCGACCCTTTCAATGCTTCCGTATGCGGGCGTCGGCCAAAAGCAGGACGCCAGAAGCGTTCCGAAACAGCTTCGGATTACCAACTGACCCTTTTCCCACTCTTTTAGCGGGCGGCGTGGCTCCCTTTGCCTTTTGGTATGAGGACGATCCCGCCGGGGGCTTTGTTCGGTTTCCCACGGAGCTGGAGTGCGAGCGTCTGATGGGCTTGCCCGAGGGGTGGACAAAATACGGCGCGGACGGCGAGGAAATACGGGCGGCCAGCCGCTACAAGGCATTGGGGAACGCCATCGCTCTGCCCTGTGCCGAGTATATCATGGCGGGGATCAAGGAGGTGCTGCATGACCCTGTTTGAAGCCTATATTACCAACTCCGGGAAATACGCCGACTATGGTGTGCAGGCTGGGGAGTCCTTAAAGTTTCCCACCACCACCGAGGAGGTGCAGGCACTCCTAAAGCGGATCGGCGTGGACGGTGTGCGGTATCAAGAGATTTTCATTGTTTCTTTTGACGGTGATGTGCTGGGCCTGTATGACTATCTGAACGAATACGAAAATCTGGACGAACTCAACCATCTCGCCCATCTGCTCTCCGAGCTGGATCAGAGCGAGCTGGAAACGCTGGAGGCCGTTCTCAACAAGGGCGACCACACTTCCAGCGTGGCCGACATCATCAACCTCGTTCACAATCTGGATTGCTATGACCTCCACCCCGGCGTATCGGACGATGAAACGCTGGGGCGCATTTATGTGGAGGACATGGAACGGCTGGAGGTGCCCGAAGATATAATCAACTATTTTGACTTCGAGGCATACGGGCGGGATATGCGGCTGAACGAGGGCGGGCACTTCGCCCCCGGCGGCTATCTGACCCGAATAAGCAATAACTTTGTAGAGCTGTACCACGGGATCGAGGACATTCCCGCAGAACACCGGGTATTTGCATACCCTCAACTTTCCATCCGGGAGCAGATGGCGGCCTACAAAGAAATTATTGACGGCTCTGCCCGAGACACGGGCAAGCATCATATCATTCCGGGGCATGAGGAGCGTTAGCGCTTCGAGACACTTTGTCCCAAAGTAAGGAGGTGGTATAGCTGATTGATGAAGATATTTCCCGGCGCACGATTGCCGTTTCCATGCGGGCCGGTAAGCTGACCGCCCGGAGCCTTGCCTATGTGCTCCGGGCCGTTGGCCGTAAAATCGCCAAGGCACACCGGGAGGCGCAAACGCCCCACGGCAAACAGAGCGTAAAAAAGCTCATGGCACACGGCACGGCCACCAACAGTATCGAGGTGGACGCGCCCAAGGTATTTGACCGGGTGGCTCGGAAGTGGAATGTGGACTATGCCTTTTACAAAACCGGGCCGGACAAATATCTGCTTTTCTTCAAGTCTGGACAGGCCGACGCGATGACGGCCTGTTTTTCTGAATACTCCCGGAAGGTGCTGGATAAGTCTAAATCCCGACGCGTCCCCATCCGGGAACAGCTCAAACGGGCGGCGGATCAGCTTGCCAAGGAAAAGCCCCGCCAGAAGGAGCGCGTAAAGGAGGCGGCCCATGCGGACAGATAAGATCAGAAAATATGTACTCCCCAATATCCCGTATCTGTTCATTGGCTGGGCCTGCTTGAAAATGGGGACGGCCTACCGTCTGGCTGCTGGCGCAAACTTCGGGGAAAAGCTGCTGGGGCTGATGCAGACCATCGGCGTGGCCTTTGCGGACTTCTCGCCGGGGCTTGATCCCTTTGACTGGTTCATTGGCATTGTGGGGGCCGTTGGCTTTCGGCTGCTGATCTATTTCAAAAGCAAGAACGCCAAAAAATATCGCCGGGATGAAGAATACGGCAGCTCCCGTTGGGGCTGCCCTAAAGACATCCAGCCTTTTGTCGATCCAAAGTTTGAAAACAATGTCATTCTCACCGGGACGGAGCTTCTCACCATGAACACCCGCCCGAAGATCCCGGCCAATGCCCGCAACCTTAACGCCTGTATCATCGGATCATCTGGTTCGGGCAAGACCCGGTTTTGGCTCACGCCCCAGCTTCTGCAAGCCCATTCCTCGTATGTAGTAGTCGATCCAAAAGGCGGCGTCCTCGGGCAAGTGGGCTACTTCCTGCAAAAAAAGCGGGGATATAAAATCAAGGTTTTTAACAGCATTGATTTTTCCAAGTCCATGCACTATAACCCGCTGGCTTATATCAAGAACGAGGCCGACATCCTAAAGTTTGTCAATGCGCTGATCTCCAACACCAAGGGAGAGGGCAAAGAGGGCGATCCGTTTTGGACAAAAGCCGAAACACTTTTGTATTGTGCGCTTATCGCCTATATCATCTTCGAGGGCCCCGCCGAGGATCGGAACCTGAACACGCTGGTGGACATGATTTCCGGGATGGAGGTCAAGGAGGATGACGAGGACTTTATGAACGCCGTGGACTATATGTTTGCGGGGCTGGAAAAGCGCAAGCCCGATTGCTTTGCTGTGAAGCAGTACAAAAAGTACAAGTTAAGCAGCGGCAAGACGGCAAAATCGATCCTTATTTCCTGCGGCGCTCGTTTGGCCCCCTTTGACATTCCCCAGCTCCGGGAAATTATGTCCTATGACGAGCTGGAGCTTGACCGCATGGGCGATAGGAAAACAGCCACCTTTTTCTGCATCAGCGATACGGACAGCACCTACAATTTTTTGGTGGCGCTGGCCTTTTCGCAAATGTTCAATCTGCTCTGTGAACGGGCGGACAATGTGCATGGGGGCCGCCTGCCCCATCATGTGCGTGTACTTTGGGACGAGGCGGCTAACACGGGACAGGTGCCGGGGCTGGAAAAGCTGGTGGCCGTCATCCGCTCCCGCGAGGTGTCTTTGGTATTGCTGTACCAACAGTTAGCACAATGCAAGGCCATTTATGACAAACACGCTGAAACGATTTTGGGAAACATGGACAGCGTTGTGTTTTTGGGAGGCAGAGAGGCCAGCACCATCAAGGAAATATCCGAGAACTGGCTGGGCAAGGCCACCATCTCTATGCAGACCGAGGGGCGCTCCCGTGGGCAGTCTGAAAGCTACAACCAGAACACCCAGCGGCTGGGCCGGGAGCTGATGACCCCCAGCGAACTGGCGACCATGCCCGGAGACAAGTGCATTTTGCAGCTCCGGGGCCTGCCGCCGTTCTTCTCTAAAAAGTACGATTTGAAGCAGCACCCCAATTACCGATACACGGCAGAGGCCGATAAAACCAAAAATGCCTTTGACCTCGACAAGCTCATCAACCGCCGCAGGCGGCCCGGGCTGAATGAGGTTTGCGAGGTGTACGAGGCGGCGGTGCCCGAAGATGCGCTCACAGCCGAGGACGAGGACATCCTAAGCTATGACGACATCGACGATCCCGACGCTTTTGTATAAATCACTTCGAGACAAAGTGTCCCGAAGCAGTCACTTGCCGCCCACACCGGGCGGCTTTTTTCATGGCCGGGTAAATCCCGGAGAAATGGAGGAATATATGCAGTTTTTCGCTTCCGCTATCACTACTTTGCAGACCCTTGTTGTTGCTCTCGGCGCTGGCCTGGGCGTGTGGGGCGTTGTCAATCTGCTGGAGGGCTACGGTTCCGACAACCCCGGCGCGAAAAGCCAGGGCATGAAGCAGCTCATG
>CALXUG010000008.1 GCA_944391625.1 uncultured Clostridia bacterium
ATCTGTTCTGCCAGTTCATCAACGGTTTTTCCCTGAGCCATGCCTTGTAATGTTTGCTGCAGAACCGATTCCAGAGCATCGCGATAATTTTTTAGTGTTTCTTCAATTTGTGCCTGCCCCTGAATGGCATAACCGTGTCCGGGCAGCAGTACCTCCGGCTGGTGGGTGCGGATGCGGTCTAAACTGTCAATCCATGCGGCTACGTCCCGGTATTGGCTGCCGCGGATCGCGGATAGATTTGGCCAGCAAGGGTAGAAGTTATCCCCGCAGCACAGTACCTTTTCCTGGGGAAGCCAGATAAAAATCTGATCATCGGTTTCGCCTACTGCGGAAACCAGTTGCAACTGCACACCGTCAATTTCTCGGGTAACGATATCGTCGGTGTAAAGGGTAGTGGGTGGCAAAAATGCGTAAGTACCTTCGCCGCAGCTATGGCCTTCTCTCGGCCCTAGGCCTTGGGTAATCAGCGCTTCGTCACTGAGCTGGTAGCCAAACTGCCGGCTGCCGCGCAGCTGTAAAACCGGATTGATGATATTGGTGTGCTTTAAAACAGGATGCTTTGGTGCAAAGGCGATAACTTCTTCAGCAGTGTCGGCAAAAGCCTGTCCGCCGCCGCGGTGGTCCGGGTGACTGTGGGTATAAATAATGGTTTTTATCGGTTTGGTGGTATAGGCAGAAATTGCTGCTTTTAATGCCTGCGCTCTGACGTCGCTGTCTAAGGTGTCGATTAAGATGCAGGACTGGTTTCCTTCAATAAGGATTACATTGCTGTGCCCGTACCCGGTAAAATAGTGAATCCGGTTGCCGATGGTCAGCACTTCTTTTTTGAAAGTGCGGGCAGCATAGTCTTTTAATGTTTGAGCGCCATTGGAAAGTAACATGGGGCCTCCTCCTTTATTTTCTAACTGATACTGTTATCATACCGACAAATAGTTTTGTTGTAAAGTAGGCACTTTTTGGTAACTACTTGTAAAATAAATCTTGCGCTTTAAATTTTTATGATGTAGAATGTATTTAGTTCGAATATGTAGAATAAATTACGCAAGCTTTTGTTGGGAGTGAAAGCGGTATGGTATTTTCCAATCTGATTTTTCTGGGAATTTTTTTGCCGATTGTGTTGGGCAGTTATTATTTGGTTTATGCAGTCTGCAAAAACGTATCGGTGCTGAATGTTATTTTGTTGGCGGCATCGTTATTCTTTTATGCCTGGGGTGAGCCTGTTTGGGTGGTTGTGCTGGCTGCTACCGCTTTGCTGGATTATTGGAACGGACGGTGCATTGCGGTTTATAAAGGGACCTGGAAAGCCAAAGCTGCTTTGTTTACGTCCATTTTTATTGATTTGGGTATCTTGTTTTGCTTTAAGTATCTGGTTTTTGCAGTGGAAAGCATCAATCAATGCTTGTCCTTGGCGCTGCCGGTGCCTTCTCTGACATTGCCTATCGGAATCTCCTTTTATACGTTTCAGTCCTTATCGTATTTGCTGGATTTATATTGGGGCAAGGTGGCAGTGCAGACAAAGTACAGCAATTATCTGCTGTATTTGTCCATGTTTCCTCAACTGGTGGCAGGGCCTATTGTACGGTACAGTGATATTGCTGCCCAGCTGCAGCAGCGGGTGCTTACGCTGCATGGTTTTTGTTATGGCGCAGGTCGGTTTATGTGCGGATTGGGTAAGAAGGTTATTCTGGCCAACTATGCAGGAGAAGCGGCAGTATTGCTGCTGGACGGCAACATGGATCAGCTTTCGGTTGCGGGGGCTTGGCTGGGAATTTTGCTGTACGCCTTCCAAATTTATTTTGATTTCTCCGGTTATTCGGATATGGCCATTGGTTTGGGGCGCATGTTTGGATTTATGTATCAGGAAAATTTCCGCTATCCTTATTTATCCTGCTCCATCACCGAATTTTGGCGGCGCTGGCATATTTCTCTGGGATTCTTTTTTCGGGATTATGTCTATATTCCCTTAGGCGGAAACCGCCGCTTTCAGCTGCGTAATATTATGGTGGTGTGGGCGTTGACCGGATTATGGCACGGCGCCAGCTGGAATTTTGTTTGCTGGGGGCTTTATTATGGGTGCCTGCTTTTGCTGGAGAAAACCTGGCTGCTTTCTTTTTTTCGTCGGCATACCGGTTGGGGATGGTGCTGGACGGCGGTAGCCGTTTTAATTGGTTGGTCTGTTTTTTATTATACTGACCTTAGTCAATGGCTGCAATTTTTTTGCACATTGCTGGGGTTGGCGCCCGATAGTTCCTGGCTGGATTTACGTACACGCAGTGTATTGCAGCAGTATGCCCTGTTATTGCCTGTATTGGCGCTGGCATCTACCCCTGTTCCGGCACAGTTAATGACCAGGCTGCAAAAAAGACAGCGATTGTTTTCTGCTGTACAGGCAGCAGGCGTTTTACTCTTGGGTGTATTGTGCTTGATTTTATTGGTGGGCCAAAGTTACAATCCTTTTTTATATTTTCGTTTTTAGCAGGTGAATACAATGAGGCAAAAAAATCAGTATGGTGTGCTTGTCAGTTTTTTGATATTTATAGTTTGCTGTGTGTTATTGGCAGCGGGAGCTATGCAAAACCCGCAGACAGTGTCACAGCAGGAGAATCGGTTATTACAATCGAAACCGATATTCTCGGCAGAATCTTATTTGTCCGGCGCATATTTTCGGCAATGGGAATCCTATATCAGCGATCATATTTTGCACAGGGATAAGCTGCTGCAGCTGTCGGCGCAAATTGAACAGGGGATGGGCTGCTCTTTTGGCAATGCTGCGCAGATTATTGAAACCAGTGCGGATATAGGCGTTTCGGAGGATAAGGATGGAGCGGAGTCAGCGCCGCAGGCAAGAGAGCAGTTGCTGGTGCTGGAAGACCGATTGTTGGAGCTGTATACCCATGATACCCAGCAATGTGCTGCTTATGCTGCCGTTTTAAATGGGTATGCCCGCTGGCTGCCGGAACAAATTGAATTTTATCACATGTTGATTCCTATGGCGGTGGCTTTTTCTGAGGAAACCTATCAGCAAGTATCGGACGATCAGCAGCAGGCCATTGCCGAAGTCTATCAGCAATTGGATGAACGCATTGGGACGGTAGATGTGTATCATGCGCTGGAACAGCATCAAACAGAAGATATTTATTTTCGCACCGACCATCATTGGACAGCGCTGGGAGCTTATTACGGCGCAGAGGCTTTTGCTGAACAAGCGGGCTGGACATTGCCGGCATTGGAAAGCTATGAGATGTATACTATGGATTCCTATCTGGGACAACTGGCGCTGAATCATCTTACACCGCAGCTGCAGCAGCATCCGGAATCTTTAACTTATTATCTGCGCCCCGGACATAATCAAAAAAGTACCATGTATTTCTATGAAAACGGGCAAACCAAATCTTTTACAGCACCGATGATTAATATTGACTTTAATCAGAAGAAGGCGGATTACGGGATTTTTATCAGCGGTGATTATCCTTATACGGTGATTGAGGGGGAGGCCAAGAACGGAAGGGTGCTGGCGGTGGTGAAAGATTCCTACGGCAATGCATTGATTCCTTGGCTGACAACCGGTTATGAGCGGATTTTGGCCATTGATCCGCGTACCTGTCAGGAGAATTTGCAGCAGCTGTTAACCCAGTATCAGGTTACTGATTTTCTATTGTTGGATTATGTAAAAGTAACAATGACAGCGGCCTACGGGCAGCAATTAAAAGCATTATTGGATGCGGCGGGCTGATAGGTGTATGGCATTATGATAAAAAGAAAGCGGGATGGTTCTCTGATTGCGTAGGAGAATCATCCCGCTTTTGCGGTAGTACTATTCTTTGTCCGGTATTTTCCCGTAGCGTAGCTGCGGCTGCGTCGGCAGAGCTTCCAGCTGCATTTCTTCTTGCAGTTCCATGTGCAGATAAATCTGATATAAGCTGAGGTTATCGGCAATACCGCCGGGCATGGTTAAGCTTTTTTCTAAAATGGGGCCGTTGCCGATGGCCTTAATTGTAATGGGTTCATGCAATACATTTCCATCGCAGGTAAGATAGGTTTTATCTAACGTTTCGATATAACCGATGCCTGAGGTAGGCGTAACGCGAAAATCATTAATGGTAACAGCTTCTGCGCTGGCTGCCCATAATTCATTAATCAGCAGAACCAAATCAGAAGAAAGTAAATTGCCCTGCACGGTAATTGAGATACCGGAGCCGACTGCCTCAATGGTTCCGTTGATTAATTGCAGACGTTCCAATTCACTGTCGATTCGGCTCATCAATTCGGAATCATCTTTGTAATCGTCCTGAGAATGGATCAGATTATTTTCGGCTTCTTCGATTTCTTCACTGAGCTGCCAGCGTTTATCAGTTAAATTTTTCAGCATGATACTTAAATCGCTGGTGGACTGCAGGCTTAAGTCGGACATCAGTCTGTTTTGTGTTTGAATCTGGGTAGAAATCATGATGCCCAGTAAAATAAATGTAATGGCCAGATAAATCTGCCAGCCATGAATGTGTTTTTTCACAGCCAAGCTCCTTTCTCAAAAAATGAATTGATAAAACGGGGGAATCGCAGATTGCATTTAATCTTTACGCTGGGTTGCGTGCAGGTTATGTTTTTTTAAGAAACTTGACAGTACATAGTGACGGATGGCAGATAGATTTTGAAAAATGCGGACACCGAATACAAATACGGCGGCCATATACAAATCTACATTCAGCTGGTCGCCCAAAAACGCCAGAAAGGCTGCCAACAGTGCATTGGAGATAAATCCGGATAATAAAATCAGTCCGTTAAAATTATTTTCATAAATGCAGCGAACACCGCCCAATACCGAATCCAGAGCCGCTAATACTGCGATTGATAAATATTTAGCCATGGTTAAAGGTATTTGCAAGGATATGATAGACCCTAACAGAATACCGGCTAACAGGCCGAGAACAGGAATAAGCCAGACCATTGATTATGATGCCTCCTCATGTGCAGCTGATGTCAAATTTTTTGTAGAAAAACTGCCGGTATATGCCGGTAAAGAAATGTTGTTGCTATGGCTGCCGGTTGTTTTGTAACTGACAGGAAATCCGCTCAAACTTAGCTGTTGATAGGTGGTGCTGCTTGCAAGTGCCTCTTCCAATGCTTTGGGATCGCCAATGGCGGAAATCTCAAAAGGCGGTGCCAAACGGGTGGTATTAACTAAAATTACGTTACCCACGCAACGAATTTCGGAGGATACCACAATGCGCTGACCATTGATACTGATTCCTTCTGCGCCGGCGTTGCGCAAATCATTTACCAGATAAAGCAGATTTTCATAATGAATGATATACCGATTGGGATCATCGGCGGGCGAACTGGTTAATCCGCTGTTGTTATCATCAAGCTGAATGGTGATACCCGGTCCTTCCAGCGCGGTAATGCCAGCCTGGATCTGCGCCTGCGTCAACTGATTTTGCAGCTCGGTCAACTGGCTTTCTCCGGTGGCAGCCTGCCCGATCAGCGCTTCTGTTTCCTGGCGGATAGAAGCCAGCCGATCTTCTAAAGCGGCGGTTTCTGCTTCTAAATTGGTAATCAGAGAGATCAGGACTTCTGTTTTTGGGTCGGCGCTGGCAGTTACAATGGCGCTCTGAATTTTTAATTCCTGTACAAAAAACAAACCGATTAATAATAACAAAAAAGTCAGCCAGGGTACCCAATTGGGCAACATTGATTTTTTCAAACGAATCTCTCCTTTCCAAACAGAATACAGTTCTATTTTATTCTGAATAAAGCAGGTGTACAACCATGTTTCAGTAAAACTGTCAGAAAACATTGTATAAAGATATTTACTTGCAAATATGGAAAATAGTTTTGTTGCTTGCTATAAAATGAGCTATAATAGTAACTGAATATAAAATATGATAAGCGTATTGCTTATGAGACATACAATTAGGATACACATATTATAGCAGAGTTAAAAAGAAATGAAAGAGGATTTCTATAGGAAAATGAAATTTTATTTGAGTTTTTTTGCAGGTGCAGAAAGAAATTTTACCAGAGAGAGCGAATACTTAAAATATAGATGATTGCTAAACTGGAAGGAGATGATGCGAAGTGGCAGATCTGACACAATTGTTGAATCCTGTCAACATTTTGGATATTGCCATCGTTGCAATTTTTATTTATAAACTGATTTCTATGATGAAAGGCACACGGGCGGTACAGTTGATAAAAGGTTTGCTGTTGCTGTTGTTTCTGAGCGCTATCAGCAGCAGTAATGTGCTGGGGCTTACAACTGTAAACTGGATATTGGAACAGATTAAAACGATGATGCTGATTGCCATTCCCATTGTGTTTCAGCCGGAGCTGCGGCGTATGCTGGAACAGTTGGGCAATAGCTCTTTGATTCCTGATATTCCGGGGAGCAAAAAGAATCGGAACGACACAGAGGTGGAGCATGTAGTTAATCAGCTGGTTCCTTTTTTGATAGATTCCAGCCGTTCCCATACCGGTGTGCTGATTGCTTTGCAGCGAGAGGTTGGCTTGAATGAGTATGTCAATACAGGAATTAAAATTCATGGGCATTTGACCAGTCAGCTGCTGGGAAATATTTTTATCGTCAATACGCCGCTGCATGATGGCGCGGTGATTATTGAAAACGATACCATTCTGGCGGCCAGCTGTTATTTGCCATTGTCGGAAAATAAACAGATCAACAAAGCGCTGGGCACCCGTCATAGAGCAGCCATTGGGTTATCAGAAGTAAGCGACGCTATCGTTTGTATTGTTTCTGAAGAAACCGGTGCTGTATCTATTGCGGAAGGCGGCAAGCTGCATCATAATATCACAGAAGAAGCTTTGCGGCGCATCCTGACTGATCGGCTGCATACCGATGAGCCAAAAACAATCTTTCAGAAATGGAGGGATGGGCATGGCAGAAAAGACAGCGGAAAAAAAGAAAAATGATTGGGTTTTAAAATTGCTGGCGCTTGTTTTTGCTGTCATTCTGTGGTTTTATGCAGATGCAGAGCAAAATCCCATTACCAATAAACAGTTCGATATTCCGGTGCAGTATATTAACCAGGCAGAAGGGTATGTGGTATCTGATGGGGTTCCTACTGTGCGGGTGACAGTACGCGGCAAGGGCACCGATTTAAGCAGTCTGCGCAGTGATGATTTCACTGCAACCGTAGATTTGAGCGGGGCGATGCCTGGCGATAATGAATATGATATCGTGATAGAGGCGCCTAATGTGATGGAACGATTCAGCTATCAGCCAACCAAAACAAGACTGGTGGTGGATCGGATGCAAACCAAACAGGTTCCGGTACATGTTCAGACAACAGGAACGTTGCCGACAGGCTATGAACTGATCAGTACTGATGTGGCACCGGAGCAGGTGACAATTTCCGGTTTGGAAAAAGATTTGTCAGCCATTTCTTTTGTGGAGACCGAGGAAATTGACATTAGCCGTATGGTAGAAGAAACGACCAGGGAAGTTGCTTTAAAGCTTCCCGAATCAGTTGTGGTTCAGGGCGAGCAGCGGATTGCTGTGCATTTTGTGATTCAGGAACAGCAGGCGCACGGCAATTATGAAACAACCATCGAGCAGGAGAATGTGGCTGAAGGGATGACTGTTTCTCTGGAGAGACAGACCGCTACTTTGCTGTTGAGCGGCAATCAGAATTTACTTACCAATCAAAATGAACTTGCCAAAATTTATGTTTATGTAGATTGTGCAGGATTAGAGGCTGGTCAGTATCAGCTTCCGCTGCAGGTTCGTTACACAGGGAGTCTGCAAGTGGCGCAGATTACACCGGTTACAGTAACTGTAAACGTGGAAAACAACAGCGATACGGTGGTAACTGAGCCGGAAGAACCGACAGATGGGGAATTTACAGGACTGGATACAAATACAGAGGGGGAACTAAATTGAAATTATTTGGAACAGATGGTGTGCGTGGCGAAGCCAATACCGTATTAACTGCCGAATTGGCTTATCAGCTGGGGCGAGCGGCGGCGTTTGTCTTAAAGCGGGATGGTTTGCCCGATAAAGAACTGGCGTTTGTAATTGGGAAAGATACCCGTATTTCCGGCGATATGCTGGAGGCAAGTTTAATTGCCGGAATTTGCTCCACCGGAGTGAATGTGTATCAGGCTGGTGTGATTCCAACACCGGCAGTAGCAGTTTTGACCCGTATGTTGAATTGTATGGCAGGTGTAGTCATCTCTGCTTCTCATAATCCATATCAGGATAACGGCATCAAATTTTTCAGTCCGTTGGGCACCAAATTGCCTGATGAAATGGAAGCAGCCATAGAAGAAGTCATTGCGGCGGACCTGGCAGGAATCCCAACGCCGTCCGGCGCTGCGGTGGGACGGGTGATTGCTTACCCAGAGGGTGCTGAACGATACAGCAGCTTTATCAAAGGCAAGGTAGATGGTGATTTATCCGGTTTACGGGTGGTGGCAGACTGCGCCAACGGCGCTGCCAGCTATATTGCGCCGAGGTTGCTGCGGGCATTGGGTGCTGATGTTACCGTTATCTGCAATCAGCCCGATGGTATCAATATCAATGATCATTGCGGATCTACCCATTTGCAGCAGCTGCAGAGTGCAGTTGTTGCGCAGCAGGCTGATTTGGGCATTGCCTATGATGGCGATGCAGACCGTTTGCTGGCGGTGGATGAACAAGGCAATGTGGTAGACGGCGACAGACTGCTGCTGATTTTTGGCAGTTATCTGAAGGAGCAGGGTCTGCTGGCGGAAGATACGGTTGTGATTACAGTCATGAGCAATATGGGGTTAAAGATAGCCCTTAAGGAACGGGGCATTCAAACTTTGGATACCAAAGTGGGCGACCGTTATGTAATAGAAGGCATGAAAAACAGCGGCGCCGTATTAGGCGGCGAACAGTCCGGCCATATTGTATTTGGTTTGGACAATACCACAGGAGACGGCATTTTAAGCAGTGTAAAATTGCTGCAGATTCTGAAATACCGCAAGCAAAGTCTGTCTGTTCTGGCTGGAGAAATGGAGCAGTATCCGCAGATTTTGATCAATGTGAAAGTAAAGCAAAAAAATGGCTGGCAGGATCAAGCGGAAATTCAACAGGCCATTGCCGCGGCGCAGCAGCAATTAGGCGATACCGGCCGTATTCTGGTGCGGGCTTCCGGTACGGAAAATCTGCTGCGTGTTATGGTGGAAGGTAAGGATCAGACACAGATTGAACAGCTTGCTGAACAAATTGCCGATGTGGTAAAAGTGGTGATGAATTGATACTGGGCATTGGAACAGATATGGTTGAGATTGACAGAATTCAAAGTGCCATCGAAAAAAATCCTCGTTTTTTACAGCGGGTATATACCATGCAGGAAATTGAAAGCTGCCAGCGAAAATCTAATTGCTGGCAATCCTTTGCGGCTCGTTTTGCCGCAAAGGAAGCTGTCAGTAAGGCTTTTGGCACTGGAATTGGTCAAATTGGATTTACGGAGATAGAAATTAAAAATATGGCTGGAGGGCAGCCACAGGTGCTGCTGCATGGCGCAGCGCAGGCATTGGCCAGAGAACGAAATGTACGATGTGTACATATTAGTTTAAGTCATTCAAAGGCTTATGCTATTGCGACAGCTGTATTGGAGGGGGAATAGTATGTATCTGGTAACAGCGGAACAGATGCGGCAGGTGGATCGCAAAACGATTGAGGAATTGGGCATTCCGGAGATGGTGCTGATGGAGAATGCCGGTAAAGCAGTGGTGGAATTTTTGCAGGAGCAATTTACGGATCTGCAGTCTAAAAATGTTACCATTGTAGCCGGTACAGGCAATAATGGCGGAGATGGTTTGGTTGCCGCCCGTTATTTACATAAGCTGGGTGTTCCGGTAAAAGTGTTTTTGTTGGGTGAAAAAGAACTTTCACCCAGTGCCAAGCAAAACTATGAAATTTTGTCAAAACTGCCGGTCAAATTTTATTGGTTGGACAGCGAGAACAGTATGCATCTGTTAAAAGTAACTGTAAATTATAGTGATATTTTGCTGGATTGTGTGCTGGGAACCGGTATTAGCCGCGATGTATCCGGCCGTGTTGAACAGATTATTGATATTGCCAATCGCCGCAGCTGCATAAAAGTGGCGGTGGATGTGCCTTCGGGGTTAAACAGTGATACCGGCGAAATCTGGGGACGTTGTTTAAAAGCAGATTATACAGTTGCATTGGCGCAGCCCAAACGCGGTTGTTTTTTAAATAAGGGATTGAAATATTGCGGGCAGATTGTGATAAAAGATATCGGTATTCCGGAAGAAATTTATCAGGATGCAGATTTGAATTTGAATTGTCAGATTATTGATGACTCTTTTTTGAAGCTTTGTAAAGAACCGCGCGGTAAAGCCAGTCATAAAGGAACCTACGGCCATCTTTTGGCTGTGGGAGGATCTATGGGAATGAGCGGCGCCATTACGCTGACTGCCCGTTCAGCGCTGCGCGCCGGTGTAGGAATTTTGACATGCGCTGTTCCGCAAGCAGTGCAGATGCATGTGGCGGTGAATGTACCGGAAGCCATGGTGCAGCCGTTGCCCGGCGGCAATCAATTCCATGCGGACAGTTTGGCAGTGCTGCGGGAACTGCTGCGGGGGAAAAAGGCAGTGGTAGCCGGTCCGGGTATGGGCGATAATGAGGCGACCGGAGCTATGATTAATGAAATACTGCAATCGGGCCGCTGTGCAGCTGTAATAGATGCTGATGGTTTGAATACAGCGGAATATTGGCTGGAGCATGTACAGGAAGCCAGAGGGCCAGTGATGTTAACGCCTCATCCAGGAGAAATGGCGCGGTTGACCGGACTGGAGACCGGATATATACAAAGCAACCGGTTGTCAGTAGCGCAGGAATTTGCTGAAAAATATAAAGTATGGCTGGTTTTAAAGGGTGCCAATACCATTGTTGCAACACCAAACGGAAAGTTATATATGAACATTACAGATAGTCCTGCTTTAGCTGTAGCTGGCAGCGGCGATGTGCTGGCCGGTATGCTTGGCGCATTTTTAGCGCAGGGGATGCAGCCTGACGAGGCTTGCTGCAGCGCGGTATATTTGCATGGGCTGGCCGGACAGGCTGTGGCGCAGAAAATAGGAGAGGTCAGCAGCAAAGCAGGAGACATTATAGATATAATACCAACAATTTTAACGAGGTGAGTGAGGGATGAACGCATACCGTCCGTCATGGCTGGAAATCAGTCCAGCCAATTTGCAATATAACTGTGAAACTGTAAAAAAATTAGTAGGAGATTCTGTTAAGGTGTGTGCTGTGGTAAAAGCCAACGGCTATGGCCATGGCGCAGTGGAAGTCAGCAAGGCCTGTCTGGCTGCCGGTGCCGATTTTTTGGCAGTGGCTATGTTGTCGGAAGCCATGGAGTTGCGGGAAGCCGGTTTTACCTGCCCTATTTTAATTTTGGGCTGGACACCGGAAGAAGGTTATGCATCAGCCATTGCCAATGAAATTCGTCTGGCGCTGTTTGATCAGGAGGAAGCAGCCAGATTGAATGCCCAGGCAATCTCTATGGGTAAAAAAGCAATGGTGCATTTGAAATTGGATACCGGAATGTCTCGTATTGGTTTGCAGACCAACGAAGCAGGTTTGCAGGCTGCAGAGGCGATTCTGGGTATGGAAGGTCTGGAAGTGGAAGGTATTTTCAGTCATTTTTCCAAAGGCGATGAATATGACAAAACCTTTGCTTATCATCAACTGGAAGCGTTCAATGGTTTTTATGAACAGCTGGTGCAGCGGACCGGTATCCGGATTCCGATTCGCCATATGGCTGCCAGTTCTGCTATTATTGATATTCCGGAAGGGTATCTGGATATGGTACGGCCGGGCATTATGCTGTATGGATTTCAGCCATCTACAGAAATGCACAATGTTGCCGATATTAAACCGGCCCTGGTGTGGAAAGCGCGGCTGGCCCGTGTTGTCAAACTGCCTGCCGGTCGTTTGATTGGCTATAACGGTACGTATGAGTTAAAACAGGATACGCTGGTGGCTACGGTGCCGGTAGGCTATGCGGACGGTTATAACCGTCTTTTGAGCAATTATGGCTATGTGGTGTGCCGCGGTAAAAAGCTGCCGATTATTGGCAAAGTATGTATGGATCAATTTATGATAGACGTTTCACAGCTGCCTGATCTGAAAGCCGGAGATGAAGTGATTTTGCTGGGGGAAGAACAGGGCGCTTCTATCACAGTAGATGAGATGGCAGCTATGCTGAAAACCATTCAGCACGAAGTTGTATGTGGCATAGCGCCTCGGGTGCCTAAATTTTATTTAGAAAAATAAAAGGATTTTACAAAGAAATATATAATTTTGTATCATGGTCATCCTGACAGTATATGGAGGGATGGCCATGATAGCAATCCCGATTATTTACTGCATAAAAATAGTCAGGATTGTTTGAAACACAATCGAACGAATGTGGGATAATAGAGTGTTGGAGAGAGGGCTATGACAAAAATTAGACGAGGGGATGTATTTTTTGCCGAATTGGACCCGGTCGTTGGCTCTGAGCAAGGTGGTGTGAGGCCGGTTTTGGTGATACAGAATGATATTGGCAATCAGCACAGTCCTACCACGATCGTGGCGGCTATTACAGGGCAAATGTGCAAAGCCAAACTGCCCACTCATGTGGATTTGGCAGGCAGAGAAAATGGGTTATCCAAAAATTCGGTAGTTTTAGTGGAACAAATACGCACCATTGATAAGCAGCGTTTGCGAGAGCGTATTTGCAGCTTGGATCGCGCTATTATGGAACAGGTGGATCAGGCGCTGCAGATCAGCATGGGTTTGCGTTCACCATTTGTACGAGAGGAGGAAGAGATTCATGGCAGAGCAGTTGAAACGGTTGGCAAAAGAGCTTGAACAGCCGTTGCATCGGGTAGAAAAGGCAGTAGAACTTTTAGATGCAGGAAATACCATTCCATTTATTGCCCGTTATCGAAAAGAGATGACAGGAGAAATGGATGAGGTGGTACTGCGGCAGTTGGCAGAACGGCTGCAATATCTGCGCAATCTGGAACAGCGCAAGGAGGATGTGCTTGCCAATATTACCGAACAGGGCAAATTAACAGAAGAATTAGAGCAAAAAATCAGAGCTGCGGAACTATTACAGGAAGTAGAGGATTTATACCTGCCGTATAAACAAAAACGGAAAACCAGAGCCAGCGTTGCCAGGGAAAAAGGCTTGGAACCTTTGGCAATGATGATTTTAGAAGGGACCCATACAAAATCCGCAGTAGAAACAGCCAAATTATACATAGAAGAAGCGATAGGAATTCATACAGCAGAAGATGCGCTGCAGGGCGCAATGGATATTATTGCCGAAATTTTGGCCGATGATGCCGATTTGCGAAAACTGGCCAGGGAATTGGCCTGGAAGGATGGAAAACTGGAAACCAAACTGCGTAAAACGCTGACAGAAGAAGAAAGTACGCCATATGAGATGTACTATGCCTATGAAGAAGCTGTAAAAAAAATACCGCCTCATCGTATTTTAGCAGTAAACAGAGGTGAAAAAGATGAGGTATTATCCGTTAAGATTGTGCAACCGGAGGAACCGGTCCTTGCAGCGATTATCAAGCAATATCAGCGTAAACGGCCTGCTGACGGACAAGAACTGTTTGTTGAAGCAGTTAAAGATAGCTGGAAACGTCTGATTGGTCCGGCTATTGAACGGGAAATCCGTAATAGTTTGACAGAACAGGGGGAATCCCAGGCTATTAAAGTATTTGCGGCGAATCTGCACAGCCTGTTATTGCAGGCGCCGGTCAAAGGCCGCACCGTATTGGGTGTAGACCCCGGTTTCCGCACAGGATGTAAGCTGGCGGTGGTAGATGATACCGGAAAAGTTTTGGAAGTGGGTGTAATGTATCCCCATCCGCCGCAAAAAAAATATAATGAGGCTGTGGAACTGATGAAAGCCATGATTGCCCGCTGGCAAGTTGACATTATTGCCATTGGCAATGGCACAGCGTCCCGCGAATCGGAAGCATTGGCGGCTGATGTCATTCGCCAATGTCCGCAGGTGCAGTATATAATTGTGTCTGAGGCAGGGGCTTCTGTGTATTCGGCATCGCCATTGGCAAAGGAAGAATTTCCTGAGTATGATCTATCTTTGCGCAGTGCCGTATCTATTGCCCGCCGTCTGCAGGACCCATTGGCGGAGCTTGTAAAAATAGAACCCAAGGCAGTGGGTGTAGGACAATATCAGCATGATGTTGCGCCTAAAAAGCTGGATGAAGCTTTGGGGGCGGTGGTAGAGGATTGTGTAAACGGCGTAGGGGTAGAAGTGAATACAGCTTCCAGTGCGTTGCTGCAATATGTGGCGGGCTTAACCCGCGCAACTGCCGACGGTATTGTTAAGCTGCGCAATGAGCAGGGCAAGCTGGTAAACCGCAAACAATTGCTGAAAGTGCCCCGATTGGGGCCAAAAGCCTATGAACAGTGCGCAGGCTTTATTCGGATTGCTGATGGAGAAAATCCGCTGGACAATACATCGGTGCATCCAGAATCTTACGCCGGGGCAGAAGCATTGCTGCAGCAGTTGGGATATGGTACAGCCGATTTGACAACGGAACGGATTGGAGAAATACGGCAGCGGCTGCAGCAGGTGAACAGCTCGGAAATGGCGCAGCAGTTGCAGATTGGCGAACCTACACTGCGGGACATTATTGCGGCGCTGCAAAAGCCGGGCCGTGACCCGCGGGAAGAATTGGAGCCGCCTCTTCTGCGCAGCGATGTGCTTTCCATGGAAGATTTAAAACCGGGCATGGAATTAATGGGCACTGTGCGTAATGTGGTAGACTTTGGAGCTTTTGTAGATATTGGTGTGAAACAGGACGGACTGATTCATATATCCCAATTTGGCAGCCGTTTTATCAAGCATCCCATGGAAGTGGTATCCGTGGGGGACATTATAAAAGTAACAGTATTGGATGTAGATTTGCGCCGCGGGCGAATTGCATTAACCAGAAAGACAGGAGATAAATAAACATGATTGCATTGACCAACGGAACCATTTATACAATGGAAGAAGAAATTATCAAACAAGGAACCATTTTGATTGACAATGGAAAGATTGCCGCAGTAGGAGCAGAGATAGAGATTCCTGCTGATGCGCAGGTGATTGATGTGGCAGGGCGTATGATTACCCCTGGTTTTATTGATGCCCATACCCATATGGGGATTGATGAAGAAATTCATCAGCCCATCGGAGATGACTGCAATGAGATGACAGAGCCTAATACTGCTGAATTGCGCGCTATGGATGCCATTAATTACCGTGACCTGTCTTTTCAGGATGCGCTCCAGGCAGGTATTACTACAGTGATGATCACACCGGGCAGCGCCAATGTGTTTGGCGGCTTGATTACTGTGATGAAAACAGCAGGAAAAACCTATAAAGAAATGCTCATTGATGGCGAAGCCGGTTTAAAAATGGCCTTTGGCGAAAACCCAAAACGGGTTTACGGTGAAAAGGATAAATCTCCATCTACACGGATGGCGACCATGGCCATTGCCCGGCAAGGATTTTATGAAGCAAAAGAATATTTGAAAAAAAGTGATGAGGATAAAGAATTCAGTTTGCAGACAGAGCATATTGCCAAAGCCTTGGACGGCGGCATTCCGGTGCGGGCTCATGCGCACAGAGCAGATGATATTATGACAGCCATTCGTTTGCGGGATGAATTCCATCTGGATTTGGTGATTGAGCACTGTACCGATGGACATCTGATTGCCGATGAGTTGAAAGAAGCAGGCGTGCCGGTTACTGTGGGCCCCAGCTTGAGCAATCGGGCCAAGGTGGAGATGGAGCATGTAACATTCCGCACACCTGGTATCTTAGCCAATGCAGGCATTGATGTGGCCATCATTACCGATCATCCTTGCACACCGATTCAGTATCTTCCTATTTGCGCCGGTATTGCTGTGCGGGAGGGTATGAAAGAATATGATGCGCTGAAAGCGCTGACCATCAATCCTGCTAAAATTTTAAAAATTGCCCATCGCACCGGCAGCTTAAAAGTGGGGAAAGATGCGGATTTGGTTGTGTGGGAGCATCATCCGCTGGAAATCAAAGGAAAACCATGGCAGGTGTATGTGAACGGCTGCCTGCAGGTTGGCTGAGGCTATGTAATGGAACTGGAGAAGCAGTCAAAAGATATTGTCTGTTTGTACCGTGCTGCGATTGAGCAGAACATTTGAAAACCATATAGACTATCCGGTCATATCTTTTGTTAATTGATATGGGTATACCGGGCAATGTCGATTTTCAAAGTGATTTTCTGTTGGAACATGAAAAAAGGAGTTATGCGTCAGCGATTATAATGCTGATACATAACTCCTTTTTGATTACTTGGTTTGTTTGCCTATTTTCCAGCCAAAGTGCGATCAATTAAAAATTCTATTTCTTCATATTCTCGCAGGCCGGTAAATTTTTGTGTCTGCTGGCCGCCGCGATAGAAAATAACAGTGGGCGTTCCCTGTAATTTCATACTTTTGTATAATTCGTCTTCTGCGATGGCATCTACATAGTAAAATCCGAATGGTTTTTCTGTATATCCCTGTTCAATTTCTTCAATGAGAGGATGTAATTCCTGACAGATTGGGCAGCCATCTTTTAAAAATAATACCAGCCCTGTCTGCTGTTCCTCCAGTAGTTTTTGATGAAATGTGTCTAGTGTCAAAGCTTCCATAATCGTCACCTCGTAAAAATCAAATTATTAAATATGGATTTGTCTTTTATGATAGCATGATTTTATCATAAAACACAAGTATTCTATATATTTTACTTTTGTTTTTTCAAAGTTTTTTGCTATAATAAACATACCGAAAAAAGTGGGGGGATTTCTTTGAAGTGGCTAAAGCATTTAAAAACCATTACCCATCACAAAAAACTTGTTATGCAGCATTGTTTTAAAGTGGGCCTGTATTATCAGGGATTGATGCATGATTTGTCCAAGTATGCACCGGTGGAGTTTTTGTCCGGCGCTCGTTTTTATCAGGGTGATCGCAGCCCCAATGATGCCGAGCGCAAAGCCAGAGGCTACAGCAAAGCCTGGCTGCATCACAAAGGCCGCAATAAGCATCATTTGGAGTATTGGATTGACTACAGCGCTACAGGAGATCATCAGCTGGAAGGGATTCGGATGCCGGAAAAATATGTGGCAGAAATGTTTTGCGACCGTCTTGCAGCCAGCAAAACCTATCGTGGGGAGCAATATGTGGACAGCGATCCCTATGCCTATTATGAGCATTCTAAGCAGGCATATTTGATGCATCCAGAATCGCAGGCGCTGCTGGAACAGATGTTGCTGATTTTAAAAGAAAAAGGGGAGGAGGAAGCGTTTTCATATATCCGGAATAATATTTTACGAAGAAAATGGCGAAATCGTTGGAAGAGGCATTGACTATAGCGTTTTGATGTTATAGAATTATACCAGAAATTATGATATAATATGAAAATAAAACAAAATAAAAGGAGAAATGTATTATGGAAACTATGAAACGTTTGCCGGACAGTGAATTAAAACTTATGATGATTATTTGGGATGCTGGTGAACCAGTTGCTTCCCCTTATATTCTGGAACAGTTGGTGGGCGAAAAAACCTGGGCAAAAACAACTGTACTGAACTTTTTATCCCGCTTGGTAGACCGGGGATTCCTGACAACAGAAAAAAGAGGTCGGTTCCATTATTTTTCCCCGCTGATTTCCAAGGAAGACTATTTACAGATGGAAAGTCGTTCTTTCTTGCAGAGAGTGCATAAAAACTCACTGAAAAGTCTGGTGGCTTCTCTTTATGACGGAAAAGGTATCGACAACAATGATTTACAGGAGCTGCGTCAATATGTAGATCAGATTTCTGGTCAGGAAGAGAACTAGGCACAGCGGCTTCGGAAAGGAGCTTTATGCAAACCGTTTTTTTATCAGTGGTATCGATTTCTTTTGGCGTTATTCTACCCATTTTTTTGCTGCTGATGGTGCAAAAATCTATTAAGCGGCAGTTTGGCGCTAAATGGATTCGTTTGGTGTGGATTGCAGTATTGGTTCGTTTACTGTGTCCGTTTTCTTTCACAGGCATATCTTTGCTCAGTCCTGATTTATTTGGTGCTGGCTCTGTCGATGTTGCTGCAGGTGCCGAGGCTGGTTCTTTTTGGCAAAATGTTTCTTTGTTGAATTTGTTGACGTTGATTTGGTTGGCAGTGGCGGGTGTGCTGTTATTGTATCACTTATTGGATTATATTTTGTTCCGCCGCCATTTGCTGCGCTGGAGCCGTGAACCGGAGCAGATGGCAGTTCTGGAAATGGCAGAACTTGTGCGGCGATTTTGGAAATTGCCGCGGTCATTAAAGATATTGATTTGTCCGGAACTGAAAACACCGGCTGCAGTTGGATTCTTTTCCCCTGTGATTTTGCTCCCTACCGAGCATTTTGATGATACAGATTTAGAATTGATTCTTCATCATGAAGCAGCCCATCTGCGCCGAGGCGATATTATCATAAAATGGTGTTCAATGGCAGTCAAATGTATTTACTGGTTTCATCCTTTGGTATATTTGCTGTGCAGCCAGTTGGAAAACGATCTGGAAGCGGCTTGCGATGCAGCTGTTATGGATAAAATCGGGCAAGAGCAGGAGATGCAGAAATATTACAGCTATTTGATTTTGGACATTGCAGCAGGAAAAAGCGGACGGTTTTATCCCTTTACAACCTGTTTGCAGGATACAAAAGAATGTCTGCGTGCGCGGATTGACAATATTTTTGATACCCGGCCAAAACGATCCGGTTTGCCGGTATTGGTACTCTGCAGTATCTGTCTTGTTATGAGCAGCGGATTGGTTCAGCTGCAATATCAGGATGGAACCATGACACAGCTTCCGGCTGCAGAGCCGGAAACGACTGTAGTGACAGAAAATTCTGGAGATCAGTCGGTTGTAACCATTGACTTGTATCAATTGGAACAGCAGCTGGAAGAACAGGAAAGCTGAGTATTTTGAGGACAATTATTGTAATATAGTATTAAAATAAAATATAAGAAAACTGTCTGTAACATATTTTGGTGTTGCAGGCAGTTTTTTATTCGCTAGGGAGAACAAGGAGAGTCTGTAAAAATTGTTTCTTGCTCAAGCAAGTGTGCGGTCGGCTGTCCTACCTTTGCCTATCCTTCAGTGCAGCGGACAGCAACTTGTTTGTTTCTTTCGCTATGGACTACGTCCAGCTCAATGAAAACAAACAAGTTGCTGACCGCCGCAATTCAGAATTTTGGCAAAGGATAGGCCAGCCTTATGCGCAAGTCAGGGAGATGTTTTGTTGCCGTTGTCGAGATTGAAACGGACAGATGCGCAGTCTGTCTGGCCGAACTGGACGCAGTCTAAAGTGAGGCTGACCGACAAGCAGGTGTCCGGTGCCCGACGCTTTTCTGGTCGGGTACGAGGGCAGGCAACAAACAGTCTCTCGACAATGGGGCATCGCAAAACAAAAATGTTTCACGTGAAACATAGTTATTAACCAAATAAAATTGCAAAAAGCAAGATTTTATTCATGGCGGTAGGCGTTGTGTACTCTAAATAACTGATTTATCACATTCGATAGATAAACCATTTAGAGCGCGACGATCTCAAAGTTGGACAGATTATGGAAACTCTACGGCAGAAAGATGTGCGTTTAAGCGAAACATTGAAATCCCCATCGTCCATCGGCTCTGATTTTTCAAAAAGGACTATCGGCGGCCTTCTCAGGTGATGCGGATAGTCCTTTTTGTCGGTCGTATAAAATTAAAAAGCGCTGTCAGCAAAATCCTGATTCATATCCGGATGCAATGTCTGTGTGATGGCGTTGGCCAAAATGGCAGTGCAATTTTGGATTAAATCATCAATCTCTTTTGGTGTGACTTCCAAATTATCCTGGCAGGACTTTAGCGCTGTTTCCATGATATTATGCATCAATGGTTGGGGCAGCTCTTCCAGCAATTTACCCACCTGCGGGCGGTGGTGTAATTGCTCCCAAAAAGATTCCAACACGTTATGGGCGATAATTCTGGCCTTTACCACGGTGGGGATGCCAATGGAGAGTACTGGTACGCCCATTGTTTCAGCGCAAATGCCGGTGCGTTTATTGCCAATGCCGGCGCCGGGAGCAATGCCGGTATCACTGATTTGGATGGTGGTGCCGATTCGGCTGGTATCACCGGCAGCCAATGCATCGACCACAATAATAAGTTTGGGACGGATGCGGTTTACAACACCGCGGATAATCTCTGCCGATTCAATTCCGGTCATACCCAGCACACCGGGAGCAATGGTGGCCACCGGGCGGACTCCTTCCAGAATTTCCTCCGGGACATTGCCGTGTAAGTGACGGGTGGCGGTCAGCGCATTAATCAGCCGCGGCCCTAAAGAATCCGGTGTGGAATTCCAGTTTCCCAGCCCCACCACCAGCACGCAGTCAGACAGTGCGGGCAGTTGAATAAAAGGCTGCAAATATCGGCACAGGATTTGGGTCAATTCCTGCTGAATGCCGCGGTGATTGGTTGCCAGTTCTTTAGAATAAATGGTGATATAAGTACCTTCCGGTTTTTGCATGATACGGCTGCCTTGGGCATTTAAAATTTTTACGGTGTGGATGGTAGCCAGCCGCTCCACTTGTTCGGTCAGTTCCACACCGGGAATTTCTCCGCCGTGGTCGCCGCGCAGCAAGTCATGGGCCTCTAAAGCAAGTTCCGGCATCATATCCCAGCGGCGGTACAATTCAAATTTTCCGGCAGGTAAGGATGCCAGCGTGGGGGCAGATGGTGTTTTTCCTTTTTTTTGTTTTTTCTTTTCTTTGGACATGCAATTCGCTCCTTACATAGTTATATTTTTTTCGGACTGAGAAAAACGATACAAACACAGCAGGATTTTTTGTGATTGCCCTGAAACATAAAAATAGATACTGCCAATCAGTCCGTATGATTTATATTTGTTCCCCATACAAAGAGGCCGCCGGCCGCAGCAGACTGAGGGGGAAATCTGCTGTAACTGCCGACGGCCCTTTTGCGGAAGGGGGAGCATAAGATTTTGTCTTACAAATCTAGTATGGTAAAAAAAATCTAATTTATGCCCGATAAATTCTGTGTTTTTTAGCAATTTATGCTATAATAAATGCAAGATTGTTTAACATTGAGGTGAATGATGCATGCGAATTATTGCAGGGCAGAATCGAGGTAAAAAACTGAAAAGTGTTCCTGGCATGAAAACACGGCCCACAGCAGACAGAGTAAAAGAGGCAGTGTTCAGTTCTATTGATCCGGTGTTGTACGGCAGTCGGTTTCTGGATGTGTTCAGCGGCACTGGCAGTATTGCCTTAGAAGCAGTCAGCCGCGGTGCGGCAGAAGCTGTATTGCTGGAGAAGGACGGACAGGCGCTGCAGGTGATACAGGATAACGTAGCGGCTTGCGGACAGCAGCAGCGCTGCACCATTCTGCGGGGCGATTCGCTGGCTTTGCTGGATGGGTTGAGCAAGCAGGGCAGACAGTTTGATCTCATCTATGTAGATCCGCCTTATCAGAGCGGATTGTATGAATTGGTGCTGCAGCAGATTGCAGCCAAACAATTATTGAGCGAACATGGTATGATTCTGCTGGAATGTGCAAAAAATGCTTCCCTTTCTGTGGAAAATAGTATATTCTTTATATGGAAAGAAAAAATTTATGGCGATACCCGTATCGTCTATATCAAACATAAATTAAATGAGGGGGATAAGCTGTGAGTATTTATAATTTGTTGGATCAGCTGGAAAGCACCATTGAAGGCAGTAAACGGGCGTTTATGCAAAATGATAAAGTGATCATTAATCCGGAAGAACTGTATCAGATTATTGATCAGATTCGTTCCAGTGTACCGGATGATATAAAGGATGCTCAATGGGTGAAAAAAGAAGAAGAACAGATTAAGAAAAAAGCCCAGGAAGATTATGAGCGTATCATTGAAGAAGCTCATATCCGCGCCCAGGAGCTGACTACAGAAACAGAAATTCATCGTCTGGCAGAAGCGCGCGCCAGAGAAATGCTGGAAGAAGCCCATCAGGCTGCCCATGATATTACCTTGGGCGCATTTAACTATGCAGATGATATTATGGAAAAAATCGAAAAGCAGCTGCAAATTTATTATGATGTGGTGCAGGACGGCAAAGAAGAGATTCAGCGGTCGTTGGATGCTCTGAAAAGCGAATAAATAGTAAATGGATAATTGGAAAGGTGCAGTTTTTACAGCTGCATCTTTTTATATTGTCTGTTTATAGTGTCTGCAAAATTGCAATGCTGCATTCATGTAATCCCTTCTAATCATACAGAAAATCGGCAAAGACAAATGAATGGCGAACCATAAAAACATTGTTATATGTTTGCGTTTTGTGCTGAATTTTGGTGCAGCGAAGATTACATCAGTTATTTTTATCTGTTTTACAGAAAAGAATAAGAATTTTTATAAAAAATGTTGTAAATAAATTGATAGATTTTCACCAAATACACACATTTTTCTGTTATACTATAAAAGATAATGAGATTTTAGCAAGTATGGAATGGAGTGAACATTGCACATGATTCAATTTATCAATGTTTCCAAAGAGTTTCAGAACGGAACTGTAGGATTGAAACATATTGATGTGAAAATAGAAGAAGGCGAATTTGTATTTTTGGTAGGCGCCAGCGGAGCGGGCAAATCTACTTTTACCAAGTTGTTGATTCGGGAAATGCTGCCGACAGAAGGCAATATTTTGGTAAACGGAAAGAGTATCAATCGTTTAAAAAGCCGGGCCATTCCTCATTTTCGCCGCAATATTGGTTTTATTTTTCAGAATTATCGTCTGTTGGGTGACCGCACTGCCTTTGAAAATGTGGCGTTTGCAGTTGAAGTATTAGGTGTCAGCCGTCGTGAAGTGGAACGAAAAGTAGACTATGCGTTGCGTTTGGTGGGACTGGAAGATCGGAAATCTCACTTTCCTGATGAGCTGTCCGGCGGGGAGCAGCAGCGTGTTGCCATTGCGCGGGCGATTGTAAATAATCCGCAGATTATCATTGCCGATGAACCGACAGGCAATCTGGACCCGGAAACAGCCAAAGGCATCATGGACATCTTAAATGACATTAACATCAAAGGGACAACCATTGTGATGGCCACCCATGACAGCGGTATTGTCAATCGGGCCAGTCACAGAGTTATGGAATTATCTCATGGCGAATTGGTTCGAGATGATAAGCAGGGAGGGTATAAGATTGATCTTGTTTAGATATCTGCGCTATGGATTTCGGGATACCATGCGCTCTTTATGGCGGCACAAAGGTATGGTGCTGGTTTCTGTCTTGACTGTGGCTACCATGTTGGTTGTGCTGGGCGCTACTACCTTATTGGCAGCAAACAGTGAATATATGGCGCAAAATATGGAAGATGAACTGGAAATTATTGTGTTTTTAAACAGTGATGTCAGCAGAGAGGATGCGTTGGCTTTGGAGCCGTCGCTGCAAGCGTTGGAAGGATTCAAGGAAGCAACCTTTGTGCCAAAAGAAGATGCGCTGGAGGAAATGGGCGCTAAGTTTGACTCTACCCAGCTGGCGGAAGCCACCGGCGGTGTTAATCCGCTGCCCGATGCCTATCGCATTAAGATGGAGCAGACCGAGCAAATTAAAGCGGCTGTTGCTGTGTTAGGTAATCCGGAACAATTTCCGCAAATTGAACTGGTGCGTTATGGTGAAGATATTGTTGAAAACACCATTGCGCTGACCAACACACTGGAAATCGTCTGCATTGCTGTAGTGATAGGTATGCTGTTTATTGCGCTGTTTTTGGTAAACAGTACCATTCGTCTGACTGTTGCCGCGCGGGGCGAAGAAATTAATATTATGAAATATGTGGGTGCAACCAACTTTTATGTGCGGATTCCGTTCTTTTTGGAAGGGCTGATTATCGGCATTGTGGGCGCTGTGCTGGCAGATTTGATATTGTATTTTGGTTATGATGCGGTGGTAGGATATATTTCAGAAAGTCTGACCTTTATCACATTACTGAACGATCCGATTTTGATGGTAAAAATTATGCTGGCATTGTTGATCGGCGGCACTTTGTTGGGTGCGTTGGGCAGTAATATTGCCATCAGAAGATATCTGAAAGTGTAAAATAAGTCAGAGCTGCTTTTTGACAGCTGCTGATGTATGGAAAACAGAACGCATCTTGTTTGAAAAAATAAAGATGCGTTCTGTTTTTTGGCATAGATTGCAAAAGAATTCGTATAATAAATGAGACAGACAACGGGAGGATGACAGAATGGATAAAGTGTGGAAGGTTTTGCGGGATGTAGTGATAACCATCTGTTGCTTGACGACACTTTTTGTGGGGATTGGTCTGGTTGTTAATTTTGATCATGTACAGAAAATTACACGCACTTTGTATTTGATCAACGAAAAATATTTAGGTGAAACAGACGGAGATACGCTGACAGATGGCGCTGTCAAAGGGATGCTGGACAGCTTGGGCGATAAGTATACAACTTACATTGATGAAGAGCTTATGGCAGGGTTTATGCAGCAGGTTAGCGGCGATGTTTACGGCATTGGTATTTATATTGCCGAAGATGAAACCGGGCAGTATGTCATTTTATCCCCCATGGAGGAAAGTCCTGCGCAAAAAGCCGGTATTCAGGCCGGAGATATATTGAAGGCAGTAGAAGGTGAACGCTGCGACACTATGTCTTTAGATGGTGCGGTCAGTAAAATGCGCGGTTTGGAAGGTACTTCTGTTGAAATTACCATTGAACGGGACGGCGCAGAACATACGTATACCATAGAACGATATAAATTAGGGCAGACAAAAACGGTATATGGTGAGATTTTGGAAGAAAACTCCGATATTGCCTATCTACGAATTAGTGAATTTTCGTTGCAGACAGCGACAGAGTTTGCCAAACAGATTAACACTTTGCTGGAAGATGGGTTCCAGGGTGTGATATTGGATTTGCGGGATAACGGCGGCGGCGAGGTGAACTCTGCTGTAGAGATTGCCCGGATTTTTGTGCCGGAAGGGCCTATTGTACATGTGGTTTCCGCTGATGGCAGTGTGGATACCAGAAATGCCACCGAAGCGCAGCTGGATGTGCCAATAGTTGTGTTGGTCAATGAAAATACTGCCAGCGCTTCCGAAATTCTGGCAGGGGCTTTAAAGGACAGCGATACAGCCAAACTGGTGGGCACCCAAACCTTTGGCAAAGGATTGGTGCAGGGTGTGTATCAATATGCAGATGGTACGGCGATGAAAATTACAGAGGCCAAATATTTAACGCCGAATAAAAATGATATTAACGGTGTGGGAATCAAGCCTGATGTAACAGTGGATTTGACAGAGGATGCTGTTACCGATACCCAACTGGAAAAAGCAATTCAGGTATTAGAATCTGAAATGAGGTGACAATATGCTGGCGATACAAATGATGCAGCAAATGATTTGGCAAATAGCCGCACTTTTGTATTCGCCAGTATTTTGGCTGGCTGTATTGCTGGTTTATCTGCAGGCGCGGCAGCGAGCGCGCATGAAGCAGGATTTTTTTCAGCTGCGGCGGGAACCTGTGGGTAAAACTGTGTTGCTGACCACCATCGCCGGTTTGGCCGGCGGTGTGCTGGCCAGCGGGCTATTGTTGCTGCTGGGTGTTTCTGTGGACCGGATTGGTTTAGAATATTTGTGGATGATTGCGTTGCTGTTGATGTTGGTTCGGCAGCGCTTTCTTTGTTTTGGTTATTCGGGCGGCGTTTTAGCTGTTTTGCATTATGTGATTGGCTGGCCCGACATGGATAGCAGTCAATTGTTGGCGATGGTAGCGGTACTGCATTTTACCGAAGCATTTTTGGTGCTGACCACTGGTCATTTGAATGCGTTGCCAATATATTTACAGAATGACAGACAGAATGTGGTGGGCGGTTTTGTACTGCAAATGATCTGGCCGCTGCCCTTGGTCATGCTGTCTGCTTTGTATTCTGGCACCACTGTACCGCAGGCTGGATTTTTGTTATTGCCGGATTGGTGGCCTGTGCTGCATCATCCTCAGTCTGCTTACGCCGCTGCCGGAGTTTTTATGCTGTTGCCTGTGTTGGCAGCTTTGGGGTATAGTGATTTGGCTGTCAGTGGTAGTATCAAACAAAAGACCAGACAATCTGCTGTGCTGTTGTTGTTGTACAGTACAGTTTTGTTGCTGTTGGTATTATTGACCCAATCTGCACCTGCGCTGCAGATTCTTCCCGCTGTTTTTGCGCCCCTTGGCCATGAAGCGGTAATCTGGTACGGCAAACGGCAGGAGCTACGGGGGCAATGCCATTTTGCAGGACCGGATAGGGGGCTTCTGGTGTTGGATGTGCAGCAGGGATCACCGGCGGCTAAGGCTGGATTGCGCAGTGAGGACTGGATTTTTTTATTGGATGGACAGCCGGTTGCTAATCGGCAGGACTTTTTGCGTAAACAATATTTGTTGTCCGGCACGATTAGGGTTAAATATTTGCGTAAGGGAAAATCCCGGCAATGTCGCATGTCTATGGGCAGATGGAGTCAGCCCGGCATTATTTCGGCGCCGGATGGGCAGTGCCGTATTTATTGGACGTTGGGTAAAGATGAAGGAATTATGAAATTCCTATATAAAAAATTGGGAAAGAGATTGAAAAAAATATAATCTTGTGTTTTAATAAGATAGTGTTGTTTTCCTGCGGGAAGCGGCACTTAACAGAATGAAATCCTTGTCGGTTTTGCCGACTGAGGTTTTTAGAAATAAGCTTGTGGAGGTGGAACAAAAAATGGCAGAAGCAGTAAAATTTACTGAAAAAACAATCGACTATGCAAAAAATCCACGCAATCAGGGCGATATGGCTGATCCAACAGCGATTGGTGAAGTAAGCAATCCAGATTGCGGCGATTCTACCATCATCTATTTAAAAGTGGAAGATGATATTATCAAAGATGTTACTTTTGAAACCTTTGGTTGCGCAGCAGCAGTAGCAAGCAGCAGCATCTTGACAGAGATGATCAAAGGCAAAACAGTAGAAGAAGCATATAAAATGACAGAAGAAGCCGTTGCGGAAGAACTGGGCGGCCTGCCAGAAAAGAAAATGCACTGTTCTGTAATCGGTGTAGAAGCA
The DNA here is from genome assembly GCA_944391625.1 of uncultured Clostridia bacterium. GTDB lineage: Bacteria > Bacillota > Peptococcia > Peptococcales > Peptococcaceae > UBA7185. The sequence goes on from CALXUG010000008.1 coordinate 27,151, forward strand.
ATGCGTAAGGCCATTGAAAATTATCGCAATGGCGTAGTCAACAGTGACGAAAACTAAACATGAGCGTTGCATTAAAATAGCAACCGGACAAGACCTGCTTGTCCGGCTGCTATTTTTTTATTTGTTTTTTATTTGTATTGATAAAAATAAAGTGGAAATAAGGCTTGACTTTTTGTTAGACAAATGTCAAAATATAAATAACATATGTTAGACAATTGTCGAGAATAAAAATATTGTAAGCAGTAAAAGGAGTTTGATTATGATGCGCACAACAAAAAAATTACCTGAGGCAGAGTTGGAAATTATGTTGGTTATTTGGGAAGCCGATGGTTCGGTAACATCGGATTATATTATGGAACGATTGGATAAGGATTGGACAAAGCCTACATTGCTCAATTTGTTAACCCGTTTGTGCAGTCGTGGATTTTTGCAATGTACCAAGGATGGACGGCATAATCTTTATACGGTGTTGATTCCAAGAGAGGATTATGTGCGGGAGGCCAGCGGCACATTGCTGCAAAAGCTGCATCATAATTCGCTGACCAGCCTGGTGGCTTCTTTGTATGATGGACAGAAGGTGTCTAAGGCGGATTTGGAGGAGTTAAAGCGATTTATTGAGGATGCAGAAGAAGATACAATAAAATAAGGCGGCTATCGTCTGCCGCGATGGGGGCAAGAGCCAAGCAGTCCATCCCAAGTGGGAAAGCTAGACCAATGATAACCGTTGATGCAGTGAGGGGGTATCGATTTATGGAAAAGTTGTTGGAAATAGTCTTACAAATCAGTTTGAGTACGGCGGCCGTGATAGGTGTTTTACTGCTGTTGGTGCCATTGTGGCAAAAACGATACAGCGCTAAATGGCGCAAGGCGATCTGGCTATTGCTTGCAGTGCGGTTGTTGATTCCTTTTTCACCGGAGTTGTCTGTTACGCCGGTGCAGATGGATATGAACTGGCAGGCTGTGCCTGTGTGGCAATCTGCTGCGATGGATAATGCTATACCGGATGCAGCAGATGTGGCAGTAACCGGTGATACAGTACAAACAGTGAGTAATGCTGCGCAGGGCAATGTAGCAGCTGTAACGGATACGGCAGAGGCAACGGGACTGCAGGTATCCCGTGGAGAAGTATGGGCGCTGATATGGTTGATTGGCGGTATGATATTCTTGCTGATTCATGGAATACAGTATGTCATTTTTCATCGCAAGGTATTGAAGAATACGTTGTCTTTACCGGAGCAGGATAATTTGCTGCGGCAGGCGGGAGAGGGACTCAAGCTGCGCAGTTATCCTGATGTGATGGTCAGTAGTGAGGCGCAGGGGCCGATGCTGATTGGTTTTATGAAACCGATGATTGTTTTGCCGGAGCGGATTTACAGCCAGCAGGAATTATTGCTGATACTGCGTCATGAGTTGGTGCATCATCAGCAGCACGATTTGTGGTATAAGCTGGTATTGCTGGCTGCTAATGCGGTTCACTGGTTTAATCCGTTGGTGTATTTGTTAATTGGTCAGGCCAATCGTGATGTGGAGCAGGTATGTGATGAAAAGGTAGTAGCCAATCAGGATATGGCGTATCGTAAGGCGTACAGCATGACTATCCTGCAGGCAATGAGTAATAGCAGAGGGATTGCGTTGTCCACCTATTTGAGCAAAGAAGCGCAGAATGGTAAAAAGAGGTTTGCAGCTATTTTATATCCGCAGCAGCATAAAAAGGGATTGCTGTTGCTGTGTATAGTCCTTGTTGTTGCGATTGGTATCAGTGGCTGTTTGCAGGTAGGTACAGATGCCGTTGTGGAAATTGACGAGGAAGCTTTGAAAGGTATGGGCGCGGAGTTATATAAGCAGGTAGCACCGTGGTTACCGGAACGTGCAATACAGAATACAGGAGACTATACGTTTCAAATTGGTAATAATGATTCACAGCGATATTATACTTGGAAGGAACTTCCGGTGGAAGTTTCGGAAATAGAAGGTGGTACTTGGCCAGCTGCCTATGTTCAGACAGATGATAAACTGTATCGTTATCAGCATATGTTAGAAGTATGGATTGATGCTGACACACAAGAGATTACGGGTTTTACTTATTATCAGGATGGTTGGGTATATTATGATGAAGAACTGCTGGCGGCATCGTCGTTTTTCCAAACGGAAGAGAGTAAGCAGCATTATGTAGAGCAGTTTGCAGAAAACTTTATTCCTGATGGCAGTCGGTTGGTATTTCAAAGGGATTTAAATATTTCTGGTAATTATACTGCTATGGATGAAAAAAATCATATGGAGTATCTTATAAATTTGGATCCTGTAACAGGGCGTATACATTCTTATCAGAAGCGGTTCTTTCATCTGGCATGGCAAAATGAGTTGGAAAATTGGGCAGTAGATCAATATCGGAAAAATATGGGCGATGTAATAGAGTTTCCGCTGGATATAGAAGCGAAAGAGTATAATTTTCAATGGAAGAAGGACGGACAGTATATTCTTGCGTATCCGTCAGACAGATTTTACTGGCGGCCGAAGCTGACAACGCAGATGGAACAGAAGCTGGAACGATTGCGCCAGATAGATGCGCAGCAGTATGAAGTGGTGTATCGCAGCTATCAAGGCACATTTTTAAAAAGGTTTAGTAGTTATATTGTGGCAGATATAGCGGGAAAAAATAAATTGGATCTATCAACAGCACAGCTTTATTACTATGATGAAACAAACAGCGCTTGGAAGCCTTGGGATGGGGAGCGTTGGCAGTGGGAAAAAAATCGGATGCAAATCGAATGGACTGCTGCCAGCTATGCCAGAGCTTATTGTGAAAAACAGCGGGAAGCGATGTCGTTATTTGGAGTCGTGGATGGCATTGTGTTTTCTGAACAAACCTATCGGTATGTATACAACTCGGTATTGATGGATCACTGTAAAATTGCAACAACCAATCTTGATGGCAGTGAATTGGTTGCATTGCAAGTGGAGTTAACGGCAGAGGATGATTCTGTAGATTATTTGACTATGGAGTTGGAAAAGGTAAACGATGAATGGCAGGTAACAGATGCCCGATTGGAAAAATAAACATCCATCATATCGTGGTGTCATTCAACGGTTATCTTGGTTTGCTTTTTCCGCGGTTCTGGACAGCTTTAGCCCCTTGTCCATCTTAGTCAGACTGCGTCTGTCATGATTAGGACAAGCACCAAGCAGTCCATCCCAAGTGGGAAAGTTAGACCAATGATAACTGTTGGTATGGAGGAAGACAGATGCAAATATAGCGATTGATGTAGTGCTAGGAATTAGTGTAGCAATCGGCACCAATAAAAAACCAGTAGATCGCAGCTACTGGTTTTTTGTGTTGCCATTAAATAACCGTTTCCTTAATTGATAAGATCTTTTATTGATGACTTGTTAAGTGCAGGTGTTAAGGTATTTATCGTTTCGCATCATGATTGCATTACACATGAATTTGTCCCAGCACTTCTCCGATTTTGCCGTTGATGGTCAGTGATGCTTTGCTGTCATAGCTGGTGACATTGAGATTGATCAGTGCCAGTCGATCGCCCTGATAAAAATCAAGAAAGCTGGCTGCCGGATAGACGGTCAGTGATGTACCGCCCACAATCAATAAATCGGCCTGACTGATAGCCTGAATGGTTTTGCTGATGATGCTTTCATCCAGTGGTTCTTCGTACAGTACCACATCAGGCCGAATAATGCCGCCGCACTGGCAGCGAGGAATGCCCTGCGCCTGGCTGACTGTTTCCAGCGGATATTTTTTGCCGCAGCTGGCGCAGTAGTTGCGGTGAATGCTGCCGTGCAGTTCCAGCACGTTTTTACTACCTGCCATTTGGTGCAGACCGTCGATGTTTTGTGTAATGACAGCGGTTAGTTTGCCGACCTGTTCCAGTTGGGCTAGTTTGTGATGAGCGGTATTGGGCTGCGCCTGCAAGGTAGGCTGTACGATTTTATCCTGATAAAATTCAAAAAATTCTTCCGGGTGCTGTTGAAAAAAGCTGCGGCTCAGAATGGTTTCCGGATTATATTTATATTTGAGATGGTACAAGCCGTCCACGCCGCGAAAATCTTTGATGCCGCTTTCGGTAGATACGCCGGCGCCGCCAAAAAATACAATGCGGCTGCTCTGGTCTACATATTGTTGTAATGTTTCGATTGTTTCCACAAAAATCCCTCCGTTTATATCAATCATTGATTTTATTATAGCACAGAACTGCTGCTCTGTGTTATACTGATTCCAATCATGGGAAAGGAGACGGTGCAATGAAACCTGCGATTATGCATATTGATATGGATGCTTTTTTTGCTGCGGTGGAGCAGCGGGATCGCCCTGAATTGCAGGGTAAGCCTGTTATTGTGGGCGGCAGCAAGGAAAGCCGCGGCGTTGTTTCTACAGCGTCTTACGAAGCGCGCAAGTTTGGCGTTCATTCTGCTATGCCTATGGCAGAGGCGGTACGCCGTTGTCCCCAAGGGGTTTATCTGCCTGTGGATATGCAAAAATATCGATCTGTTTCGCAGCAGATTATGCAAATTTTTCAGCAGTTTACGCCGGAGGTGGAAGCACTGTCTTTGGATGAAGCGTTTCTGGATTTGACTGGCAGTCAAAAATTGTTTGGTCCTGCCCGGCAAATTGGACAAACCATCAAGGCGCAAATTAAACAGCAGTTGCATTTGACGGCATCGGTGGGATTGTCGTATAATAAATTTTTAGCCAAACTGGCTTCTGATTTGGATAAGCCGGACGGTTTTTATTGTATTTTGCCGGAAGATTTAGAGCAAAAGGTATGGCCGCTGTCCATTCGCCGTATGATGGGTGTGGGCAGCAAAACGGCGCAGATGCTGGAGCAGATGGGTGTGGATACCATTGGTAAGCTGGCCCATATGGATGTGGGTTTGCTGGAACATTTGCTGGGTAAGCAGGGTATCCAGATGCATGAGCTGGCCAATGGCATTGATGGGCGTAACGTGGAGCCGGTGCGGGAGAGCAAATCGGTGGGACGGGAAACAACCTTTCCGCAGGATATCCGAGAGCAATATTTATTGGAAACCATTTTATTTACGCTGACTGATGATGTTTGTCACACTTTGCGCAGCAGTGGACTAAAAGGCAGAACGGTGTCTATTAAGATTCGTTATCCTGATTTTCACAGCATTACGCGGGCGGTTACGCTGGATAGCTATACTTCCAGTTTTGAACCGGTATTTGACGCAGTACGCAGCTTGATGGCGCAGCATTATAAAGATGGAACTGCAGTGCGGCTGATTGGTGTAACCGTGTCCCATCTGAAACCGGAAGGGCAGATTATTGAACAGCAGGACTTGTTTGCTGACAGAACTGCCGCCAAAAAATATGAGCAGCTGAATAAGGTGATGGATACCATCAATGATAAGTATGGCGGCGATATGGTGCGGCGTGCCAGAAAAATAACAAAACAGAAGAAAAACGGGGAACTTTCTCAGGAAGAATAACGTCTATGAATTACCGGATAAAGGAGGAGCCGGCGTGGATGAAACAGTACTGATTCAAAAAAGTCAGCAAGGTGATATGGATGCATTTGAGCAGCTGGTTTTGCTGTACGAAAAGAAAGTATACACCATTGCATATAAATATATGGGCAATCATGAAGATGCCAGCGATATGGCGCAGGAGGCGCTGATCAAAGCCTATCAGTCCATCGGCAGTTTTCGCGGAGAAGCGGCTTTTGGCACCTGGCTTGGGCGGATTACCGCCAATAAGTGTCTGGATGTGCTGCGAAAGCGGCAGCGGGTGCAGGTAACCTCTTTGGATGATGAAGTGGAGCTGGAGGAAGGCAGTGTAAAAAAAGAGCTTGCATCTGAAGCGGCCACACCGGAGGAACATACTGTACAGCAGGAAACGGTGCAGTATGTGCAGGACATGATTGGGCAAATGCGGGAGGAATATCGCATTGTTTTGGTTTTGCGGGAATTAGAAGGCCACAGCTATGAGGAGATTGCTTCTATGCTGTCTTGTTCGCTGGGCACGGTAAAATCCCGCATATCACGAGCGAGGAATTATTTAAAAGAGCAGATTTTAGCAGATAAAAAAATGGAAGGGAGCAGGAACAGTGCCAGAAGAAAAAAAGAATAACCTTGGTCAGATTTCTGATGAAGCACTGGATGCGTTGCTGGCCCAGTGGGCAGAGGCTGAAATTACGCCGCCTGCCGGATTCCACGAAAAAACAATGGAACGGCTGCGCAGCTTGGAAACAACAGAGAAAAAACAGAATGGCAAATTGATTTCTCTTTTTGCCGGAAGAAAAAAATGGATGTCAGCCGCAGCGGCAGCTGTGCTGGTATTGTGCTGTATCCCGGTGGTGCAGGGACAGTTAGGCGGAACGGGCGATCAGCCTGTGATTGATACATTACCAGGGCAGACAACGATGGTAGAGCAAAAAGCGGCAGAGGAAGCAACGGAAACAGAAGCGCAGCAGGATGTGTCTGTTCCAAACCAAGCGGTAACGCAGGCAAAACAGCAAGCGCCGCAGATAACCAATACAGATACCAGTGCAAATACCAATCAGGTGCAGGAGCAGCCGGTTCAGCAGCCAGCAGCGGAAAACACTGCATCGGTTCAAAACCAGCAGCCGCAGAATATGATTGTTGAAGATACCGATGCTGTTGCCAATGATGCTGATGCCAGCGCCCAGCCTATTGCTGCCTACAGCATGGACGAAGAGCAGCCAGTTGTAAGCGGAGTGTTGCAAACTACCAAAACAGAACGGGGCGTAATAGCTACGGCAGAGCAGCTGCAGGAAGATTTGACCTGTTATGAAGATGCCATTGCTGTACTTACTGACAATATAGAAACGTTGCAGCAAAAAATTGCGGAATATGATGCCCAATTACAGAACGAGCCGGATAATATCGAATTGCAGAAAGAACTGGATGCCTTAAAAGAGGAATTGAAAGTACATCAGAAAGAAATAGAAAATTTAGAAGGGCTTGTGAAAGAAGTCAAAGAAAAATTGCAGCAGGCCGATACAGCTGAGTAAAGATTTTTAATATGTTAAAACAAAAAGCAGAAGGACGGGAGTTATGCATGATTCCCGTCCTTCTGCTTTTTATCGTTTGTAATTTATTTTATGATATGGCATAAAATGCGCCGACTCTTACATGTTTTTGCCTACATAAGCAGCCAGGTCTACTACACGGCAAGAATAACCCCATTCGTTATCGTACCATGCCATGATTTTCAGCATGGTGTCGCCCATTACCATGGTGGACAGACCATCTACGATGCTGGAGCGGCTGTCGCCGTTGTAGTCGATGGATACCAGCGGTTTATCAGAGTATCCCAGAATGCCTTTCATTTCGTTTTCACTGGCTTTTTTCAGCAATGCGTTAATTTCTTCTACGGTTACGGTTTCTTCTAATTCAAATACCACGTCAACCAGAGATACGTTTGGTGTTGGCACACGCAGAGCCAGACCGTTCATTTTGCCTTTCATGGAAGGAATTACTTCCCCTACCGATTTGGCAGCGCCGGTGGTGGTAGGAATGATAGACTGAACGCAGCCTCTTGCACGGCGATAATCTTTATGACGATTGTCCAGGTTTTTCTGGTCGTTGGTAAAGGAATGCACTGTTGTCATGGAACCGTGTTTGATGGTGTAGTTGTCATTGATAACTTTTACTACAGGCGCCAGGCAGTTGGTGGTGCAGGATGCATTGGAAATTACCTGGCAGTCTGGTGTGTAAACTTCTTCATTTACACCCAGTACGATGGTAGCGTCCACATTTTTGCCCGGAGCGGTGATGATAACTTTTTTAGCGCCATTGTCCAAATGTACCTGACAATCTTCTTTGCTTTTGAATTTACCAGTGCTGTCGATTACAATGTCAACGCCCAGTTCACCCCATGGCAGATTTTTTGGATCACGGTCGGACAGTAAACGGATTTTTTTGCCGTCTACTACCAGGCTGTCTTCTGTGTAGGATACATCGCCTCTGTAGGTGCCGTGGGTGGAATCATACTGGAACAGATGGGCAGTACCTTCCGGATTGGATGTACTGTTGATGGCCACGATTTCCACATCGTCATGCTGCAGCGCAGCCCGTACACACAGACGGCCGATACGGCCAAAACCATTGATTGCAATTTTAACTGTCATAATCATAAACCTCCATAATTTATATGATGTAATAATAAAAATAGAATCAAAAACAGAATCTACAAAAATACAATTCTATTATAATACGAAAACAAGGGCAAATAAAGACCTTGACAAAAAGAAAAACCATATCTATAATCAAAAGATATGCTAGTTACTTTATTTGAATATTAAGGAGCGTTATACAGTGAGCGAACAAGATGTTATTCTAACGCGGGAAGGTCTGGAACAGCTGGAGCAGGAGCTGGAAAATCTGCGCAGTGTAAAACGGACAGAGGTAAAAGAACGACTGAAAGAAGCCATTGCTTTAGGGGACTTAAGTGAAAACTCCGAATATGATGATGCAAAAAATGAACAGGCTTTTATGGAAGGCCGTATTCTGGAATTGGAAAAAATGATCCGCAATGCCAAAATCATCGAAGATGATGTGCAGCAGGAAGGGGTTATTTCTGTCGGCTCTCTGGTAAGAGTAAAAGATATTGAGTTTGATGAAATCAGCGAATACAGATTGGTAGGGACCGTAGAAGCGGACCCTATGAATAACCGTATTTCCAATGAATCCCCGGTAGGCAGAGCGCTGCTGGGACATAAAGCCGGAGAAATTATTGATGTGGAAGTACCGGCAGGGGTTATTAAATTAGAAATTTTAGATATCAGCAAGGGCTGAGAACGGTTGCGCCTGGAAGGAGGAACATCATGGCAAAACAAACACAGGAAGAAAAAAGAGAAAATGAATTGATCAAAGTTCGTATGGATAAAATGGAAGCTTTGCGGGAAAAAGGTGTAAATCCTTTTGGGCAACGGTTTGAAAGAACCCATCATGCAAAAGATATTTTGGACAATGCAGAGGCTTTGATTGCATCAGGCGAAGAAGTTGTAATCGCTGGCCGTCTGATGGCAAAACGGGGCCAGGGGAAAGCCGGCTTTGCCAATGTACAGGATTTGAGCGGAAATATTCAGATTTATTCCCGTTTGGATGTAGCCGGTGAGGATAGTCACTGGTTTTTCAAAAAAGCGGATATCGGTGATATCGTAGGGATTCGCGGTACTGTTTTTGTAACAGAAAAAGGGGAAACCACCATTTCTGTGCAGGAACTTACCCCATTGACCAAATCTCTGCGTCCATTGCCGGAAAAATATCATGGCCTGACCGATGTGGAGCTTCGTTATCGGCAGCGTTATGTAGATCTGATTATGAATCAGGAAGTACAGAATACCTTTATTCTGCGCAGCAAAATTGTGCGTTATGTGCGTGAATTTTTGGATAATCAGGGATTCCTGGAAGTAGAAACACCGGTACTGCACACATTGGCCGGCGGTGCGACTGCCCGTCCGTTCATTACCTATCATAATGCGTTGGACATGCAGCTGTATATGCGTATTGCGCTGGAACTGCACCTGAAACGGCTGATTGTAGGCGGTTTGGAAAAAGTATATGAATTGGGCAGAGTATTCCGCAACGAAGGGATTGACACCCGTCATAATCCGGAATTTACGTTGATGGAAGTATATCAGGCGTATGCTGATTACAATGATATGATGGATTTAACCGAAAATCTGTTCAAATATGTAGCAGAAAAAGTGCTGGGCACCACCCAAATCACCTATGGTGAACATGAAGTGGATCTGGGCACCAAATGGCTGCGCATCAGCATGAACGATGTAGTAAAAAAATATACGGATGTTGATTTCAGTACCTTTGCTACTGACGAAGAAGCAAGAGCTGCGGCTCGCGCCATCGGTGTGCATGTAGAAGATGACATGCCAAAGGGTAAAGTTCTGGCGGAAGTATTTGACGAAAAGGTAGAAGAACACCTGATTCAGCCTACTTTTGTTATGGATTACCCAATTGAAATTTCTCCGTTGTCCCGTCGGAAAGATGGGCATCCGGAACTGACAGACCGGTTTGAATTATTTATCGTTGGTCGGGAGCATGCCAATGCGTTCTCCGAGTTAAACGACCCGATTGACCAGAAAGAGCGGTTTGAAAAACAGCTGGAAGCAAAAGCAAAAGGGGACGAAGAAGCCCATCCGATGGATGAAGACTTCATCACAGCATTAGAATATGGTTTGCCTCCGACAGGCGGCCTGGGCATCGGTATTGACCGTATGTGCATGTTATTAACCAATGTGGCATCCATTCGGGATATTTTATTATTCCCGACAATGAAACCATTGTCTAATAATTAAGATCTTTGTAGTACAGATAAGTAAACGCAGCACAGATATGGCTTGATTGTAGTGCAGAAGAAATTGTGCTGAATGAATTGATATATAGTTAAATAGTAAGAGCTGAGTGAAACGATAAAGTTTCACTCAGCTCTATTTTTTTATGTCTTTTATTTTTGTGGTTTGGGAATCTTTTATACGGTTTTGTTTTTTTGAGTATATTATTTGTAACTTTATTGTGAAATATTCCAGATGAAGAATACTGAAAATAATTCAAGTATCGATAATTATTTCAAAAATTATTGAAGTATCAACATCTATCAAAAGGTTTTGATATTGTTGAGTAAAAAATAAAAATATGTCCCAATATTGACAGATATGTCCCAGTATGATATAAAGAGTATAGTAGAATAAAAGGGGGGCGTATCGTGAAAAAGAAAAATGTTATAAGTTTAATAAAATATTATACAGAAAAAAATGATGTGAGTTTTCGCAATGAAGCTTATGAAATTGCGAAGGAATTTGATGCATCGGGAGATTATCAGCTTGCGGAGTATGTTATGTCGTTATTATCCAATGTGAACACATTTGTACCACAGGTAGCAGAAAATGTGTCTCCTTTTTTTGAAAAAATTGATTCTACTGTTGATATGTTGTTACTTCCTGATGAAATTACAAATGACTTGATAGGAGTGGTAAATGCAATTGAACATCACATTGGAATTAATAAGTTCCTTTTTCAAGGAGCTCCAGGAACTGGAAAAACGGAAGCGGTAAAGCAATTGGCACGAATCTTAAACAGAGAGATTTTTATGGTAGACTTTTCTGCTGTTATAGATAGTAAACTTGGCCAGACACAAAAAAATTTGTCTATGTTATTTAAAGAAATAAATCAATTTGTTCAACCCCATAAAGTAATAGTGATGTTTGATGAGATTGATGCATTAGCATTGGATCGTACAAATCAAAATGATTTGAGAGAAATGGGGCGAGTAACCTCGGCAATGTTAAAAGAGTTTGATAGAATGAATGAAAATGTTGTTTTGGTTGCAACAACGAATCTTTATCAGTATTTTGATAAAGCGTTGATAAGAAGATTCGATTCTGTTATTGATTTTAACCGTTATTCGCAGGAAGATCTTCTTTCTATCGCCGAAAAAATGCTGGATAGATATCTTGATAAGCTGAAACTTGCGAATAGGGACATTAGATTGTTCAGAAAAATAATGAAATTAATGCCACAACTACCATATCCGGGAGAACTAAAAAATTTGATTAAGACGTCAGTTGCTTTTAGTAATCCAAATGATGGCATGGATTATTTTAGAAGATTATACTATGCAGTATGTAATGAAAAGCCGGAAGACTTGAAAAAATTGAAGAACCAAAAATTTACAATTAGGGAAATGGAAATATTGGTAGGAAGATCTAAAAGTAGTGTGGCTCGTGATTTGAAAGAAGGTGTAAATGATGAATAATGTCTTACAGCTTAAGGGAAGATTTGAGCAACGACCAAATAGTTCAAGACCAGGCCTTCCGAAACTTCCAAAAGGGAAAAGTGTTTCGGCAGCACATCTTTGTGAATTAGCAGAGCAGCTGAATAGAATTCTTGACTATTGGACAAAAAATACAGATATTGGTGGTGCTTTAGTAAGTGTCCATTATAAGCATATAGTTGCGAAAAGTAATCGACTGAAAATTCTTCTGGCGGAAAATGGAAAATCACCAACAGACTCTATTCGAGGTGTTAAATTTGCTTGGGAGCCGGATGATGCAGACAGAGAAGTGCAAAAGCATGTTTTTACTCATTTTGTTTCACTAAAAGCAATAGAAAAATCAATTGAAGTTCTAAATAATACGGCAACGATTATTAAAAAACATTACAATGGGTCTATTGATAGTAAGATTATAGAGGCATTGGATAAAAAAGCAAAATATAGTTTTAATGAAGTATCCAAAACCAATTTTTTTAAAACAGTGGTTGATGGATTTTATGTTGAAAGATTTGATATTGATAGAGCCGCTGAAGAAATAACGGAAGAAGCAATTATCACTATCTATCAAACAGGAGTTGATACAAAAAAACTTCTTTCAAAGTTCGGAATTAATATAGTTGATGAGCGTATCATTGATGGAACTACATTAAGGCTGAATCCTGATGAAGTTAAGTTGTTATACAATAATGCCTCGTATTTGATAGCTATGGGGGTTACAGATTTTTCTGAGATTTCAAGAGAAGATATGTTAGATGTATATGAGGATGTAGAAGACGATTTTGGAGTGTCAATTCCGCATCCGAAAAATGAACCAATAATAGGTGTTATAGATACTCAGTTCAATGAAAAAGTGTATTTTAACAAGTGGGTTGAATATAAAAATTTGTTGGATCCTAATATCCCTTTGACAAAAGAGGACTATGAACATGGAACAGGAGTAAGTTATATTATAGTGGATGGTCCTCATGGAAATCCAGAACTTGACGATGGTTGTGGTAGATTTCGAGTAAGGCATTTTGGAGTGGCAACACAGAATGGATTTAGTTCTTTTACTGTTTTAAAAATGATTAGAAATATTGTTGCATCCAATAGGGACATTAAAGTTTGGAATTTATCATTAGGTTCAAAGCTTGAAATTAAGCCGAACTTTATTTCACCAGAAGCGGCGGAACTTGATCGTATCCAAAGCGAATACGATGTTATTTTTGTAGTAGCGGGTACAAATGTTCCTGTAGGAGTTAGCAAAAAGGATATGAGAATTGGTTCTCCAGCAGATTCACTTAATTCCATGGTGGTTAATGCTGTGGACTTTAAGGGAAATTCTGCTTCCTATACTAGGGTTGGTCCAGTTTTATCATTTTTCCATAAACCGGATGTTAGTTATTATGGCGGCGATGGAGTGGTATATACTGATAAAATGGTTGTATGTAGAGATGACATGGGGGCGGCGTATGTAAAGGGAACTTCATTTGCTGCACCTTGGATTTCACGTAAGCTAGCATATTTGATCCACATTATGGGATTAAGTCGAGAAGTGGCTAAAGCTCTATTAATTGATGCAGCAGCTGGATGGAATCGAAAAGATGATGTTTCACATAGAATAGGATACGGTGTTGTACCTAAGCACATTAATGATATTATAAAAACATCTAGTGACGAAATACGTTTTATTATAACAGGTGTATCGGAGGAATACGAAACTTACACATATAATCTGCCGGTGCCTATTGTAGATAATGCGCATCCATTTTATGCAAGAGCGACATTGGCATATTTTCCACATTGTGATCGCAATCAAGGTGTAGATTATACGAGTACGGAAATGGACATTCATTTTGGCAGGGTCATTGCCCAAAAAGGGTCAACAAAGATTAAAGCTATTGATAACAATCAACAATCCGAGGATAAATTGCTTATCCTATATGAGGAAGATGCAAGAAAGATGTATCGTAAATGGGATAATATCAAGCATATTAGTGAGGAAATAAAAAACACTAGGATACCACGAAAAGCTTATGATTCTGGTTTGTGGGGGCTTAAGATTAATACAAAAGAGCGCCTACAGAAAAGAAAAGAACCGCTTCAATTTGGTGTGGTTGTAACATTAAAAGAAATGAATGGTGTAAATCGTATTGATGATTTTGTGAAAATGTGCCTTGCACGAGGCTGGTTGGTTAATAGGCTTGATATTGAAAACCAATTGGATATATATGCTAAGGCTGAAGAAGAAATTGAATTTGAATAAAAAGGAATTGGGCCTAATGTAATTTCAATTACATTAGGTGTTCACTTAGCGCTATTTTTAGGGTTTCACAGTAAAGTGTGTAAATTTTTTTTAGGGCGGGGTTTGTCAAGTAAACATTCATGCCGCTTTAGGCTCCACCATAAATGAAACCATGTGATTGCGCAAGTTGCACAAAAATCTTCTTTGGCGTATGATTTAGGTAACGGCAATGGTCGATTCTATTATGAGCTTGCAGCTCGTCAAGTAAACTGATTTTGTGGCTTCCTCATTTGCACCACCACCTGTCCAGCCGCTTGCGGCAAAAGGACGTACAGTAAAATAACAACAGACAGAAAGCCGTGCCGTAACTTTTTTTATGGAGGGAACCCTCTTGGAAAAAATTTACGACAATTGTTGTGGTATTGATGTACACAAAAAACTTATGGTTGCTTGTTTCCTACATGGAAGGGAACTGGAAATCCGAGAGTTTGGTGCAACAACGCGAGAACTACTTGAACTCGCACAGTGGCTTTTTGATGGTAATTGAGAAATGGTTGCGATGGAAAGTACCGCTTCTTACTGGAAACCTTTATATAATGTACTTGAATCCTCAGACATTCCTGCGATGGTCGTCAATGCCAGAGATATGAAAAATGTACCGGGTAGAAAAACCGATGTGCAGGATGCGGTGGAATTGTCAATAATGGTTGGCTCTACTTTTATTGTAACACTCCAGTTTATCCATTAGATTTATAATATAATCATTTTTAGGTTGTCTTGACATAGGATATAAAGTGCTTTTGAGCAGAATGAATTGTTCTGTTCAAGGGCACTTTTTTGTTTTGCAAAACAGTTGAATAAAAAGACAGTAATAAAGCTATGGATTTTACATATAATGTTTCAGGCTTGTTTGTAAGGAGCGGCAATGAGCAAATGTAAGGTTGTTGCCAATGATTACTAGGAGGGAGAATGTATGCGGGTTTATTTTTTTTCAAAACGGCTGATTCAGACGGTTTTGATTGGCATCTGCTGTCTGATTGCCTTTGGAGTGGTCTGGTCATTTCTGAATGGTGATGAAGCGACTGTGATGGCTGATCCGGTTTACCAGGGACAGACCACAGAGCAAAAGGTTGCGCTGGCCATCAATGTAGATTGGGGAGAAGACATCGTGCCGCAAATGCTGGATGTGTTAAAAGCCAATGATGTGAAGGCTACATTTTTTGTGACAGGGCGGTTTGCGGAAAAGTTTCCGGAGGTGGTGCAGCAGATTTCGGAAGCAGGTCATGAAATTGGCAATCACGGGTATAAGCATCCCCATCCCGATCAGCTCAGTGTAGCGCAGAATCAAAAGGATATTACAGACAGTGAAGTGATTTTAGAAAAATTGACAGGAACAAAGCCCAAGTTATATGCACCGCCTTATGGCGAACACGGACAGACCTGTCTGCAGGCAGCAGAACAATGCGGTTATACCACCATACTTTGGACAGCGGATACGGTAGACTGGGAAGAACCGGCTCCTTCCCATGATACACTGGTACAGCGGGTGACCGGCGATAAATTGACCAATGGAGCCATTTTGCTCATGCATCCCAAAGCCCATACTGCGGAAGCGCTGCCGGATATTATCGGCACCATTAAGGCTAAAGGTTATCAATGCGTGAAAGTGTCAGAGGTGCTATGAAAAAGAAGTTGCGAACTCTGATTTGCCTGGTGCTTATCTGGCTGCTGGCGGTTCCTGCATGGGGGGAAGTGGTTCCGGCAGTGACGGCAGAGGCAGCAGTGGTGATGGATATGGATACCGGTCAGGTTTTATACGGAAAACGGGAGCATGAGCGTCGGCCGCCGGCCAGTTTGACCAAGGTGATGACCGGTTATCTGGCGGTAAAACAAAAAGAGCTGCAGCAAGTTGTAACGGTGACAGAAACAGCTGCAGAAACGGGAGAATCGTCATTAAATTTAAAAGCAGGTGATCAGCTGACCTTTGCCAATTTATTGCATGGCGCATTGATGAAATCGGCCAATGATGCCTGTGTGGCTTTGGCTGAGCATATGGCAGGCAGCGAGGAGGTTTTTGTGCAAAATATGAATTTGCAGGCATGTTTGCTGGGCTGCGCCAATACCAACTTTAAAAACTCCAATGGATTGCCTGCCGAGGATCATTATTCCTCTGCCTATGACTTGGCTGTGATGACCCGCGCCGCCATGCAGAATGAAATCTTTGCAGAAATCGTACAGAAACAGCAGCATATGGTGCGCTGGACAGATGGCCGCCAGTTGCTGGTGCGCAACACCAATCGGCTGCTGCGGGAATATCCCGGCGCCATTGGGGTAAAAACAGGCACTACCAATGAAGCGGGACAATGTTTGATTGCCGTTGCCGAAAAAGAAGGGAAACGAATCATTGTTGTAGTATTGAAAAGTAAGAACCGCTTTTTGGATGCGGTGAATTTATTGGATTATGGCTTGTCTTCTCAGCGCAAGTCGGGTATACTGAGCAATAGAATACAACATCAGCCGCAGCTGTCGGGGATTGCCTGACAGCTGTTCTTAAATCCAGAAGAATTGGAGTGTGCAGCCATGCAAAGTTTAAATTATAAAGTTACCACGTTGGAAAACGGTATTCGGGTGATAACCGAAACAGTCAACCATGTGCAGTTTATGTCGCTGGGCATCTGGGTGGGCGTGGGTTCCCGCTATGAATCAGAACAGGAATGGGGAATCACCCATTTTATAGAGCATATGCTGTTTAAAGGGACTGAAAAGCGTACAGCAGAACAGATTTCCGGCACCATTGATGCCGTGGGCGGTCAGCTAAATGCCTTTACCAGCAAAGAGAATACCTGCTATTATGTAAAAACATTGACAGAACATTTTCCGCTGGCAGTAGATGTGTTGTCGGATATGTTCCTGCACAGCAAATTTGACAATGAAGAAATTGCCAAAGAGCGGGAAGTCATCATCGAAGAAATTAAAATGTATGAGGATACACCGGATGATCAGGTGCATGATATGCTTTCTGCCAATCTGTGGCCCGCTCATCCACTGGGACGAGCCATTTTAGGCACAGAAGAAAGTATTGCCGCCTTTGATCATGATGCACTCAAAGCATATATGAAACGGTATTATACAGGCAGCAATATTGTAGTATCTGCGGTGGGTAATATCACCCATGAGCAGGTTGTGGCAGCCATTCGGCAAACCCTGGGGCAGATTCCGAAAGGGGAAAAAAATCAATGCTTGCGGGCAGGTACAACTGCAGCCGGTTTGCATTGTAATTATAAAGAAATTGCCCAGAGCCAAATTTGTGTGGCTATGCCAGGGGTGGCCAAAGAAGATGCACGCCTGTTCCCGCTGAGTATTTTGAATACCTATCTGGGCGGCGGTATGAGTGCGCGGTTGGTAAAGAAAATTCGGGAAGAGGAAGGACTGGCTTATTCGGTATATTCCTATAACGGTTCCTACAGTGATACCGGCGCATTTGTCATTGCCGTGGGCACCAGACCGGAAAACTGCCAGCAAGTGGTGGATATCATATTAGAAGAGCTGGAAGATATCCGCCAAAAGGGCATCACCCAGCAGGAGCTGGAAAAAGCATTTTCACAGCTCAAAGGCAGCCTATTCATGGGGCTGGAAACGGTCAATAGCCGCATGAATAAGCTGGGCCGTTCTTTGCTGGCCTATGACAGGGTAATCACGCCGGAAGAAAATGTGGCAGAGTTGGCAAAGGTGACCGTGGCCGACGTCAAACAGCTGGCCGAAGAAATTTTTGCCAAGGATAAGCTGGAAATCACTGTTTTGGGTACAGTAAAAATGCTTCAAGTATAGTTGTCAAATATGGTTGTTAAAAGGCGCAATCAGCGTGGAGTTCCCTGCAAAAAGTTGTTCAGCAGATTTTTGACCAGCGGGTTTTCCAGCAGCTGTTGAATATCCTCTGGTTTGGGTACAGGCGGCGCTGATGCCACAGCGGCATTGGGCATTGTTGGTGCTGCCGGACGCATCGTGGGTTGTTCGGTATGGGATGATGCGGCTACGTCAATGGGCGGTTCAGCCATAACAGGCTGTTCGGACGGCATACTGCGGGCCTGCAGGGCAGTCAGATAGGTGGTGAGCAGCGGCAGTATGCTTTCTACAGAGCCGATTAAATTATTCAAATCCACAGTGATGCTTTGCACATTATTGCAAAATTCCCGCACAGAACTGCAGCCGGTGCTGATCAGCGCTGGGGTGTCGCTGAGCCGGAATTTGCTGATAGTTCCCCTTCTGGGACGCACACGGCAGGGCGGCGGTGTGGGCCGCATAACCGGATGGGATAAATTTTGGTTTATGACTCTTTCTCGCTGTGTTATATCCATCACAGGAATCTGGCGCATTCTGGACATAAACATCCTCCTTTGAGCTGCCTGAAGGGCAGAACAGTAATTGTATGTAATACTATATGCAGCACAGTGGAAGATGGTGCAGCAGTATTGTGAAAAAACAGTCAGTACCATGAAATATTTAATATAGAGAAATAAAATCATAACGGAATGCTTCTGTTTGATCTGCGGATCGGACAGAGGCATTTTTTATTGTGGGAATAGATTGGTGGGCAGGTAATATGCAATCAAAAAACTGTATTCTAACCTGTATGAATTTATTACTAAAAACAACTTGATTATTACTAAATGATATAGTAGAATAACTATATAAAATAAATATAATAGGAGTGAAAAACATGATAAAAATTCAAAAGATGTCTGAAACAGAAAAAAAACTGATGGAATTAATCTGGAATGCGGAAGATTTGCCGGTAACTGCTTCTGAAGTGCAGCAGTTGGCCGGCTCCATAAAGGATTGGAAGCATACCACAATTGCAACTTTTTTGCAAAACCTTTGTCAGAAAGGAATTTTGCGGGTGGTAAAAAAGGGTAATACCAATTTGTATTATCCGCAAATTACAAAGAATGAGTATTTACATTTTGAGACAATCTCCTTTTTTCAAGAGGTGCATAATGGCTCGGTGCAAAGTTTCCTGAGTGCTTTGTGTGCGCAAGAAGGAGAACTGGCATTGGATGAAACCCAGATTGCTGAGTTGAAAGATATGATTCATCGTTTATAGGAATTTTTGGAGTTATTTTGGGAGCAAGAGAGGGGTGTGCAGAATGACCGCATTATTGGGAACGATCGGCATATTATCGTTGGTTGGTACAATCACATTTTTATTATTATTGTTGATGCAGGCTGTGCTGAAAAAATATCTTCACGCTTCATGGTTCTATGGGAGTATACTTTTTCTCTCTTTATTTTGGATTTTGCCTTTATGGAAATTTGTTCCCCAAGTTTCAACTGCTGCCTATACCTTCTTTGCCATAGATGCCATGCAATCAATTATAGTGCCGGATACTGGCACAACTGCACCGGCAAAAACATACACGTATCTGGTTTGGCTTGGAGGGCTCTATTGCCTGGTTGTGTGCATTCTGGTTATGCGCTTTATCTGCCAGTACAAAAAGCAGCAGGACATGCTGTTGCAAAACAGTTGGTTTATTACTGACTGTGCGGATATAGAATGTCTGAAATCGTTACTATCTCAATATCGGATAAATAATACAGTTCAGTTAAAATCCAGTCCGCTCACTAATACACCGCTTTTATTGGGATTTTTTCGCTATACCATCATTTTACCAAACTGTACCTTACAGCCTGAGCAGCTGCGGCTTGTACTGCAGCATGAGCTGATTCATTTAAAACGGCGCGATAACTGGTGGAAGATATACATGAAATTGCTTTCTTGCATTTATTGGTTTAACCCTATTATTTACCTGCAAAGCAGCCTGTTTGATAATTTTTGTGAATTATCCTGCGATGAAAAAGTGGTACGCCATTTAGATTTATCACAGCGAAAACAATATGGTTTATTGATTTTGGAGTTTGTTCAGCAAGGCTCCGTTATCCCTAAAAATTGCAGCGCATTGCAGCAGAATATGGATTTGTTAAAAAAACGATTGCTGCATATTGTGCAATATAAAAAAAGCAGAAAAGAAATTGGTTGCCTATTTATTATTTTATTAGGAATGACGTTTCAAGTTGGTTGTAGTTTATCAACTGGACTTCACACTCCTGAACCAATACAGCAAGAAAATTTAGTAAATCGGAATTCCGTTAGCATAAATGAAAATAAGGTTTTTGAGCAAAAACCAATTGAAAGTTTTTTCTGGCAAGAAAAAGAAGGCGAAGATAGTATTATATTGTTTATCAATTCAGAAAAATATGAAATATCAGGTTCTCAGGTTGGTACATTTTCTGCAGGGCCGAAAGAAATACAGCAATATTGGGAAGCACTGGCAAGATTACCTGAGAAAGATTTACCAAGTAATTTGAATTCTTTTTTAGATGAAACTTACAGATAGGGTTATATTTCATATAATTGATTATATATGCTTTGGAGAGGATGAAGTTTTCTTAACAAGGAAGCATCTCTATGCCTATGTAAAGGAAAATTGTGAAATACTTTCTTCGCAAAAATGAATTACCAAACAAAAAGAGATACTGTCAGCAAAACTGTGATTTTGCTGACAGTATCTCTTTTTAATTACAGTGTATTTTTATTACAGTGCAACGGGATGTTCATGGCGCAGGCCGAAGGTGGAGATGGTTTGAAATCCCAGCTGTTTTAATACGGCTGTTGTTTCGGCAATTTGGTAGCCCACATATTCGGTGCGGTGACTGTCCGACCCTGTGGTGATGATGGTGCCGCCCAGCTGTCGGTAATGGCGCAGGATATCAAAATGGGGCAGGCACATGGCCGAACTGTGACGGAATCCTGATGTATTCACTTCCAGCCCTTTGCCGCGGCCAATCAGCTCCTGCAATAATTGGGTGACAAGGTCTAAACAGAGCAGATGATCGCCTGCTTGGTAGGGCGCAGGATTGTAGCGCTTGCAGTAGTCCAGATGGCCGATGACATCAAAGTGATCAAATTGTTGGATGCAGTCCAGTATGGCCGAATAATACTGCTGATACACCTGCAGTTTGCTTTTACCCTGAAAGAATGCTTTTTGGCTGACAGCTACGCCGTTGATTTCGTGTACTGAGCCGATGATAAAATCAAAGGGATAGCTGTTGATAATTTTTTCGTATTGTTT
This sequence comes from uncultured Clostridia bacterium, assembly GCA_944391625.1. Lineage (GTDB taxonomy): Bacteria > Bacillota > Peptococcia > Peptococcales > Peptococcaceae > UBA7185. Next base: position 48,293 of record CALXUG010000008.1, read on the forward strand.
AAGCCGATGCCGTTCCAGCCCGATTTCCAAACCAACCCGAATACGCAGCTGGCCGCTGTAGCGTTGCTGATACTGGGCGATGGTGGCAAAATAATGCTCCAGATCATGGATATAATGATTTTCATACTGATGGGGATAGGTGAGATCCATATGGTCTGTAAAGGCAATTTCGGTCAGACCGGCGTTTAAGGCTGCCTGGCAGATTTGCTCCATATTGGTGCGGCTGTCACAGGAAAATTGTGAGTGCAGATGATAATCAATCAGCATGAAATACCTTCTTTCGTTAAGTTGATAAATCTAATTATCTATTATATTAACAGATGGATAGCGCTTGTCAAGCAATAACCGGTATTTCACAGAATAACTCCGTAAAAAACGGAGTTCTGTTTATGGATAAGCATAAAAGCCAACCATTTGGGCAATGACTGGCTGCTGTTAGCTATTTGTTGGCTGTCAAAAGTGGCTTAATCAATAAGGTGGATACTGTATAAATGGTTGTTTTTTGATTGACTGTTTGTTGGCTTTTGGTGACAGCGGGACTATTTGCTGAAAAACACTGGCAAGCGGAGAAGGGCTGTGATACAATAAACAACAAAAATATGTTCTGTTTGCTTCATTGGAGCAGAACTGGATTAGAAAGGCAGGTGCAGCCATGCTGCAAGTAACAGACGCGGTTACAGAGTTGAAAGGCATCGGGAGGCAGCGCGCTGCTGATTTGTGCAAATTGGGGATCAGCACCATTGAAGATTTACTGCATCATTATCCTTATCGTTATGAAGATCGTTCCTGCTTGAAGCCGCTGCGGGATATGCAGGAGGGCGACACCGAAACGCTGTGGGGCACCATTGTGCAGGCGCAGGATATCTATCCCCGCCGCGGTTTAAAAATGCTGCGGGTGACGGTGCGCTGCGCAGATGGCAATGCAGTGCTGGTATGGTTTAATCAAAACCATTTAAAAAGCAAATTGCAGCCTGGTCTGCAAATTGTAGCCACCGGAAAGGTAGGCAAGGGTCATGTGCGGCAAATTTCGGTGACGGATTTTGAACTGCTGGAAGATGAGGACGATTTGTCCAACTTTCAGCGGATTGTGCCAATTTATCGGGGAACGGAAAAAAACAGCAGCAAGGCCATTCGCCGTTTGATTCAGCAGGTGTTTGAAACAGGTGTGGAGTCTATGACCGAATATTTGCCCGATGCCCATCTGCAGCAGTATCATTTGCTGGAGTATGGACAGGCTGTACGGCAGATTCATTTTCCCGATGACTGGCAGCAGCTCAACTGGGCCAGACACCGGCTGGTGCTGGATGAATTTCTGATTTTGCTACTGGGTATGCAGCTGCACAGTCTGATTGAAAAAAAGCAAGGGATAGCCCATGCTGCAACGGAGCAGTTGGCTGCCCGGTTTTTTGCTCAGCTGCCTTTTTCGCTGACCAATGCGCAGAAAAAAGTGATTTTGGAAATCAAAAAGGATATGGAGCAGGAGCAGGCCATGAAACGGTTGGTGCAGGGCGATGTAGGCAGCGGAAAGACCATGGTGGCGGTGTACACGCTGCTGAAGGCTGTATCGGGGGGCTATCAGGCGGTATTGATGGCGCCTACGGAAATTCTGGCAGAGCAGCATTATCTGAATCTGAAAAAGATGCTGGAACCATTGGGTATTGCACCTATGCTGCTGACCGGCAGTTTAACGAAAAAAGAACGGGAGAGCGTTTATGCAGCCATTGCTGACGGTTCCTGTCCCATTGCCATCGGCACCCATGCGCTGATTCAAAAGCAGGTGCAGTTTGCCAATTTGGGGGCAGTGGTGATTGATGAGCAGCATCGCTTTGGTGTGCGGCAGCGTCTGGCTCTGGAAAACAAAGGGCGGGCGCCGGATGTGCTGGTGATGACAGCCACCCCCATTCCCCGCTCCTTGGCGCTGACACTGTATGGCGATATGGATTTGTCCATCATTGATGAATTGCCGCCCGGTCGGCAGACAATAAAAACCTATTGCATCGGAGAATCAAAGCGGCAGGGGCTGTATGGCTTTTTGGATGAACAAATTAGAGCCGGATATCAGGTGTATATAGTTTGCCCGCTGGTGGAGGAATCGGAAAAGATGGATTTGGAAAATGCCACCCATCTGGCGGATCATCTGGCAGTAAATGTGTATCCCCAGTATACGGTGGGATTGCTGCACGGCAAGATGAAGCCAAAGGAAAAAGCGGAGATTATGGAGCAGTTTCGTTCCGGCGCTATACAGATTCTGGTATCCACAACGGTAATCGAGGTGGGGGTTGATGTGCCTAACGCCAATGTGATGGTGATTGAGAATGCAGAACGGTTTGGGCTGGCGCAGCTGCATCAGCTGCGGGGCCGTGTGGGGCGTGGTGCCAGTCAGGCCCATTGTTTTCTGGTGGCAGAGCCGAAAACAGAGGAAGGCAAGCGGCGTATGGCGGTTATGGTAAAAAGCAGTGACGGCTTTGTGATTGCCGAGGAAGATTTGCTGCTGCGGGGAGCCGGTGAGGTGCTGGGCACTCGTCAGCATGGGCTGCCCGATTTGAAAATTGCCGATTTGGTTCATGATATCAAAATATTGGAGCAGAGTAAGCAGTTAGCCGCGCAGATTTGCCAGAGTGGTTTGGAGCAGCCCCAGTATCGGCAGCTGCGGGAAAAGGCAGAAGCAGTTTATCAGCGCAGACTTCTTTTGCAGGAGGAATGATTTGCGCTGTAAAAGATTTGAAGCTTTGCGGCAGAGGATAAAAATAGGCAGAACTGCAGTAGCACTTAATGGTTGGAGTATACAAGGGTGTGTTTGCAGAAGTGTAAAAACTTCATGTCCAGACATGTAAAAAATACACTTCTTGATGTGTAAAAAGTACAATGTAATAAGACTGAGAAGAATAAGACTGAGTATAAGATTTATAGAGGAGGGGGAGGGCGTTTGCCGTTACGGCATTTCTGCATATGGAATCGGGTAACACAATAACGTTGAAGTAACAAATTTAGAGAAAAAGGATGTGGCATTGATGACGGAAAATCAAACAAAGTCGGCTATGATTGTCATTGATATGGAAAAAGGATTTGTGGAGCCGGAGTCGGCTCATTGTATTTGCACTGCCAAAGCTACCGTGCCCGCCTGCAGCAGGGCGATAGCCCTTGCCAGAGAAAAAGGGATTCCAGTATTTTTTGTTAATCGTATTTATCGCGCCAATGGCAGTGATGTGGAAGCTACCCGCTATCACAGCTGGGTACAGGGCGGCAGAGCCATGACGCCGGGAAGTACAGGTCCATGCAGCTATGAGATGCCCGAGGGCATGGAGCCAAAGCCAGGTGATTATACACTGATTAAGCCCCGTTGGAGCGGCTTTTTTCAGACCGAGCTGGATTTGATTTTGCGTAGGCTGCGCATTGAAACGGTTATTTTGATTGGCACCACCACGCCTAATTGTGTGCGCACCACTTGCTATGATGCTATATCGTTGGATTATAATGTGATTGTGCTGCCGGAGTGCTGTTCTTCTCAGACAGAAGAAATCCAGCGGGTTAATCTGGCCGATATGGAACGTGTGGGCGCGCAGATGATGCCGTTGGAACAGTTTGCACTATATCAGCCCCAGTCTGCGCCGCAGCTGGTGCAGCAGGTACAGCAGGCGGTGATGAACGACACAGCAGCGCCGGAAGCCAATCTTTAATGGTTGATGTGTGCGGCTCACTTGAAAATAGAATTATGTTGGGTTTGCTTGGTTTTGCAAGCCGATTAGGGAATGCTTGGAGATATAAGAAAAAGGGGTTTGTCGCTGTAATGGACAAGCCCCTTTTTGAAATTGTGATTTAAAATTATGATTGATAAAATCAACCGGAAACTGCCTAAACCATACATTCAAACAGGAAGGATTCACATTGATCATCAACGGCCAGCTCTTTTTGAAAGGAGGAATAAGTTGTGATTTTGGTAAAGCCAATTTCTTTTAGCATGGCCTCCATCTCGCCGAACTGGTAAAGATGGGTCTGAAAATCCATGGGTTCATTTTGTAATAATTCTGCGCCGTTGTATAGCTGATAAATGCCAGGTGAAAATTGTGTCTGACTTTGGGCATCGTAAAAATTTTTGCTTTTTAAAATCAGATCAAAGCCTTCTTTGGTTTTTACGGAAACCGAAACCTGGTATTCCTGGTCATCCGCACAGATGTTGGCAACGGTATCAACTGCAAAGACAAATTTACCGGTTGGTGTCAGCCAATTTTTTAATTGCTGTAAGATACGTTTACAGAGAGTCATATCGGTAAATAAAGATACAGAACCGGATGAAATGAAAATATAATCGAATGGTTCTTCTGGTTGGTACTCTATAATGTCACTGTGTATGACATGGGCTTGTGAGGCTTTTTGTTTCAGTTTTTGCAGCATTTCCTGTGATAAGTCCATTCCGCTGATTTGAAATCCCCGATCCAGAAAGGGAACAAGAAAGCGACCGCTGCCGCATAATGGTTCCAAAATACGCATGTCTTTTTCTGCATAGGAGAGATAAAAATCCAATTCATCCTGCGGCGCTTTTGGGTGTAAAATTTCATACAGCTCGGTACAAAGACTGCCGTAATAGTTTTGTGTTATCTGATTCATTGAGTACCTCCAATTTAACATGGTTCTGCTGGTGATGATTTTGATTATAGCATGTTCTGCCAGGTATCACAATGAGAATTCGGTTGATGTTATGTAGGAAAAAGAAGGCTGTGGAAGCCAAAAGATAGGGTCAAAAAAATGAAACCAAAAAGATACAACCAAGCAGGATTGAATTGTCAGGAATTGTGGTAAACTAACATAGGAACGTAAAAACACAAGGAGGTATTTTGGTAATGAAGCAAAAACGATTGTATGTTAAGCATGAAAACAGAAATTGGACATGGATGGTATTGGCTGTATTGCTGTGCGGATTGCTGCTGGCAGGCTGCAGTGCAGAGCCAAATCAGAGCCAGTCGGCGGATAATGCCGAAAAACAGATGCCAAAGCAAACTATGGAGAAGAATTCTGCCGTTGATGATGCAGTGATTGGTCATATGAAAGCATTGCAGCTGGCTTATGCAGAAGTGGATGCCGATGAAAATAAAGTAGAAGATTTTTCTGTAGAATTGGAACAAGATGATGGGCAGGTTTACTATGAGGTTGATTTTGAATGGGATGGTTCTGCCTATGAATATGAGCTGGATGGAGTGAATGGCGTTGTTCTGGCGCAGAAAAAAGAACCGCTTTATAGAAGTAACATAGAGCAGCAGGCGAAACTCAGCCATTCGGAAGCGGCGGAGCTTGCTCTTCAACAGGCCAAAATCAGTAAAGAGCAGGCAGAGCTGCGAGAAACCCATCTGCATGAAGAAGATGGCGCTCCGGTATATGATATTGTGTTTGCCGTTGATGATCAGGAATATTTTTATCGAATACATGCCATAGATGGCAGTGTGGTGCTGCAGCGGCAGCAACAGCAAAAACCGATTACAGGCAGTAAAGCGCAGGATGAAAGCGGGATAACGGTTTCTATGGAGCAGGCCAAAGAGATTGCTTTACAGGATGCAGGGATAAAGGAAACCGATACGCAGGAACTGGAAATCAAAAGAGAACGGGATCATGGAATGGTCGTGTATGAAATTGATTTTGAGGTAGAACGTGTGGAGTATGGGTATTTGATTGATGCTGCTACCGGTGATATTCTTGAAAAACAAAAGGACTGACGCTGGCCTGTGGCAACAAAGTTTGCTTGGAAAGTCCTTGTGATGCAGGGGCTTTCCAAGTCAAATGGGAATAAAAAAGAAATGATTTCTTATACAGTGTAAAATTGCAGAAGTTATGACAGCATTTGGTTGAGAACTGCTTTCGGCTATGTTAAAATAAACAGATATGATGATGTAATTATTTTACTGGGAGGAAAGCAAATGAGCCGCATGATACACACCACAATTTCAGAAAAAGTATACCGTTTTTTAGCTGCAGCGTTTGCTGTTTTTTTGTTGGGCTTTTTGGTGTGCAGGCCAGCAATCGTTCCTGCCCTGTGGCCCGGCAATGAGGAGAGCGGACAAGTATATTGGCTGTTGCTGATATGGCTGGCAGTGGCTTCTTTGTATAGTTTTTTGCTCAGCCGCCTGGAGCATCGCTGCTCGGTGATGCTGTTTTCTTTTGTGCTGTTTTTATTGTGCGCACTGCCCCGTTTGGCAGTGCTGCAATTTCAGTATTATATTCCTACCAATGATTTTGCCAACTATCTGTTGTACGGGCAGTGTTTTGTGCAGGGTGATTATGCGCCAGCAGCGGATTTGATTGCCAATTATTATCAGATGCCCAAAATGGGCGGCATTGTAGTTTTTAACGGATTGCTGATGCTGTTATTCGGCGATATGCTGTTGGGGATGCAGATGGCTAATATTGCGCTGACCGGCGGGATTTGTGTAATTTTGTATCATTTGATCAGGCCGATTCATGGTCAGGCCGCATGGATAACAGCGCTGCTTTGGATGCTGTATCCTTCTAATATTATTTCTACACAAATTCCGACCAATCATCACGGTGCAACGCTGTTTTTTCTGCTAGGGCTGTTGCTGTATAGCTATTTGCTGCGGCAAAAGCAATGGAGCCGCATTGTGCTGTTGGCCATTGCAACAGGAATTTGTCTGGCAATTAGCAATTTTATTCATCCTTCGGTAATTGTGATTCAACTGTCCATTTTGTGTTTTACATTGTTGACAGTGGTGCAGTATGCCTGTCGGGAAAGAAAGCTGCTGGGCGTGCCTGCGCAGAAATTACTGGCTGCCTGTCTGTTGATTTTTATAACCGGCGCAGGTTGTCAGCAAATAGGACTGCAGCAGCTGCAGCAGCATCAGGTGATTACTGACAGACAGGAGATTTCGGTGTTGTTTAAGCTGGTTTTGGGATTTAATCAGGACAGCAACGGTTCATTCAGCGAAATTGATTACAATCAGATTCGGCAGCTGCCCCAGGAGCAGCAGGCAGAGGCTTGCCTGACCTTATTGCAGCAGCGGCTGCAGGACCCGTTGTCGGCTGCGTTGTTTATGCTGCAAAAAACAGATACTGCCTGGTTTCAGCGGGACGGTTATTTTTATTGGTATCGGGAAGGCGCTTTGCTGGAATACAGCCAGCAGGAGCAGAACGGCACCTTAACGGAAGAACAGAAACAGCAATATTGGCAAGCTGTCGATTGGATTCAGGGTGCGCAGACGCTGGATATTATTTTTGTGCGTGTGGTGTATTGGCTGGCGGTGATTGGTTTGCTTTGTGGCAGTTTCTTTAAAGGCGATATTGAAAATGTACTGTTTTTTGTGCCCTTGGGCTGGATTGCTGTGATTATGCTGACCGAAATGCAGTCCCGTTATCGTTACCCCGCTATGCCGGCCTTTTTTCTGCTGGCTGCCTTGGGTGTTTGTACGTTATGGCAATGGAGCAGGAAAAAAGAACCTAGGCATGGGAAAGTAGAGAAAAGGTTGGTGAAATAAGTGGATAAATTATATATTGTGGTGCCCTGTTATAAGGAACAGGAAGTTTTGCCGGAAACGGCGCGGCGTTTGCAGCAGAAAATAGAAACACTGCAGCAGGCCAAGCTGATTCACAGGGACAGCAGAGTAGTATTTGTCAACGATGGCTCTACTGATGGCACCTGGTCTTTGATTACACAGCTGCATGAGCAAAATCCGCTGTTTGAAGGCATTAATCTCAGCTGTAACCGCGGTCATCAAAATGCGCTGTTGGCAGGGCTGATGACTGTAAAAGAGTATGCCGATGTGACCATCTCGATGGATGCGGATTTGCAGGATGATATTGATGCAGTGGATGAAATGCTGCGAAAATATTATGATGGCTGCGATATTGTGTACGGGGTTCGCAGCAGCCGAACCTCCGATACCTGGTTTAAACGCACCACAGCAGAAGCTTTTTATCATGTTATGGAAAGCTTGGGCGCTAAGGTTGTGTTTAATCATGCCGATTACCGTCTGATGAGTCGGCGGGCGTTGGAAGGGCTGGCGCAGTTTAAAGAGGTCAATCTGTTTTTGCGGGGGCTGGTGCCTCTGGTGGGCTATCCTTCCGATGTGGTTTATTATGAGCGGCATGAGCGGTTTGCCGGAGAGAGCAAATATCCGCTGCGGAAAATGCTGTCCTTTGCCTTTGAAGGCATCACTTCGCTGACAACGCGGCCCATTCGGATGATTATGATGCTGGGCTTTTTGATTTTTGCGGTCAGCTTGGGTATGATGCTGTATTTTATTGCCCAGTTTTTCCTGGGAAATACGGTGCAGGGCTGGGCCAGTCTGGCAGTTTCTATTTGGGCTTTGGGCGGTATTCAGCTGTTTGCTATCGGCATTATTGGAGAATACATCGGAAAAATATATTTGGAGACAAAAGGACGGCCGCGGTTTTTGGTAGAACAATATTTACATACAAAACCGGAAGAAAACGCCGCTGGGAAAGAGGACTGCTATGGACAAGACAACCATTAAGTTTATTTTGGTTGGGATTATAAATACCCTGTTTGGTACAGCCATTATGTTTGGTCTTTATAACTTAGCTGGGTGCAGCTATTGGTTGTCGTCGGCAGCCAATTATTTTTTTGGCAGTATTCTCAGCTTTCTTTTGAATAAACGGTTTACATTTGAAAATCATGATTCTGTCAGAAATACCGCGCCAAAATTTGTGATTAATATTCTGGTTTGCTATTTGCTGGCTTATGGTATGGCCAAGCCGCTGACCTTATGGATTTTCAGCGGATTTTCGGTACAGCTGGCGGAAAATATAGCCATGCTGTTGGGTATGGTGCTGTTTACAGCATTGAATTATATTGGACAGCGTTTTTTTGCTTTTCGCTGATGAGGATGATTTACGATATGGTTTTTAAGCAGTTGTTTCCGCTGGAAACTAAGGATTGAAGCGGATATGACTGAACTGGGAGGTGAGACAGTTGGATTTACAGACAAAATTAGAAAATTTGCCCACCAATCCGGGTGTGTATTTGATGAAAAATGATCAGGGAGAAATTATTTATGTAGGAAAAGCGGTCAATCTGCGCAATCGGGTGCGATCTTATTTTCGGGAGTTAAAGCCGGAGCAGGCCAAGACCAAAGCATTGGTAAAGCATATTGCCGATTTGGAATACATTTTGGCGGATAATGAGTTGGAAGCGCTGGTATTGGAATGCAACCTGATAAAAAAATATAAACCAAAATACAATATCAGTTTAAAGGATGATAAGACCTATCCCTATTTGAAAATTACCAATGAGGATTATCCGCAGGTGCTGGTGACTCGTAAGGTGCTGCGGGACGGCGCCCGTTATTTTGGTCCTTATCCCAGCGTCAATGAGCTGCGCAATTCGCTGGAACTGATCCGAAAAATTTTTCCTTTTCGCAGCTGTCGGCAAAAGGTATTCACCAATGACCGTCCTTGTTTAAATGCACATATTCAAATGTGTTATGCGCCATGCATCGGGCGTATCAGCAAAGAAGAATATAATGCTATGATTGATCAGATTGCGTTATTTTTTGAAGGCAAGCAGGATGGTTTGGTAAAACGGCTGCGGCAGGAAATGGAACAAGCGGCGGAAAATCTGGAATTTGAACAGGCTGCCCGTCTGCGGGATCAGCTGCAGGGCATTGAGCAGATTATGACGCAGCAAAAGGCAGTATTGGGCAGTGATGGCGATGAAGATGTGATTGCTATGGCGCGGGGAATCAACCAGTGCTGTGTGCAGATATTTTTTATCCGCAATGGTAAAATTGTGGGGCGGGAGAATTATTTTCTGCGGGGGACTGATGACAGCAGCCGTGGAGAAGTGATTACGTCCTTTATGAAGCAGTTTTATCTGAACTGTCAGTTTATTCCCCGTAATATTTTGTTAGAAACCGAGTTGGAAGAACAGGATATTTTAGAGCAATGGCTGACAGAAAAAAAAGAGAGCCGCGTTTATCTGAAAGTGCCAAAGCGGGGCCAAGCCAAAGAATTGGTGGAATTGGTAGGGAGAAATGCGCTGGAAGCGCTGACCAAACAAGAACTGGAAGACTCCTATCAGCAGCAGCGCACTACAGGAGCGCTGGAACAGCTGCAGCAAATATTGGGGTTGCCCCAGCTGCCTCAACGGATGGAGTGTTATGATATTTCCAATACCCAGGGGACAGAAAGTGTGGCGTCTATGGTGGTGTTTGTGGATGGCAAGCCCAAAAAAGATCAGTATCGCCGTTTTAAAATAAAAACAGTGGAAGGCGCTAACGATTATGCCAGCCTGCGGGAAGTGTTGCTGCGCCGGTTTCGCCGCGGACTGGAAGAACAGGCCGATGAAAATACAGAAGGAAAGTTCCACATTTTGCCCGATATGATTATGATGGACGGCGGACGGGGGCAGGTCAATATTGCTCTGCAGGTGCTGCAGGAACTGGGGTTGGATATTCCTGTCTGCGGTATGGTCAAAGATAATCATCACCGCACCAGGGGATTATATTATCAAAATGAGGAAATTTCTATAGATACACAGTCTGAGCCTTTTTTATTGATTACCCGGATGCAGGATGAAGCCCATCGGTTTGCCATTACGTATCATCGCAGTTTGCGGGGAAAACGGAATCTGACCAGCATTTTAGATGATATTCCCGGTGTGGGAGAAAAACGAAAAAAGAATTTGCTGAAGCATTTCGGTTCGTTTACAAAAATCAGAGAAGCATCTGTAGAACAGCTGGCGGAAGCAGATGGCATCAGCAAAGCGGTTGCAGAAGAAATTTACACCTATCTGCGCACCCATCAGGATTTACAGGCCAGATTAAACGGACGCAAGAAGGGATAAAATAAGTGGGTATCGCCATTGGATAGAATTATTTAGAGATGGATTCACTGACAAGGATAATTTGCCGGAAAGGCAGAAACAATTTATGAAGGAGTGAGATAAAAATGAAGCACTTGATAGTAAAAGTTTTAATCAATGCAGCGGCATTGATGTTTACTTCTAATCTGATTGACGGGATTTATGTAGACGGCTTTGGTTCGGTATTGGTTGCAGCCATTATCTTGGGGATTGTCAATGCCATTATTCGGCCGCTGTTATTGATTTTAACATTGCCGTTAAATGTATTGACCTTGGGATTATTGACCTTTGTCATCAATGGATTTATGTTGAAGCTGGCGGCAGCCGTTGTGGGCGGATTTGATGTTGTGGGGATGTGGCCTGCCATTGTCGGCGCGCTTGTATTGTCGGTAGTCAGCACTGTGCTGAACTGGTTGGTGGATTAGTATGGGCTATCGACTGATTGCAGCCGATTTGGATCGGACGTTGCTGCAAAGTGACGGAACCCTTTCCCCATTTACCCAGGATGTGATAAGGCAGTGCATGAAGGCCGGTGTTGGGTTTACCTTTGCAACAGGGCGTATGTATTGCTCTGCGCTGCCCTTTGCCCGTAAGTTGCAGCTACAGTTGCCGCTGATTACCTATCAGGGCGCATTGTTAAAAGATGTGTCAGGCAATGTGATGCATGCGCTGCATTTGCCCCAGGAAATTGCCCAATCTGTGGAAGAAATTTTACGTAAAAGCGGCTTGCATTATAATATTTATGCCGATGAGAATATGTATTTTTCTACATTTGCGCCTCAGTTTTTGGATTATGCCCGTCATATTGGTGTAAAGCCCATAGCGGTGCCCAAAGTATTGGGGGATATGGCAGTCACTCAGTTTGGTGTATTTGCGGACCCGGAGCCCATTGCCCAGCTACAGCAATTGATTCAGCAGCAATTTGGCAATGAGCTGCATACTGTTGTGACCAACGGCCGCTTTTTAGAAATCTGTCATCCCATGGCCTGTAAAAGCTATGGGTTGGATCAGTTAGCCAGGCATTTGGGCATTGATCCATCGGATGTGGTGGCTGTCGGCGATAATCATAACGATTTGGATATGCTGCGGTATGCCGGATTGGGTGTGGCTGTGGAAAATGCCATACCGGCTGCTAAGGCCGCTGCGGATCGACTGACCGCTTCTAACGATGAAGATGGTGTAGCAAAGCTGATTCAGGAGCTTGTATTATGGTGAAGGGACTATAAAAGTAATTTGCGGTATTTTGAGATAAATAAAAAATAAACTGGCATAAAAGCGGAGAGCCGACGTTAAGGTCATAACAAATGCACCTTGATAGTCGGCTCAATTTTTTTGTTTTGATACGAAACTTTATATCGTATAGGGAAACAATAAGCTCATAGCAGTTTGTTGTTTTTTGCATGCCGTTTATGCTGCAGCAGCTGCCACAGTGTTCCTTCTGAAATAATCAGACCCAGCAATGTAAGCCCCATGCCGCACAGTGCGATGGGAGTAATCTGTTCCTGCAAAATAAGTGCGGATGTAATGACGGTGATTACAGGAATGAGATAAATATAAATGGCAGTTTTGACTGCGCCCAGCATTGCCACGGCTGCGTTCCAACTGGCAAAGCAGCAGGCAGAAGCGCCTACGCCTAAAAATAAAATATTCATCAAATTCTGCGGCAGGATGATTTGCTGCCATTGGGGATGGAAGTCCATAAAAAACAGAGCAGGCACCATAAAAATCAGACCGTATAAAAATATATGACGGGTGGTTTGCAGCACCGAATGACCGTAACTGCCGATTTTTCTTGTTAAAATGGTATACAGTGACCAGACAATGGCGGCAGCCGCTGCCAGCAAATCCCCGGCAGGATTAAACTGTAAGGCCTGTCCGTTAAAACTGATGCAGGCAATGCCGCCGATGGCCAGTAAAAAGCCGAGAAAAAAACGGGGCTGCAGTGGCTGTCCCGGATTGACTACACGACTGAACAGAGCGGTAAAAAAGGGACTGATGGCTACGATCACGCCGACATTGGAAGCCATGGTGAGCGTTAAAGTAATATTTTCAAATAAAAAGTACAGGGTAACGCCGCAAATCCCTGCCAGCATAAAATAAATTTCCTGTTTTTTGTGCTTTAAACGCAGAGGGCGGGGGCAGACGATAGACAAACACACAAAACCCAGTAAAAAACGGATAAAAAGAATTTCAATGGGGCTGAAGCTTTCCAGTAAAATTTTTGTGGAAATAAATGTAGTGCCCCAGATGGCGACGGTAATCAAAGCAATCAAATGACCGATGGATTGTTGCTTCATAGCTGCAAGACTCCTTGTAAAAAATATTCATAGATAGTTTAACACAAATCAGAAAAAATAGTGGGACAAAATATTGAAATATTTTTTATGCATGGGGAGTGCTGCTGCAGAAGAATGGTTTTGTCATAGGAAGCTTGCAGATTATTGCTGGAAATGTGCCTGTATGTATGAATGGTTGTATTTGGTTTTTGTGTATTTTTATTATAGCGTAGGCAAATAAAAAAACAGACTTGCAGAAATTGCAGGTCTGTTTTTTGTTTTCTATCATCTTTTAGAAACATTTTTTAAAATGTGAGTTTAAATGCATCTGTCTGGCTGAATGGCAGTGTATATTCCTGGAATCCAGAGGAATAAGGTGCGATCTCATATTTTTGGAAATAGAAGGTTAAGCCTTCTTCGCTGAGATAATAACCGTATGCCTTATTGGCAATGGCTTCTTGCAGATAGGTTTTTGCTTCTGGATAAAAGGTATCCGGTTCTGCTTTGATACGGGCAGAGAAACCATCAAAGATGATTTGCTCGATTTGTTTTTGATCGCCGTTCAGGATATCGGACAGCGTTAAAGATTTGCCGGTGGTCATATCATAAACAGCAGAATCCCGTAATGTATTGGGATGAGCGCCGCCGGTATTCATCGTATTTTCAAACAATACAGAAAAATATTTGTCCTGATTGTAGGTGACAGCAAACCGTTCTTCTGTTGTGTAGAAACGATTGTTTTCTTCGGTAACGTCAGCCAGTAAGCCTTTTGCTTCGGTTTGGAACGCAACTGCGCGGGCATGGGCGGCTGCTTCCCATTGTTTATTTAAACTGGAGAAGATGGTGCTGTCGGCATCGGCCCGGTAAATCAGCTGCGGATAGGCCATATCCACTGAGATGCGGTCTTTGGATTCTTTAAAATGCTTTGTTGTATATTTATAATCTCCCTGGGTTGGCGCTGTGATAGAAATGAGTTGTTTATCTGCATTCCAGACTGCCTGTGCATCCAGCGCTTCGGATACGGAGCGTAATGGAACCATAATGTGTCCGTTTACGATTTGCGCAGGTACATCCAGCTGTATGGTTTTGTCATTGCTGTACAGGGTATCATCGCCAATGGCAAGGGAAACATAATCCAGCTCTTTGCGGGCAAGTACGCTTTGATCGTCGGCATTCCATGTTACGTCGCAGCCCAATGCTTCAAAAATAGCGCGCATCGGCACCAGCGTACGGGATTCCACGATAACAGGCGGTTGTTCCAGCTGCAGCGTTTGCCCATTGACAGATACGGCCGGTGCTGCAAAAGCACTGCCTGCACTGGCAGCTAAAACTGCTGCTGTTGTAATTCCAATGATGAGATTCTTTTTCATAGTAAACATCCTTTCTTTATTACATGATACTTTGTTGTCAACATGCTTCTTATTACATTAGACGAGACAAGACAGAAAAAGTTTAAGAAAAGAAAAAAATTTTTAGAAAATTTTTGACAGTTTTTATCGAATCTTTTTGTTTGGGAACCGCACCCCTGTAAAGGGCCGGATTTGCCGCTGCTTTTATGATTTGAAAAAGCATGCTCAATTTTGAAAAAATTTTATAAAAGTTGTTGTACGCAACATCTAACGATAGGAATACAGCTTATAATAGCAATATCGAAAGGAGCTCTAAAGAAGATAAAGTAAGGACAGATATCTGCTATAAGAATTAAAAACGAAAATGATAAAAGATGAACAAGAAAAGGGGATTGGATTATGGGCGGAAAGGTAAAATCACAGACCGTATGCTGGATTCACTCGTTAATCATGGTACTGCTGATGTGTAGCGGCTGGTTTTTGCCGGAGGGTGAGATTATTACAGAATACGGTATCCGTATTGCAATGATTTTTTTAGGTAGTGTTTGGGGTTGGATTTTTGTAGGGCTTGTCTGGCCTAGTTTACTCTCAATGCTGTTCTTAGTGTTGGCAGGTATGGGAACGGCTAAAGAGGTTGTAGGGCAAGGTTTTGGCAGTGAAATTATTTTGTTGGTTATCTTTTTCTCCATTTTCACCAAATGGCTGGAAGATATCGGTTTAACAAACACAATGGCCAAATGGCTGCTCAGTAGAAAATTTTTAGTAGGAAAACCGTATGTATTCATTTTCATGTTATTTTTAGTCACGTTTATCTGCGGTTTCTTTGTAGGTATTTATGCAACCATTTTCCTGATGTGGGGGATCTGTTATCGACTGCTGGTTAGTTTGGGTTATGAAAAGAGAAGTAAAGAAACAACCTTCATTTTGTTGGGTGTTGCTTATGTGAGCATCATGGGTATGACAGTGAAACCTTGGTCACCATGGTCGCTGATGGGTGTAAAAGGATTGGTGACTGCTACCGGCATTAACGTAGAATTTTTACCATACAGCTCTTTTATGATACTTATATCTTTGGTTAGTACGTTATTGTTTATGTTGTTTGGTAAGTTTATTGTAAGAATTGATGTCAGCAAGCTGAAAAATGCAAATCAAACTGCTTTAGCAAAAGATATTCAAGTAACTAAAGAACAAAAATTAGGAGCAGTATTATTAGCATTTTTGTTGGTTGCATTATATATCCCAACTGTTTTGCCGGATGGATTGCTGAAAACCATATTACAGGCTCAGAGTTCAACAGGGGTTGCAATATTATTGATTATTATTTTATGTGTGGTGCGGTTTGATGGAAAACCGGCATTAAATTTTGCAGAAGTTGCAAAAGAATCTGTTCCGTGGAGTATGATTTGTTTGCTGGCTGCTGTAGGACCTTTGGGAACAGCGCTGATGTCCAATGGCACCGGTATCACCAAAGCAATTTTAGCAAGTTTAAAACCGGTTTTGGCCGGTCAGAGTCCAATGATTCTGTATATTTTAACAATTATTGTAGCTTGTGTATTGACACAGTTTATGAATAATACCATTTTGCTGGTTGTTATGACGCCTATGTTATGTACCATCAGCGGTATGGTAGGAGCAAATCCGGTACTGATTGCAGCGATTTTAATTTTTGGTCTGACTGCTGCATTGGCCACACCGGGCGCCAGTTCCCGCGCCGGTTTGGTATTTGGCAACAGCGAATGGATTGACTTAAAGCAAGCATATGTACAGGCAGTGTTATCCGTTGTGGCAGTAGCGCTTGCATTGATTATTGTAGGGATTCCGGTAGGTATGTTCTTGTTTTAATTAAGAAACAGGGATATCAAAATATAATTTGTTGACAAAAGTTGAGTATGACTTTTTATGAAAAAAGGAGGATGTTGTTATGTCTAGCAACAAAGTATTCGTCATCGGGTTAGATGGTATGGACCCAAGCCTGACCAAAAAATATATGGATCAGGGTAAAATGCCAAATGTAAAAAAATTAGTAGATGCAGGTGCCTGCAGAGAAGATTTAGTGATGCTGGGCGGTCACCCAACGGTAACACCGCCAATGTGGACAACACTGGCTACCGGTGCCAACCCGGGTACTCACGGCATCACCTGTTTCTGGAATCAGGACCCGGACAGTCTGGACACCATTATGTATAACTTGGACTCCAGAATGTGTAAAGCGGAACAGTTATGGAATGTCACCGCGGAAGCCGGTAAAAAAACATTGGTATGGCATTGGCCCGGTTCTTCCTGGCCGGCATCTTCTGACAGCCCAAATCTGTATGTTGTCGATGGTGCTCAGCCGGCAGCTGTACAGATGAGCAGCGCCAATGTGGACTTTGAAAAATATATCATTGCCAATAAAGACTTTAAAGAAGTATTATATCGTCCTAAATTTATTAATAAAACAGGCGCAGGCTGTGTAATTGAAGAACTGGAAGAAGAAAATGATGATGCACTGGCCAGCGGCCGTTTGAATCGTCATAAAATGAATCAGCTGACCAATGTTGAGCTGTCCCATGCACAGGGCGAAGTTGGTTTGGATACACCGCCATTTGACCTGATTAACTCTCCAATTAAAGAAGCACACGGTTGGGAAAACGCTCCGGAAGGCGCTTTGGAATTTACAATTGTGACTTCCGGTGGTTTGACAAGACGCCCTGCTTTGATTCTGAAAAATGAACAGGGTGAATATGACACGGTAGCAGTTTACCTGAGCAAAAAGGAAGAACAGCCATATGCGGTTATGAAACAGGATGAGCTGGTTATGAATACTCTAGATAAAGTAAATGTAGACGGTAAAAATGTAGACGTTACCCGCTCCTTTAAAGCATTAGAAATTGCCAAAGATGGCTCTCAGGTGCGTATGTGGACCAGTACCGCTTATGATATTCACAATGCAAACAGATGGCATCCTGTCAGCCTGTATCAGGAACTGATTGACAATGTTGGTTATGTACCGCCATTCACCCAGCTGGGCGGTAAAAACTATGAATTCTCCACTGAATTATTACAGCCTGTATGGAGAAACTACATGCACTGGCAGGCAGATGCACTGAACTATATGATTGAAAAACAGGGTATGGAAGTAATCTTCTCCCATCTGCACATGATCGACGCTCAGGGTCATATTTTCTGGCATTATGCCCATGATGCTCATGAAACAGACCACAATGTACCAGCTGATTATGAAAAATTGATTGAAAAATGCTACATGGATGCAGATGAATACATTGGTTCTTTTGTACATTTGTTAGAAAAAGACTGGACTCTGATGATTGTATCCGACCATGGCCTGCTGGTTCGTGAGGATGTTCCGCCACTGCTGGGCGATCCGGGCGGCGTGAGTGTCCGTGTTATGGAAGAGTTGGGCTTTACCGCTGTTAAGAAAGATGAAAACGGCAATGATTTACGAGAAATTGACTGGGAACACACCAAAGCGCTGGCTGTACGGGGCGATCATATCTGGATTAACTTAAAAGGCAGAGATACCCATGGTATTGTAGAGCCAGAAGATAAATACAAAGTAGAAGATGAAATCATTGATGCTCTGTACGGCTATCGTGATCCAAGAACCAACAGCCGGATTGTGAGCCTGGTGTTGCGTAACCGTGATGCGGTGCTGTTGGGTATGAATGGTCCGGAATGCGGTGATCTGGTATTCTTCCTAAAAGAAGGCAACAACCGTGTTCATGCTGATGCCTTGTCCACTTCCATTGCTTGCTGCGATTCTTCGCTGTCTCCAATCTTCATTGGTGCAGGCGCCGGTTTGAAAAAAGGCTACACAGATCGTGTCATCCGTGAAGCAGATATTGCGCCAACTATCGCGCAGCTGCTGGGTGTGAGAATGCCTGCTCAGTGCGAAGGCGCTCCTGTATATCAGATTATTGAATAGTGCAGATGACATAAACTTGCAAGAGTAGAGTTTTATAAGAAAGCTGCGTTTTTCGGAATTATCCGAAAGGCGCGGCTTTTTTGTGCAAGCAAAGCAGGATTCTGTTATATTGGTCAGTTGCGGTTGATATCAAACGATAACTTTTATGGTGATTGGGTGCGTATGGTTATTTTCAAAAAAAGGGCGTTTACAAAAAATAAACCGATGGTATAATATATCCAAATAACGTATCGGTATAGAAAGTTGTAGTCTATAACCGAATTGCATGACCGTATGCTCAGAAGGGTGCTGATTTATCATGGAGGTACAGGAAATTTTACCATATATTGAGTTAGAATCTGATATGGAACCGTTTCGGAATTTTTGTTTGGAAAATTGTTATACGAAAGAGCGCGTGCATAAAGGAAGCACCGTTCCTGTGCCTGAGATTGGTGTCTGTGGATTTTTGCATACAGGGTGTTTAAAAGTATTTTTCAGCACAGAAAATGGTACAGAGCGCTTAATGTGGTTTTTGGAAAGCGGCAATCTGCTGCCGGTTGGATCGGGGAAAAACTTTTGTAAGCGTATTGTAGCCGATATGGATTCAGAGATTTTATATATCACCAATGATGATGTGTATCGCTTTGTTTTGCAAAGCAAGGAGAATTTTTTCAGTATTGTAGAGCAATATCAGAAAAGGCAGCTGCTGTGTATTCAGGGACAATTAAAAGAAATTGAGGAAAGCAGCGGTGTAAAGGTGTTAAAATTTTTATACCAAAGCGCGGCGCTTTACGGAAAAAAGACCGCAGACGGCATTTTAATAGAAAATTTGCCCAGCCGCAGCGATATTGCATCCCATATTGGCGTGCATCGCAGCAATGTCACCAGATATATTTCTAATTTAGAAAAAGAAGGTCTGTTTGAAAAAATGGGTAAGATGCTGCTGGTAAAAGATATGAAACGGCTGCAGCAATTACTGGAAGATGAAATGATAAAAGAATAAAAAAATAATCAGAGAGGCGGGCAGTGATGTGTTCGCCTCTCTGATTGTTTTTAAATGTGAAACACGCATGTTAGCTGTAAATTTGGTTAATAACTATGTTTCACGTGAAACAATTTTATTTTTGCGATGCTGCATTGTCGGGAGATTGTTTGTTGCCTGCCCTCGTTCACCGGACATCTGCTTGTCAGTCTGCCTCACTTTGGACTGCGTCCAGTTCGACTAGACAGACTGCGCATCTATCCGTTTCAATCTCGACAACGGCAACAAAACATCTCCCTGACTTGTACGCATAAGGCTGGCCTATCCTTTGCCAAAATTCTGAATTGCGGCGGTCATTTTTGCAGCCTGTCTAAATCGTGACAGACGAAGTCTGGCTAAGATAGACAGGCAATAAAATGTCCGATGCCCGACGCTTTTCTGGTCGGGTAAACTGAAGGATAGGCAAAGGTAGGATAGCCGACCGCATACTCCTTGGACAGGAGATAGGTCAAGATAGGCTAGCCGATCATGCAATCTTTCACATTAAACACTAAAAAAACAGCAGATGTTAAAATTCATCTGCTGTTTCAGTGAGTTGGTTATTGTGCACTGGGTGTAACACGAACAAATAAGTTTTCCAGTTCTTCTACAAAGCCAGAAATTGGTTTGCCGTTGGCAATATCTTCACCAATTTCTTTCATACGGGTGAAGGTATTGGGGTCTTCCATCACGTAGACGGTTTCGATTTCTGTGTCGGTTTTCTTTACTACTTGAGTGATTTCGTCTTTTAGTGCAGCGGATTCAGCTGTGTCAGCTGTTTTTTCGATAGCGACGGAGACGTAGGCAATTTTTTCAGAAATAACAGTGCGCGCGTCTTTCACTTGTGCCACGTCGTTTACAACGGCATCAGCAATTTTTTCGGCGCGGGCTGATAAATCGGAATTCCCGTTGGTGTTCTCTGCCATGTTGTTATCGGTGTTGTTGGTGTCTTTGTTGTTTTGTGTATCGGTCTGATTGTTATTGGCCGGCGGTGTCTGCTGTGTATTGCTGTTGCCGCAGCCGGTAAAAATCAGGCAGGATACAAACAGTAACGCAATGGATAAAACAAAAAATTTCTTTTTTCGAGAAAACATATCTTGACCTCCTTTGATTCAATGGCTATAGTATTTGACGAAAGTAAATTTTTATACTGTTTTTTTATGAAGTTTAAAAAATTTTTTTGAATTTTTGCTAGGAATGTGGACTTGGAGAATAAGCACAATAAGGAGAAAATGAGCATGGCGAAACGTGTGATAGTAATTGGCGCCGGGGCCAGCGGTATGATGGCGGCATTGACAGCGGCAGAAAATGGGGCAGAGGTAACCTTGCTGGAAAAAAATGATCGTCCGGGTAAAAAAATGCTGATTTCCGGTAAAGGTCGCTGTAATGTAACGACCGATAAGGATTTAGAAGAAATTGTTCGGAGTTTTATACATAATGGTAAATTTTTGTATACAGCCTTAAATAGTTTTTCCAATCAGCAGGTAAAATATTTTTTTGAAGAAGCGGGCGTTCCTTTAAAAGTAGAGCGTGGGGAACGGGTATTTCCTGTATCAGACCAGTCTAAGGATATTGTCAATGCCATGCGGCGAGCAGCACAACAGGCAGGAGTAGATTTGTGGCTGAATGCGCCGGTGAAAGAGTTGCTGCTGGAAGATGGCAAAGCGGTGGGTGTATTGCTGCCCAATGGTCAGAAATTGAGAGCCGACAGCGTAATTGTAGCGACTGGCGGCGCATCTTATCCGGGCACTGGTTCTACCGGCGATGGGTATCATTTTGCCCGCAAGGCAGGCCATACCATTGTAAATCTGCGGCTGTCGTTGATTCCTTTGGAATGTGCAGAAGGGTATGTGAAGTCCTTACAGGGATTAAGTTTAAAAAACGTATCGTTTACCATAGAAACAATGGAAGGAAAACGATTGGAGCAGCAATTTGGCGAGATGCTGTTTACTCATTTTGGCATATCGGGCCCTATTGTGCTATCTGCCAGCTATAAAGCGGTAGATTACTGGCAGAAGCAAAAACAGCCGCTGCAGGGCAGTATTGATTTTAAACCTGCATTAACGCGGGAAAAATTAGATGCGCGGTTGCTGCGTGAAATTGATGAACAGCATAATAAACAGTTAAAGAACAGTTTGCATGGGTTAATGCCATCCAAGCTGATTCCTGTTTTTATTCAGCGTTGTGCCATTTCACCGGAAAAAGCCATGCATCAGATTACAAAAGAGGAACGTGCCCGTATGGTTGATTTGCTGAAAGATTTCCGGTTTACGATTGTAAAGGCGCGGCCGTTGGAAGAAGCCATTGTTACTGCCGGCGGTGTCAATGTAAAAGAAGTGTCTCCAAAAACCATGGAAAGTAAGCTGGTAAAAAATTTATATTTTACTGGTGAAATTTTGGATATTGATGGATTAACTGGCGGATTTAATTTGCAGGCAGCTTTTTCTACCGGATATTTGGCGGGGATTGCTTGCGCAAATGAAGATTCTGCATTAAAATAAGAGTGATAATATCCAATAATGGGGTGAGTTTATGGCCTATGGAAGTAAAAAAATTGCCAGAATTGCTTTGCGAATGGCATTAACAGAAACAAGAGAAGAAGAAAGTCAGGAAAAAAAGAAAAATGCTGCGCAGGGGATCAAATCTGCAGCGGTAGATTTTGGCGGTGAATATCTTTCCTCCATCAATAAAATTGTAGAGCATGCCATTGTTGCAGGAAAACGGGAGGGTATTATTGGAGATACCCATTCTGAGGAGGGCGCTATTGCCGGCGCTACCAGGGAGGCTTTGTCGCAGATTCAAAATAAAGCGATTGGTCTTAATGTAGGTGGAAAGTTGGGGATTGCCCGTTATCAGGATCATTTAAGTATCTCTGTATTTTTGGGCGTAGGCCTGTTACATTTGGATGAGGTTGCAGTGGGACTGGCTCACCGCACCATATCTTAGTGAGGTGCAGATAGTGACAAACACGTTACAGATTGCCATTGACGGACCGGCCGGAGCTGGAAAAAGTTCTGTGGCAAAGGTATTGGCCAAACGGCTGAATTGTATTTATTTGGATACCGGCGCCATGTATCGGGCAGTTACCTGGCTGGCGCTGCAAAAGCATATTGCATTTTCTGATGAGGCGGGCATGAAGCAGTTGTTGTCCACATTACAGCTGGAATTTAAAGAAGAAGGCGATGGGCAGCATCTTTACTGCAATGGAGTTGATGTGACCGAAGCAATTCGCACACCGGAAATATCGGCCAATGTATCAGCGGTTGCCATGCTTCCTTTTGTGCGGGAAACATTAGTGGCGCAGCAGCAGCGCATTGCTTCTGATTGCGATGTGCTGATGGACGGCCGTGATATCGGCACCACTGTGCTTCCGCAAGCGCAGTATAAATTCTTTTTGACTGCTTCGTTGGAAGAACGGGCGCGCCGCCGTTATCTGGAATTAAAAGAGAAAGGTGAACAGGTGGATTTGGAACAGCTGAAGGCGGAAATTGCTCTGCGTGATAAAAAAGATTCGCAGCGTGAGGTTTCTCCATTGGTGCAGGCGCCAGATGCAGAGTTGATTGATACCAGTGATTTGAGCTTTGAGCAGGTTGTAGAAAAACTTTTTTACAAGATTGCAAAATAACTATTTCACTTCCTGCGTTTATCCGTTATAATAGTAGGGTAATCATCTTTTTATAAAGGAGCTGATGGAGTGAATTTTCAGATAGCTCCCCATGCAGGTTTTTGTTTTGGTGTGAAAATGGCCATTCAAAAGGGTGAGGAACTTGTCAAAAGCGGACATGTACCAATTGCTACGTTAGGACCTCTGATTCATAATCCGCAAGAGGTCAGACGTTTGGAAAGCTTGGGTATTTATGCGCGGGATACATTTGAGGAAATTAGTGAAAAAACTGTTTTAATCAGGACCCATGGTGTTGCCCCCTCCGTTTATGACGAAGCCGCAAAGCGGGGGTTGGAATTATATGACTGCACCTGTCCTTTTGTAAATAAAGTACAGAAGATTGCACATGAACACAGTCAGGACGGATATCTGGTGCTGATTCTGGGAAACCGTAATCATCCTGAAGTACAGGGTATTCTGGGCTGGGCCGGCGAAAAGGGCATTGCCTTTCAGGATATTGCCGAACTGGAACAGGTAGAACTGCGGGGATGTAAGGTATGTCTGGTTGCCCAGACTACAGAAAACTTAGAGCGTTTTGAGGAAGCTGTAAAAATGCTCAAGCAGTATGAGATCAGTCAATTGGCTGTATTCAACACAATTTGTTCTGCGACCAGAGAGCGGCAGAATGCTGCACTGGAGTTGGCAGGAACAGTAGATTTTATGCTGGTGATTGGTGGATTAAACAGTGCTAATACACAAAAACTGGCAAATATTTGCCGGCAAAATGGCTGCCGGACCGAACATGTCGAATCAGTAGATGAAATAGATATTCGTTGGTTTGATAATGTAGAAAATGTGGGAATAACAGCAGGCGCATCAACGCCTGACTGGATTATTAGGGAGGTTATTTTTAAAATGGAAGAATTGACAATGGAACAGGGATTGGAAAGCTATGGTGTTGTAGGTGATATTGGAAGACATGATATCGTGACAGGTACTGTAGTAAAAATAGATAACGACGAAGTTTTGGTTGACATTGGCGGCAAATCTGAAGGGATCATTCCAATTCGTGAACTGAGCTTTACAAAAAATGTAAACCCAGAAGAAATTGTAAAAGTAGGCGATGAAATTCGCGTTATGGTAATCAAAGAAGAAAACAATGAAGGCAATGTTCTGCTGTCCAAAAAAAGAGTGGATCAGGTAGAAGCTGTGGAAAAACTGGAAGCGCTGTATAATGAAGGTGCTGTTATTGAAGCGCCGGTTGTTGATGTTGTAAAAGGCGGCGTTATCGTTGATATCGGTACAAGAGGTTTTGTGCCGGCTTCCAGACTGGATATCAAATACATTGAAGATATTAAATCCTTTGTGGGACAAACTCTGAAATTCAAAATTATCAAATTTGAACCAGAAGCAAGAAAAATCGTTCTGTCCCGTCGTGAAATTCTGGAAGAAGAAGAAAAAGCACGCAAAGAACAGGTATGGGCTTCTATCGAAGAAGGACAGACCAGAAAAGGTACTGTCAGAAGACTGGCTGCATTTGGTGCATTTGTTGACTTAGGCGGCGTAGATGGTTTGTTGCACGTATCCGAAATGGGTTGGGGTCGTGTAAAAAATCCTGGTGATGTTGTAAAAGTAGGTCAGGAAATTGAAGTATATATTCTGGCTATTGATCAGGAAAAAGGCAAAATTTCTCTGGGCTTAAAACAGCTGATTGCAAATCCATGGGATACTGCGGCTGAAAAATATGCAGTGGGCAATGAAGTATCCGGTAAAGTTGTACGGATTGTACCATTTGGCGCATTTGTAATGCTGGAAGATGGTGTAGATGGTCTGGTACACATTTCTCAGATTTCTTGGGATCGTGTAGAAAAAGTAGAAGATGCATTGCAGATTGGTCAGGAAATTTCTGCAAAAGTATTGGAACTGGATGTTGAAAACAAAAAAATCAGCCTGAGCATCAAACAAATGACTGAAAAACCTGTAAAAGAAGCTCCGGCAGCAGTTGCTGAGGAAGCAGCTGAAGAACAGGAAGAAGAAGTTCCTGTTGTACAGGAAGAAATGGGCTCCACGATTGGGGATGTATTCAATAACTAATTACAGTTGAAGTACTGTATCGAATAACGCTATCTATCTGTTAGGTAGCGTTATTCTTTTAGGTAAATAAGTTTTTCAGAAACTTTGTGTATGGATTGGAACTATTTTGTGCAGAATGGCAATAAACACGTTGTAAACCATATTTGGGGAGGGATTGTATGGCTGCGCCGGCAAATGTTTTATTGGTGGATGATTATGAAGTAAATTTGGAATTGTTGGAAGCATACTTAGAACTTAGTGATATTCCGGTAACGATTTACAAAGCCTATAATGGTGCGCAGGCATACGCATATATTGAGCAGAAAAATCTGGATTTGATTCTGTTGGATGTGATGCTGCCCGATGTGTCCGGTTATGATATTTGCCGGCATTTAAAAGGATTTCGGATGTACCAGAATATTCCTGTGATTATGATTACAGCGCTGAATGATAAGGAAAGTATGCTGAAAGGCTTGAAAGCCGGTGCCGATGAGTTTCTCACCAAACCGGTAGATCGTCATGAATTAATATTGCGGGTAAGAAATCTGTTAAAAATGAAAACCATTGCCAACGATTTAGATTACCGTTACAGTCAGTTGCATAAGGAACTGGTAATTGCTACCGAATTGCAGAAAAGTTTTTTACCACAGGCTGTTCCGCAGTATGATAAGTTGGATATTGAGGTATTATATAAACCCAGCAGTTTTATCGGCGGTGATTTTTACGATTTTTTTGAGATAGACAAAACCCATTTAGGCATTATTATTTGCGATGTAAAAGGACATGGTGTTGCTTCCGCCATGATTACGGCTACAATCAAGTTTCAACTATATCATTTGCGAAACAAGTATTTATATCCGGCGCAGTTATTGGAGCAGCTGAATCACAGTCTGGAGCAATTTTTCAGCCATACCGCCAATGATTTTTTTGTGACTGCCTGTTATGGTGTTCTAAATCTGGAAGATGACACATTCTGCTATAGCAATGCGGGACACAGCTATCCATGTCACTGTAAGCAAGACAGTATTGCTTTGCTGGAAAACCAACAGGGATTGCCTTTGGGGATTATGGCAGATACAATCTATGATGAACAGCGTGCCATACTGCAGGATGGCGAAGAACTGTTTTTGTATACCGATGGTATTTTTGAACTTGCGTTGCGTCAGAAACCACAAAAAAGCTGCAGCAGTTTAAGTGACTTTTTTGAAGGTGAGACAGAACCAATAACCTTGGCTCATATCAATGCACTGAAACAGGAAATACGACAGCATACCTGGAAAAATCAGATTGCGGATGACATTAATTATATTGCAATTACATATCATAAATAGGGAGGCGCTAACATGTGTCAGGTTCAATTAGAAAAATTTGACGATTACATTCTCGCAACATTAAGTGGGGAATTGATTTTAGGCTGCACACGGGAAATGAAAGAGAACGTAAAAGAATATGTGGAATCGCATCACAATTATCATCTTGTTGTAGATCTTTCCGGGGTTACCTTTATCGATTCTTCTGGATTGGGGATTTTAATTGCCTGGTTTAAGATGGCCAACCAGCAGCAGGGGAAAGTGGCATTTTGCAATCTTACCGCACAGGTAAGAAAAATTATCGGATTTGCAAAACTGGATAAAATTTTTACAATTACAGATACACTGGAAGAAGCCGTTGTCAGTGTAAAATAAAATATAATAGTATTTAAACAATCAGGCAGAAGATTGGATGCAGGATGCTCCATCTTCTGCCTGATTGTTACAACGGTATCGTTCATCGGACAATATCTGTTGCAGCGTCCACACGCTGCTCTGGACAGTAGCTGCGCGTATTTTTGTCGCATTGGACTCCGTCCAGCTCCATAAAATACGCTTGCCACGGTCCATCCAGAGGTGGACTTTCTGCAAAGATATTGCCCTCTTGAGGATTTATAAGAAAGGCTATTATAAATAGCGTAAAAGTATAAATGCTTGAAAAACTGCCGGTTTTAGCTATTGGACGGTTCTTTATCTTTTAATAAATCTTTGTAATAAGAATTAATATTATAAAGCACTGCGCAGGGGTTATGACCGGTGACTCTGTCTTTGGCTACCAGCGTTGTAACCAATGCGTCGGAATATTTATAAAACAAGCTGTCGTGTCCCACACAGAGACCAATGGCAATGTTCAGGTCGGTGTGCTCTGCATTTAGCATTTTTGCTTGCAAAATAGGATTGCACATATTTTTTCCGCTGTTTTCACATTTGGCTTCAATGCCAATTTGTACTTTTGGCACAGCGCCGGCTTTGCAGCAAATACCAAATACCTCAAATCCGTTTTTACGCAGAATTTTTGTAAATACTTTTGCTTCTTCTAATAATCCCATACAGGTGGCAATTCCAATTTTTTTTGCGCCAATTCGTTTGGCAAATTCCACAGTTTCTTCTACACGGGTCATCTTGCCATAAAACTCAGATTCTACATTGGCGGCATTGACCATGATGCGACGGTTTTCTTCTTCATCATAACAGTCTAAAGCGCTTTGCAGCAGTTCTGGCTCCATATTTTTTGTGAGACAGAATTCTGGATATTTTTCACGTTCACCGGTTTTACAAGCTTTGGCAGCGCAATCAATGCAGGATAACTTTTTTGATTGGTTGGTCATAGAGATCACTCTTTTCTAAATATAATGTTTACTATTTTTAGTATAGCACGTTTTGCTAAAAAGACAATGAAGTGTTGGGCAAAGTTGTAGTATTATGCATGCAGCAATCCCAATCATATCATCAGAGAGGATGTTATGATAAACTGGATAAATAAAGATGTAGATAAGCACCGGACAGGCAGCATATGCATATTTAGAAAGAAAACGGTATCTATGGGAAGAGAAAGGTTGTATTGGCAGCAATCCCAAAGCATATCTTTTATAAAAAACCGTAGAATAGTTGCGAGGAGCTGGTGTAAATGCAAAGAATATTTTTTGATATTCCGGCTGGTGTTTTACAAAGAACGCCAGAATTACAAAGCTGGTTAGAGCAGGGAATGGCGCAGAGTGAGCAGCCAAGGCAGCATGGTTATGACCGCATATTACTGCAGGCAGATGAATGGACAGATATTTTGGATTTGCTGGAGAACATTACGTTTCAGGAGAGTATGCGCTGGATTTGGCTGGAACAAAAAAAAGACTACCAATATTTATTAGGCACTGATCGATGCGAGCAGTTTCAGGCGCAGACAAAAGGGCGGATTGATAAAATGGAGCCGCAGCTTCGCGCAACCATTCGTCAGGATTTAGAACAATTGCTGGCAGGGCACAACTGCTTTAATATAGATGGCTATCTGAAATTTACCGCAAACAAATTAAAGCTATTATTGCAGCGTTTACTGCAGGATGAATATCAGCGAGCAGAGCAAGAATTAGAGCAGGAAGAGTTTATAGAATTGCTGCGTTT
Source organism: uncultured Clostridia bacterium (assembly GCA_944391625.1). GTDB lineage: Bacteria > Bacillota > Peptococcia > Peptococcales > Peptococcaceae > UBA7185. The sequence continues at coordinate 76,770 of CALXUG010000008.1, forward strand.
TTTTATTTCCATTCAGCCGTCTGTTTTGGATTATGCCTATTTAACCATTTATCATGACCGTTTTACATTGACTGATGCTTGGGGCAATGATTTACGTCAGATTTATTTGGATTCTTTGTTAGAAGAAGAAATTGACGATGTGAGCGACAATGATTTGATTATGAGCATTTTGATTACTCTGCTGCCCCGGGAAATTTATCTGGATGTACAGGGGAAGCCGCCGTCAGCTGAATTTTTGCTGTTATTACAGCGTGTCTTTGGTGAGCAGATTGTTTGGAAACAAGCAGAGAATAAATGATTTGAGCATACTGCTGTATGGTCGCGCATGATGGGCGCGATGCTGTACAGCAGTTTTTGTATTTGGCAGAGAAAAAGGTTTTTGAGCACAATTTCCATTGTTTTATCCTGCATGGTTGATTTCTCAGGTTGCAATGCGTATAATAAAATCAATTTTAATTTTGAAAGAAAAGAGGGAAAGTGGTTTGGAATGGCTGGGGGATTTGATTTATGTTTGTCCATTATTATTTATTGCCGGTGTGATTGACGCCATTGCCGGCGGCGGAGGTTTGATTGCGCTGCCCACTTATTTGATGACGGGGATGCCTGTGCATATGGCATACGGCTGCGGCAAACTGCAATGCAGTATGGGCAGCACGATGGCTGCGCTGCGTTTTTGGAAGAACGGCGTATTAGATGGCCGATTTGCAGCGTTAACGGCAGCGGCAGCTATGGCCGCTTCTGCAGTGGCAACCCAACTGATACTGTATTTGGATAGCGACATTGTGCGCAAAATTGTGCTGGTCATGTTGCCGGCTGCTGCCATCATGATTTTAATTCCCAAGAAAAAGGGACAAGGCAATATGATCAAGCAGGTGGTAAATCGTAAGAATATTCTGTTGGTGCTTGCATCCGGATTATTGCTGGGCGCTTACGATGGCATGTTTGGGCCTGGCGGCGGTACTGTCGCCATTATGATATTCTCCCTGTTATTGCACTATGACTTACGCGTGGCGTCAGCCAATAGTAAGGTTGTTATTATGGCATCTAATTATGTAGCGCTGATGGGGTATATAATGACGGGCAATATTATTTATCAAATTGCCATACCGGCTACCATCTGCAATATACTGGGAAACTATGTAGGCGCAGGCTTGGCTATTAAAAATGGTGAAAAATTAATTCGTCCTTTGATGATTGGCATTGTGATATTTTTGATTATAAAGATTATATTGGGCAATTAGTATGCGTGTAAAAGCAGAGACAGGCAGATTCAAAAGATAGTTTGAATTTGCCTGCCTCTGCTTTTTTATTGTGAAAAGGGCAGTTTGAAAAATGGAAAATATTTCGTTGCATGTTTTGTATTGCAATGGGTCACAATAGTTTTCGAGGAGGTGAGTTGAACATGAAAACTCGCAACGAACAGCCATCTTTTAAACAAAAAGCAGAGAATAAAACAGACAGCCGTCTGGATAATTGCAGTTTGGATAACTGCAGCAAGGACAGCCGAAGCGCAAAAGGGGATATGAAATCCAATCTTCGCCTGGACAATTGTACCAAAAAAAATTAAGCTCCACGATGAATAAAAGAAATAAAAAAGAACATAATAAAGTTACAACCTTGAAAGGGGGTGAACAGAAATGTCCAGAACTTCTAACGAACCAGCTGCACCAAACGCAACTAGTTTTCTGAACAACTTCAAATATGAAGTTGCTAACGAATTAGGTATCAATAACTACCAGACAGTTGATAAAGGTCAGTTAACTTCCCGTGAAAATGGTTATGTAGGTGGCTACATGGTGAAAAAAATGATTCAGTACGCTGAACAGAACATGCCATCCGGTTCTTCCATGACAATGGGTATGAGCAAATAACCTGCGGTTATTGCACTGATTGAACTGAATAGAGTTATGCAGGGAGTTGCTATCATAGTTAAAGGATAGCAGCTCCTTTTGCTGTGTCAGTGTTTAAAATCCAGGCAAATAAAAAAGTCTCACCGGTATGGCGAGACTTTTATGAAATGTGTATTTACGTAGGAAAAATTTTTGGCTCTTTGTCAATAGTTGGGGTAAAGAAAAAAGTTGAGAATAAGAGGCAGAGGAAAAAACATCTGCCTCTTAACAATTT
>CALXUG010000009.1 GCA_944391625.1 uncultured Clostridia bacterium
AACAGGACTGTTCCTAAATCAGCATGGAAACAGGCTGACGAGTCGTGGTGTAGAATATATTCTGGAGCAATACATCAAAAAGGGAGCGCTCAAATACAAAGTAACACCGCATGCCTTTCGTCATTCCTTTGCGACGCATTTGTTGGATAATGGTGCTGACTTACGGGTAATTCAGGAGCTTTTAGGACATGAGAGTCTTTCTACCACGCAGATTTACACTGAAGTTTCCAAATCTCATTTACAGCAGGTTTATTTAAAAACACATCCACGGGCATAACGGCCGTTTGAAGATAAGGAGGATTCCTATGACTACCATTTTAGCAGTAAAAAAGGATAATCAGGTGGCGATTGCTGGCGATGGTCAGGTAACCTTAGGTGAAAAAGTTATCATGAAACATTCAGCCAAAAAAGTGCGTACCTTATATCATGGAAAAGTTGTAACCGGTTTTGCCGGTTCGGTATCTGATGCAATTACATTATTTGAAAAATTTGAAAACCATCTGGAATCTACCAGAGGAAACTTAACAAAAGCCGCTGTTGAAATGGCAAAAGAATGGCGGTCCGACAAAATATTAAAAAATCTGGAGGCCATGCTGATTGTTGCTAATAAAGAAGAACTTCTGGTACTTTCCGGCAATGGGGAAGTTATCACACCAGATTTTGATACAGTTGCCATCGGCTCAGGCGGTTCTTATGCCTATGCAGCTTCCTTAGCGTTATTGCAGAACAGCAATTTAAGTGCTGCTGAGATCGCCAGAAAATCGCTGGAAATTGCCAGTGAAATTTGTGTCTTTACCAATAACCATATTACTGTGGAAGAAGTACAGTAGGAGGGAACACAATGGAAAATTTGACACCACAACAAATCGTAAATGAATTAGATAAGTATATTATCGGCCAGCAGGAAGCAAAAAAAAGTGTAGCAGTTGCTTTGCGAAATCGGTATCGGCGCAGTCGTTTACCAAAAGAACAACAGGAAGAAATCAGTCCTAAAAATATTATTATGATTGGGCCTACTGGTGTGGGGAAAACAGAAATTGCCCGCAGATTGGCCAAATTGGTACAGGCACCGTTCGTAAAAGTAGAAGCAACAAAATTTACCGAGGTCGGCTATGTAGGCCGTGATGTAGAGTCTATGATTCGTGATTTGCTGGAAGCTGCAATTCGTCAGGTAAATGAAAGAATGACACAAGAAGTAGAACAGCAGGCAGAACAGTTGGCAGAGGAACGATTGTTAGACATTCTGGCACCATTGCCAAAGAAAAAAACAGCGATGAATAATCCCTTTGAAATGTTTTTCAATAATGGTAATGCTGCCTCAACCAATACAGAAAATACTGCGGATTTACAAACAATAAAAGATAAACGGGAAATTTTAAAACAAAAATTACGCCGACAAGAGTTAGAGGACGATTTTATTGATGTCGAAGTAGAAGACAGCAACTCTATGAATGATATGTTGGCCAGTATGGGCATGGACGATACCAATGGAAACCTGGGCGACATGTTTAACAATTTCATGCCGAAAAAAATGAAAAAACGAAAAGTAACAGTAACACAAGCTCGCAAAATTCTGGCGCAACAGGAAGCTGAAAAGCTGGTTGATTTCGACGATGTGAAACAGGAAGCCATTGCTTTGGCTGAAAACCATGGAATTATTTTTTTAGATGAAATTGACAAAATAGCAGGAAAAGGCAGCAGCAGTGGTCCAGATGTTTCCCGTGAAGGAGTGCAGCGAGATATTCTGCCAATCGTTGAAGGCAGTGTGGTAAAAACTAAATATGGAAATATTCGTACCGATCATATTTTATTTATTGCTGCCGGCGCATTTCATGTGGCCAAACCAACCGATTTGATTCCGGAGCTGCAAGGACGTTTTCCAGTGCGGGTGTATTTGGAAAATCTGACACAGCAGGATTTGGAACGGATTTTGAGAGAACCGGACAATTCTCTGCTGAAGCAGTATACGCAACTGATGAAAACAGAAGATGTCGCTCTAACTTTTACCGATGATGCAGTTACCCAATTGGCTAAAATTGCTTATGATTTGAACGAAGAAGCAGAAAACCTTGGGGCCCGTCGTCTGCATACCATTTTGGAAAAACTGCTGGCAGATTTGATGTATGCAGCCAGCGACTATGCCGGTACACAGTTTACAATTGACAGTGCGTATGTGAAAGAGCATCTGAGTGAAATGATGATCGATCGGGATTTAAGTAAATTCATTCTATAATTTTTTTGTATTTATCATTATGTAGGGAGTTTTTATTATGCCAATTACCAAAGCAGTTATTCCTGCCGCCGGACTGGGTACTCGTTTTTTGCCTGCCACCAAAGCACAGCCAAAGGAAATGCTGCCTATTGTCGATAAACCTACCATTCAATATATTATTGAAGAAGCGGTTGCTTCAGGTATTACCGATATTTTAATTATTACTGGCCGGAACAAACGGGCTATTGAAGATCACTTTGACCGCTCTATCGAATTAGAATTGGAATTAGAACGAAAACATAAAGAAACGCTGCTGAAAGAAATCAAAGCAATCTCTCAGTTAGTCAATATTCAGTATATCCGCCAGCAAACACCAAAAGGATTGGGACACGCAGTATTGTGCGCTAAAAATTTTGTAGGCAACGAACCTTTTGCAGTTCTTTTAGGCGATGATGTGGTGGATTCACACGTACCATGTCTAAAACAATTAATGCAGGTTTATGAACGGTATAATTCCACTGTGCTTGGCGTACAGCAGGTCGCTTGGGAAGATGTGAATAAATATGGTATTGTTTCCGGCGAGGTAATGGAAGACGGTATTCATAAAGTGAAAACCTTATTTGAAAAGCCAGACCGTGAAATTGCACCATCCAATGTGGCAATTTTGGGACGTTACATTATTACACCTGATATTTTTCCAATTTTGGAGAAAACAGAACCTGGTGCTGGATTAGAAATTCAGCTGACAGATGCATTAAAAGAACTGGCGCGGCACAAAGCAGTGTATGCTTATGAATTTGCAGGCTGCCGTTATGATGTTGGAGATAAATTAGGTTTTTTGAAAGCAACGGTAGAAATGGCTTTAAAACGACCAGATCTGCATGACGATTTTTCTGCCTATCTAAAATCGCTGACAGAACAGTGGGAGCATCTGAGTTGTTAAAAATTTTTCTATAATCTTGGAAAAAAATATTGTATTTTTGATTATTCTATGATATTATTACAAACGGTGCAAATACACACGTCCATTGATTTTGCAGGCAGAGCCAGATGTGGTTCCTGTAAAAAAAGAGGTGGGCGGAGGAATGCAACAAAAAAATCTAAATGACGAGAGGAGGTGTCCGAAATGGCAGTAATCTCTATGAAACAGTTATTAGAGGCTGGTGTACATTTTGGTCATCAAACAAGACGCTGGAACCCTAAAATGGCTCCTTACATTTTTGCAGAAAGAAATGGTATCTATATCATTGACCTGCAGAAAACAGTAAAAAAAGTTGTAGAAGCGTACGATTTCGTACGTGAAGTAGCAGCAACAGGAAAACCAATCCTGTTCGTTGGTACAAAAAAACAGGCACAGGAAACTATTAAAGAAGAAGCTTTGAGAGCAGAACAGTTCTATGTAAACGAAAGATGGTTGGGCGGTATGCTGACCAACTACAAAACAATCGAAAAACGGATTGAACGTTTAAGAAAACTGGAAACTATGGAAGCTGACGGTACTCTGGATCTGTTAACCAAAAAAGAAAAATTCAAATTGTTGGGTGAAAAAGAAAAACTGGAACGGTTCCTGGGCGGCATCAAAGATATGCCTGGACTGCCTGGTGCATTGTTCGTAATTGACCCAAGAAAAGAAAAAATTGCTGTTACAGAAGCGAAAAAATTAGGTATCCCAGTTGTAGCAATCGTAGATACTAACTGCGACCCTGATGATGTAGATTATGTTATTCCTGGTAACGACGATGCGATCAGAGCTGTAAAATTACTGGCATCTGTAATCAGCGACGCTGTTTTAGAAGCAAAACAGGGTGAAAGCATGAGTGCAGAAACAGAAGAAACTGTAAGCGAAGAAGCAGAAGAAGTACAAGAATAATTTATATACGAACATTTTCATAGGGTAACCCGTTGGTTACCCTATACATATATCTGAGGAGGTTTTTCAAAATGGCTCAAATTACAGCAGCGTTAGTAAAAGAATTAAGAGAAATGACCGGCGCTGGTATGATGGACTGCAAAAAAGCATTAACAGAATGTGATGGCGATATGGACAAAGCAGTGGATTTTCTGCGTGAAAAAGGATTATCTCAGGCTGCCAAAAAAGCTGGCCGTATTGCAGCAGAAGGTGTTGTTGGTTCCTACATTTCTGATGATGCAAAAGTAGGCGCGATTGTAGAAGTAAACTGTGAAACTGACTTCGTAGCAAAAACAGATGAATTTAAAGATCTGGTAAATACTATTGCTGCACATATTGCAGCTACAAATCCAGCTGATGTAGAAGCATTGTCTGCTTCTGAATTGGATGGACAGACTGTTGCAGCATTGATTACTGAAAAAATTGCTAAAATTGGTGAAAACATTTCTTTGCGTCGTTTTGTACGTTTTGAAAGTGAAGGAACTGTTGCTTCCTACATCCATGCTGGCGGTAAGATCGTAACATTGGTAGAAATGAAAGGCGGAAATGCAAATCTGGCAAAAGATATTGCAATGCAGGTTGCAGCTGCCAACCCAAGTTATTTAGATCGTACTCAGGTTCCACAGACTGAATTGGAACACGAAAAAATGGTTCTGACCGAACAGGCTCGCAACGAAGGCAAACCAGAAAAAATTATCGAAAAAATGGTAGAAGGCCGTATCGAAAAATTCTATAAAGAAGTATGCTTAGTAGATCAGGCATTCATCAAAGGCGACGACGAAGTTGTCAGCAACTTATTGAAAAAAGAAAATGCAGAAGTAATCCGTTTTGTTCGTTATGAAATGGGCGAAGGCTTAGAAAAGAAACAGGAAGACTTTGCTGCAGAAGTAGCTGCGCAGATGAAAGGCTAATTTCTTTTAGATCATATTGAAAATTTTAAAGAGAACACCCTTGTGTTCTCTTTATTTATGAGATAATATATAATTATAGCGATTTTTCATATAAACTGTCTGTGGTGCAAATAACAGATAATAGTAACAGGAGGCTTACAAAATGGATCAACCAAAATATAAGCGGGTTATCTTAAAATTAAGCGGCGAAGCATTAAGTGGTGAAGTCGGATTTGGTTTACAGGCCGATGTGCTGAACTCTATGGCGCAACAGGTAGTAGAATTGGTACAGGCAGGTGTTCAGGTTGCCATTGTAGTAGGGGGTGGCAACATCTGGCGCGGTGTTACCGGCGCAAAACGAGGCATTGACCGTGCTACTGCTGATTACATGGGAATGCTGGCTACTGTCATTAATTCTTTGGCCTTACAGGATGCTATCGAAGCCAACGGTATTGATACTCGGGTTATGACTGCAATTGAAATGCGTGAAGTGGCAGAACCTTATATTAAAAGAAGAGCCATCCGTCATTTAGAAAAAGGCCGTGTTGTTATTTTTGGGGCTGGTACAGGAAATCCTTATTTTTCTACCGATACAACAGCCGCATTGCGTGCAGCTGAAATGGGCGTAGAAGTCATTTTAATGGCCAAAAAAGTAGATGGTGTCTACGATGACGATCCAGCCAAAAATCCAAATGCCCATAAATTTGAAACCTTGAAATATATTGATGTGTTGAATCAGGGATTGAAAGTTATGGACTCTACTGCAATCAGTTTATGCATGGACAATAATATTCCTTTGATCGTGTTTGATATGATGACACCTGGGAATATGAAACGGGCCGTAATGGGCGAAAAAATTGGGACCTATGTTGGGAGGTAATTTTACATGATTGATACAATTAAGCAAGATTCCGAAGAAAGAATGAGCAAAACTGTCAGTGTTTTAAGAAGTGATTTTCAAACTATCCGTACTGGTAAAGCAACTCCATCTTTACTGGATAAAATTCAAGTGGATTATTATGGAACACCAACACCAATCAATCAGTTGGCAAATATCGCAGTTCCTGAAGCCAGAATGCTGACCATACAGCCTTGGGATAAATCTGCATTATCCGCTATCGAAAAAGCGATCTTAAAATCTGATCTGGGCATTACACCAAACAGCGATGGCACTCTGATTCGTTTGGTATTACCACAATTAACGCAGGATACCAGAAAAGACTTGGTAAAACGGGTCAAGAAAAAAGGGGAAGAAGCCAAAGTCAGCATCCGTAACATTCGTCGTGACAGCAATGATACTCTGAAAGCCAGCGAAAAATCCAAAGAAATCACAGAAGATGAAAGCAAAGGCGCTCAGGATAGCATTCAAAAATTAACAGATAAATATATTGCTGAAGTAGACAAACTGGTAGACAACAAAGAAAAAGAAATTATGGAAGTATAATTCTTGTTGATTGCACTGCATTAAATTAACATGAAAAGCTTTTTTATAACACCCTGATGATTTAGAACAAACAATCTAAATTTTCAGGGTGTTTTTTGTGTTTAAAAGGCCTAAAAACTTGTACTCTTTTGTATTTTTATTATTGGTAATCATGGAATAATTATGTTATACTAAAAATATAGAATCTATCAGCGAAATCGTAATGGGTCAAGAGGGGGAGCAATGCAAATTAAGAAAGAGAAAAAGAGGAGGATAGTATAGTATGGTACATTTATCAAAAGAACGTAATTTCGCATCATTGTTTCCTAAAATCATACAAATTACTAATATAGTGCTACTTTTTTTATTACTCACAAGTGTATTTACAGAACAAATGATTTCTAAGTATTATGTTTTTAAGCTCTGGCTTGTCTGTACAATTTTTTTCTCTGTGGGAATGCTTATCACAAAGCAAACAAATCTTTCCATTAGCAAAAAGGTTGCAAATTGTATTATGATCTTTTTTTGTATAACTGGACTTTTCGTTATGTTTCAGTTCCAGGATTTCTTTAGTACCCTGTATGCGATAGGTTATTTGATTGTACTCGCCGTTTTATGTCATTTTTGTTATCGTACATAAATGATTATTTTAATTTAATCAATAAACATAGGAGGGATGCATCATGAAAACAAGCAACATCTTTAAGAAACCAAGTAAAAAAGAACTTATTATCAGTGGTATCGGTTTAATCAGCGCTTCCATATTGTTTATCATTTCATTTGTAATTGCCGAAACAAAAAAGGCCACCAACGCAGATTCTGAGGTATTGCTGGAAACATTGCACTGGTTTCGGATTTCTGATTATTTTTATGCAGCCGGCATGATTGCCAGTGCGATTGTTTGCGGTTATCTTCTAATTTCCAGTATTAAAAATAATCAGAACAATCGACAGTAGTAAAAAAATGTATCAGCAGTTCAATAGATAACAGAACGGATGGGTTCATTCGAAAGTTAATATAACTTCGTATAATCATTGTTATGTAAACTTGACTATGCGAAGTTTTCTTATGTTAGTTGACATAAATATTATTATCTCATTATATAAGATAAGTTTACATAAAACATATTATAATCATATCTTACCCAAATAATAAAAAGGTTAGCAAAACGCACACCAATCATCGTTTTGCTAACCTTTAGCTATTGACTATATAATTATTCTATTCTTTTATTCAATCATAAAACCCGCGGATTGGCTGGCCGGAATGCACCATCCTCCACCACGCTCCGATGCTGATGGCCGAAGTCAAGGCAATCATGAAACCAATGGCTACAATCATATTGGAGAACGACCATGATGAGATCAGCATCCCAAAGCTGCCGAACAGATTATAACACATATTCATTACCGATGACGCCGTTCCTACATCCTTCTCCTGCTCTAAAGTCAGGTTGGTAAAATAAGGCCGCAAGATATTGGTAAACAGATAAAATAAAAAAATCATCAGACAAAACAGATAAGGCTGTAACTGCCCCACTGTCATAACGCCAATACCGCCCAAAAGACTGATTCCCAGACAAGCATAAATTAACGTGTTCTTGTTGCTGTTCTGGAAAAAGCGAATATACAAAAATGGACCAGCCATAGACAACAACGCACAAACTGCATAATAATAGCTGTATACCTGCTCCGAACAGGCAAATTGATTGACATAGATATAAGATGATAATGTGATATACATAAAAAACGGAATATTCAAAACTCCATAAATCATAATAATCCACATAAACACCTTATTTTTCATGGCAACAAAAATCTGACCAAAGGACTGAAAAGCACTGCCTTGCAATCGCCCTTCCGGCTCCAGACTTTCTTCATATAACCAGGTTAACAACAATCCGATCATACCAAAGAAAAACAATACGAAAAAGATGCCGCGCCAATCAGTAATTAACAACAGCCAGCCACCAATGACCGGTGCCAAAATGGGACCAAATCCAGAAAACGTCTGCACCAGTGCTAATACCGTTTCCCTTGTTTTGCCCGAAAAACAATCCTTGATAATTGCCATCGAGATAGCTGTTACGCTGGCCGCTCCAATCCCCTGTAAAATTCGGCTGGCAATAAGCATATACACATTCCAGGAAATCATACAGGCAAAACTGGCAATACAATATAATAAGTAACCATATAACAATGGTTTCTTGCGGCCGTATTTGTCACTGAGCGGCCCCCAAATCAACATTCCTACAGCATAAAAAATAAAAAAACAAGTCACTGACATTTTGATAATCGAATCGGCTGCCTGTAAATGCTCACCCATAGTAGGTAGTGCTGGCAAATACATATCGGTGGATAATGGAATAAACATATCCATCAGTACAATAAAAAACAGCATTCCTTTCAAACCAAGTCGTTTTTGCGGTTTTTCTAAACGAATCCTTTCTGACATTTCTGCCCCTTCCTTTCTGCTCCTTCTAATTTAATTAATTATCTTTTTTAATTAATTATCTTTGTTTGTTTTTACAATTCGCACTTTTTATCTTGTTTCTATATGATGTATGACAATGATATCAGTAGCCTCAAGCGTAATTTTCATATTGCAACTAAAGAAACAAAACAAAAAACGCCAAATAAGAAACCGAACCAGATGATTGCTCTTATCCGGCAATGCTGTACGACACATTACCAATCCAAACAATCATTGTATTCGACATCTTATCCGGCGTTTCCAATTACGATTTGCAAAGCCTCCGATGAGCGTGTTTACTATAACACAATCTCTCCAGAAAAGCAAGTATGATATAACAAACTGTATGATTGGGCTCATAAAATCAACAATAATACTATAACAATATGATACAAATTATCTTTAGGTTCACATCTTTTTTTGTTTCTTCTTGATTCGCAATTATTATTATACCGATTATTTTTTATGCTGAACAATCTGAATATTCTCATAAGCATATAAGAAATAACTTATACCCAGCAGGAATCACAAAAAAGATGTCGAATTTCTAAAAATACTGAAGGATTAACCAATGCGTCTATTCATATAACGGAAAACAAGTGATTTTATAAAAAATACAGTAACATCATTTAGAGAGGATTTTTATTATGCGATTGACACAAGTCCGACAAATATTAGAAATTGAAAAATGCACCTCTATTTCTCAGGCTGCGCGCAATCTGTTTGTTTCCCAACCAGCGCTTAGTGCAGTATTGAATGAATTTGAAGCAGAAGTAGGCGTACAGCTTTTTACACGCACCAATTCTGGTATTTATCCCACAGAGGATGGCGTGGAAATTTTAACAGCAATGAAAAATATCATGAAGGAAGTCACTTTTATTGAAAATTATGCTGCGCAAGTAGAAACATTAACTGGCACCATCACCATGGTTCTGGGACCGTCTCACGATTTTCTCAAATCAGAGATTGTATTTCGTTTCCGTAGCTTGTTTCCTAACGCATCTTTAAAATTTTTGCAAGAAGACAGCAATAATATTCATACGAAAATTTCCAGAGGATTTCTAGATTTTGCCCTTATTTCTCTTGATTTGGACTCTGCTGTTTCTAATTCCACTGACACCTTGCAAAAGTTGAACACAGCAATTATCCCTTTAAATACTTGCCATCCTTATGCAGTGCTGTCCTCCATACATCCTCTTTGTCAACTGCATACCATCCATTTATCTGATGTGTGTAGTGAACAGCTATTTTTAGGAGAACAATATCATTTAGAAGATTTGCTGCAAGTAACGACTTTCAGCAAAATGCCCTTAGTAAAATTGGATTGGACTACCGTACAGAGCCTATTGGATCAAAATTTTGGCATTTTCTTGGACACATCCCCTCTAACCTTAGCCCAATATCAAGATTTATTGCCGCCATCTTATCAGGTACGGCCATTTGTGTTCAATGGTGTAGCACAAACAGCACTGAAAACCGAATGGCCAGCCTATTTTATGCACAAAAAAGAATCACATAATAAATTGTACCAATGGTTCCAAAAAGAAATTCTGCAAATTTTGCAATCTCATCAGCTTGTTTTACAGGCAACACATGAATCATAAAACTAAAAAAGTAAGAAGGATACCGCTATAAGCAAAAACTTATAACTGTATCCTTCTTTTTATATTAGTTAAAAAATACATCATTTGTTATAATAAAATCAATCTTTTTGGTTCGCATATGTTACATTAGTTTTATTAATTTTGTTTTTCGTTTTAGGAGGAATATCTTTATGACAAATAAAATCAGCGCCAAAAATGCACTGCAGTGGATCATCTCTATCGGTATGCCTTTACTTATTTTACTCATCCCTGTAAATGAAACCTTCACTGCACAAATGCGTCTTTATTTAATGCTCACATTAATTGGTATTTGTTTTTTTGCCTTTGGCAACGTAAAGCAAACTGTGGTATCTTTTGCTTTACCATGGGCTTATGTGTTAACCGGCGTGACTACAGCAGATGTTGTATTTAGTCCCTGGGCTACTACCACCATCTGGATGTTTGTCGGTTCATTTTTCTTAATCAATGCCCTAACTCGCTGCGGTTTGTTGAACCGGATTGCTTACAAAACAATTGTTATCTTTGGCGGCACTTACCATGGCACTTTGCTGGGCTTAACCATCATTGGTATTATCATAGGTCTGGTTACCGGCGGCTGCGGCGCTGTACCAATGTTAGCCTTAGCCATGGGAATTTGCAAAGCATTAAATCTGGAAAAATTCTCAAAAGAAGCTACTGGTATTTTTCTGGTAGCCGCACTGGGCGGTTGTATTCCTGGTTATGTATTTTATAATGCAACTACCATTCTGATGATTAACATCGGCAGTTCTGTAGGTGCGCCAGGCACAATTGGCTGGTTTGAACATTTCTTTTATGGACTTCCTGTATTACTGTACTTTTTTCTTTCCGTTTTGTTGGTTGCTTTTTTGTTTCCAGCTTCTAAAAAGACAAACGCTGCCGAAAACAGAATTCACTTTTCCGAACAACTGCGTACTTTGGGACCTATGCGTCCAACTGAAATAAAAGCAGTTATTATTATTGGCCTCATGCTGCTCTTTATGATGACTGCCACTATCACCAATATCGATGCCTTCTACGGGTTTATTATCTTCCCCTTATTGCTTTATTTGCCGGGAATTAACGTAGGAACCGAGGATGATTTAAAGGCCATGGATTTTGGTTTTGTTCTGTTCGTAGCAGCCTGTCTGGGTATCGGCATGACTGGCAGCGCTTTGGGCTTTGGTGAACTGGTAGCCAATACCATTCTGCCATTGCTGCAAGATCAAGGGGTTTGGGTATTCAGCGGTGTTGTATGGTTGGTTTGTTTTGTAATGAATTTCCTACTGACTCCGTTTGCAATCTTTGCTTCTTTTTCTGCACCATTGGCTACACTGTCTATGCAGCTGGGAATTCATCCCTTTGCCACATACTTTTTCATGATAATCGGCGCTGACCAACTCATATTCCCATACGAGTGCGCCTTTTATCTAATTTTCTTCTCTTATGGTGTCATCCGGATGAAAGACTTTGTAAAGTATTTTTCCGCCAAAATACTACTGAGCCTAGTTGCACTCTTTTTGATTGCATTACCATTCTACAAACTAATCGGATATCTGTATCTGTAATCAAACAATTAATCATTCTAACTTTTGAGAATGAGCCCCCCAATCAGATTTTTAGCAAGGCGGTTTTGATCGCCTTGCTATTTTTATACCGCTAAGAGGTTACGCCGATACCTCAGAACGTATTCGTTTCATTTTCTTTAATCCCTTTGTTATTTTTACTTCAACTGTTCCTGACATTCACTGCATTCTCTGTCGTGTATAGATATAATGCCACCACACTTCAAACAAGTGTACATTTCTTTCTGTTTTTCCATAAACTTTATACAGCCATATTGACGGACAAATTCGCTATTTTTTATAAGGCTTGTCTGATATCGTTTATTGTAACTTTTCTCAAGATTTCTTACCAGCTTACATGGAAAATCCAAGCATTCAAAACAATAGGATAACCCTTTATTCCGAACACAATCTTTTAACTTACATTTGCGGCAGTGTTCCGGTTTTCCCAATTCACCATACAAACAACCAGCGCATGGTTTTTGGTGATAGCAATGTTTATAACAAACCAAGCAGTTCATCCCGCAAGGAGCAAACATTGCTGTATCAATATCGTCTTTTGGCATTTTCATTGTTTATCTCCACCTACCATCATAATCCTATTGCTTTTATTCTAACACAATTCAGAATATGTGAAAACAAACTATTATTCATCCATAAGCATATTCCTTTATCCAGAGAAATAACTTCTATTGCCTTGACGAAACTGTTTGGTACGATAAGCAAAAGAGGCCGACACTGTTACAGTATCGACCTCCCTGCTGCTATCTTTTCAAATATCTTGTTTTGACAACTGCTATTCTGCGCAAACCGCAACAGCAATTATATTTAAAGTTCCTGCTCAACTACCTTGTCCAATTATTTGGCAAGCAAACGCGGTGCTGTTTCTTTCAACAGCAAAATGCCTACTGTAGCAAACAATGGCAAAAGCAGCAACAAATGCATAACCTGGGTTAAATCCAAAATTTGAATCAGGATTCCGGCCAAAACCGGCGCGATCATACCGCCAACGAATTCACCAGCAGCCGGTGAAAAAGAAGTGGCTGTTGCCAATAAAGAGCTGGGCACTGATTCACTGGGTACAACAGAATTCAAAATTGCCATAGCGCCGGATAAAAAATAGGATGCAGCAGCAATAGAGATTGTCAGACCAACTGGCGGCAAATCCAGCAGCATAAATGCCGCAAAGCACAATGTTCCTGCCAAACTTGAAATCAAAGCCGTTGTCTTTCGACCAATATAGTCCGATATGATTGGCGCTGTAAATTCTCCCAAAAAGCCCCCGATACCAAAACCGGCAAAAATTGCTCCTGCGGTAATGGTAGAATAGGCATGATGTTCTATCAGATACAAAATTGTAAATGCTGCGGTTGTAAAATACCACATCATAATTAAGCAAGCCAATACTGTACTGATAACCACATTGCGATAAGCAAACA
Organism: uncultured Clostridia bacterium; assembly: GCA_944391625.1. Classification (GTDB taxonomy): domain Bacteria; phylum Bacillota; class Peptococcia; order Peptococcales; family Peptococcaceae; genus UBA7185. The sequence continues at coordinate 13,512 of CALXUG010000009.1, forward strand.
ATTCTGTAAAACGATGGGTATTTTCTTCCTTTGGACGTACTTCCAAATTACGGGGAATCCGCCGCCCAAATAAAAACAGGATTATCACCTCTACTACCAGCAGCGTTCCGATAATCATAAAACAGCTGCGCCACCCCAATATGGTACCCAGGCGTGTAAATACCAATGAGCCAATTGCTGAGCCAATCAGCGTAAAACTGGACATGGCCACACCGTAGAATAAACCTCTTTTTTGCGGATCGCTCTGCTCTGCCAAAAAGGACAGGCTGGTAGAACAGATAGATCCGCAGCCAAACCCTGCGACTGCAATTACAATATAAAAAAGCACGATATTTTGCAGCAATGCCAAGCCAAATAACGCAATAGCGCCAATTGCCAAGCAAGGCATCATAACTTGAATCTGCCCGTATTTATCGCCTTTTTTTCCGCAGATAATAATAGATACGGTCCAGAAAAAGGCAATGGTTGCAGTTAAGTAACCATTATGTTCCGTACCCAACGAATACTCTATTGAGAAAAACGGGAATAAAAAGGCAACACAATTGTGTACCAAGCCGCTGATCCCCCATGCCATAGTCATTAGGCAAAGTGCCAGCCATTGATATGGATAGCGTTTCATGCATAATTCTCCCCTCTGTTCCACCGTCTCTTATGCTGTGATAACAACACCTGTCTGGTATACCACCGACTGTTCTTCTTCTGTAACAAGGATCTGAACAGTGTATTGACCAGTTAATCCGGTTTTATTGATAAAAGTATCCACTTCACGGGTGTCTGCCTTCTGGAAGGTACCAACACACATGGCCTGGAATTCTTTTTTGGCAGTTTCTACCGGATAACGCAGTATTGTTCCGTCTTCTGCCAGCAACAGAATTTGTACCAGTGTATCTTCTTCAAAAATCCCCTGTACTGCCACACGGTCAATTTCTTCTTTGATCTGAATTTTATAAGCATCCGGCACCAGTTCTTCTGATTCCGCTGCTTTAATTTTCATTTTTGTAGTTGGTGTTGCTTTTAAAGAGCCCAGCAGCTCCCCTTTACCCAACTGTAAAGTTTCGTTGGCATAATATAATGGTAATTTTTCGGCACGATAACAGTTCGCTGGTACTTGCAGTTCATAAACCAGTTGATCATTCAACAATTCACAGGTGATAGAATTAAATGTGTATTGATGACCATGGTTTGGCACCATACATTTTTCTACTGCCAGACCTTCACAGGTAACACCGTCTTCATAGCCAATACCGCCGGAATGCACCATATAGTGGCCTTCTTCATAATATTCTACGTTACAGATATATGGGGAGAAAAATTCTGCGCCCCGTTCTTTCCCATACTGCCATACCTGTTCAATTTCCATTTTTTCAGTGTCAATTCTGTAGCGTACACCGCGGGAGAAGTTGTCTGCATTCAGAATCCGTTTTTCTGGATTTTTGGAACGGAAATGACCGTTATCAAACAGCATAATGTCTCCGTCAGGCAGCACCACGCAAGCGTGCTGTTCATACTGCCAATCAAAATTGGTCACATCGCCAACCGGTTTAAAGAAATATTTTTGCATATCTGCCGGCCAGCCTTCCGGATCACCCAAAATCCAGTTTAATTTACATTTTCCGGTTTCATCTAATTCATAATCAATGTTGATTACCGCATCCTGATGACGGCCGGATAAGATTAAACTGTTGGTGCGTTTATCGTACCATACTGCATTGTTATGGAACCAGTCGATTTCATCCTGACTGCCGGAGCCGGCAGTTGGATATTGCGGCAGCACATCTTTGTAATCCCATTTTCTTAAAATTGCGCCTGTTTCTTTATCCAACAATACCAGAGTATCTTCTACTGTACCGGAACCTGCATCATAGGTTAACATTAAAATGTTGCCGTCTTCCATGTAAAATTGATCATGATGATAACCGCCAATCGGTCCGCGGTATTCTTTGTAGATTTTTCCACTGAAGGTCATTTCATATAAACCGGTTGTATAATAGGGCATTTCTACCAAACGTTCGGTCCCCACCAGCAGATGACCGTTTGGCATCCGTTTCAGATCAAAGTTGAAGTTTACATTGGCGTACCAGCGAATATCTCCTTTATAGTCGTATCCTACTGGCATAGAGTCCATAGCTGTAGTCAAAAACATGATATTATTACCCATATATTCAGCTGTTGTTTTGATGCTGGTAGCTTGATGGGCATCGGCAATGGCTGGTTCTGTCTGAATGGTCACAACCTGTTTTTGTCCGGTTGCTGCTGTCACAACAACTTTATTATCATAACCGGCATACAAACCATAAATCGGTAAAATATGTTCTTTTTCGGCAGGGAAAGTATGGCTGATATTGCCGGCTTCTTCTTTTCCTAATACAGTAACGGTAATTTCTGTAGCAACTGGTGTGCGGAATAACAGCACTGCCGTTAATGGACAGTAACTATAAGGATTCAATTTTACCAACGGATTCTGCAAAGTATAATTGCCTGCGGCAAATTCCTGCAAAAATGCCTGTTCAGCGGCATACTGCTTGTCAATGATATGAGATACATTTTCATATTGAATAGTCATAATAAACATCCTCTTTTCTGTTATTGAAATTTGATTTTATTTGATTTTCATTCCGTTTAAATCCATTGTAACAAAACCTGCTTGATTTTAATAATCTGCATTTACTGATATTGTCATAACGAAATACTTATAGTAAACTATATACTAAGGAGGGATCGCCGATGCGACTGACACAAATTCAGCAAATTTTAGAGATCGAAAAATGCACATCCATTTCACAGGCCGCCCGCAATTTATTTATTTCCCAACCTGCCTTGAGCGCTGCATTAAACGAAGTGGAACTGGAAATTGGCGTACAGATTTTTACCCGCACCAAGCAGGGCATTCGGCCCACCCAGGACGGTCTGCGGATTTTAAATGCCATGAAAAATATTGCCAACGAAATCAATTATATTGAAACTTATTCCGCTCAGCTGGAGGATTTAACCGGCTCAGTTACGTTTATGCTGGGCGCTTCTTATGAATTTTTATATTGCGAGTTAATTCAACGGTTCAAAGAAAACTTTCCCAAAGCGAATATTCGTTTTATCACCACCTTTGAACCAAATGTACAAGATAAAATCTCCAGAGATTTAATTGATTTTGCTATTATGCCTGTCTATATGACAACAGTTCATGGAGATTCTATTTATGTTTCCGATGTACAACAGATTGCAGCCAACAAAAATGTCACTATCCAACCTTTAAATTTTTGCCATTCTTATGCAGTCATCAATCGGCAACATACATTATGTAAAGAATACGCAGGAGAAACCACCATTGCGTTGTCACGGCTGTTGACCGAACAGTTGATTTTGGGCCGCCAGCACAAAGACGATTATGAATTGTTTTTAAAACATTGCCCGATGAACAAATTTCCTATTGTTGGTATTGATCGCAGCACCATTCATGAACTATTGGAACGGAATTATGCTATTTTTTTAGATGCCACGCCGTTGGATTTACAGCAATACCAACAATATTATCCCCAGTATCAGATCTTTTCCATCCATAATGATATTGCCGGCCTGCCCCTTTCTACATTAGAATGGGCCACATTTTTTATCTATAAAAAGAACTCTGCCCGCAAACTGCAGCAATTTTATGCCAGAGAGGTTTTGGAACTATTAAAGCAGCATCAATTATTGAACGAAGATTGGGGAAACGACAAAAATTGACACCAAAGCAAAAAGAGGATATAAATATAAGTATTTTCTTATATCAATATCCTCTTTTTTGTATTTCCCATTATTTTATTGTATCGTTATAATAAGTATATGGTTTTTATTCCGTATTCAATTTATTTATCTATTTTAACAAGGAGGTCTTTTTATGTCCACAAAACTAAGTCCTAAGATGATTCTCGCTTGGGTATTATCTTTAGGCGTACCGCTTCTCATTTATTTTATTCCAACAACGGAACTGTTTACACCAACCATGCGTACCTTTTTGGTGTTGAGCGTCATGGCCATTTTGATGATCGCTTTTGAAAATGTGCCTACCGCAGCGGTAACTTTTTTGCTCCCATGTTTGTATATTGTATTCGGTGTTGCAGCACCAGATGTAGCCTGGTCCAGCTGGACCAAACCAACCTTTTGGATGGTAGTAGGCGCTCTGTTGATGGTAAATGTATTAGAAACCAGCGGCCTGTTGCAGCGTATTTCCTTTAGCATTTTAAAACTCACCGGCGGCAGTTATGTCAGCATCTTGATTGGAATCGCACTTATTGGTACTGTTTTAAATATTATTTTATTCGGAAACGCCTATGTACTGTTAGCCGGTTTGGCTTATGGATTATGTAAAGCATTAAATCTTGAAAAATTCTCAAAAGAAGGCACAGGTATCTTTTTGGTTGCTGCCATTGCCGGTATTATTCCTACCGGTTTTGCATATGGCGCCAATCTGTTTATGATCGAGGCCTATTGGTCCAGCGTCATTGAAACCCACATTGGCTGGTCGGAATTTACCTTTTTCATGATTCCGTACATGATTTATTTTGCCCTGGCTGTTGTGTTGGTAATTCTAATGTATCGTTCTAAACGGGATTTAGACAGCAAAGCTTATGCTGCTGCTGAACTGGAAAAGCTGGGAAAAATGACTGCCAATGAAAAGAAAGCCATTGCCTGGTTGGTATTGATGTTTAGCTACGTTATTTATACCGGCTTTACAGGCGGAGATTGTACTTTTGCCTTTATCTTAATTCCTGGGCTCATGCTCTTACCGCTGGTTGGCTGTGGTTCTGAAGAAAATGTAAAAAATTTGGATCTAACTTTCATCCTGTTTGTAGCCAGCTGTATGACCATCGGCTTTGTTGCTGGCGGCCTGGGCTTTGGCGAATTGGTCAGCGCATTGTCTGCACCGGTGGTAGAAAGCTCAACGCCAACTATGCTGGTCATCATTCTCTATATCGTCAACGTGGTATTAAACTTCCTGCTGACACCTATGGCAATTATGGCAGGGTTCACAGCCACATTCACACAAATTGCGCTTGATTTGGGGCTGAATCCGCTGGTTGTATATGCTGTTGAATTCTTTGGGCAGGACCAGATTCTGTTCCCATATGAATATGCGTTGTATCTGCTGTATTTCTCCTTTGGCTTTATCAGCATGAAGGAATTTATCAAATATTTTGGTGCCAAATTGGTCTTAGGCTTTATCACACTAGTTGCCATTGCCCTGCCGTTCTGGAAATTCACCGGCGTTTTCTTTGGCTAAACTAAAAAATGGGCGTAAATGATTGTAAAAAGGTATCCACTTAAATAATAAGAAAATCATTTTGCAGAAAGATATAGTCAGAAGCTATATCTTTCTGCTTTTTTACTCTTTTGCACTACTTATATGTTTACAAAAGAGCGCATCAAAAGAGAGGAAAAATGAGATTTATAACGATATGATTATCTAAAGGGGGGTTCACAAATGGAATGGTTAAAAAAATTAAGCGAAGCCATAAATTATATAGAAAACAATCTGGATAGTGAAATATCCTATGACAAAGTAGCGCGGATTGCCTGTTGTTCCACTTTTTATTTTCAGAGGCTGTTCTCTTATGTATCCGGTATTTCTTTGTCAGAGTATATCCGGCGCAGAAGAATGACACAAGCGGCATTTGAATTGCAGAGAACGGATGCGAAAGTGCTTGACATTGCACTGAAGTATGGCTATACTTCCCCTACTTCATTTAATCGGGCATTTCAGAGTGTCCATGGCATCACACCAACTGCTGCACGAAATGCGGGCAGCACCTTAAACGCATATCCGGCAATTCATTTTTCAATTCAAGTCACTGGAGAAAATGCTATGGCATATCGGATTGCAGAAAAAAGTTCCATGCGCATGGTAGGAATTCGTCTTCCATTATCTGCAGACATGGAAGAAAATCAAAAAAATATCCCGCAGTTTTGGAAATCTGTGTTAACCAGCAACCTATTTTCTGAAATCTGTAGTTTAGCAGACAAATCTACACAGAAAATATTTGGAATAAGCCTGTATGAAAACTCTCAAAGCTTCTTCTACTATATCGCAGTTGCCACGAACACTCCTGCTCCCGTTGGTATGTTTGCTTTTGAAATCCCAGAAGCCACATGGGTTATATTTGAAAATGATGGGAATTTCAAAGAGAACGTGCAAAATATTTTTAGAAGATTTTATACCCAATGGCTGCCATTTTCAGGATATGAATATGCCGGACTTCCAGATATAGAGGTATATCCTGTTTGTAAAGAAATACCCAGCAACGGACATTCTGAAGTATGGATTGCAATCACAAAAGACACTGAGGACGAAATATGTATCATTTAAGATTAAAAGGCGACCATTACCAAATGGGCGTTAAACGAGGAACCATTTTTCAAAAAAGCAATGTAACATTTCCGCTGCATCTTGACGCATTTCAACTTGACTACGGAAAAAGGAGCGAACAGATATTGAGAGCATTTTTTCCAGAAGTATGTGCAGAAATCCAAGGTGTCAGCGATACCATGGATATGGACTATACCACTTTTGCTTCATGGCTATTATGTATGGGCTGCTGTATGTATAATCTGAAGGATAATATCCCGATTGAAATCAGGGGGTGCACTGCTTTTGCATATTCTAAAGATGGCAGCATTATTTATGGACGAAACAATGATTTACCACCATACTTAAAAAATGGAAGTAAAAGTGAGCTATATGCTCCGTCAAATGGTAATAGATTTCTCATAACAACTTCTTCTTTCATCAACGGAGAAGAAGGAGTAAATGAGTACGGTTTGGCTGTTGCAATGACTTTTGTCATGACCAGCTTGGACAAAATACACCCGGGACTGAATTCCTGCTTTGTTGTAAGATATCTGCTTGAAAAAGCAAATAGTACACAACATGCACTTTCATTGCTTATGGAATTGCCAATCGCTTCTAATTGTAATATTCTCCTTGCTGATAAAAATGAAGAATTGGTAGTTGTTGAATGCACCCCTTACATTAAACAAATACGACAAGCTAAAAATATAGGAAACAGCAAAATTGTGTGTACAGTCAATGATTTTACCTCTGACGAAATGAAAAAATATGTTACAATAGTTGGAAACGATTATCACTCTGCGATACGATATCGCACTGTCATAGACAATTTTTCTACCTATATAAAAGGAAATCTCATTGAAGCAACAGAGCAGCTCTTAAAAGGAACCTATGGCTTCATCTGTCAGTATGAGGATGAACCAAATTTTGAAACGATTTGGAGTTCTATTTTTGATTTAAAAAATCTAATGGTATATCGAGCAGAGGGTGACCCCCGAAGAAAGAAATTTCTTACAGACAGCAGACTGCATGACATCGTACAGAAACAATAAAATTTGGCAAATGAAAGAACCAATAGCATAAAAGTATCTATTGGTTCTTTTTATTTTTGGCCTTTCATCATTTTGCTATCGGCTCTTCAACCAGCTTCTGTTTATCCTGTTCTGCATAGTAGGCAAGGGCTGCATCGTTAGCTGCCCGCACCCGCTCAGTCATATCTCTTTCATAAAGATCTGTGTAAAAGAAATTTAGAATATGGATACTGCCTTCCGGTCTGGCTTCATCCTCTCCTGTTCGAGGATATTGCAGTACAAAATCCATTGCGTAAAAAGGTACGCCGCCCTCATCCATAAAATGCTTGATATCCAGCATAATCTCAGCTGCCCGTTCAATACTGACTGTTTCGTCATCTACATAAATCACCAGATGTCCTGCTTCTGCGCCCAACTTTGTAATGTCGTAAAGCTTGTCTATTTCTAAATCTTCTTCAATCAATGCATAAGAAGGCACATCATGCTGCCCCAGCCACTGGCGGGAAATAAATTCAAGACGGCCAAAAGCAATTTCACTGCGATACGGGAAAGATGGATTCTCCAAAACAGTGTCCGTCAGGGCGCGGTATGCTTCATTTAATCTGTTGGCAGTGTTCCAGCCATCCAATACGTCAGAATAGGTATCCCGCTCCAGCTTACCGCCCATACTGATATACAGCGTAAAATACGTATCTATGCTGCTGGGAGATTTGATATGAGCATAATAGTTTCCGTCTTTAAAATTAAAACCGATGTTTTCGATGTAAAAATCAGTATCCCCATATGTTTCTGCTAAATAGGTTTCCGCTGTTCTCTCTGCCAATCGTTTAGAAACGGGATTCCCCACCAGGCTATTGGCCAATATACCAAGTCCGGTAATGAGGGTAACAGCTATCAATAGTGCTGTTATTTTTAATACTTTCTTTTTCATAATCGTCACGCTCCTTTTTAAACCGAATGTTCTTTTCTAAAGGCATAGGACAGCAGACCGGCAATTACCATCCCAAGCAAGGCAAATATACTGTACAAGGCTGTCCACATTAATAATGAATAAATATCCAGATGTTCCTGCCCTCGTATCAAGCCTAGCAGATTGGTCATTCCATGAGTAATCAGAAGTAAAATTGGAATGGTATACAGTGCCTTCCAGCGCAGCAATATATACCCAAGGGCTCCGATAATGGGCATAATCAAGCTATTGTAAAACACATTACTTCCGGCAGTCAGATTGACACCAAAAAATATACCAAACAACATAAACATCACCGAAAAAATCTGAATTTGCCGCTTCAATTTATGAAAAGCTTTTTCTGTATTGACAACCGGAGGAGCCTGTCCATGATATAAACTTCTGCATACAGCGCAGGTTTCAAGATGGGCTTCCACGGCATCTTTACTATCCGCACTGGCAATACCGTCTTTGACTAATGGCATTAAATCCATACACATGTCACAAGTAATTTTATTCATTTCCCAATCCCTCCTTTTTCAAAATGGCTCGGATTTTAGATTTGGCTCGAAAGTCAATGACACGAGCAGAACTTTCCGAGATGTTATATTGTAAGCCAATCTCATAAAAAGAAAATCCTTCTATACGCATCAAAACAATTCCCCTTGTTCGTTCCGGTTCTTGTTCCAATAGCTGATAAATCCGCTCTGCTAACAGTTGGCTTTGAAGCTGATCTTCCACTGTTTGCGTTTGCAACTCCCAAAATTCTGAAAACAGCTCTGGTTTTATTTGCCGCTTTTTCTGCCGAAGATACGCAAACCATTTGTGCCGGGCAATGGAAAACAACCAGGTTTTGATATCAGATTCGCCTCGAAAAGTAGCAATTGATTTCACCACTTCCAAAAACACTTCCGATGTCAGATCCTCCGAAAGCGGAGCATCATGACTTAAACTGTACAGATAGGTGTAAACATCTTTATAATAAGTAGAAAACAACTCTTTTAGTAATGTCTGCATGCTGCTCCTCCTTTCATAAGATTAGTGACCGTTTTCAGCGTTTTGTTACAAACAAAATACGATAAATATATTTATATTTTATCTCATTTTTATAAAAACTGCTGGTGTTTACAGAAAACAGGCAGTACCCGGTTTTTAAACCAGATACTGCCCGTTTTTTGTTCCTTGAGTTCGCCCGACAAACGCCATAAATAGAACTCCGATCACATTACCCTTTTATTGCACCCATACAGTCAGGAACTTTTTTATGAGGTTCTGTCTCATCCTGCTTCAATCAGAACAGCTGCTTGAAACCAGTTTATTGCAATATTCTACAATATAACTGAGCAATTGCTGATTGGTGGTGTACATTTCCTTGGTCATAGATTCGATACGGTTTAACTGATCACATAATTGCTGCAACCGATAGGCGCAATCATCATAATAAGTTGTGGTATTGCAGCCACAGTCCGGCATTGGCGGCGGACATGGTGGTGGACACGGCGGCTGCGGATGATGATGGTGGTGATGTTCATTGCAGCAGACATTGGTGTCGCAGTCAAATACCGGACAGCCACAGCTTGGCGGCGCAGGGTCAGCGCCGCTGCAAGGGTCATAAAAATGATTATGTCCGCCATGCCAGCTGCTGCCACAGCTGCAATTATCCCAAGAGCTGCCATAAACACCGCGCATCTGTTCCAATAGCTGCGCCGCATAGTTCAGATAGCTTTCCGGTACACCGGGCTGCGGTGGCTGTGGCAGCTGCATGGGTCTGTTCGGAACCACTTCGCGGAATTGCACAGAATCTTTATTAAAATTCTGCAGGACGCTGCCGTCCAGACGGGCTCGATGGCCAGCCTGCAGCTGTTCCATGATATCCTCCTTTGTTACTTTGCTTTCATCGCTCATATCAGGTCTCCCCTTCACGCATAAAATGAAATACAGGAAAATATAATTTCCCTGTTTTACTTTATGCAGCAAAACGAAGATTGTTGTAAGATTTCTAAAAATTAATCCTGACAAATCAAACTTTTATGCAAAACCAAAATAAACGTTCAAATCAATATCACCCATTACTGATTTGAGATAATTTTTTATCTATACTTAATATCAATAACAGGCCATCTTCTATCGTCAATACGCTTAAAGCTGAAATAAACGTTCTCGTTTTCTCTGTCACTTATTATTTGACATTTATTTTTTATCGTTAGTCACACAGTATTTTCCACACCAGCGGCGACTGCTGTACCGGACCATTGTCAATTTGATAAGCCTGCTGCAGCACCAACGCTGCTTCCTGCGCTCTTTGCTGGTAAGCCGCATTATAATGCAAAATCGCCAGTTGTTCTCCTGCTTTTACAGTATCATTTGTTTTTTTCCGCAGCAATACGCCTGCTGACAAATCAATGGCCCCATGCTTTGACTCGCGGCCAGCGCCTAATAACATACTACAATGACCAATGGCTTTAGCATCAATACCGGATACCACACCAGATTGAGACGCACAGACTGCAAGCTGATACTGGGCCTGCGGCAATCCCTGCGGCAAATTCCCACCCTGGGCATTTACCAACTGCTCAAATTTTTGCCATGCTGCACCTTGTTCCAATAACGCTGCGGCCATTTGGTATCCTTGCTCAGCAGTGGCTGCCTTTTGGCCCAAGAAAATCATTTGTCCGCTCAGTGTCAAACACAGTTCTGTTAAATCAGCAGGCCCATGGCCCTGCAGCGTATCCATAGCTTCCTGCACTTCCAGACTGTTGCCTACGGCATAACCCAATGGTTCTTCCATGGATGACAACACCGCTACAGTCTGCCGTCCCAGGCTGTTTCCAATCTGCACCATGGTTCTGGCTAACAGCTCCGCCTGCTCCGGCTGCTGCATAAAAGCACCAGAACCAAACTTTACATCCAAAAGGATTTTATGGGCGCCGGAAGCTAATTTTTTGCTCATAATGCTGGAGGCAATCAGCGGAATACTCTCCACTGTTGCTGTGAGGTCACGCAGCGCATACAGCTTTTTATCCGCCGGCACCAGATTGGCTGTCTGTCCGGCAAGAGCAATGCCAATTTGCTGTACTTGCTGTAAAAACTGCTGCGCTGAAATCGCAGTCTGAAAACCGTTGATCGCCTCTAATTTATCAATGGTGCCACCGGTAAATCCCAGGCCTCTGCCGGAAAGCTTCCCTACAAGTACACCAGCAGCAGCCACCAACGGCGCCACAACCAATGTGGTTTTATCACCTACACCGCCAGTGCTGTGTTTATCTACTACAATGCCGTCAATGCTGCCAAAATCAATCTGGTCACCAGAATGCTCCATCAAGCTGGTCAATACAGCAGTTTCCTCTCCTGTCATACCCTGAAAATAAACAGCCATCAGCCATGCTGCTACTTGTTCTTCTCCAATAGTGCCGTTTACAAAACCATGAATTAAAAATTCCAGTTCCTCTCTGGTGTGAGCAAAGCCATCCCGTTTACGGGCAATGATATCATACATTCTCATTGAAATACCTCCTTATAAAAGCTATCTCCTGCACCAGTATAAGCAATCTGAAAATACTGGGCCAGTGTAGCGGCAAGGTCTGCAAAACTGGAATAGGTAGTCAGCGGTAAATGGGACTTTAGTTGTGCCCCTGCCATGAATAACGGCACATATTCTCTGGTATGGTCCGTACCTGCATAGCCAGGATCACATCCATGATCGGCGGTAATGATCAATACCGTATCCTCCTGCAGCTTTGGCAGTAACTGTCCCAGCCACTGATCAAAAACTTGCAGCGCCTGCCCATAACCGATAATATCACGGCGATGTCCATATTTCATATCAAAATCCACCAGATTGACAAAAAGCAGCCCTTCGTTCATCTGCTGATATAGGTTCATGGTTTGTGCCATGCCATCTTCGTTGCTGGTAGTATGCACCGCAGTGGTAAAAGAAACGCCGGCAAAAATATCCTGAATTTTACCTACAGCCAACACTGGCTTTTGCTGATTTCGTAAATCCTGCAGCAAATTATTAGCTGGTACAGATAAGGAAAAATCGTGCCGGTTAGCAGTACGCTGATATTGACCATGATGTCCTGTAAAAGGTCGGGCAATGACTCTGCCTACTTTATAAGGCCCTGTTTTGGTTAACTGACGAGCAATCTGACAGATCCGATACAATTCAGAAACAGCGATTACGTCTTCATGGGCAGCGATTTGTAATACACTGTCCGCTGATGTGTATAAAATGGGCTGGCCTGTTTGCTGATGCAGCGAACCGAGACGGGCAATGATTTCTGTGCCGGAAGCTACCTCATTGCCCAAAAAGGTATAGCCCGTTTTTTCCTGCAACAATTGCAGCAATGGATCGGGAAATCCCTGCGGAAATGTGGGAAACGGTTCTTGCGTCACAACACCGCTCAATTCCCAATGACCGGTAATGGTATCCTTCCCTCTGGATTGTTCAGCCATTCTGGCAGTATATACAGGAATGGGAATGTGTTCCTGTTTTCGCTGCCGAAATTGAGGCACTAATTGAAAAAGCCCAAGTCCATTCAAATAGGGCAATTCCAAATCTGGCATAGCGTCAGCCACACGCCCCCATGTATTGGCGCCGCTGTCTCCATACTGTGCAGCATCAGGCATAGCGCCAATGCCGGCACTGTCCAACACAATGAAAATAGCTCGCTTAGAGCAACTCACTTCTTGCATCTATCATCACCTCATACAATTCCTTTGATATGGTTTGCAAAACAATCTATCAATTTCATACAAATCGTTAATCATGTTTCCTTGTTAGTATACTATATACAGATAAAAAAATAAACGAAATGCCCTTCTTTTCTTTACTGGATAAAATCACACCAAAAAAGACGGCTCTGTTTGTCAGAACCGTCTTGAACTTTATTTTAATATAACAGACTTCATCAGGTAATCTGGTTGCCTTGGAAGCTTTCTGTTGATAATTTTATAATATCCTCTTGTGCATAACCAAATTGCTGTAAGGTTTCCGAAAAAATAGCGATCAGCGTAACCAATGTTTCTTCCAATTGTATTTGTGTCTGCCCTCTTGTAAAAATAGCTAGCTTATCGCACAAAAAAGAAACCGCAGCAGATGGTTCTTGAATTGGTAAGTCCAGTACAATCCTGTCCAGGATTTCGCCGATTGTCAAATCTAATACAAGGCTTTGTTCTGTTAAAGTGTCTTTTGTCTGCTCTAAAACAGTTGCAGTCATAGTCGTAATTCCAGGAGTTTCCATATATGACCTCCTTTCTGATTATTTTTCTTTAAAGATGCCTAAAATACTATCTATAGTTTAACATAGCGATAGTACCATGACAAGTAGCATGTATTTTCTGGTTTTAAATAAAGGTAAAATAAGAAACAAGGTGGAAGGTGGTGTGATTATGGTAGATGTTCTCAAAAAATTGCAAAGTTTGATCGATAAACGAGGTTGGAGTATGTATCGTCTGGCTCAAGAGTGCGGATTAAACGAATCTACCATTCTGAATATTTTTCGGCGCAATACAATCCCCACCATTCCCACACTGGAAAGTATCTGCAGCAGCTTTGGCATAACGTTGTCTCAGTTTTTTGCAGAAAATGATATGATTGAATTGACACCGGACGTAAAGGAACTGCTGGACGCCTGGCAGGCACTGACGCCGGAGCAGAAAGAAATTGTGCTGTTGGTCGCCCGGTCCTATCATCATAAATCATAGACCAATGACAAATCTTTATCGCCAAGTTTGACGTATAAACCCTTTCGGTAGATGTTACAATCTGCTTGAAGGGTTTCTTTTTTACTATACGTCTGGTTTATACACACCACATTCATCAACAACCCATCTATTATCGGATTGTTGAATATTGTTTTGTTGTGTATAATTGATTTACTAAATAACATGATGGGAAATGGTACTGTAAAAAATTAAAACTTTCAAATATAGTTATGGCATAAGAAAGAAGGTGCTGCCATGAAGAGCAGACAACTTGAAATTTTACTTTATCTTATAGAAGTAAAAAAGACTACCTATACAAAACTTGCTCAGCAATTTGAAGTCAGTCGAAAAACAATTATGCGGGATATTGATAAACTCTCCAGCATGGGAATTCCAGTATATACCCAGCAGGGATATGCAGGTGGCATTTTTCTTGCGCCGGAATACCGTTTTGATAAGAGTTTTTTTACCACGGCAGAGATCGAAGATATGATTCTCGCTTTTCATATTGCAGCCCATCTAAAACAAAAAACAGGAAAAAATTCCGTTTTAAAAAAATTAGAACTTTTGGTGCCGGAGCTGGCCTTTTTAAAAGAACTGGATTTTTCTGAATATCTAAAAATCGAGCTGATTGAAAAACCGGTTACAGCATGCACGCCCGTTTGTGAAACAATCAACACTGGATTGGATGAAGAAGTATTTCTCCGCCTTACAATTGCTCAAACCCATTACGTCGTTGCCCCGTTATACTACATATTGCGTACAGATGGATTATATTTATATTGTACAGACAGTAAGTGTTATTTCACATTTCCTATTGATGGCATTACTGCATGCAGCACAACCAATCAGGCATTTAACCGAAAAGACTATCAGACAGCATTTTCTGTAAAATAAAAAATACCAGAAGTAAGATGACATTTCCTGTCCACTTTCTTCTGGTATTCTTTTGTTGGAGGTTATTTTATGCAAAAAAATATTTATGAAACCAAATCGGTCCAAGCCCTGATTTTCACATTTTCATTGCCAGCAATACTATCTTTACTGGTGGAAGTTATGACATCTGTAGTCGATACCATATTCGCCGGACATCTTGGCACAGCCAGTGCAACTGCATTAACCACAATGGGATTACTCACTCCCATATTAAGCATATACACCGCCTTTCAGGCTTTATACGCAGTTTCTACATCCATTTTTGTAGTTCGGCACTTAAACGCAAAAATCAAACGGGACAATTATCTGGCAACAGGCATTTTGTTTACATTCCTGGTGAGTGTATTGGTATCTATACTCTCTTTTATCAGTATGGATTCCATACTGCATCTATTAGGCGCCCGGCAGGAAGTTTTTCTTTTTGCCAAAAATTATTTGGAAATTCAGCTCATCAGCAATGTATGCAGTGCGATGGGCTATACATTGACCAGTTGTATTAGAGCTTTTGGTTATCCTAACTTGGAAATGATTATTACAACATCATCCGTCATTGTCAATATCATTGGAAACATGGTGTTTGCCTTTGGACTTCATATGGGATTTACCGGACTGGCCTTGGGTACACTCATCAGTGAATTTTTTTGTATGACACTGGCTGCTCTTTGGCTGGGACAAAAACAGCTTCTCCCGCAAATCAAAAATTTACACAATCTTAAACTTTGGAGAAAGGCATGGGAATTGTTTCGTCTCGGCTTTGCCCAAACCGTAATACAGGCATTGGCCGGTTGCACAGGTTTTTTTGTCAATAACAGCCTGATCCTTTACACCACAATACATCATGTAGCAATCTGGAATATTACCCAGAAAATATATACACTGTTGCTTATGCCCATCGTTGGAATCACGCAAGGGGTACAAACCATTGTTGCCTACTACAGCGGACAACAACAAAATATAAAGAAACAAAAAACCATCCGTCTGACAATGATTTCTACCGTATTCTATGGCTTTATTTCCACATTTTTCATCTTTTTTTGGGGCGATATCATACTGGGTATGTTTAGTACATCTTCTGCGATGATATCAGAAAGTACCATTATATTAAAAATCTTGTTTCTTACATTCCCTGTAGTGGGTATTTTTTACACCATATTAACATTACTGGAAGTAACAGGCCATGAAATAAAAGCTGTTGTCCTTACGTTGCTGCGGCAAGTATTCCTTATGTTGCCGCTGATCTATCTACTACCCTGTCTATTTCCTAGGTGCGATTATGCAATCTTTTGGGCTGTACCCATAGCCGATTTGTGCGCTCTGTTTTTTGCAGTTATATTACAAACCAAAAGTCAAACTGTAATACAAAAACACACATAAAAAATACATTTCAGACATCTTTACACAAGCAAAAGGACCAGATGAAACATTCCCTGGTCCTTTTGCTTACAGATCATATATTGAACATATATTCAGATTCCCAAAAGATTCTATACATTTTACAGAAAACCGTAAAACTTTCTTATTTTTCAACTTTTTAGTTTCAGAATACCATCCGTCTACTCCTTAATCTTCTTAGCCCGAGGATGGGCTGCCTGATAGACATCCAGCATTTGTTGTCCCAGCAGATGGGTATAAATCTGTGTGGTGGCAATATCGGCATGTCCCAGCATTTCCTGAATGGCTCTCAAATCAGCGCCATTGGACAACAGATGGGTGGCAAAGGAATGCCGCAGTACATGGGGTGTTAAATCGGCAGTAATGCCGGCTTCTTTTCCGTATTTTTTAATCAGCTTCCAAAAGCCCTGCCGAGTCAATCCTTTTCCGCTTTTGTTCAGAAACAAAATATCTGTCTGCCAGTTGTTGGCTACTTTGGGACGGCAATCCTGAATATAATGCTCTAACGCAGCTAAGGCATAACGACCCAAAGGTATCACCCGCTCTTTGGCTCCTTTGCCAAAACAGCGCACATAGGCCATTTCAAAACTGATATCCCCCAGATGAAGGCCAATCAACTCGCTGACCCGCAGGCCGGACGCATACAATAATTCCAGCATAGCTTTATCACGGCAACCATTGGGTGTTGTAATATCAGGGGCATCCATCAATCGCTCTACTTCCTCCACTGTCAGATATTTGGGCAAAACCTTCTCCTTGCGGGGGCCATCCAGCAGCTCGCCTAAATTATTGTCTGTATATTTCTCCAGATATAAAAAACGAAAAAAATTTTTTAAGGCGGCAATATTGCGGGCTCTGGTCGTGTTGGTTACTTCCTCCTGCTGCATATGGGCCAGATATCCCCGTATTACCCACTGATCTACCTGCTTCCAGTCGGTAATTTGCAAATCATCTAAATATTGAGCCAACTTGCGCACATCATTGCTGTAACCGTCTATGGTGTTGTAAGAAGCTCCCTTCTCTACTGTCAAATATACAATATAATCATCAATTGCTTGTCCAATCATGTTGCCACATCCTTCTGCACAGCTGTAAATATTATAAATACGATACTATGTTCGTTTTTCTGCTACTAGTGTAAAACTTTTTTTACTTCTTGTCCAGTAAAAATTATACTGTAGTAACGTAAATTTACTGTAGGAAAAAGATAGCACTATCCTAAATACAGTATATTCACCCTATCTATTACAACATTTCTCAAGAATCACCAAGAGGGCAATCTCTTTGCAGAAAGTCCACCTCTGACGAACATAATCTATGAAACAAATATATTGGGCAGAATCACAAACTAGCATAAAAAACCCTCTGCCTTTGAAAGACAGAGGGAACGCCAACCCAACAATCACTTTATTGATTTTATTACAGCATCTGCGCCAAATCCTGTTCTGGTGTACTGATAGGATGAATTTGGTATTCTTTCACCAAAAACTGCAGTACATCTTCTGATAAAAATGCAGGCAGGCTTGGCCCCAGATAAATATTTTTGATACCCAAATGCAGCAGGGACAATAAAATGCATACTGCTTTCTGTTCATACCAAGACAGCACCATGGACAACGGCAAATCATTCACACCGCAGCCAAAGGCGTCAGCCAGAGCCACGGCCACCTGAATAGCGCTGTAAGCATCGTTGCATTGTCCCATATCCAACAGGCGGGGCAGCCCTGCCACTGTGCCCAAATCTAAATCATGAAATCTGAATTTGCCGCAAGCTAAGGTTAAAACGACACTGTCTGGCGGTGTTAGTTTCACAAAATCCCGATAATAGCTTCGTTCCGGACGTTGTCCATCACAACCAGCTACCAGGAAGAAATGATTGATTTCTTTCTGCTTAACGGCATTGACAATGGCTTCAGCTGATCCCAGCACTGCATGATGTCCAAATCCAGTAACGGTTTGAGAACCGCCGTTCATGCCGACACGATGCTGCGCCTGCGAATAGCCGCCCAAAGCCAGCGCTTTTTCAATAACCGGCGAAAAATCTTTATCTTCACCAATATGGGTAATACCCGGATAGGACACTACTTCTGAAGTAAAAATACGGTCTTCATAGCTGCCGCGCACTGGCATCAAACAATTGGTGGTGTAAACAACTGCGCCAGGCAGATCGGTAAATTCAGTCTGCTGATTTTGCCAGGCTGTACCAAAATGCCCTTTCAGATGGGGATAAGCCTTTAACGCCGGATAAGCATGAGCCGGCAACATTTCTCCATGGGTATAGACAGCAATCCCTTTATCTTTTGTCTGCTCTAACAACTGGCGCAAATCATATAAGTCATGACCGGTCACAACAATAAAGGGACCGGGTTCAATGGTAAAGGACACAGATGTTGGCTCCGGATTGCCGAAGGTTGTGGTATTGGCCTCATCCAGCATAGCCATACAGCCCAGATTGACCTGCCCGCATTCCAATACCAGCGGCAGAAGCTGCTCCATGGTCAAATCCTGCTGCAGCGCTTGCAGCCCTTTCTGCAAAAAGCTGTAAACCTCCTCCTGCTCATATCCCAGCACACGGGCGTGATACGCATAAGCTGCCATCCCCCGCATACCAAACAGCAATAAGGATTTCAAAGAGCGAATATTATCTTCTGCCTGCCATATAGCCTGCATATCATAATCTTTGGCGGAAAGGACAAGCTGCTGCTCCAACTGGTGAACCTGATCAATCTGTGCCTGCAATGTGTCCGGATTAAAATTAACATTGGTCAATGTGGTAAAAAGACCATTCAAAAACAGTTCTTTTGCTGTCTGCGGTAATGCTTTTCCCTGTAATGCAGTTGCCAAGCCGATTAAAGCGCCGGTCAGCTGATCCTGCAATGCTGCTGTGGCGGCAGTTTTGCCGCACACGCCGGCCGCTCCGGTACAAGCCCGTCCTCCGGCAGTCTGTTCACACTGAAAACAAAACATTGGTGTATTCATAAAAATTGCCTCCTCTGTATCATCTATAAAGAGTATTTGACGCAGCGTATCGCTGCATGTTCTGTGTGTAGTATACCTATCAGCTCAGCAAAAGTATGTTGTTTTTACAACGTAACAATATTTTTTTAATTTTTTGTACAATATCAAAGAAGGCTGTTCAAATATCGGCTGCAACTGAATCCATCAATATAGCTGCAAATCAATACCAAAATCAAAAGCAAGCCAAATGTAACTGTATATTGGAGCAGTTGACGCGCCGGACTGCTGACCCTGTTTTGCAGCAGAATAAAGCTAAACCGACAACTGTAGGCAATGGCTGCCACTAAAACGGGAAAATACAACAAACGGCTGAGCAGCAGCAACGGCGAATGGGTGACCAGAAAACAGGCAGAAAACCCCAGAGAAAAACCTTTCAAAAACAAAAACAGCACCAACAGCGGCAAGCCCAACAAACAAATACCGGCCAGATAAATACGTACAAAATCCATAAAGTTAGATTGAAAAATCGGTCCGGCTGCTTCCGACAAACTGGCAGCGCCAGCCAAAGTTTGCATCTGGCTTGTCAGATAGCGCTGCAGCTGAAGAATCTGGTCCTCCGGCAGGCAAAAAAAAGCAAGTATCCCAAACAACACACCGCTTAGGAGCAATACACTTTCCAACATCATAATTTTTTTCAACGGCATCCCCTCCTGTTTCAAGTTGGCAAATAAACGATACAAAGGGAGACTTGTCCCCGGCAGACAATGCACCTGCTTCTTTTCAGAAACAGGCGCAGTTGGTCAGGACTGCATCCCGGACAGACCCAATGTTTGCAGCAGCTGCGATAACAGCTGCTGTCCATGGGCTTCGTCACGAATGCCGCCGTTTGCTTCCAGATCAGCAATGATACTTTGAATAACAGTACGTTTTTCTTCTGGCAAAAACAATTCAAATTGCTGCACCAACGCTTTCAGGTCTTGAATGTTGCCAGGTACCGGCGGTTGCTGTGGATTCATGGACATGCGCTCCCCTCCTTTCAAAATTTTTTTATGATTTTTTTCACCCTTTTGTATTTTTTACATAGGATATTAATGTGAGTGAGGTAAACACTCCTAACAAACTTAAAAACACAAAGGAGGAACTATTATGTCTGAAAATTTAACAAGTCAATTTGGTTTAGGTTGGGGTAACGGGTGCTGTGATGAAAATAACTGCGGTGGCTTCGGCGGCGGCTGCAACGGCAGCTTCTTTGAAACATTGATTATGCTGATCATCATCATCTGGTTATTGAGATGGTTGTTCAGCTGCGGTATCTTTGGTGGCAGCAACTGCGGTTGTGGCTGTGGCTGCAATACAAACTGCTAATGGATGAAGAACGGGCAACAAAACCGCTGGTGCGCACTGTTGACCATCTGAAAACTACCACAACCAGTATGCGTGGCTTCGCAGACAGTGTGGATCATCTGTTAAATGCGCTGGAGGAATTTTTTCCCTTCATTGAAAAAGTTGCCTCCAGTACAGAACGACTGCGGAATCGTATGATGGCGCCCCGTAATCTTTATCGACGGCCGCCCGGCCGCAGATAAAGAACATGCTCGCAATCAATTTGAGCGTAAACAATGGCTCAGAAACAAAAATCCATATTTGGAAGGATGGATTCCTGTGGGGGATTATGACGCTGCAAGAGCGTTAAGCTACTATTATTTTGAGAATATTTTGATGTTGATTGTAATCCTCTGGCTGATTAAATGGTTATTTGCCTGCTGATAGACAGCAGCAAAAGTTATTTCACACAATTATAGATTTTCTTAGGAGGTTTTTCCCATGACTGAACAACAAGTATCTTCCTGTGGCTGCGGCAGCTACAACGACTGTGACAATGGATGCGGATGCGGCAACAACTGCAACAGCTGTAATAATTGCGGCTGCAACACCTGCGGTGGTATTGGCGGCGGCAGCTGGAGCTGGATCTGGTGGATTATTATCTTCGTTGTCTTCCTGTTTGTCATCTTTGGTTTTGGCGGTGGCGGCGGCTGGTGCTAATCCATTTGTAACACTGTATGTCTGTTCCCATGAAAAAATGCCTGCTGTTGACAAAAGTTTCGTATAGCAGGCCAGACATCAAACAGCATTTTTTATAAAAACCAGTCAGAACCAAAATCAACATAAATAAGGCGTTTGTTTTCTGGTTACCATACAGAAACAGACTGCCTTATTTTTTTGATTTGACAAGGCCAGGACATTGTTTTATACTGAGTGCAATTATGGGCTGCTTTATCGTTGGACATGCAGTCCTTTCAGGAGGTACGGTATATGTCCCATTGGAAACAATTAGAGCAATGGCAATTACAATTGCTCTATCAGGCTGATTTTTTTACAGGCATCACGCCAGAACAATTGCAGCAGATTTTGCCATGCTTGGGTATGACCTTGTCCGCTTTTGAGAAAAACACTTATTTGTTCCAAGCTGGAGAACAAATTACCCAGATAGGTTTTTTATTTTCCGGTAAAGTACAGATTATTCAGGAGGATTTTTGGGGAAACCGTACCATTTTGGAACAAATTGATACTGGCGGAATGTTTGGAGAAGCCTTTGCCTGTGCTGGAACGCCACGGATTCCTATAACAGTGCTGGCGGCAGAAGACGGACAGCTTGCCTATTTTCCCTATCAAAAGTTGTAATCTCTGTGTCCCAACGCCTGTCCTTTTCATCGTCAGCTGATTACCAATCTGCTGCAGGGTATGGCGGCCAAAAATGTGATGCTGATACAAAAAATGACCCACATCAGCAAACGAAGTACACGGGAAAAACTATTGTCTTATTTATCTTTGCAGGCTTTACAGAAAAATGATAATCAATTTACGATCCCTTTTAATCGACAGGAGCTGGCTGACTTTCTGGCAGTTGACCGTTCCGCTATGTCCGCAGAACTATCCCGCATGCAAAAAGAAGGATTGCTGGAATTTCACCGCAGCCACTTTATTCTGCATGAACCAGAGTACAGTTTGTAAAAAAATAAACTCTTACTTTTTGAAAGAACACAACCACTGAAACAAATATCATTAAAAATTATATCGGTTAGAAACAGCAGCACCATGAAGGGCGGCAGAGATAATTCCCCGCCGCCCTTCATGGTGCTTAAATACGTTTGTTTAGTCATTTATTTTTATAAAACTTCCCGAAATTTGAGTATTTTTACTAATCTATTACAATCCTAACTTCTGCGTTACAAGCTGCAATAACTCTGCTTGAATTTGCGCATCGGTTTTACCCAGTTTTTCTACCCATTGCAAATTGGGATCGTGGCGGAACCAAGTCAGCTGGCGTTTGGCAAAATGACGAGTATCTCGTTTAATCAGCTCAATAGCTTTATCTAGGGAGTATTCTCCTTGCAGATATTGCACCATCTGCCGATAACCCAGGCTGGTCATGGACAACGCATCAGCAGGTACACCATGTTCCAGCGCTTGTCTGACCTCCTGCTCCAATCCTTGGGCAATCATCAAATCTACCCGTTGATTGATACGTTGATATAAAATATCTCGCGGAAGGTTTAAGCCCAGATAAGCAGTACGATAGCGCATAGTTTGTTTGTCTACTGTATTCTGGCGCTGAGAGGCTGGAGTACCTGTTACATGCAGCACTTCTAACGCGCGAATAATTCGTTTGCTGTCGTTGTAATGCAATCGCTGCGCTGATAACGGATCCTGTTGCTGCAGCAATTGCCAGAGCGCTTCATTCCCATGCTGCTGTTGATACTGCAATAATTGCTGCCGATAACGTTCGTCGGTAATGGATTCTCCGAAATGGTATTCGTATAGTACTCCATTCACATAAAAGCCCGTGCCGCCGACCAAGATGGGTACTTTACCCCGCTGATGGATATCTGCGATAGCATTGTCAGCCAAGATTTTAAATTCAGCAGCGCTAAAGGTTTCCCAAGGCTCCTTGATATCAATCAGATGATGGGGAATGCCTTCCATTTCTTCTGCTGTAATCTTAGCTGTCCCAATGTCTAAGCCGCGAAACACCTGCATAGAATCCCCTGAAATAATTTCACCCTGCAGTGCCTTGGCCAGACCAATACTGGCTGCGGTTTTTCCCACTGCGGTGGGCCCCACTAAAATAATCAATGGTATTGCAGAACAGTTCATAGCCGTTTCCCTTCTTTCATTATATCATTTACTACAAGCTTACACATATAGTACCCCATAAGCCAAGGTACTGTATTTACCGCCGACAATGGCATCAAAGTTTAAATGACGCAGCGTTCCTGCCCGATGTTTTACCACAACCCGACGGCGAGCAATCGTTCGCGCCAACTCCAAACTCTCCTGCGTCAACGGACTATAATCGGCCTGACGACGAAGAGGAGCAATACCTGATGATTGCAAAATAGGCCGCTCAAACATAGGATCAAAATAAACCAGATCATAGCTGTTTTTCTGCTGCTGCGCCAAATATTGACGATAATCTATGCAAAAAGGCTGTATGCGAGCCATAGCCTCCTGCATACGCCAGCTTTCCGTCGGCCAATTTTGCAGACCATAAGCGGTAATGACATAAGTAAGCGGACTACTTTCTAATGCGGTCACGCTGCCGTCTGTTCCGGCTGCAAAAGCAGCCACAATGGCATCATTAGCCATTCCCATGGTGCAATCTAAGATAGCATCGCCACTCTGCACATCCAATACCTGAGTCAGTAGTTCTTCCTTGCCATCCTTTAACTGTTTGATGCGCGGCACAGCCATACCGGGATGAAAAAATAATTGTTGACCGTCTGACCAATGGAGAACAAGGGTATGTTCCTCCTCCACCAACAGACAATCCAGCTGATGCTGCTCTAAAAGCCAGGGAATCCCTTTATTATTGCGGGCAATCACAGGAATCCGCAATTGTTCACAAAGCTGCAATGCCAGAGTAGTCAATCCTTCACCATGTTTTCCCCTTGCTTTGCTGGTAGTTGCTGCACAATTAACCATGATAACTGCCTCGCTTGAAAATTTTATATAGCTCTGTCATTGTGATTTGATAAATGATAGGCCGTCCATGGGGACAAGTATGGGCATTTTCTACCTGAGACAAATCATACAGCAAGGTACGCATTTCGATTTCTGTCAATGGCCAGTGCGCTTTTACGGCACCTTTGCAGGATGCGGTGATCAACAGTTTTTCTTTGATAACAGCAGCTGTAATTTCTTTTTGCTCGCCGAGATCGTGCAGTAAATCTAAAAAGAACGTTTCCACATCAGGCAGCTCATGCAGTCCCAAAGGTAAACTGCGCAGCAAATAACAACGCTCACCAAAATTCTCCAAGACAAAACCCAGGTCGCGCAATGTAAAAATATGCTGCATTAAAATGCTGTCCTGTTGTGCTGAAACCGTTATGGTAACAGGAATCAGTAATGGTTGAGAAATGATTTCTTTTTGTGCTTCAGCCTTCATGAATTTTTCATACAAAATCCGTTCATGACAGGTGTGCTGGTCGATAATATACAGCCCTTCCTCATTTTGTGCTAGGATAAAGGAATTTTGCAACTGACCTATAACAGATAGATTTTTAATTCCTTTCACTTGCACAGTTTCGCTTTTTTGTACTGGTACAGAATCCAATTTTTTATTCTGTTTCTCTTTTTTGAAATCAGAACCAAATTGATTTTTTTCGTATATATCATCGTTCATGATATTTTCTTCTTTTTGAAACAATTTATCTTGTATAACAGATGGATGGATATCCTCGGATAATGCAGTTGTTTCTTCTGAAGACCAATGCAACAGTTTTTTTGGTTCAGCTACAATATCTCCCAAAGATGCTGAACTGCTCTGTTTTCCATACGAAATAGCAGAGGTTTCTGCTGATTCTTGTATTTTCACTGTATTAGCTGGTTGTATTTGTGCTTCAGCTGATTTTTTTTCCGCAGTATCCGCAAAATGGGTTTGCTGATGCTGCACAATCTGTGCGACAGAAGGCGCCTTTTTTTGTGTTGCAGCTGGCGCAACCGATTCAGGCAAGAAAGCATTTTTTGTAATGTTGGCCTCCCATAAAGCATCTTTTAATACTTCAATGATTTTTGGTTTTAACTGTTCAAAGCCATTAATTTTAATCTCTGTTTTGGCAGGATGCACATTGACATCCACCTCACTGCCTGGCAAAGTCAATTGTAATACAGCAACAGGAAAACGCCCTTTGGCGATCAGTGTATAATAGCTTTCTTCTAATGTCTGGCTAAGTTCGGCACTTTTCACCAAACGGCCATTGACAAAAAACACTTCCTGGCCCCGATTATTTCGCGTAACTTCTTCCCTCACCAATCGTGCTTCCAACCAACGATCATTGCCTAGTTCTTTTTTTTCTACCGGCACAATCAACGGCTCCAGATTACTCCCATACACATAGGCCATACATTGCTCTGTGGTAGTTAATCCTGCTGTATCCAATTGCAACTGACCGTTAGATACATAACGAAATCGCACAGCAGGATGACCCATAGCATATTTACTGATTAAATCGCCAATTAAGCCAGTTTCATAGCTGTTGCTTTTTAAAAATTTTCGACGGGCAGGCACATTATAAAACAAATTTTTAACCTCTAAAATAGTACCAGGTGTTGTGGCCACTTCTGAAAAATCCTGTACAACGCCGCCGTCAATGCGAATTTTATGTCCAATGGCTTCTTCTGCTGTACAGCTGCGCATTTCTACCTGTGCCACAGCAGCGATACTGGGCAATGCTTCTCCGCGAAAGCCGAAGGTGTTTAGCCGATACAAATCTTGAAACTCTGTTATTTTGCTGGTGGCATGGCGTTGAAAGGCAATCTGTAAATCATCCTTATCCATACCACTCCCGTTATCCTTAACACGGATTAAACTGGTGCCGCCTTCCTTGATTTCAATTTCAATAAAATCGGCGCCAGCATCCAGACTGTTTTCCAGTAATTCCTTAATCACCGACAGCGGCCGTTCTATCACTTCACCAGCAGCAATTTTGTCTGCAACATGAGCTTCCAGTTGTCTAATTTGTCCCATGGTTTACCACCTCCTGTGCTTTTTTCTGTAATGTGAATAAAAGATTCATGGCATCAATTGGTGTCAGCGTATTCAGATTAATCGCGGCCAACTCCTCTACTACTTCCGGCAAATCTACTGAAGATGTTGAAGTTTGTTCCATATCAACCAATTTGTCCGGCTCTGGGCAAACAAACAGCTCCATTTGGCTGGAATGGGGGCGATGCTGCTCCTTTTCTAATTCTAAGGTACGCAAAATATCCTGCGCATTTCGCAGCACCATTTCAGGAATACCGGCCAATCTGGCTACATGAATCCCATAACTGCGGTCAGCTCCGCCAGCGATAATTTTGCGCAAAAAAACAATATTTTCACCATCTTCTTTGACGGCCACTGAATAATTACAAATACCAGGCTGTTCTTCCAATGCAGTTAATTCATGATAATGGGTGGCAAACATGGTTTTGGCACGAATAGTATTGTTAATGTAATCGGTTAAAGCCCAGGCAATAGCCAGACCATCATAGGTGCTGGTTCCCCGCCCTACTTCATCTAAAATAATCAAGCTGTCTTTTGTGGCATTATTAACGATGTTGGCAACTTCGTTCATTTCCACCATAAAGGTACTTTGCCCTGTACTCAAATCGTCACTGGCACCGATTCGGGCAAATACGCGGTCAACCACCGGCATGATGGCTTCTTTCGCTGGTACAAAAGAACCAATCTGCATTAAGATAGAGGCTACTGCAATGCTGCGGCAGTAAGTACTTTTTCCGGCCATATTAGGACCAGTGATAATCAAAAACCGTTCGGTTTCCGGATGAAAATGCACATCATTGGGAATGAACCAGCCATCTTTCAATTTTTCTTCCACAACAGGATGACGGCACTCTTTCAAACTATACTGACCATCCTCTGAAATAACAGGCTTGCAAAAATTATGATATACAGCAGCTTGTCCCAAGGAAAACAAACAATCCAACTGGGCAATGATATGAGCTGTTTTTAAAATACGTGCTACCTGTTCTCCTACCGTATTGCGCAGTTGAACAAAAAGCTGATATTCCAATTCTCTTAACTTTTCATCAGCCCCCAATACTTTGCTTTCCAGCTCCTTCAACTCCGGTGTGATAAAACGTTCACTATTGGCAAGGGTTTGCTTCCGCACATATTCCTCTGGCACTTCGCCGCTTTTACTGCGGGTTACATCAATGTAATAACCAAATACTTTATTATAGCTGACCTTTAATGTACGAATACCAGTCCGCTCCCTCTCCCGCAATTCCAAATCTACAATCCATTGTTTACCGTTGACTAGAATATCCCGCAGCTGATCTACTTCATGACTATATCCAGAGCGAATCAGATTGCCTTCCCGCACAGAAAAAGGGGCTTCTGGATGAATTGCCTGCTCCAACAGTTCATATACATCGGTCAATGGATCAAAGGCAGCGGTCAATTGCTGCAGATAGGCTGATTTTCCTTTTTGCATATTTTGCAGTAACGCAGGCAGCTGAAATAGAGAATTTTTCAGTGACAGCAAATCCTTGGCATTTGCTGTTCCATAGGTAATACGGGAAGTAATACGTTCTAAATCATAAACCGGTTCCAAATACTCCTTGAAAGAAAGACGCAAGGTTGTATTTTCTACCAGTTCTTCTGTTGTATCCAGCCGTTTTTGGATTTCCTCTTTGTTTAATAATGGTTTTTCCAACCAGTTTTTCAGTAAACGGCTGCCCACTGCGGTACGGGTATAATCTAAAATACCCAGTACAGAATCTTTTCGTTCTGCGCTGTGCAGCGAACGCACCAGTTCTAAATTGCGGCGCGTCGCATAATCCAAATCCATAGTTTCTTTCAGCGAATATACTTTTAAAGTCATAATATTAGCTGGACGACTCTTCTGCATGATAGTCAGATAATCCAGAATCACTCCGGCAGCAATGACAACCAGGGGCTTATCTGCACAACCCAGACTGGTGAGGGAATTGATATGGAAATGTTCTAACACTTTTTGCTGGGCATATTCCAGCCGAAAAGCATGCTCCATATGACTGGTGATAGTGACTTTGTTTTCACCGGCAATGCGGTTTATATCGTACCAAGTTTGCTCATCACCAGAAGCAACCAAACATTCCACAGGATCGTAACGCCAAAACTCATTATGTAAGGTATTCCAATCTGGCACTTCTGTTGCCATAAATTCACCGGTAGAAGCATCAGCTACAGCCAACCCATATGCCCCTTCTTTATTACGGACAACAGCCAGCAAATAGTTGCTGCTGCGTTCCTGCAAAAAGTTACCTTCTAAAATTGTCCCCGGCGATATAACACGAATCACTTCCCGCTTGACTATTCCTTTGGTGCTTTTCGGATCTTCAACTTGTTCGCAGATTGCAACCTTCTTCCCGGCAGCAATTACTTTGGCAATATAGTTGTCCGCCGAATGGAAAGGAACACCGCACATTGGTATTTTTCCTAATCCACCATCCCGGGCAGTTAAAGTGATGCCCAATAAGCGGCTGCCCATCTCAGCATCAGGGCCAAACATTTCATAAAAATCTCCCAGTCGATAAAATAGAAGGCAATCCTGATAGTCTTTTTTTATTTGTTCGTATTGTTGCATCATTGGTGTATTTCCCAGCATTTTTGTACCTCCTGAAAAATGAAAAAGGCTGCCGCATGATCAGGTTCAACAACAAGGAGTTTTCCTTATCACCGCGTTCATGCAGCAGCCCTAGTGGTCACCCTTTTTGGGCTTCTATTGGTTTTTCTGTTTTTGATTCTGTTTCTGTCTTAGGAATTTTGGGATTGGAACGTTCATGATTACGATAACGGCCATTTCTGTTTTCTTTTTTTCCGGTATTTTGGCTGCGATGACTATGTTCCCGCTGCCCTTCATTTTTTCGCTCTAATTTCAAAATTTGGCGGATTTCTTTTTGTGAATCCTCTGCCTGCGGCTCATCCTGCCCAGAAACAATATCCGTTATCGGTTCTAACAATTCCTCTGACAACTGTTTTTGCCGCTCAATTTTTTGCCAACCATTGTCTAAATCATCATTATAATCGACAAAACCGCCAAAGTGAGCACATATCTGATTAAAAACAGCGGTACTGGTATCATTAACACCCAAACTCAGATAAATAATTTTATGATTACGAAACCGCATACCCGGATATTCAGAAGAACGGGCATAGGTAAAAAACATGGCATGATCCATATTATTGTAATGAAAATTCATTTTCCCAATCAACTGATCATCATAGGGAGACACCATTTCATTTTTTACAGCTTTCCGATCAAATGTGTCAATCAAAAACTGGAATAACTGTTCCCGATTATTACAGTCTACCAAAGCCAGCGCATTTTTGCTCATTCAATTTCCTCCCTCTTATCAGAATTGCTGTACTGCAAATACTTCTTGCCGTATTATATCACAACTTTGTTTCTTCTTCAAATAGTCTGTTCAACCTTGTAAACCATTCGCCTGACGTACCATATTTTCGATGACGATATCAAAAACATCTCCCAATGTAGCACAATACTCCAGTACCTACCAAGGTTCATTGGTATGAAAATGCAATTTAATCAAAGACTCTCCGCCTACAACCAGTAAACTGTCCCCTATAATGTGTTCTGTTATATAAAGGCTGATGGCGTCACTGGATAAATCAACGCCCTCCAGCAAAAGTTGTGTGTCATATTTAAACGCTATCATCGCAGTATCTCCTTGTGATACACTTTATTTTTTCAATTCAACAACTGTGACACCATCGCCGCCTTCATTAAAAGCACCAAACCGATATTGGGCTACATGACGGTGATGGCGCAACTGATCCCGTACAGCACTGCGCAAGGCGCCTGTCCCCTTGCCATGAATAATCCGCACTTGCGCCAGACTGCTCAAATAAGCATCGTCCAGATATTTATCCACTTTGTCCAAAGCTTCCTCTACCATAAGCCCCCGCAAATCCAATTCGCTTTTAATGTTTTCCGTTTTACTGGAAGAAATTTTATGCACCATGGTTTTTCCGCTTTCTTTAGCTTTCGCTGATTGCTGTAACTCTTCGATGTTGACAGTCACCTTCATAATCCCAATCTGTAACTGTAAGTTTCCGTTTTTATCCGGCAAAGTCAATACAGTACCATGCTGAGTAAATTTAGGCACATATACGTCCTCTCCAATTTTTACCTTTTTTACTTTATTGGTAAGAACCTTTGGTCCTTTATTTACTTTGGCGGCCAACTTATCTTCTTTTTCACTTAATTTTTTTCGTTTTTCCTGCGCTTCCGCCTGCGCT
The DNA here is from genome assembly GCA_944391625.1 of uncultured Clostridia bacterium. Taxonomy (GTDB): domain Bacteria; phylum Bacillota; class Peptococcia; order Peptococcales; family Peptococcaceae; genus UBA7185. Next base: position 44,114 of record CALXUG010000009.1, read on the forward strand.
CTGGCATTATCTAAATGCATTTGCCGCAGTTCCTGCAAAATATCTTCACTTTCCTGCCGCGCTTGACGAATAATTTCCAAAGCTTCCTCTTCTGCTTTTCGCCGAATTTTTTCAGCAGATGCCTCTACCTTTGCCCTTTCTTCTTCCAATGCATTCAATTTGGTTTGAATTTCCTGCAGGCTTGCCTCTGCCTCTTCCTGTTTCCGCTGCGCCAATACATTACTGGTTTCCAAAGAAGCAATCAGACCTGCTACATCCTGTTCTTCCTGAGAAATCAAACTGCGGGCATGTTCAATAATATGATTGTAAATTCCCAGTTTCCGCGCAATTTCAAAGGCATTGCTCTTTCCGGGCACACCTACCAGCAAACGATAGGTAGGCCGCAATGTTTCCACATCAAATTCAACACTGGCATTCTGCACTCGCGGCTCATTAAACGCATACGCTTTCAGTTCACTATAATGGGTAGTTGCTATAATCTTTCCGCCGCGATGCAAAATGTCATCCAAAATAGAAATAGCCAAAGCAGCGCCTTCTGACGGATCGGTCCCTGCGCCTAATTCATCCAAAAGCACCAACGAACGTTCATCAATGTGTTCCAAAATCTGTACGATGTTGGTCATATGAGAAGAAAAGGTACTCAAAGACTGCTCAATACTCTGTTCATCACCAATATCAGCAAATACACCATGAAACAATCCCATCTCAGTACCTGGTTCGGCCGGAATATGCAGTCCAGACTGCGTCATTAAAACAAATAAGCCTACTGTTTTTAACGTAACTGTTTTCCCACCTGTATTCGGACCTGTAATAATAACCGAATCAAAATCCTGCCCCAAAGCAATGGTTAGCGGTACAACTTGTTTGGCAGCAATTAACGGATGACGGCCTTTTATAATCGATAGCTGCGGTGTTTGTTTTAAAACAGGTTCTATCCCGTTCATTTTTTCACTGAGACGAGCCTTGGCAAAAATGAAATCAATCTGGCCAAGTACCTGCAAGTTATATTGTAAATCATCTGTATATGGTGTTACCTTGCTGCTGAGCTCCAATAAAATACGATTTACTTCATCACGTTCTGTACTGTAAGCTTTACGCAAATCATTGTTCATTTCTACTACAGCCATAGGTTCGATAAACAGGGTAGCACCGCTGGCCGACTGATCATGAACAATACCTGGAATCTGGCTGCGGTATTCCTGTTTGACGGGAACCACATACCGATCATTGCGCATAGTAACCAAAGCGTCCTGTAAATATTTCTGGCTGGTTTCAGAACGAACAATATGTTCTAAGCGCTCCCGAATGCGATTCTTTAAGGTGTTGATTTTACGGCGCACAGCCAGCAGCTCGCTGGAAGCGCTGTCACGCACCGCAGCTTCCGGCGCTATAACATCATCAATTTCCCGTTCCAATTCGGGCAATAAGGTAATTTGTCCTGCCCACCATTCCAAACGTGGGATTTCATAAGTTCTCTTTCGTTCCAAAAAAAAGTGCGAAATACGACGGCAGGCAATCAATACATCCAACAACTGTAAAAATTCCTCGGGCTCCAACATACCGCCAATTTGTGTTTTGCGAATCTGGCGATTCAAATCGACCAGACCGCCCAGAGGAATATTGGGCTCCATGCGTCGCACCAAAACACCTTCAGTTGTTTCCTGCTGCCAATATGCAATCTGCTGTCCATCAGTGATAGGCTGTAACTCCTCGGCCAACAATTTTCCCAAACCGGAACTGCATTGGGCAGCTAATAATTCTATTATTTTTTCATATTCAAGTTTTTTAAATGTAAAAGGATTCATAAAACACCTCTGAAATAATGTCCATAGGTTGAGCCTTCCAAGGCCAGCTGATCCAACTGCTGTAATCCGGTCAAGTCAGAAATCAGACTGCCCGTCCGGTTATACTCTACAATTGCTTTTTTATAGATACCTGTCACAATGGCAATCCACTGCGCGGATTGTTCCCTTCCCTCAATGCGCAGCACATCTACTCCTGTTTTCAGGCATTCTTCCAATCGTTTATATAAATTTAGTGTTTTGCTGTTAAATACATGCATACGACAATTTTGATCCATGTGCAAAGGAAATTGTACGCCAGTACGATCCTGCAAATAATATTGCTGCTTCATACAGGGCATACTACATTTTTTTTGCGCTGTACGTCCACCAAGAACAGAACCAACCACACATTGCTCCGATATCATCAGGGGCAAATTGCCATGCATAATAATTTCCAAGGGCAGATTGCCCAGATAAGAGAACTCCTCTATCTGCTCCAGACTCAGTTCCGGTGACAACACTGCACGACTAATCTGTTGTTCTGATAGATATTGTAAGGTGATGTCATTTAAAATATTGAGCTGATAATCAGCCACAATGGTAACCCATCCCATTTTTTGTGCCATATGCAATAACCCCAGATTGCCAACTACAACTCCATCAAAACCAACTTGTTGAGCAGTATTCATACAGGTTGTTGCTGTCTTCTGCTGTTGTTCATTCTGTATTGGGCTGCAGGTCCAATACACTTGTGCGCCTTTTTGATGACAATACTGTACAAGCTGGTCATATTCTGCTGTTCGTGTCAGCGATTGACGACGCAACGGTGTACTCTGAAAATATATCAAATCTGCACCTTGATCTGCCGCAGCCATAGCCGCTTCTATCGTTCCCACTGTAACTGCCAGCTTTTGCTGCAATCCGTAAGACACTACCTGCGGCGGGATGCGATCCAGCAAGTCACCAGCATCTTCCAGATACTCCTCATAACTGCACAAAGGCATTGCAGCGGCTTTCTCATCCTGCAGCTGCTGTTCTAACTGCTCCACAACCGTACGACGCAGCTGATTCAATTCACTAGCCGGAGCAATGATCCCTTCATCTATTTCACAGATCACATCGCCCAAGCAAAACTGTGTATTGCCTAAACGCTCTAACTGCCGACGCACGCTATCCGCATCACTAGGACGAGTTTTTGCAGCTTCTACGAAATAAGTACTTTCTCCATATTGCTGATGACCAGCATCATCCCAGGCCAATAACGAAATAGGCAGGCCCTGATGTAATTCTATTTTAAAATGCAATCTGTTTTTTTGTACCTGAGAAGGATGGCTGTAGCTTTCTGCCGCCTGCTTTAACAAAAACGTATCTGCTGTACGATATAATTCTTTACTGCCAACCGCATCACCGCTAACGGTCATTTGCACAATTTGTCCTGTATTCGCCGTCTGTATTGCCTTTCCTTTTATTGATAAGGCTTGTACTTTTCCGGCAATTTCCTTCCCATACTGGTTATAGAGCAAATAACCATCACCAACAGACAATGGGGATTTCAGCTGAATCCAGATTTTTTTATGCTCGGTTTTTAAAATATCTGCAACAAAAACGCCTCGATTATCCGGACGACTATAACTCATCAGATCAGCGCCTGGATTACCAAAATAGTATCCTGTTGTAAAATCCCGGTTAAAAATCTGCAGCAATTGTTGCTGTGCCAGTCTGCAATCAAATTTCTGGTGGGCATAATAAGCATCTATCGCTTGTCGATAATGTCGAATAACCGTTGCCACATATTCCGGACGTTTCATTCTACCTTCTACTTTTAAAGATGTAACACCCGAAGCAAGTAATTCAGGCAAATGTTCCAGCATATTTAAATCCCGTGTACTGAGTAGATAATTGCCATCTTTTGCTTTATATTCATTGCCTGCATCATCTAACAACTGATACTTCATACGACATGGTTGGGCACACAACCCACGATTTCCACTGCGGCCACCAATCATACTGCTGAGCAGGCATTGCCCTGAATAAGAAACACACAACGCACCATGGACAAAAACTTCCAATTCCACATCATTGTTTACCTTGATTTGACGAATAGTTTCCAGAGAAGTCTCTCTTGCCAACACCACCCGTTCAAATCCCTGTTGCTGCAAAAATTGCACACCTGCAGCATTATGCACCGCCATCTGTGTGCTGGCATGCAACGGCAACTGCGGTAATGTTTCCCGCAATAAATGAGCAGCTCCCAAATCCTGTATTATGACAGCATCCACCTGCAATTCCGCTAATTGATATGCATATGTGATAAAATCTCCGATTTCTTCATTGCGCAGTAACGTATTGACAGCTACATGCACCTTACAGCCCCGCTGATGGGCGTAAGCAATACCCTCAGCCATTTGCTCTGGTGAAAAATTTTCGGCTTTCTGACGGGCACTAAACTGAGCTCCACCTATATATACTGCATCGGCACCATTTTCAACTGCGGCTTTCAGAGCTTCCAGACTTCCTGCTGGTGCTAACAATTCTACTTTTTTCATAACTGCATGTCCTTTCTCGGCTCTGCCATAGAATTTCCTTTCAAGACAATTTCATCACGTTTGCTGTAAAAACATCATGATTCTAATAACAGCTGCAAAGCTTCCCACTCCTCATACCACAACGGAATTGTTTCCTCCAGCTGTTTATATTCTGCTACCAGCTGACGGCTCTTTTCTTCATCCTGATAAGTGGTGCCATCTGCCAATAAAGCAGACAATTCTTCAGAACGAAGTTCACCTTGCTGAATTCGTTCTTCCAACGCTTCAATCTCTTTTCTGGTCTTTGCCTTATTCACTTTCGGTTTTTCTGAAGCAACAGCTTTTTGTTTTGTAGACTGCTGTTTCTTTTGTAATTCTAATTCTTCCTGTTTTTCCCGTGCAATTCGTTCCAGTTCCGCCTTTTTTTGTCGATAATAGCTATAATTCCCCAAATAAGAGGTAAACTGCTGCTGCTCTAACACAATGGTTCGTGTACAGATAGCATCCAATAAATAACGGTCATGGGAAACCATAAAAACAGTGCCGGAAAATTCATCAAGAAACGTCTCCACAATTTCCTTAGAGCTGATATCCAAATGGTTTGTCGGCTCGTCCATAATCAACAAATTCGGTTGATCCAAAATAATTTTTAATAAAGCGACCCTCGCTTTTTCTCCGCCACTGAGATCGCCGATATACTTTTCTACATCTTCCCCAAAGAACAGCACTTGCGCCAACAAATCTCTCGCCTCATTCAACGTAATATCATATTGGTAGACGATTTCATCAATGATTTTGTTCTTTGGATTTAATTGCCGATGCTCTTGGTCATAATAAGCAACTTTCACCCGGGAACCTAATTGAATTTGCCCCGCTGTCGGCTCCAGTTGTCCCATAATAATTTTTAAAATGGTAGATTTACCAACGCCGTTTCCGCCAATAAGCCCAACTTTTTCTCCTTTGTAAATGGTATCACTAAACTGTTGAAATAACACTTTATCTGGATAAGACATGGCTAAATCTTTAATTTCCAGCACAACCTCACCTGAACCAGACACATCCTGCATATGCAACAGCATGGATTTATTACTCTGCACAGCCTCCAGCCGTTCCACACGGGATAGTTGTTTTTCCCGTCCCCGTGCCTGTTTCGATTTGATTCCTGCTTTGTATTTGCGAATATACTCCTCTGTACGGACGATTTCAGCCTGCTGTTTTTCATAAGCGCGCATTTGCGCCATTTCCTGCTCTGCTTTCAGTATAGTGTACCGACTGTAGTTACCCGAATAACTTTTTAATGTGTGATGGTTTAATTCCAGTGTACGGCTTGTCACCTGATCCAGAAAATACCGGTCATGAGAAATAACCAATACAGCACCCTTATAATTGTGCAGATACGTTTCCAACCAATCCAGCGCTTCCAGATCCAGATGATTGGTTGGTTCGTCTAAAAGTAATAAATCCGGTTCCCGAACCAACAACCGCGCTAAAGAAGCTCTGGTTTTTTCACCACCACTGAAATAGGCAATTTCCCGTCCAAAATCTTCCTCGTGAAATCCCAAACCTTTGATGATTCCTTTTGCTCTGCTTTCGCAGCTAAATCCACCTAACGCCTCATATTGGTGAGTCAACTGGCTATATTCTTCCAATAACACTTCCAGATGTTCTCCGTCAACAGCACCCATTTCTAATTCCAGATGTCGCAGACGATCCCGCATGTCGAAAATATCCTGAAACATTTCTAATACAGCATCCAATAAGGAGAAACCAGGAGCAAAATCAGGCATTTGTTCCATATACCCCATACTATGACGGGCACTCATCTGCACCTGTCCCTCATCAAAAGATTCTTCTCCTGTCATGCAACGAAACAAAGTAGATTTTCCAGCACCATTAGGTCCTACCAATCCAACCTTTTCGCCATCCTGAATGGTAAAATCAACATGTTCAAAAATCAGGTCAGTAATATATAATTTTTTTAAGTTTTTTCCCTGTAATATAATCAAATAACTCACTCCCTCTGGAGTTTTTATAATAAATACGATATTTCATATTCTTCAGTTTAACAGACCATAAAAATAATTTCAACACTATCCCACAGCCTCTTCTTTACCTTATCTGCAAACAACTGCGCTTTATTCATCAGAACAATTGCAGCTGGTCTGATTCTGGCAATTCATCCAATACACCATGATTTTGCAATGTCTCAATAATCGCTTTACCAACCTTTCCCCGATTGGACAAATCCTCTATGGACGTAAACGACGCTTTATTTCTTGCCTCCACGATAGAGCATGCTACCGATTGCCCCAGCCCCTGTAGCGCAACAAAAGGCGGGATCAAACGATTACCCACTACACGAAAATTCTCAGCATCAGACTCTGTCAAACTAACCCGTTCACAACTGTATCCCCGTTGATACATTTCTAATGCCAATTCTAAAATAATCTGAAATTTTTTATCTTTATCAGTGGCATCATTTCCCATTGCCCTGATATTGTCCATTTGTTTTTCAATCTCTGCAAGTCCCTTAGAAATAATAGCAGCATCAAAATCGTCAGTACGCACTGTAAAAGAAGCCGCATAAAATGCCAATGGATAATAAATTTTAAACCAAGCAATTCGAAATGCCATCATCACATAAGCAACGGCATGAGCCTTAGGAAACAGATATTTCACTTTTTTACAGGAGGTAATATACCATTCAGGTACCTGCATCTCCCGCATATATGATTCATCTTCCGGTTTTAACCCCTTTCCTTTTCGAACCCCTTCCATAATTTTAAAAGCACGACCTGCCTCTAATTTTTTATGAATTAAATAAATCATGATGTCATCACGACAACCGATACACTCAGAAGCTGTGGCTGTACCGCTCAAAATAAGATCTTGCGCATTATTCAACCATACGTCAGTACCATGAGAAAAGCCACTGATTCGCACCAAATCAGAAAATGTTTTCGGTTTTACGTCCATCAACATTTGCCGCACAAATTTCGTACCAAACTCAGGAATACCATAAGTCCCAACTTCTGACTCAATCTGTTCCGATGTCACACCTAACGCCTCTGTACTGGAAAATAAGGACAGTGTTTTTTTCTCGTCCATTGGTATGGTTAATGGATCATAACCAGTAATATCCTGCAGCATACGAATGATGGTAGGATTATCGTGACCTAGAATATCTAATTTTACCAGTCTGTCGTGAATTTGCTCATAAGTAAAGTGCGTTGTAACTGTTCCTTTGGTTGGATCATCGGCTGGAATCTGCAGTGGTGTAAAATCGTGTACATCAATTCCTTTGGGGATTACCATCAGACCACCTGGATGCTGCCCTGTGGTACGACGCACACCAGTAAATCCTAAAGCCAAACGTTCAACATCAGCCTGTTTCCGTTTCAGATTTCGTTCATTCAAATAGTTTACCACATAGCCTTGGGCAGTTTTTTCCGCAAATGTTTGAAAGGTGCCAGCACGGAATACATTGTCCTTTCCAAATAATTCCTCTGTATAAGCGTGGGCTCTTGGCTGATATACCCCAGAAAAATTCAAATCAATATCCGGTACTTTATCCCCTTTAAACCCCAAAAAAGTTTCAAAAGGAATATCATGGCCGTCTTTTATCATAGGAGTTTGACAATGCGGACAAATGGCATCGGGCATGTCCGCACCATCACTATATTTTCCGTCATCTTTAAAATCTGTAAAATAACAATTTGGGCAACGGTAATGAGGCGGCAACGAATTTACTTCTGTAATACCCGTCATATTAGCCACAAAAGAAGATCCTACCGAGCCTCGAGAACCTACCAAATAGCCATCGTCATTTGATTTTTTCACAAGTTTATGGGCAATCAAATACAGCACAGAAAATCCATTGCCAATAATAGAATTTAACTCCTTTGTAATTCGTTCTTGCACCATATCTGGTAAAGTTGGACCATATAACTGATGTGCTTTGGTATAGGTCAGCGTTCTGATTTCATCTTCTGCCCCTTCAATTTCTGGTGAATGAAGACCATCAGGCACTGGTTTTAATTCCTCGAAATCCGCAATGATTTTTTTTGGATTTGTAATGACAATTTCTTTTGCAACCTCCAACGGAAAATAATCAAATTCTGCCAACATTTCTTCTGTATTGCGATAATAAAGTGGGGGTTGATAATCGGCATCTTCAAATTTTTTACCTGCCATTAAAATTGCCCGATAAATATTATCATCTTTATTGGCAAAATGCACATCGCCAGTAGCCACCACTAATTTTCCTAATTCTTTCCCCAAAGCATAAATATCTAAATTAATTTGTTTTAATTGTTCTTCTGATTCAAAGGTACCCTTGCGCAGCATAAACTCATTGTTTCCATGGGGCTGTACTTCTAAAAAATCATAAAAAGCTGCTGTGTTCACCAGCGCTTCATGATCTTTATTGGTTTTGATATACGTTTGTATCAATTCTCCGGCCTCACAAGCACTACCGATTACTAAATTTTCCCGCACAGCAGCCAATAGCCGTTTGGGAATACGCGGACGACGGTAGAAAAAATTCAGATTGGATTCTGTTACCAATTGATATAATGCTTTTAACCCTGCTTTATTTTTTGCTAGAATAATACAATGATAGGTTTTTTGCTCTTCCTTAGGCAAGTCATCATCAAAAATATACCCTTCCAGACCATAGATAATCTTCACACCTGCGGCCTGTCCAGCATGATATGCCTCTGGAAAAGACTGCACCACACCGTGATCTGTAATGGCAATTGCTTCATGTCCCATATCAGCAGCCAGCTGAATCAGGTCACTCACATCGCATAAAGCGTCATTGGCACTCATATTGGTATGAAGATGCAATTCAACCCGTTTATCTAACGCTGCGTCTGTTCGTTTTTTCAACTTTGTTAAATTCAAATCATATGCCATTAAAGTCAATTCACGGGCAAAAGTATCCATACGAATGCTGCCTTTTACCTTTAAACTTTTTACTTTTTTTAATTTACCTTTTAATTCTTTAATTTCGTCACTCTCTTTAATGACTTTACATAAAATAGAATCCTTCTCATCAGTAATTTTGAAAGAAAGTAAGTGCTTACCTTTGCGTAATTCCCGCACATCTAGCCCAAAAATACGGCCTTCTACCGTAACAAATTTTTCTTCATCTTCAAAACTGGAAATTGGCCGCGGCGTATCCTTTATCAGTTTTCCCAATAATATAGTATCATCTGCTACTTTTACTTCACTATTTGACGATAAAACAGTTCCTGTTGGCGGCTTAACATAAACAGGCGTTTCTTTCTTTTTCAGCTCCGGCAATTCAATTTCTTTATCCCACTGTACCTCTACCTGCAGCTTTTCTTGCAATATTTCATCCAATAAAATACTGGACTGCAGAGTAAAACGCATGCTATGTAAAAAGCGGACCCCAACTTCCTGACCAATAAAAATTGTCAAAACCTCATCTTTATATTGCCAATGACTATTATAAAGCCATCCAGCGATAGTGGGATGCTGCTGTTGGAGTATGGTAATCCATAAGTCATAGTGCTGTTCTAAAAATTCCTCTATAGAAATAACCTGCAAAGGCTGAACAACCAACCGCAACCCGTTGGCCTGTGTCATATTTTGTGTAAAGAATTGCAGGCATTGCAGGTAAAGGGACGCGTTCGGTAAATCAGAGCAGGCAAGAAAAATCTCACAGACTTTTGTTTGCTGTGAGATTGTGATTTTACGGACACTGGCCTTTTCCAAAAAAGCAAGCACATCCTGATTCGGTTTTTGTTGAAAACATTGACAATCCAGTTCCATAGAACCCTCCTATCTTTTTCTAAAAGGCTCTGTCATTCTTTTATATGTGAATTCACATTTTCACGCTGCTGTTCCATTGAAAAAGATGCAAATTCCGACCTATATTCCTCTGTTTTTTCATCTGATTGTTGCCGCTGCATCATTGCAGCCAGCTTATTTTCTAAACGGCTGAACGAAGTCAAAATAATCAGCAGCATGATCGTAGCAATGATTGAAGTGAGATACAATCCTGCACCTACGGCAAGACCAATGGCAGCTACTACCCAAAGGGAGGCAGCAGTGGTTAAACCATGAATACGACGTCCTTTGGCCTGAATGATCGCACCGGCACCCAAAAAACCAATACCGCTGACTACCTGGGCAGCAATTCTACCTGGATCGGCATTATTGACTGTTCCATTAGGCATGGCAGTAATAATTACCGGCATAGAAACAGAAACCAGCATAAAAATACAGGAACCAACTGTCACCAGGATATGAGTACGAAACCCTGCAGAATGATTTTTCAATTCCCGTTCCAAACCAATAATGCCGCCTAATACCATGGCCAACATGAGCCGACCTACAAAGATCAGCTCATACTGCCAGAAATGATTATCATATAAAAAAGCTGTCATTTCATCACTCCCTATTTTGTTTAGGAGAAAATATAAGACACTACCTTTTCCACAACATCAGAAAGATTTACTACCTCATTTTCTGCAGCTGTTCTCAATTTGTACTCTACCACTTGTTCTTCTATTGCTTTTTTCCCAACTGTAATCCGCACTGGATAACCAATCAAATCAGCATCTTTAAATTTAACTCCTGGCCGTTCATTACGATCATCCAACATCACTTCAATACCACGTTTCTGCAAATCATCATAAAGCTGCTCTGCAATTGCCATCTGCGCTTCATCTTTGGCAGAGATTGGCACTACAACAACATGATATGGGGCAATCGTTTTTGGCCAAATCATACCATTGTCATCATGGTTCTGCTCTATGGCTGCAGCCATAGTACGGCTGACACCCACACCATAACAACCCATATGAATAACTTGTTCCTTACCATTTTCATCCAGATAGGTTGCACCCAATGCTTCACTGTATTTGGTACCCAATTTGAAAATCTGACCAACTTCAATACCACGAGCAGACTGACAAATTTGCCCGCATTTTGGGCAAGCTTCTCCTTCTTTCAGCATACGTAAATCATAGTAGCCAGTTACCTGAAAATCGCGTCCAGGATTCACATTAACGAAATGATACGCTTCTTCGTTTGCACCGCAGACCAAATTCACCATTTGTTCCACTGCCAGATCAGCATAAATTTTAACATTTTTCAAACCTACAGGGCCCAGGGAACCAAACGTACAACCAATCAATTTTTCTACATCTGCTTCTTCTGCCATTTCCAAAGAAAGACATGGATGAACACGCTGTACTTTTACATCATTTACTTCATGGTCGCCGCGAGCCAATACACAAATAATTTCATCGTCAGCCTGGAAAAACAGCGTTTTAATACATTTTTCTGCTGACACCTGTAAAAATGCACCTACTGCTTCAATTGTTTTGGAATCGGGGGTATAAACCTTCTCCATTGCCAAAGCAGATTCTGTACCATCATTAACTGCTGGTGCAGGACAGGGGGCAATTTCAATATTCGCAGCATAACCGCAATGTTCACAATATACAACTGTATTTTCTCCAGTTTCAGCAAGCGCTGTAAATTCATGCGTCTGGCTGTCACCAATAGCACCGCCATCTGCTTCAATCGGACGGAAATTCAATCCACAGCGATTAAAAATGTTAGTATATGCTTGATACATATCCCAGTAAGCCTGATCCAAACCAGCAGGATCTCTGTCAAAGGAATACATATCTTTCATTACAAATTCACGACCGCGAATCAGACCAAAACGTGGACGTTTTTCATCACGATATTTATTTTGAATCTGGTATAACCGCAGCGGTAACTGACGATAAGAGCTTACCTCATTACGAACCAAATCAGTAATCATTTCTTCATGGGTTGGCCCTAAACAAAACTGACGGTCATGACGGTCAGTTACTTTAAACATTTCTGCGCCATACGCATGCCAACGACCTGTTTCTAACCATAATTCTGCTGGTTGAACAATCGGCATTAACAATTCCTGACAACCAGCTGCATCCATTTCTTCTCGAACAATATTTTCGATCTTCTGCAGCACTCGTTTCCCTAACGGCAGATAATGATATAAACCCGCCGCACTTTTCCGGATAAAACCGGCTCTCACCAACAGCTGATGGCTGACAATATCTGCTTCTGATGGATTATCACGTAATGTAGGTACTAAAGCTTTGCTCATTTTCATAATATTCATTCTCTCCTCAAATGGTTTCTAAAATTTTTATTTCTTTGTCATCGAGTTCTTTAACAAAAACTACTCTTTATCTTACATTTGCACTAACAACTTGTCCAGTTCTTCTTGAAAAGCCTCTAAAAGTTGATGTTCTGGAACTTTTTTAATGATTTCACCTTTTCGGAAAATCAAACCTTCGCCTTTACCGCCAGCAATTCCCAAATCAGCTTCTCTGGCTTCTCCAGGGCCATTTACAACACATCCCATAACCGCCAATTTCAACGGCTTATCTATCCCACTGACTATCTGGTCAACTTGATTAACCAATTGCTCCAGCTGAATCTGAGTACGGCCGCAAGTTGGGCAGGAAATTAATTCCACACCTTTTGGATGTAAATCTAACGAACGCAAAATTTGTTTCGCCACTGGAATTTCCTGCAGCGGATTTCCAGTTAATGATACCCGTATGGTATCACCAATCCCTTCTGCCAACAATGTACCGATTCCTACAGCAGATTTAACTGTACCATACTTAGCATTACCAGCCTCAGTAACACCTAAATGCAACGGATAAGGCACTTTTTGCGCTATCAACCGATAAGCGGCAATCATTAAGGGTACATCAGAGGCTTTTAATGAAATTTTTATCTGTTCAAACTTTAACGCTTCTAGCATATGCACATGACGCATAGCACTTTCCACCAGAGCTTCTGCAGTGGGGTGCCCATATCGTTCCAGCAAATCTTTTTCTAAAGAACCGGCATTTACACCAATACGAATAGGAACCCCAAGCATTTTTGCTTTACTGACAACTTCCTGTACTTTGGATTGACTGCCAATATTTCCAGGATTAATCCGCAATGCGGAAATCCCATAATCCATAGCCAACAAAGCCAACCTATGATTGAAATGAATGTCAGCAATGACTGGGATCGGACTTTCAGCACAAATGGTTTTTAATGCCGATGCCGCTTCTTCGTCAGGCACAGCCACCCGCACCAACTGGCAGCCAGCTGCTGCCAGTTGGTTAATTTGCTTCAATGTTGCTGCAGAATTACGGGTATCCGTATTAGTCATGGACTGGATACTAATCGGATATGAAGATCCAACTCCAACCGTTCCAATCTCAAAATTAGTTGTTTCTCTTCTTTCCAAGTTATATGCACCTTCTTTTACGACGTAAACAAACGAACGATATCCTTATACGTAACAACGATAATTAATAACATCATCAAAGAAAAACCAATGAAATTTACATAGCCTTCTTTCATTGGATCAATTGCTTTTCCACGAATGGCTTCAATCAGAAGAAACAACAATTTACTGCCATCCAGAGACGGAATTGGCAACAAATTAATAACAGCCAAGTTAATGGATAATAATGCTGCCAAATTAAAGACATATACCCAACCGGCTTTTGTGGACTGATCAATAATCTGTACAATCCCTACAGGACCGGTTAATCCTTCTTCTTCATCCATAATATTAATCTTACCGGTAAATAAATCCCCCAGTACATCCACCATGGCCACCGTCATCTGCCAGGTAGCATTACAACCCAATTGCAGCCCTTTTATTGGTCCAACTGCCTGTCGTTCTGCTGTCTGTGCATAAATACCCAGAAGACTGCGGCTACCATCTTCACTTAAAACAGGCTGTATAGAAACTGAAATTTGCTGCCCCTGCCGTTCTGCTGTTACAGTAAGTGTTTCTGAAATAGAAGCATCAATAATTAACTTATTTAACTCATCCCATGTAGCTACCTGTTGTCCATCAATAGACAAAATTTTATCTCCAGGCTGTAACCCGGCCTCCATAGCGGGTCCGTCCTCTGCCACAGCATAAATTGTAGTATCTGGATTTTCAATAGGAACTGCTACGCCTAAAATCAAAAACATAACAGAAAAAATAACAATTGCAGTTATGACGTTCATAACCGATCCCGCTGCTGCAAAAATCATACGCTGCCAAACAGGACGATTTTGATATCGGCGTTCCTCAGGTACACTCACCTGTTCAATCCCTTTGCGCTCTTCTTCCTGAATATCCTCACCCAATACGCGAACGTATCCGCCTAAAGGAAGCAGGCGCAAAGAATAACGAGTTTCCCCCCACCGTTTGCTAAACAGTAACGGACCCATGCCAATACTAAATTCCTCTACATACATATGAGATAATTTCGCAGTGATAAAATGCCCAAATTCATGAACCGTTACCAACAATGCAAAAATTAAAATCGCGACAATCACTGTTAACATCATGGATACTCCCTTTTATATAGAATTTTATCACTGATGCTGCTGTACATACTGCCAGGCCTGTTGTCTTGCCCATTGATCCAACTCTATCAAATGGGCGAAACTTTCAATTTCTATTGGATTATGGCAGCCCACAACCTGAGCGACCAAAGCAGGTATATCCATAAATCCAATTTTATCCTGTAAAAAAGCAGCAACTGCAACCTCATTGGCACCATTTAAAATAGCAGGTGCCGATTTCCCGGTGCGACCCACATCATAAGCCAAAGCCAGTGCCGGAAATTTCTCATAATCCGGTGCAAAAAATTCCAGCCCTGCCAATTGAGTGAAGTCTAATTTTGGGAAAGGATTCCCCTGCCGCTGCGGCCAAGTCAGCGCATACTGAATTGGGATACGCATATCAGCTTTACCTAGGTGCGCCAGTACAGTTCCATCCCCATATTCCACCATGGAATGCACAACACTCTGCGGATGCACCAGAACCTGAATGTGATCATAATCCACTTGAAACAACCAGTTAGCCTCTATCACTTCCAATCCTTTATTCATCAAAGTTGCAGAATCAATGGTAATCTTTTGTCCCATAGACCAATTGGGATGTTTCAAAGCTTGTTCTTTTGTAACCTGAGACAATTGTTCTTTATTCCAGGTACGAAACGGACCGCCGGAAGCAGTCAGCAAGATTTTATGCAGGCAAGAACTATTTGGCTCTATACACTGGAAGATAGCAGAATGCTCGCTGTCCACCGGTAAAATTTGCGCACCGCTTTTCTGCTGCGCCCGACGTACCAAACTACCGCCGGACACCAATGTTTCTTTATTAGCCAAAGCCAGATCAATTCCCAGTTCTAACGCTTTCAAAGTAGGTTCTATGCCAGCTGCACCACTCATGGCGCCAACCATCATATCTACAGGAAACTGTTCCAACGCCTGCAATACCCCACTCATCCCGCAAAGAACCACTAGCTGTTTATCTGCATTTTCCTGCTTAAATTTCTCATAAGCAGAAGGCTCTGTGATAATCACACAAGAAGGATGATATTGACATGCTTGCCGTAAAAGCAACTGCCAGTTACTGTGCCCCGCCAGAATAACTACTTGAAATTGCCCCGGAAATGCATCCACCACCTGCAAAGTTTGTGTTCCAATTGAGCCGGTAGCACCTAAAATCGCCAATCGTTTCACTTTATGTTACACCTCTTTCTAGTATGCCCCAAAATACCGAGTTATTACAATACAATAATACATAACCGGAGCGGCCAACATAATACTGTCAAATCGGTCTAAAATTCCGCCATGTCCAGGAATCAAGTTTCCCGAATCTTTTACACCATAATAACGCTTTATCAGACTTTCAATTAAATCACCAATCTGCCCAATTACTGAAATCACAACGGCAATCATAATAACAGCGACTGCCGGCAGCATAGCAAAATACCAATTTAATAACGAAAGTAATACGCAGGTAGTTATAACACCGCCTATAGAACCCTCCCACGTTTTTTTAGGGCTAACTCGCGGGCATAGTTTATGTTTTCCTAACAAACGGCCCACAAAATAAGCACCCGAATCACTGCTCCAAATAGCAACAAACAGATATAATACCAATAATCGCCCGTTACCTAAACTGTCAAAGGCGATCAAATGAGCCATCGTCCATCCAACATAAATCAACCCTAAAAAATTAACTGCAATATCATCTACACAGAAGGCTGGAAAGCGAAACACAGCAACTGCAAACACAATACAAAATGTAACTAAAATACCCAGTGCAGTCCAGTTTTCCCATTGTAGATAACTACCCGCCAACATGACCCACACACCAAGCAGCACAGGCACATATAAAAACACTTGCTTTTTTTCTCTGGCCATACGGGCAAACTCATATAAACCAATGGTTGCCAGTACACAAACCATAAAAGCAAACGGCCAATCACCCAAATAGATAAAAAACAACAACACCGGCAATCCTACGATTGCGCTGATAATTCTGGTCCCCAAAATGATTCAGCTCCTTTTCTCCCCTAATCCTCCATAGCGTCTGTCGCGATTTTGGAATTCCCAAATGGCTTGCCACAAGTGCTCCTTACTGAAATCCGGCCATAAAATATTGGTAATCCAAAATTCACTGTACGCAATCTGCCATAACAGAAAATTACTGACTCGTAATTCCCCAGAAGGACGAATTAATAAATCAGGATCAGGCTGCCCGTTTGTATATAAATAACTGGAAAATACCGTTTCATCAATATCTTCTACACGCAACCGATTTTGCACTACCTCTTCGCAAATTGCTTTGGTTGCGCGAATGATTTCCTGGCGCCCACCGTAGTTTAAAGCGACATTTAAAACAATATGAGTATTACCTTTTGTTTTTTCCTGCGCAAACATTATTTTATCATATGTTTTACCTGTTAGTCGGCTGATATCGCCAATAGGATTGACACGTACACCTTTTTCATGTAAATAATCAATTTCTTTATCAATAAACTCCACCATCAGCTCCATCAATCCATTTACTTCATCAATAGGCCGTTTCCAGTTTTCCGTGGAGAAAGCATATACGGTTAGATACTGAATCCCTAGTTCGTCGATTGCGATAATAATACTTTTCAGAGCCTGAACGCCAACACGATGTCCAGCCAGTCTTGGCATACCTTTCCCCTTGGCCCATCGTCCGTTGCCATCCATAATGATTGCAATATGCTGCGGCATTGGTCGTTGTTTGATTGCTTCCAATGTTACTTTCATAATATTCTCCCTTTTGACATCACAGGAAATCTAATAAGCCTGTAAAAAATTTTCAGTCGTATCTGTTTATTATAATATTTTTAATCTTATAAAGCAAGAAAAGCGCAATATTTTCACATAACAAACCTATGAAAATAACTCATCTTTCCTCTTTATTGATTCTAATTGTTTCAAAATACCTGAAAAAATTTTATATCAAAAACAAGAAAGCAGCATAGTCTCCAAAGACCATACTGCTTTCTGAAAAATCTATTTTTTATTACACTGTTTCTTTTGTGGCAGACTTTATACATAAAATTCTTCATGATATTAGAATCCTGCATCAAATAACCAGTTCGACAATACAGATTTCAGCACACTTCAATTCTAGCAAATAGGAAAAACAAAACCCATCTTATGACTGCTGCTCTGGTTTATAGCTGTCTTTTAAGGATACTGTCTGGTTAAATACCAGATGTTCTGATGTGGAATATTTACTGTCTACACAGAAATAACCTGTACGCAAAAACTGGAATGTATCTCCGGCTTTAGCATCTTTCATATTAGCTGTCGCTTTACAACCAGATTTTACTACCAGAGAGTTAGGATTTAAATATTCCATAAAGTCGCCTTCTCCCTGTTCCGGCTGCAACAGGAAATCTAATAAATGAACCTCTGTATCAATTGCAGTAGAAGCCTCTACCCAATGCAATGTCCCTTTTACTTTGCGATTGGCATTCTCCATACCGCTCTTCGTAGTAGGATCATAACTACATTTCAGCTCAATCACATTGCCAGCTTCATCTTTTACCACTTCATCACATTGGATGATATATGCGTGTTTTAATCGCACCTCTTTCCCCGGCTTTAACCGGAAAAATTTATTGTTGGCTTCTTCCTTAAAGTCTTCCCGTTCAATATAAAGTTCTCTGCCAAAGGGAATTTGATAAGTACCCATCTCTGGTTTATTTGGATTTACTTCACCAGTTACATATTCTAATTGTCCTTCCGGATAATTGGTAATAGTGATTTTTAATGGATCCAAAACAACCATGGCACGAGGTGCGTTTTGATTTAAATCCTCCCGCAGACAATATTCCAACATAGCAAACTCTACACGGCTATTACTTTTTGAGACACCAATCATATCACAGAAATTACGAATTGCCTGTGGCGTATATCCCCGACGGCGCATTCCAGAAATGGTCGGCATCCGCGGATCATCCCAGCCATCCACAATACCATCATCCACCAGCCGTTTTAATTTTCGTTTACTGGTAATGGTATTATTTAATTCCAATCGTGCAAATTCATACTGATGAGGACGTGACGGAAATTGAGCAAACTCCATCAAATTGTCCAATACCCAGTCATACAATGGCCGATGGTCTTCAAATTCTAATGTGCAGACTGAATGGGTGATCCCTTCAATGGCATCAGAAATTGGATGAGCAAAGTCATACATTGGATAAATACACCAAGCATCCCCTGTGCGATGATGATTTGCCTTGGCAATCCGATAAATGATAGGATCGCGCATATTAATATTGGGAGATGCCATGTCAATTTTAGCCCGCAACACCTTTGCACCATCTGCGAATTCGCCATTTTTCATCCCTTCAAACAAAGCCAGGTTTTCTTCCACTGTTCTGTCTCGATAAGGACTGTTCTTGCCCGGTTCTGTTAAAGTTCCACGATATTCCCGCATTTCTTCCGCGGTCAAATCACAAACAAACGCCTTTCCCTCTTTAATCAATTGTACTGCACAGGCATAAAAAGTCTGAAAATAATCGGAAGCATAATGAATATCGCCAGTCCAATGAAATCCTAACCATTCTACATCCTGTTTAATAGAATCTACATACTCGGTATCTTCCTTCACCGGATTGGTATCATCAAAACGCAAATTACAGCGACCATGATTGCGTTCTGCCAAACCAAAGTTTAAACAGATAGATTTGGCATGCCCCACATGCAGATACCCGTTAGGCTCCGGCGGAAATCTGGTATATATATCTTTTGTCCCATTAGCAATATCTTCATCAATAATTGCCTGAATAAAGTTGGATGTACTTGTTACACTCACAATCGTTCCCCCTAAAAATGTATTATGAATCATTATAATACAATTATTGGTCAGACTGCAATTAAAAATTCACAAAAGATGATAAAGAGTTTAAAACAAATTTCGTTTATAACGCATCGGACTCTGCCCCAAATCCACAATTACCACTTCCTGACCGATTTTGTGTACGGCCTGCCAGGGAATCTGCAAACTGTTTTTTTCGGACCACATGCCTGTAAAACCATTTCTTCCGCCTAAAAATAAATGCTCAATGCGTCCAGTTTCCGGGTCAAAAGACAGATTGGGCTCATAAATCACACCCAACCGCACACCATCAAAAATGTTCACAATATTTTTTCCTGCCAAATCACTGAGTCGAATGGTTCCATATTCCATAAACTATTTCCCTCCTCCCGAAAAAATACGCCGCAAAAAGAGAATGCCAAAGGGCTGCAAACAGGCCAGAAGAATAGATAATACGGCCAAAGGATCCAGCAGCATATCCAAAACAGGAATCGCAGCTGGCGTTTCAATACCTAAAAAGCTCACCAACATAACTAACGACAAATAAATGCCGCCGGCGATTCCTACCAGCTGACGCATAGCCTCTGCCAAAGGACTGCTAATGGTTTGCTCCTGCCGATATAAATTACTGCGAACCCGTAATTTCAGTGCAATAATCAAAAAGACGGCCAGTCCTGCCAGTAATAGGATAAATGATATCATCATGCTCACCTCGGTACAGGATATGTCCGTCCTTTTAAAATATGCCATATTTCTATCGTTTTATTGTAGCCTGTATAAATCTTCTATCTCATCAAACTCTATTTTCTCGCCATGAATTTCCCGCTTAATACAACTCAAATTCCATGTTTTAAACATGATACGCTCCGCTTCCACCATCATATTCCAATAATGCAGCGGCAATAAATCATCCATTTCTTTCAGCATAGAGAGCATAGCTTGTTCCAGTTGTATTTCTTTGCAATCAAAAGCCTTCATCATATCTTCCGAAAAAGGTTTATCAAACAGCAAGTATTCATAGACACGCTGATGATTATATAAAATTTCCATCAAATACTGGTAGACCAGCTGCCGAATCTCCTGATTATTTTCCAACTGCGGCGCCAATACAATGCTGCGGTGTATTTCCACCAATCGTTCCAAATTGGAAGCCAGCGCATTGATGATTCTCCGTGCCAGATAAAGTTCATCTCTGTTATTTTTCTCATCATAGCCTACTTGACTGTCAATGGATAACTTATAAATATTTCTGGTTTCTTGAATCTGATCCCGCAATTTAACAATAGTCTGCTGCATTCCTTCTTTATCTAAATGTTCCTGCCTGCACAAATCTTCGGCACAAATTCGATATAGATGCTCAAACTCTGTACGCAGTTCGTCAATATGTTCCAACAACCGATGCCGATGTTGAGGTCGAATTAATAGGTTTAAACAAAACCCAATACCTAAACCGATCAAAATCATACTAATTCGCTGTACAATGGCCTGCTGGAAATTATCCAAAGGCGTTTGTCCAATTAAAATAATAGTAACCAACAATAAGACAATACTGTCTTTTAAATGCATCCGCACACACAACGCAATCGCCAAAATTGCACTGAAAGCAATGGCTGTGTAGCTGCCTTGAAAGTAATAGGCCACAACAACTGCCAGAAAACAGCCAAATGTTGTAGCAATCACTTGATTTTTTATAGTAGTCAAAGATCCTTTCAGAGAAGGCTGTATCGCTACAATGGCAGTGATTGCGGCCAACGCACTGTTTGGAAATTGCAGCAAATCACAAATCCAAAATGCCAGCCAAATTGCCAAAGCAGTTTTTAATGTTCGCATGCCAATCCCCCAGTTATGATGTTCCACGCTGTTTTCCCTCCGTTTCCAACCGATTGACAATTTTTTGCCATATCGCCACTTCTCATTTGTTGTATATGACACAAAACAAAAAAATCCTCTTTTTCACCAGATTTTTTTCTATTGACGCTGTTTCACAGAACCGTTATACTGCTAAGATGAGAAAAAACTTATGATTAGTTATTTCACAATTTTTTGAATGGAAAAGAGGTTTCTGACGAATTATGTTTCACATTGTATTGGTTGAACCGGAGATTCCCTCTAATACCGGTAATATTTCCCGCACCTGCGCCATCACCGGCTGCGCGCTGCATTTAATCAAACCATTGGGGTTCTCTATTGATGATAAACATCTTAAACGGGCCGGCTTAGATTATTGGCATCTGTTAGACTTGCATATTTACGAAAATTTAGATGAATTTCTGGCGCAACACGGCAACAAACGATTATTCTTAGCTACTACCAAAGCAGAAAAACATTATGATGAAGTAACTTTTCAGGATGGCGATTTTCTGGTGTTTGGCAAAGAAACCGCAGGACTTCCGGCATTTATGCATGAACAATATGCCGATACCCGAATTAAAATTCCTATGCAGGATAACGAAGCAGCCCGCTCTTTAAATTTATCTAATTCTGCTGCTATTATTTTGTACGAAGCATTGCGACAAACCGGTTTTTCCGGCTTAAAATAACACCTGATAGAACCTTGTTCAGTTAAAATGAATCGTGAATCTTTTCTTGACTTATTGATACCAGTATAGTAAAATAACAAACAGCTTAACCAAGCCCTTTGCAAGGTTTGGTTGAAGAATTTATGATTTGAGGTGGGAAGATTCCGCATGCACCTCAAAATATATTGGTTGACACATTTTTGTTTTCTACAGTGGTACTTGTGATTCACTTATAAATCATAACGAGTATTCATTTGCATAATAAATATAAGCCCTGCAGCTATGATATCACTCATAACAGCAGGGCTTTGTTTTACTTACTTTTCAGTACCGGAATACTCCCTTTGGCACTTACTTCGCAATTAAAGATTTTGCCAACATCACGAACTGCAATAAAGTTTGTGCCATCTTTTAAGATTCTTCTTACTGGGACTTCTTTACCGTCAAAAATCACCTTACTGTTTTCAATCATCTCTTCACCCTTCTTTTCCATTGTGCCATGCTTTAAGATGTATTTAACCATCTCTTTAAACTCATTGTACTCCTTACTGTCAGCTACCCACTGGGCTGGGCATTTTTTATGTGTTACATCATAATGACGAATTACATATTTATCTACTTCGGCAGCAGTAATGCCAATAAGTTTACACAGTTCAGCAGTTAAATATGCAGCGTTCTCCTGCGTTTTTTTACTTACCTGATATCCGCCACTACAACACATTTCAATCCCGATACTGTCCGCATTCCGGCAAGCATGATAATACTCCCCTTTGGTTCCACAGTGCCATGCTTTATTTTTTAATGCCACACTCTGATAAATCGAACTATCATCTACAAAGTAATGCGCGCTTGCACCTCTACCGCCAGTCTGAAAGTATCGTGCATTGGATTTCGCTGTGTCTTTCTGGTTTCCCGTGTAATGCAACACAATGTATTTCACAGCTCGACTTTTTGCAGGAATGCAATTCACGGTTTGCAGCATCGATGTATCAACTTTCATATTATTTACCGACTTTAGTGGCGCAATTGTATTGATTACATTCATTCTGCTGCTTCCCCTCCCCATTCTTTATTGATTTCCAGTACCGCTGCTTCAATCATTTTGTTCAGTTCGTCTGGATTCACTTTCAAATTTTTCTTCATCATAAAGTCAATCACATACTGCTTTCTGTCCTGAATCACATCGGTGTGGTACAGCTGTTCCGCCGCAGCGCAGGCGATTTTCACCCACGCTTCCACTTCTTCCCGCTGTTTTTCCGTGGTCTGGCTCTTGATCCACGGAATCAGATACACCGTAACCAATACAGCCAGCACCATAATCAACGCATTTGCCAATGGAGTTACATCAATCATTATTATCATCCTTTCTTATCTTCTCACGCTTGATTTTGCTCAAGCCCCACAGTTCCGTTGTAGTGAACGCAAACCAGCCCACCACCAAAGCATCAATACTCTGCATACCATGCCAGCACACTACCAGACAACCAACGCTGAACAAAATATTCAGCGCTATCACCGAAACAACAATTTTTTCTGAAAATTTCATGCCATCCACCTCAATCCCCACAGCAATGCTCGCGAATCTCATCAATCCGATAATGCGCCTGCTTTGCGCTTTGCTCTACTGCACTCAGCCGAGCAATCAGTTCCGTATATTTCTGCTCCTGCTCCCGCAGCTGCTTCTTAATATCATCGGTGCTGGATTTGATATACCCTACCTCAGTCATCAATGTGCCATCCCGCTCTCCCTCGCTCTTACTGGCGGACATCCGCCCCAGCCAGAAACCCAACAACGCCAGCAGTAACGATAGATATGGCACCACTTCCTGTAATGTCATACAATCACCTCTTTTCAATCAAAAAAGCGCCCCAATCGGAACGCTATCAAATTGTTTCACGTGAAACACAAAAATTAACCAAATCTATAGCAAACTTATAGCATATCTATAACACAATCAATAGCACCACCACCCTTTCAATTATGCCGCCTATCTCTTGTTTGCTTCCCGGATCCACGCATACGGAGCATTTTTCGCCTGGGATGGATATTCCTTCGTGTAGAAGTAATACCACTGTTCTTTTGTGATATTACCGCGGCGCAATTCGTTGTTCAGATATGCCACGACTTTTTTCTGACGGCTATCTTTCACAGTTTTGCCCTGTTTAGTCTCATCTGCCTTCAATTCACGCAAACCGTCATAAATAGCAGCATATTTACCATCTTTCATTCCCATCTTGTCTGCATATTCCGCATGTTTTTTTGCATCCTTATAGTCTGTAAACTTACCGTCAAAACGTTCTTTTGTGACGTAATACTCATACGGTTTCACACCGGATTTTAAAGCATTTTCGTATTTTGTATCGGAATAATCAATATTACGTTTTTCTAAGGCTTCTTTCTTCGCTTCGTAGTTCGCCAATTCATATAGCTTGGACACAATATCCGCCTTGGTGGTATCATCCAGATTCTTGTATGCATCGCTGGATGTAAAGTCGCCAGCATACTGCGCTGACTTCTTACCTTTGGTGGTAGAAAATCTGCTGTACTCATACGGAGATAAATATACCGTTGGTTTGCCATCTCGTTTGATATAAGTATCTGCTCGTTTTGGCAATACATTACTATCGCCAGTAGCCTTGTACAACTTTTCCAATGAGTTATCTAATTCGGTTCGTTTGTTGCTGCTGTAGTTGCCAGGGCTGATAAAATTCATCACAATTCGCATCGCAACATCCGATGGGTCACTTCCGGCAAACTCCCGCTTGCGATCGTTCCCCCACACATCAATACTTGGCTGATTTTGAGTGCTTAATCCCGGCAGCTTACTGCGCTGCTGCCGCAGGAAAGATTCACCAGTTTTCGTATATGGACTATCTTTCGGTGCATAACTGCTGCGAACGGTATCGTCAATAGTTCTGGCCAATGCTCCCACTGGCGCTGGAATAAACTGACCAGCGTAGCCCGTGCCGATATTGGCAGCCAATGTGGATGCAATGTCGCCGGTATCGCCACTGTAGCTAGCCAGTGCAGATGCTACACCCTGCATGCAGGACATCTCAAATACAGGGTCTGCAATTTTTCCCGCAGCACTCAACGCTCTGGACACTAAAGCATCATCTGTTTCGTCATATTTGCCACTGAACAGCTGATTGTAAACCTCCACGCCTGTCAACAACGGCATAGCAGCCGGAGCCAACCAGTCGATGGTGTATGTGCTGCCATCGTCCAGAACCACCGCAAAGTTCTGGTCACCCATCTGCTGTTCATACCGCTCCTTGCGCTTATCGTCATCGTCACCAGTAGCCGCCAACATTCCTTGCGATGCCAGGAAAATGCCAGCAGCCAACAAACCAGTGCCAGTCAGATTGGCCGCAAGGCTTTCCAGCACATCATTGACTGTGTACTTGGATTCACGCGACACTTTCTTCTTACTGTAGCGGTTTTCCAATTCATCATACTCTTTCACAGTTTTCTGATGTCTGGCCGCATCCTGTAATTTGTACCCAGTCATCAGCAAGCCAACAGGCGAATACTCCACGCCACGAGTAATAATGTTCATTGGCGTTTTCTTAAATGGTATAATTGCACCCAGTGCCAACTGCGTACCGAGGTTGGTATTCTCCAACTTGCTGATACGATTGGCCAGTTTGTTATCCTCGGTAAAGGTCGCTTTCCGCGCCTGCAAGCCAGCATATTCCATGCCCTTGCCGATAGATGCACCGTTTGGCTTCACTACATTCAATGCAGCATCCCGCGTGGTAATGCCATTTGCTTTCATGTAAGCCACCAATGTATTCACATAAGTAGCGTGCTTAAACCACAGATCCTCTGCATCCAGCACAGAACCGACACTATATTTACCTTTTCCGGCCAACGCTTCCAGCACATTACCCGCCACGGTATGCCCAAACACTCGCTGATTCTGTGCAAACTGTCCGCTTACATCATCATAGCGGTTGCCTACATTGCGCATGGCAGCCTCTCCATCTGCTGTCCATACCATCTCTGCATACTTACGCAGCTCTTTGCTACTTTGGCCAGTTTTGTTTCGCAAGGAACGATTTTGCTCCATACCGTTTGGGTTCCGTCTCTTTTGCGAAAACGATGCCACATCTTCCAATGCAGCGGAAATAAGATTGGTAGGATATCTAGCCGCCTGCATCGCACAGTTACCAATAAAGTTGCGGAAGTGTGTGCGCGGATTGGATAGCATGGCTGCATAACGAATGGCGTTTAGCTTGTCCACCCAGCTGCCCTCTGTCTGCTGTGCCATTCTGGCAATCTCTTTATCCCAGATTTCACCGCGCTTTTTGTTGCCTCTGACCTGTAAAAACTCCTGTGCTATTTCGCTGGATATTCCCGGAACCGCTGGTTGTCCTTTGCTGATCAGACTGTTATTGATACGGCGCTGCGCATTTTTTAATGTCATCAGCTGCCCTTCCGGTGTCAGCCGTTTCAGCATCCGAATTGCCTGAATGTTCTGTCCGGATTCCGTACCAATCACCGCAAGATCAGAAACAAACTCCACCGCCTTATCATATTGGCCAGCCCTCTGCGCTTCCTGTATCAATCGTTCCAGCGTGGCCATGTCGGCAGAATTGATTCTTCGGCCAGACAAAACCACTTCATGCAATTGTCTGCCTGTTTCCTCCCAACCATTCGCAGCAATACGCTTATTCGCCTCTGCCAAATCAGCTTTGTTGCTGGTTGGCTCATAAGTAAACATACCACTCTGCACATCGCTGTCCAGCTCCTTCTGGATGCCAGCAACCGTTTCATCGGCTACCTGCTCCGCCTCCATGCCGGTTCTGGTTCCTTTGCGCACTTTATCAAAATCACTGGTCTGCTTTGGTACCTGTACATCACGGTTGGTTCCCAGCGGATTTTCGCCGACAGGAATAGCACCGTACTGGTCTGCCATATCGGAGAGGCTATAGCGGATATCACCATTACCGCTATAACGGCTGCTACCGTTTAATGGCTGTCCATTATCTTCCACCGCACCACGATATGCAAAGTCCAATCTATCATACTGTTCGTACAAATCAGCATAAGGACCTTCCAGTAACTCTGCTTCTAAGTCGTTCACTCGGTCAAAATCTTTGTCCAATGTTGCACGATTCATCTCACGAATTTTGTTTCGTAGTTCATCAGGGAAGGACTGCAATAATGCCCTGCGCTCCTGATCCAGTTGGTCAGCGTACATATTGTATCCCTCTGAGTAGACAATGCCCTGTTCACTATCCATAGCAGGTGTAATTTTTCTGCGGTTGGCTTCATCCCAATTACTGCGCCTTGCTGTATCTCTGGCCATGATTTCTCCGGCGGTATTGTAATATAGTTTGTCTGCATCCGGTTTTCTACTGCCGATTTCCTGCAATTTAATATAGATATCATTGTACAATTCATCTTTTAACGCTTTCAATTCTGGTACATTCTGTTCAATAAACTCCTGCTCCAAAACCTCTACCTGTTCGCTGGTAATCTCACCATTCATTTCTTTATCTAATAACTGGTCGAAATAATCATCCAGGCCAGAACTTGCACTGAGTTCATTAATTTGCTTCATAACCTTTCGCTGTCTCATTCGCAGCATGGATTCATTGACATAATCTTCTTTGCTTTGCGCTATCATTTTCCAATACCCCGGACTTGCACCTCTCGGGAATCCTTCCATGCTCTGCACAGCATGCTGGGTTTCATGCAATATTGTGTCTTTTGCATGGAATCGCGGGTCTATAACGATTCTTTCCTCTGCGGCACTGTGGTAGCCAGACAAACCGTTGTTAAGTTCATCTTCTGCATACTTTGTGTACGATAGATCTGGATAAGCCTTATATAATTCTGGATGATACAGATAATCGTCTAGATGCTTGCCAGTCCTTTCCGCAGAGAAGATTTCTTGCAGTCTTTCCAGCTCTGTCTGCTCCGCATCAGTTAATGGCTCAGCTTCACCCAGCATAGAATACAGATAGCGCTGTTCCAGTTCCTGCTTCCGTCTGTATTTTGGATTGGCAAGTAATCTGCCATCCCCGCTTGCTCTGTATTCAGCTTTGCTGTCGTCAATCTCATACGCCCACTTGCCGCCAGTTACTTTGCTGCGGAACCATCCTGTTTCCTGCTGGATGCTTTCCATGTCAGCGCCAGAGGCAGCCATCTGTTTTGCTCTGGCCAGCGCATCTAAATCAGCAGTCTGGCTCTTTTCTCCGGCGAACATCTGCCGTGGTTGGCTATCCTGCTGTTGCAATCCGTTGTACTGCATAGACTGTAACCCTTTGGCGTACATATCAGCAGCGCGCTGCAACAATGCCCGCTGCTGTTGCTCCGGAGCGGACATGGCATGTCCGGTAAAGCGCTGCATCAGATTCTGGATAAATTCAAAGATACGCTGTGCCAATGATGGCCGTTCTTGCCAGATGCGTTCTGCCACTTTTGGGTCAGACAACGCCTGCTCCATAAACTCTGCTGTCAGTTCATCATAGGCAGTTTCTATATCAATCTCCACGTCCAGCTTGCTATACTGTTCCATTTTGCTCTGCACCAGCTGCTGACGGCTCATATTCTGATTGCCGGATAAAAGATATTCCAGCGCAATGTCCTGCAAATCCATAAATTCTTCTGTGCCGCGCAGTCCGTGGTACACTTCATGGGCTGCAATTTTTCGCGCTGTTTCCAAGCTGTTTACTTTATTACCATCCAGATAAACAACACCATTCTGATACATCCCATTGGCACCCTTTGGCAAGCCATCAAACACAGCTACATCGAAGCCGCTCTTACTGCCGACTTGCTCTAAAAACGACCGTACTTCTGGTTGTAATTTGGTCAAATCATAATTAGCATAATTAGCAATATTATCTTGCTGTATCGGCTGTTCTGACTGAGATGTATTAATCTGCTCTGGCTGCTGCACCGGCTCCGGTCGTTTTAACCTGGGTCTGATATCCGGTACCGGCGTTGGCGGCGTTTTGCGCATAAGGTTCTGCACAATTTCCTGATTGCGGATAATTGCAGCATCTTTCACAGGGTCACCGGTGTATGCATTATCCAAGCGTGTATTCAGTTCCTGCAATTGTTCCAGCGTTTGCCCGCGGTAAGCAAACTCTCCGTTTGGTTGCACCTGTTCCCCTTGGACGTTCCGATAACCGTTTACTGTGGCATCATGCACATATAATTCTGCTCTTTTTGCACTGGCTGTATTTTCCTTGCCATGGTCCTCAATAATTCGCTGTAAGCCGTCTTCAATCTGAGGATAACTCATGCCATCATCCAGCATTCTGTTAATCGGCTCCGACTGCTGCCGCTGCCAACCGCTTCTGGTTGTTACATTGCGTGTCTCTGGGTTTATGCCAACATCTCTGCCGCCCTTGGTGCCTTGCTGCAAATCTGCCAGAAGATTGCTTGCTGTCTCCTGATAGAACGGACGCACCGCCGGATTCTCCTGCTGATAGGCTTTTACCTTTTTATCCCCTACGTTTTCAAAGGTTCGCTGCTCCATCGGTAGAGAATGAATAGTTTTTTGTGATTTACCCTGCAAATTCAGGTCAATTTCTCCGGTGCGGTAAAAACCGACCTCATTATTTCTGTTTTCCGGCGCGTTCTGCGCCTGCTGCGATGGAATTATCACCGGCAATCTTCTCGCTGCTTCTGCGGCTTCCTGCGCCCTCTGAGCAAGTTCGGCCGCTTTTCGCGCATTTTCAGCGTTGATTTGCATTGCTCTTTCCTGCTGTGCGTTACGTTCTTCCAAGGTTGAACCAAACAACGCATTATCAGATGCTGTTTGCTGCGCTTGCCGCATTGTTTCGCTTGCTCTGGTCAATCTTGGCGGGACCTCCATTGCTTTTCCGGCCAAATGTGCGCCGCCTTTCATCAATCCACCGGTCAGCATTCCCATGATGGCAGCATGGGCAATGTCCTGCGCGGTTGCGTTCTGCGCATCTGGATTATAAATCTTTCTTTGGATATACGGATCGGCCACTTCTGCTATTACTTCTTCCAATCCTTCGCCGCCAATATCAATTGCAGCATCAGCTGCTCGTTTCAGAGTTTGGTTTTGAATACCGGCTGTCAACGCTCTTGCTTGCCCCGGCCGCAAAATCCTGCCTACGCTGGGCAGTCCGGGGATACCGCCTATAAGCATTTCTGTACCGGTTTCCAAAGCGCCGGTGGCAAGGCCATAGTTGTTGGCCTGCTGCATGGTTGCCCCTTCATTCAGAGCCTGTGTTTCCCCAAGCCCACGGGCATAGTTAAACATGCTGCCCATAGAGCCTGCCGTATTTGCCAACTGTATTCCTCTGGCTCCCAGTCCGGCAGCTGCGCCGATACCGCCAGTCATCATCCCTGCACCGATGGACGGCAGCATAGGAATCATATTGGCCACCACATCAGATACAATCTGTTCCCCCTGATTCAACGGACCGTATTTGTTGGCAATGGCCTGTTGTTGCTGCAAGGTCTGCTGCGCCAGATTGCGCCGCTGCTGCTCCAAGGAATAATTGCCGGCAATTTGATTGTTGAATTTTACCGCTCTTTGTAAAGATGGGCTTTTACTATTCTGATATGGCAACAATTTAGATGCTTCTGCATTAGCTGCCGCCTTCCAAAAAGGGCTGTCAGCTAATGCCAACAGCCCCTGTTTGGTTCCCTGTACCAGATTGGTCTTCCCTTGCGCTGAACCGGATTTCAACGCTTTGCCGCTGACCACCTTCGGCATTGCCGCAGCAACCTGCGCATTGACCTGCCGCGCCTGTTCAAGAGAATTTTTAACAGTCGTTAATTTAGGCCGAATATCCTCATTCCTTTGATAATTCGATTTTGCTTTGTTTATCGTTCCTTGTGCTCTTTTTTTCTCAGCATCAGATTTTTTCAGATCATCATTATGTTTCTGTACTTTTCCTAAAAGAGTGGATGGTTCCGACTTCTTTTTGCCAGTGTTAAATTCTATATTGGCTTTCTTTATGGTATTTTTCTTGCGCCATTTTTCGGTATATTCGTCTTCCTTTTTCTTCGCCATTCAAAACACCACCAGTTATTTTTTTACAATGTTATTATCAATTAAGTAATTAGCCATTTGATTTAAAGGGTTAATACTTGGACCGCCGGTATACCATAAGGCTGTCTGTTGGTATGGAGTCACTCCGGAAGCAACACCCAGAGTCGTTTCCGAATCATCAAAGCCTATACTTCCCGAAGAGCCGCTACTTCTTTTTTTTTGATTTGCCAATTGTTTTCCATAAATCTGCTCCTGTAAAAGCTGGTTCTGTAACTGAGCATTCAGTAAATCATATACTCCCTGCTGCCGCTGCATCTGTCCTAATGTCTGTCCGGAAGATGCAGAACCGTTTGGCCAATAGCCAGCGTTAATAAGGCCGAGATTCGAAACAGCATTTATATATCCCATATCAGACAGCATACCGGAATTGTACATATCTTGATAAAGACTACCCTGATTCAATTTTCTATCATATTCAGCCTGTTGTTTCTGCCAGTCCCATTGCGCCTGCTGCATGGCAAGCTGCTGTCTTGCCATCTCCTGCTCATAAGCCATCTGTTGCTGCTGCATGGCCAGCTGCGCCTGCTGCATGGCTCTGTTGGCTTCGTCATTGCTGATATTGTAGGCATACTGGGTCATATTATCGTAGTAGTCAGAAAGCATCTGCAATTCCTGCGCATTCAAGCTGCTGAGCATACTGTTCAGATTGCTGTTAATGTCGCCCAACGCATTATTGTAGTTGCTCTGTACGCCCAGCTGGGCAGACTGCAATGCGCCGGAAGTGCCCAATCCCATAGCGGACATCCCTTCCCGCATCATATCCTGCTGCAGCTGACTGTTTACCCATGCGCTGCGCCCCATCTGCTCTGCCTGCTGTTGAGCCAGTTTTTTCTGCTGAGCAATAAAATCCTTATTGGCAGACAAACCGCTGCCTAACAGTTCTTTAATCTGGTCCAGCAAACTGCTGCCTCCGCCATAACCGCCACCAGTTATGCCATAATAGTTGCCGATGCTGTTAATGTAATTGATTGCATTATCTACATTCTGATTTCCGGTCATACCCATATTGCCGCCATTGGCTGCCTGGTTAAACTGTCCCAGCGCCTGCTGATAAGCCGCCAGATAGGCAGGGTCCTGCTGGGCATATTTGTTGCCTGCCATATTGCCAAATAAAAAAGACAGGTTATCTAAGTTCCCTGTCTTACCGTTCACATATTGTACAAAATCGTTCTGATCACCGCCGGTTCTGTACTGTTGACCGCCATAAAAGGCCCACATTCCCTCATCGCCGGTCTTATCCGGTCCAAACTTTACCAAATCATTACCGGGCAACAAATTTCCACCGGCAGTATAAATGGCATTATTGCTGTCATAATCGGATAAACCTAAACGACCCAACTCTTTATTAACATCGTCCAGCGTAACCACAGAGCCGTCACCACGCTGCGTACCAATACGATTATACAGCGATTTTACATAGTCATTGGTGCTTGTCTGCCCCGTGCCGCTGTTCTTCGCCGCCTGCTCCAGCGCATATTTCAAATCGTTATTGCCGGTGATGTAATCTTTTGTCTGCCAGTTACCATTGGCGTTGCTGAAATCATGGGTTGGAGTATAACTGATACCATTGCCTTTTAGGTCGGATTGCATCGCATTTAATGTTGCCTGATAGTTAGAATCTGTTGGCCGAACTAAACTTGTACTCCCATCCGGTCTTGTTACACTAATCGTACCATTGCTACCTGCCACTTCATATTGTTTACCTGTAGCCCCTTGATATTTATTCCATGTTGTTCCCGAATTATTAGTATAACTGCCGGAACTGCCACTGCTGGGGCGATTGCTGCCACCGCTGTTGCCACCGGAACTTCCAGGACTGTTCCACGTTTTACCGCCATCATGGGAAATGCTTTCCTTGACCGGCCCACCAGGTCTGCCACCACCGTCATATTTTATAATTGCCATCTCTTACACCCCTTTCAAATAAAAATAACACCCTGATTAGAGTGCTGTGTATTCTTCTCCTGTAATCTGCTGATAGTCTTCCATCGTCAACTTTCCGGCTCTTACAAATTTTGCAACCGCAGCATTGTCATAAATGCTGCGGTCATAATAACGCTTTACAATCTTAAACATTCATCGCCACCTCCATCTGGTTCAGTAAAATCTGCGCCTGCACCTCATCCTGCTCGGCCAACTTCTGCTGAATCGCCTGCTGCTCTAATAATGAATCCGCTTCCAGAGATAGCAGCGCTGCCTGTGCTGTATCAACCTGATTCAGCTGCTCCTGCAACTGCGCAATCGTTTGTTCCTGTGTAACTACAATCGCCTGCAGTTGCTGAACTGTACTGTTTAATTCCCGAATCATCCGTTCAATGGTCATATTGTCACCCCACTATCAAATCTGGAAATAATCAATCCAGTCATCGGAATCTGTATCATTTTTCATAAAGGTAGCGTATTTCTTATACTGTTTGAAATAAGTATATTTTGCTTTATAGTTACTCCAACTAGGCTTTGACCCGTCAGATAAAGTTGCATAACCGTATTGACTGGTGTCAAAAGCATTATTACCTGAAATTTCAAGAATAATAAACTTCCCTGATAACGATTTTGATGCACCGCTCATGCGTTTTCTCTTCGCATAGAGTGCATCCAGAGCCACGGTACTACCAGCTATAGCTGACATCGCGGTAGACGAGCCAGCTATAGCTGACATCGCGGTAGACGAGCCAGCTATAGCTGACATCGCGGTAGACGAGCCAGCTATAGCTGACAT